>USBY01000059.1 GCA_900553015.1 uncultured Clostridium sp. | reverse complement strand
ATTTTCGTTTCCTCCAATTATTTTCATTCCTCTGTCATTCGGAATCTACTCACTCAGTGCTGCTTTATACTTTTTACTGTTTGTGTCAATCCCTGCTGCTTTTAATTGTTTTTGTACAGAACTGCTGTTCATTTTGGACAACTGAATATTGTTGACCAAATTTGTTTTTGATGTTCCAAATGTTGTTTGAAATAAAAAACCGTAGTCCGTAATTCTTGACATAAGCGAAACCTCCCATCATTAAATTTTTTATATGTATCATCCACTTTATTTTTTTCTATCGACACACCCCTTCTGATATTTTACCTTTTCTGCACCAAGTACGATTTTTTTGCACGAAGTAAGACTTTTTACAAAAAAATAGCCAAAAATGCTCTTTTATGAATTAAGGAATAACTCAGCAGCAAATTTATTTCCATCATTCTTCAATGTTAAATCTCCATCATATTTTTTTATACTGCTCTGAACATTCAGCAATCCTATTCCACCATTTTTTCCTTTATTTGATACTGGAAAACCATTTCTCCACTTTACTTCATTACAATTATTTTCAATGCTGACAACTATCATCTTATGATATGAACCAATCTTAATGCAAATATATTTCTCGCCTTTCAGCTTTTCTGTTGCTTCAATCGCATTATCTAATAAATTTCCAAAAATAGTTGTAATGTCGATTGGTTCAATGAAATTCAAATTCACATTATCTACCTTTATTGTTACTGAAATCCCCTTTTCTCTCATAACAGATTCTTTATCTGTAAGAAGTATATTCAAGATCGGATTTTCTGTGTATTGAACCGGAATAAGCGGCTTCAACAACTCTCTGATCTTTGTTGCATATTCTCCTGCCGTTTTTTCCTGCTCTGCACCATATAACCCTTCGATTGCTTTAATATGCTTATTTACATCATGTAATATCTGAATGGTTTGATCATACTTTTTTGCCTGGGTCAAATAGTATTCGTATTGTACCTTTGCCTGCTGCTCTAATGCGATCAACTGCTTTTCGTAATAGTTCTTTTCATCTGCCATTTTTACAAAATATAAAAGGTATAAATCTGCCAGAACAATACATCCCATGTTGACTGCACACAAATAATTTTCTTCTCCATTTTTAAAATTCTCTACAATTACACTCATGTTAATCAGACTGTATAGAAGTATAATTCCATACATGATGTACCGTGTCTTTGAATAAGGGACATCACTTTTTTTCACAAACCTGTTTATGAATGTGTAATACAAAAAAATAAGTATCACCTTTGAAAATGTTACCTCAAGGCAATAAAGCATCGTTTCATTCACATTTTTTATATCTGCGGCTTGCAAAATGCATTGTAAAAGAATCACTCCCAATGATTCACAGACAGACATACAAAATACTAATGCTTCACATTCAATAATACGTCTTAAGGGTTTATCTATATCCTCATAATACAGAACATATACTATAATCCCCGTCAAAACGCCCCAGACTACTAGATTTAATATGGAATGATTGAGCATATTTATACAGAATGTAAATATTACTGTGGTAGTCTCAATCACAATATATACATATCTATTTCGACTACTCTTTTTATACTTTCCATTCATAAACTGAAATAATATCGTACTTATTATAAAACATGAAAGTGCATTACATAATACCAGTAAAATCGTATTCATTTTTCCTCCTATGAATTTCTCTGCAAAAATTTATTTACTTCTTCTCTAAAATCGTTGCTTCTCCTTTGTGCAATCTGAAGTTCTTTTCCATTATCCATATAAATAATAAAGTCCTTTATTTTTTCAATATGCCTTAAATTAACCAGATTTCCTCTACAATTCACAACAAAATCATATGGTTGCAGTTCTTCAACCAGTTTTTCAAAGATACAATCATACTCATATGTAATATCAGACAATGCTATCAGTACTTTTCTGGATCTTTTTATGTATTCAAAATATAAAATATCCCTCAGTTTCAGTTTGATCGACAGATACTCTTTTCCATTGCTGTCAGTCACTTTATAAAAATTCTTTTCTACTATGGCATCCGGCAGTTGATTCAGAAGTTCCAATATCTGCAATTCCAGTTTATCATATTCCAATGGTTTACATAGAAATGAAAATGCATGAACTTCGTTAATGACCTGCATACAATAT
>USBY01000058.1 GCA_900553015.1 uncultured Clostridium sp. | reverse complement strand
AAAAATGCTTAAATAGGTAAAAGTGTGTGTACCTAAAAGCATAAAGCTTAAGTAATAATAAAACCGACTTTAATAAAATTACTTAAGAGGCAAAAAAATTGCTAAAGTAAAGACAAATTTAAATAATTAAATTAAGTGTGTGTAGTAGAGCAATAGAAATAAGTTTTATTGCTCTACTTTTGTATGACGGGCATATCAATGTTCTGTGGTGAAAGTCCACTGAGGCGTAGTTACCGACGAACTCTTAAGCGACTTGCAAGTTTCACATCGTGAGGTGTGGGAGAGAAGAAGCAATAGCGCAAGTATTAACACCAATATTTGAGCCAATATTCAGCGAGAGCAGTTATGGATTTAGACCAAATAGAAGATGTGAACAAGCCATAATTAAATTACTTGAATATTTTAATGACGGATATATATGGATAGTGGATATTGACTTAGAGAAATTCTTTGACAATGTACCACAAGACAAATTAATGAGCTATGTGGGAAGAGTAATACACGACGGAGATACAGAAAGTCTAATTAGAAAATATCTTAAAGCAGGAGTTATGAATAAAGGTAGATATGAATCAACAGAAATAGGAACGCCACAAGGGGGGAATCTATCACCATTGCTAAGTAATATAATGTTAAATGAGTTAGATAAAGAGTTTGAAAGTAGAGGACAACGTTTTACACGATACGCAGATGATGTAGTAATTGTGTTAAAAAGTAAAGCAGCAGCAACAAGAGTAATGTATTCCATAACAAACTGGATAGAAAAGAAACTTGGTCTAAAAGTAAACGTAACAAAAACGAAAATAACACCACCAAGCAAACTCAAATATCTTGGATTTGGATTTTGGAAAAGTAAAGAAGGCTGGAAAGCAAGACCACATCAAGAGGCTGTAATGAAATTCAAAAGAAAGCTAAAAGCATTATGTAAAAGAAGTTGGAGTGTAGACTTAACATATAGAATTAAGAAAACAAATGAAGTAATAAGAGGTTGGGTAAATTACTTTCGCATAGGTTCAATGAAAACTGTATTACAGAAGATAGATGAACATTTAAGAACAATGATAAGAGTAGTAATATGGAAACAGTGGAAAGTGCCTAAGAAAAGATTGTGGGGATTGAAGAAACTTGGAGTTGAAAATTGGATTGCACATAAAGTTGCATATTGGGGAGATTGTTACCAAAAAGTAGCAACTAAATCTATTGTAAAGAGAGCAATATCAAAGGAAATACTGACTAAGCGAGGCTTAATCAGCATTTTGGATTACCACCAAAAGGTAGCACATATTTAATTTTGAATTGAACCGCCGTATGCCGAACGGCACGTACTGGTGGTGTGAGAGGGAAAAATTAATTTAAATTTTCCCTACTCGATTTATATAAAGAAATAAGGAATAAGTAGAAAAAATTTAAATTAAAAAGTGAAAATATTAGATCAAAAATAAAATGTTATAAAAATGTAAATAAAGTATGCAAAAAAGACTATGCGTAAAAGGAACAGACTTTTTTGTTGGAAACCAGTATTTACAAAAATAAAAAATTTTATTAGTATAAAATTAATTGTAAGAGAAATTTTGCAAATTAAAGTCGGTTTAATTAATTGAATAAAGAAACAGTAAAGCGGGGTTAAAGGAATGCAAAAAATAGTAGACCGTGTAAGCCTTGGCGCTGTACACACACACACACACACACACACACACACACATGCACGTTTAGAAAAATAAGGAGAGTAGCAAATTCAGCTACTCTATGTATCGTGGCAAACAGGTTATTTATAGTGCTAATAAAAAATAAGGTGCTAGAAATAGCCTGCTTTTTGCGTTTTAAAAAATTATTCTATACCAAATTTAAAGTAGTAAATAATACAGAAAAAGTAGGAGGTGTAGAATAATGAAAATATTAGAAAAGGCTAAAAATAGAATAAGCAATTCAAAAATAGTAAAAAACCCAATATTTTTAAGTATTGGATTAATAGTAGTAATTATATTAATAGCGTTAATATATTTTATATTTTTAAAATATAGTCCAATAATGAATTTTAAATATGGTGGCTATGCAATAAGTGGAAAAGATATAACTAAGAACTTATTGGGTTCATCTGAAGATTCAACAACTAATAAAAATATAGAATTAACAAAAATAGAAGAGCAAGGAACAATATTTAAGAAACTAAATGATTACTTTGTAGGAAGTAAAGAAAAAACAGAAATCAATTTAAATTATCCAATATATATAAATAATAATAGTGCAATATATAACTTAGCAGAAAACAGTACATTAATAAGTAAAGATTTTGAACAAGTAACAGGATATCCAAACTTAAGTATAAGTGAAGGAAAAGTATATGATGGAAATAATTTAGAAAGAGCAGATGCGAAAGAATATATATTTGTAAAAACAGCAGATGAAATATATATCAATTTATATGAGATAAAAATAAGTACAACAGCAAATGAATACACAATACCAGTAAATAGCATAATAGCATTTACCGAAAATTCTATTAGATACTACAGTATAAACAATAATGTACTAGTATTTAATCAAATAAATGATGTAGATAGTAATTCTAATGTACAAATGGGTGGAAATAATTTTACATATGAAGATTTATTAATAAAGTTAAAATTATTACAAAAACAGGTTACAAATATGGAAAGCAATGAAAGCCAAACTAATATAATTAAAGAGGATACTACTAATTCAAAAACAGAAGAAAAACAAGAAAATGAGGTAGAACAAGAAAAAATAGAAGAAACAGAAACACCACAGGATGAAAATCAAAATGGATATATTAAACCAGAAGTAAGTGTAGAAGATTTCATAGCAGAAGTGTATACAGCCAAAAGTACATTAACAATAAAGGATTCA
>USBY01000057.1 GCA_900553015.1 uncultured Clostridium sp. | reverse complement strand
AATATTTCTCGCTAGAATCTATCACACCATTTCTATTACTGTCTTCCCATACTTTTCCTTGTATCTTTCTACTTACCACTTGTACTAGAATATCTGTTGATGTCATTTCTTCTGAAGCTTTATTCGTCTGTGCTGTAACACTATTTACATAGATATCTTTTGATTGATTTCCTACTGGAGTTAAATATACAATTATATCAACACCTTGTCCTGCACTTATTTCTCCTTTTACTGCAAAGGCTGTAGCTCCTTCTTTTATATTACTTATATCTACTTCTTTCCATTCGCTTCCAATTCCTATACTTTCATCTTTTACATTTGAATTTCGAGTATTTTCTTCTGTTGAAATGAATGTTTTCAAGCCACTTTGACCTGTTATTTCTAAATGATCTAATAAATACGTTCCATTAAAATTACTTCCTCTTATATCTCCATTATAAGGAAGTATATCTAACAGTTGAAAATCTTGTACATTTTCTTCAGTGTTATTTTTATATGATATATGGTATTTTATCGTTTGATTCTTTTCTACTATTGGATTGTCAGTTTCTTTGTATAATCTGTGGCTTGCTAGATTAGTTACTGTTATCGTGTTTGTTACAGTTCGATATATTTCATCCGCATTTCCAACTTTATCTTTGTCTGCCAATATTACTATTTGTGTTGTATATTGTGAGCCATTTGCTGTTTCTTCATCGATATGAGCTTTAAAATCTATTGTTCTAATACTTTCTCCTACCGAACAGTTATATATTTCCCATATTAGTGTTGTTGTATCATCTGAATTATTTATAATATCAGGTTCTATATAATCAGAACTACCAGCTACATACTCTAGACCTTTAGGTAATGTTGTTGTTAATTTTACGGTTACTCCATCTATATCTGCATTTCCATTTAGTTGAGGAGCTATTCTATAATTAATAATATTTTCATTTCTTCCTATATCATAATTTGTTTTTCTTTCTGTAGCATTTTCATTCCAAGATGTTAATTCTACTTTTTGTTCTGCTCCTACTACTAATAAGCTATTTCCCCATGTATATCCTCCACCATGTGAGCCTTGTTCCATTTGTCCATTTTCGTCATAACTAGTTTTTACATATGGTAAATTACCTTGTGCCCAAACTGTTGGTGGAAAATCACTTCTATCCGTAGTTTTTAAATATGTTTGTGTACTTCTATTTGGAGAATTTCCTTCATTATATATCCATACATCGTTTACTGTCTGATATACTTGTCCTGGCTTTGCAGTATTTTTTATTAGTAAAGGTATACTTACTACATTTTCTATTCCACTTACAACATATCCACTTTGTGATTCTGCCATCACAGCAACACACTCATATCCATTTTGTTTCAATTCTTCTAAAGTATCAAAATATACTAATTCTGCTGCAGTAGTTTTTATCATCTCACTATCAGAATTCCAACCAGTTTTATCTTGTTTTCCTGCATATAAAATATTAAATCTTAAGTTACAACTTCCCCATACTCCACTTGTTTTATATTCAACTCCATTTTCGAATAATATTGGCTCCATTGCTTCATCATCAAATTTTATTAATTCATCTGTTCCCCAAATCCAATCTTTTTTTGCATTAGCAGAATTATTTCGAATTCTACTTCTTATTATAATTTGAGAATTTAATGCACTTTTAGAATTTCCAGCACCCCATGGCGTAGCTAATGTTTGTCCAGACATATTTTCGTATTCTACTTCTTTACTAAAACTACCTGCAGGATACGTAATATGATTTGCCCTAATTGTATTATTTCCATTATTTGCTTCTGTTGCACATATATCTCCGCCAATTGTATTTACTCTCATATTGCTTGCTTCTATATTAATGTAACATTGTGTATTATCTTTTGTTGTTTCTTCGTTCATGTTAATTTGCATATAAAACATTCCTAGCGAAACAAACCCAATATTGGCAGCAAAAGTATAATTACTATCACTTGCATAACTACTTCCAATAGCCCTATCTGGGAAAGTTCCGTTCATTCCATAATTTGATATAGTTACATTAATTACTCTACTTCCATTGTCAACCATTTTTAGATTTCCATTTTGATAAACACTAGTTCTTGTACTTCCTCCTGATGAAACAGGTAACCTCGCAAAAGAATACCAAGAAGTATTAGGAAATGAAGCAATTGAATTCTGTGAATCCCCTAACATATCTGTATTCGAAATATTATATTTATAATTAAATAATTTCATATTTCCATTCGTTATATCTTCATATTTAGTTTCACCTAATACTGTTCTTTGTAGGTTATAATTTATATCAAATGTTAAATTTCCTTGTGGATATTCTACTCCTTTTAATCCTTTCGATACACTATCTCCTTGTAGTAAAAATGCTAAACTATACTTATAAACTCTTGCATTACCATCCTTTGTTTCTGTTTCTATTCCTGTATCATAGTTGTCTAATCTTATATCGTATTTTGGTGCAGAGCTTACATATACATTTTCTACATTAGTTACTGTACATTTTTCATTTTCTTCATTACCTTCCAACCATACTTTTATTTCTGGTTTTATTTCCAAAGCATTTTTTGCTCCTTCAAGCTTTAATACTAGTGTTAATGTTTGTTTTCCTGGTACAGTAATATTATTTTCACTCATCTTATATTGTGCAGAAAAGGTTCTTCCTGCGTCGCTCAACTTACCTGTGTCTTCCGCCCAAGTCATAGAATCTATATCCCATTTCATATATGTACATTTTTCTGGCAATTTTGCCTCAATATTTAAAATACCACCATTTAAACTATTTGCTCCTGAATTACCTTTCATTTGCATAGTTGATTCTACTGTCCAAATTACCTGGTCAAATGAACGAACAATATTATTATCTTCTGAACTATCATTACCTGGTTCATCATTTGCGTCCCATGGCCCAGTTCCTGTCTTAGTTTGTATTATCTGTGCAGAAGATATATAGCCTTTATCTCCATTTACTA
>USBY01000056.1 GCA_900553015.1 uncultured Clostridium sp. | reverse complement strand
AATATTTCTCGCTAGAATCTATCACACCATTTCTATTACTGTCTTCCCATACTTTCCCTTGTATCTTTCTACTTACCACTTGTGCTTGTACTGTTCCTGTCTGCATTTGTTCTGAATCTGTATATACTTGTGCCATTGCATTATTTGCATACACATTTTCTGGAGCATTTCCAGTAGTATTTAGTGTTATTTCTATGTCTAACCTTGATTTTCCTACTATTTCTCCTTTTATAGCAAAACCTGTCGTATTTTCATTTAATGATGCTCCTATTGTTTTTTCTGACCAAATACTATCTACTCCTATTCCAGTATCTTTTGCTGTCATACTTTTCACATTATCTGAGTTTGTCGTAAACAGCTGTAAATTATCTGTAGATTGCGTTGAAGCACTAATCATTTGATTTACTTTTACACTTTCTAACATGTATGTTCCTTCAAATTCTGTTCCTCTACTATCTCCATTGTATGGGAGTATATCTAATAATTGAAAATCTGACACTGTTTCATCTGTATTATTTGAATATGATATATTATATTTTATTTGTCCATTTTTCTCTATTATTGGAATCTCTACTTCTTTATATAACCTATGGCTTGCTAGATTTATTACATTTATTGTCTCTGTTGATGTCCTAAAATCTACTTTACTATTGCCTATCTTGCTTATTCCATCTGTTCCTATTACTTCTGAAATGACAAATTTTGTTTCATATTGCTGACCATTTTCACTTTCATTATCTATCTGTGCATTAAACCTTATAGGTTCTATTGCTTGTCCAGATATTACTCCATATATATACCATATAAGAGTTTGGCTCCCATTTGAATTATTAGTTATTTCTGGTTCACCATATTCTGAGCTTCCTGGTATATATGTTAAGCCCTGTGGCAATGTAACTTCTGCTTTTAATGTTACATTTTCTATCTGTGAAGTAATATTTGTATTTCCATCTAGTTGTGGTTCCACACTATATGTAACTATACTTTCATTTTTTCCTAAATCGTAATTTACTTTTTCTTCATTGCTTCCATTTATTGCTTTAATTTCTCCATGTAGATTAGCTCCAATTGCCAATAAAGTATTTCCCCATCTAGCGCCTCCATTATGCGTTCCGGATATTATTTCTCCATTTTCATCATATTCTGTCTTAATATATTGTAGATTTCCAGAATCCCAAGTTGGTGTTGGATATTTATTTTCTGGATGCACTATTGAATATATATTTCTATCTAGTTGATACGTCCATACTTGTGTTCTAACATTAATACTATATGTACTTCCTATTGTAGCAGTTTCTTTAATTTTTAATGGTATTACCAAACCATTATTATCTCCTGTATATTTAGAAATATATCCATCAATAGATTCAACATAAACTCCTACACAAATTTTATTCTCTGGTATATCTTCGATATTGTCATATATGTCCATATCTTCAATATTGGCATTATTCAATTCTGTTTGGCTTGTCCAATTCTTTCCATCTTTTTTAGTAACATACCACACCCTAAATTGAGCATTACCACCCATATTTCTTTTAATATATCTTGCATTGTTATAATATATCGGTTCAAAACATTCTCCATCAAATTTATAGAATTTATTTGCTGTATATATATCATTATCAGAATATAATGATATATCAAATTTACTCAGTGCCATTACTATATTTCCTATTGTTTCTTTTGAATCCCCTGTTGAGCCAGTAGTTGATAATAACTTAAAATTTGTGTCATAAAAATATGTTATATGAGAATATGTACCAGGACTATATATTACATGTGATATTCTACTGGTATCATCTGATGTACTCATTTGGCTTGTTAATATTTGATTGGTAATTGATGTTACTCTCATATTACTATCTGATACTGTTAAATAATAATTTCTATTTTCTATTGTACTTGCTTCTGTATCTGGTACAAAAATTTGCATATATCCTACACTAAATGTCCCTATATTTTCAGTATATATCTTCGACCTATGTGTATTACCAGAATATGAAGATTCATAATACGGAAAAGTTCCATTTAATTTATAATCACTTACTACAACTTTTAGAGAACTTCCTTCTTGCGTTATTTTTATATTCCCAGAATTATATGTTGAATATTCAGCTTCGCGAAATTTTCCTAATGGAACCTGTAAATTATATAAAAAATATCCATTTCCTGTATGCATATTTCTTCCAGGTATATTACCTTCAATATTTGTACTAGTCCAATCATTTACTCTATAATTCCATAATATAGGTGTTGCTTCATCTGTTATATCTTCTAATTCATTTGATCCAAACCTACTTCTTTCTAATTTTAAATCTATATCAAAAGTTATATCTCCATTTGGGTATTCTATTCCTTTTAATTCTTTTGATTCATTTTCATTATATATCTGTAATTCAAAACTATATCCATACATTCTTCCTGAAGTGTTTCCTTCTCCATAATCTACTGTTGTCTTATCTGCTAATTGAACATTTCTATTCAACTTTATATTATATTTTCCCTTTGCACTAACTATTATTTTGTCTCCAGTTATTGTTACTTTGTCATTTTCTTCATTTCCTTCTAATTCAAAAGTAAAAGTTGGAATTATTTCTGTCTTATTTCCAGCACCTTCTACTCCTAATACAAATACTAAGGTTTGTTTTCCTGGAATTGTTGTTTCTGTTTCTAACATACTATATTGACCTGTTAGTGTTCTTCCATCTGTACTTACATTTCCTTTTTCGATCCATTTCATTGAATCTAAATCCCACTTCATTACATCTGCACAAGTTTCTGGAAGGGTTGCTTCCACATTAATTATTCCACCCGTCAATCCAGAATCTACTACTCCGCTTTTTAAAGCCATCGTTAAGTCTACAGTCCAAGTAACTTGATCAAATGAACGGACAATATTATTATCTTCTGAACTATCATTACCTGGTTCATCATTCGCGTCCCATGGCCCAGTTCCAGTCTTAGTTTGTATTATCTGTGCAGAAGATATATAGCCTTTATCTCCATTTACTA
>USBY01000055.1 GCA_900553015.1 uncultured Clostridium sp. | reverse complement strand
TTATATAGGAAAAATCGCAGATTTTTACGTATATAACAAGGTTAAGTTTCCTATATTCGTGCGATTGCGAAGCAATCTGCACATGTGGCGAAGCCACTTTTCTTATAAAAAAAATTTCTCATAATAGAGCAATTTCTTAATAAATAATTATGCTATTTCTTTTAAATACTTTTCTAAAGCTTTAGATAATTGGTCAGGGCATGATGTTCCTTTATTTCCACAATTTATTCCTTTTAACTTTTCTATTACATCTTCAATCTTCATACCAACAACAAGTTTTGATATTCCTTTAGTATTTCCATCACATCCACCTACTATTTTTAATGATTTTATAATTCCATTTTCTATTTCAAAAATCATCTCTCTTGAACAAACCCCTTCAGGTCTATATCTATATTCCATACTTCTACCTCCCATTTATAATTTATTACATTTTATTAAACTTTAATTATTTTTTCAATCCATACTGGTAATTATTTCATTTGTTTTTGGTACTATTTTATGTTATCCTTTAATTATTGAAGGTGATGTATTATGAAATTAGATATTGCAACACAAAAAGTTGTAAACTATGGAATTATATTTTCTTCTTTTATTTTGTTAGCATCAATCCTAACCTTGGTATATTATAATTTCTTTTATTTACATCCTCTTATTTATAATATAGGTATATTACTATTTCAAGCTGGTACTACATATTTCTTTTGTTTTTTATTCGGAGGATTTGCTTTTAACAAAATAAAGGAAGATTTAAACTAGGGATTGGGGGACGTTCCTTAAATCCCTCGTTGGACAAATTTTTATGCGGTAACGAAAAAGTTACCGCATTTATTTATGCAAAGGGAAAAAAGCACCGTCCCCTTTTCACTATTTACTTAATTCTTCTTTTAACATTTTGTTTAACATTTGTGGATTTGCTTTTCCTTTAGTTGCTTTCATTGCTTGTCCTACTAGGAATCCAATTGCTCTATCTTTTCCAGCTTTATAATCTGCTACAGAATTTGGATTTTCTTCTAAAATTTTTAATACAACTTCTCTTATTGCACCTTCGTCAGAAATTTGAATCCATCCTTTTTCTTCTATAATTTCTTCTGGCTCTTTTGGATTTTCAAATAATTCTTCAATTACTTTTTTACCAATACTTGAGCTTATAGTTCCTTTATCTATTAATTGTACTAGATGTCCTAAATGCTCTGCTGTAAATGGTATTTGATCTGCCTCTAATTCTTTTTCATTTAAGATTCTAGAAATATCAGAAATTATCCAGTTATTAACTGCTTTTCTATTTCCACAAACTTCACTTGCTTCTTCAAATAAATCTGATAAATATTTTGAACTTGTTATAATATTAGCATCTTTTTCAGATAAATTGTATTCATTAATATATCTTTCTTTTCTGCTCTCTGGAAGTTCTGGTAAAGTATTTTTAAGATTTTCTATATATTCTTCTGATAAATTAATTGCTACTAAATCAGGATCTGGAAAATATCTATAGTCTTGTGCATCTTCTTTATCTCTCATAGGAAATGTTTTTCCAGATACTTCATCCCATCTTAAAGATTCCTGTTCTACTTTTCCTCCCTCTTCTAATACATCAATTTGTCTTGTTACTTCATAATCTATAGCTCTTGTAATTGATTTAAAAGAGTTCATATTTTTCATTTCTGTTCTTGTTCCAAGTTTTGTATCTCCTACTTTTCTTACAGATACGTTTACATCAGCTCTTAAAGAACCTTCTTCCATTTTACAGTCTGAAACTTCTATATATTGTAATATTGATTTTAATTTCTTTAAATATCTATCTGCTTCTCCACTTGAACGTAAATCTGGCTCTGATACTATTTCAATTAGAGGAACACCTGCTCTATTTAAATCAACTAAGCTTCCGCCTGTATATTCATCATGATTTAATTTTCCAGCATCTTCTTCTATATGTATTCTTAAAAGTCTTACTTTCTTTTTGTTTCCTTCATCATCTTCTATTTCTATATATCCATGATTACATAAAGGTTTATCATATTGAGATATTTGATATGCTTTTGGTAAATCTGGGTAAAAATAATTTTTTCTATCATTTTTACTATTTCTTTCTATCTCACAATTTGTTGCAAGACCTGCTTTTACTGCATATTCTACAACCTTTTCATTTAGTACAGGAAGTGTTCCTGGCATTCCCATACAAATTGGACATGTATGTGTATTTGGCTCTGCCCCAAATGTTGTAGGACATGAACAAAAGATTTTTGTTTTTGTAGAAAGTTCTGCATGAACTTCTAGTCCTATTATTACTTCGTAACCATCTCTTACCATTACTTTTCCTCCTTACTATTTCTTGAATTCTGGTTTGTATTTTTCACTAAATTTAACTTTTTGCTCAAAAGTATATGCAGCATTTAATAATGTTTCTTCTGCAAATCTATTTCCTATTAATTGCATTCCTACAGGCATTCCTTCTTTATCTACACCACATGGGATAGATATTCCTGGAAGTCCTGCAATATTTACAGATACTGTACAAATATCTGCTAAATACATTGCAAGAGGATCATTGATTTTTGAACCAATGTCAAATGCTACTGTTGGTGATGTTGGTGTTAAAATAACATCATAATTATCAAACACTTTTTTAAACTCGTTCATTACTAATGTACGAACTTGTTGTGCTTTTTTATAATATGCATCATAATATCCTGAGCTTAATACATATGTTCCTAATATTATTCTTCTTTTTACTTCTGGTCCAAAACCTTCAGTTCTTGAATTTGTAATTAATTCTTTTACATTACTATATTCTTCTGCTCTATGACCATATCTAACTCCATCAAATCTACCTAAATTTGAACTTGCTTCTGCACAGGCAATTATATAGTATGAAGCTAAAGCATATTCTGCTATATCCAAAGATACTTCCTCTACTTCTGCTCCAAGTTCTTTATATGTTTCGATAGCTTTCTCTAAATTTTCTTTAACTTCTGCATTTATTCCTTCTCCGAAAAATTCTTTTGGAACTGCAATTTTTAATCCTTTAACGTCATTTTTTAAAGCTTTTGTATAATCTACTTTTGGTCTTTCTACAGATGTTGTATCCATATTGTCTTTTCCTGCAATTATATTAAGAAGCATTGCTGCATCTGTTACATCTTTTGTTATTGGACCTACTTGGTCTAATGATGAAGCAAATGCCACAACACCATATCTTGAAACTAATCCATATGTAGGTTTTAGTCCAACAACACCACAAAAAGCTGCAGGTTCTCTTATAGATCCACCTGTATCTGTTCCTAATGCCCATGGAACCATTCCTG
>USBY01000054.1 GCA_900553015.1 uncultured Clostridium sp. | reverse complement strand
ATATGATAAGCAATCTTTTGACTTGTAAAAATCTTATGCAGCATATTCACTGCACACTCAAGATCTGCTATATCGTCATCACAAACAGCAATTTCCAGCATATTACTCACCTTCTTCCTATCTTCCTACTATATCGGTAATTTTTATTTTTCCATTAAATAAATATAAAGTACTCTGCATATTATCTAAATAGGCTCTAAATAAATATCATATATATAGAAAATGTGCCATCATCTTGACGGCACATTTCCTATATTTTCCCCCCAAATTATATTGCTACAGTATAGAATACCATTGTCTGTCCATACTATCAGCTTCATACTGATATGTAATCAACTGATTCATGTCTTTTAAACCCGCCATTTCTATTAGGTTCTATCATTATATTATAGTTTTCATATTTTTATAGTATCCTGCATTATCCATAACACTATTATTGCCAGATGTACCCACAGTACTTACCTCAGAGTCCGAAATATTATACCCTGCCTTAAATGCAAGAATATCCTCCAATCCATATTGATTTTTATAATCCGTCAGCATATAGATATTATCTCGTATTTCCTCATATTTCGCATTGGCTTCCTGGGAGTTCATTATTTTACACATTTTCTCTGGAAGTCCGGTAATCTTCCCATTGTCATCTACGTTTATATCGTCAAATGAATACTGTCCATTTGTTGCTTTCTGAATGAACTGTTCCACTTCATAGTAAGCATTTACTAATCTATATTGTGTGTTAGAAATATCTGCTGTCTGAATATATTTTTCCCACATATCATCAGCAAAATTTTCCGATATCATATTTTTTATCTGTTCTTTGTTTTCTTCTGTAATGTCCCCGTTAATCGTAATAGTTCCAGATACATCTATTTCAATTTTCCATGATGTATCTGGCAGTTCAATTCCTTTTTCATTTGCTATTCTTTCTATTTCTGCATAAAAATCGTTTTTTATATAATTCGACTTCTCTGCTCTCTCATAATCAGATAAATTGGCAAATATTTTCACATATGCCATTTCCGACACACTTAACTGCTCCCCCTTTTTCATCTTATTTAATAATTCTTCTACACTATCCGTTCCCGAATATTTTTCATCTTCCGGCAACGCTTCAAATTGCATCTGATGTAATTTGTCAATTTCGCTTTGATATGTTTTTTCATATTTCTGCTTTATTGCATTTTTTTCTTCTGAATTATCTGCATTTGCTATTTCTTGTGAGTGCTGCACATTACTACTTGAAGTATCCCTGTTTTTCGTTTCCGTAATTTTTATTCTATAGGAACCTTCCCCGGAATCCGATGTCATATTGGAATTTTCTACTCTGATCACATAATCTGATGTAACGCAGTCCCAATTAGGTACCGTAAGCTGTTTATTACCATGTCCATCATCTGTCGCTATTCCAATCTGATTGCCATATAAATCGTACAATACTAAATTATATGCCTGACTATTCTTGCTTTCCAATGAAATCGTTATCTCTGAAGATATACCCATTTTAGAGTAAAAACTTTTTTGCGGATAAGAAAAAGAATAGTAATCTACATCATATTTTGAATCGATTGTTCCCTCTAAATAACTTTCATTATTATGCAACAATGTTCCTATATCATATGTACTGTAATAGCGATCTACCTGATCATCGTATTTCGTATGCTGATGATAACTATCATTCTTATTTGTTTTGGCATTTTCTATTAACACCGTTTGCTCATTTAATTCTTTCATCGGCGATTTAAAACTTTTTGCTGCATTTCCTGTCTCATATATTTTACTATCTACTATTCCGCCACCTATATAATGTACATAGTGTCCCATCTTATCGTCACCTCTTGGAATCCACGGATGGTATAAAAATACCATCCGTAATTTATTTATCTTTCTAAATATTTAGCCCACTATTATTCCGAAAGGAACTAAATAATCCAATGTCATCTGTGTCATTGTAGTGCAACTAGCATTTACATAAGAAATACCACTTACCCAATGTACTGTAACAGATGTTGCATAGTTTCCATCAATTGATCCTGATGGTGGATTATTGTCAACCAAGTCACTCCACCAACCACCTGTTTGTGCTAGTTTTTTTGAATAACTAGCAGTTGCTGGCGTATAATAATAGTCAATGCTTGATGCGTATGTATTATTAGCAAATGCTTTTGATTTATCCGAAAATTTCACACCTGTCAATGCATACTCATCTTCACTTCCACTAGGACAATTAATGGTCAATGTTTGCGTACTTGCTGATTGGCTAGATGAGCTTCGATTCCACTTTATTGTTGTATAATGTGTAAGATCCGAAAAGGTTGTTGTTTGTGCTATTGGCAATGGTTGTCCAGCATAATATCCATAATGATAACCGGTAGTTGCTGTTGCATCTTTTACCTTAAAAACAATATAATAATTTCCATCAATAAGACCTAAACTAATTACCTTATTCGACGTTCCTGCAATCGTTTTAGTTGTTGAATAATATCTGTCAAAATAACTGGTAACTCCCGCCTCATCCGATGAACGATATATTAAATTTATATCATTGTCAAAAATAAATACATTAACATTAGATTCTAACATAAATGTAATATTATTACAGTCCTCATCCGAAACAACACATTGATAATAATGTCCCTGATTTTCATCATATGCAGAATCATTCAGATACCCCTCTCTTAATGCCGAATTATAGTTGCTCTGACCTTTTGGATTCAGTAAGAAACCAGACATTACAAACCCTTCTGATGTTTTTGCATATGTACTAAAAATTTCTGTATTCGATGTCCATTTCTGATCAGAGAAATTATATTCCATCGTGCTTGCACTCCACATATATTTATTTGACACCCTTCTTGTATCTGCATATGCACTTGCTCCATCATTTGTTGCATCCGTAAAGTCACAAGTCACTTCTTCGGTTGCAATTTTCGATTGTAATAATGTTAAATCCGTGTCGTTATCTTCTGTATTGAAATGTACTTTATTGCCATTATCAATACTTGCCGCATTCGCTACTGAGACATTTCCTAACAGCAAACATGCTGCCAATAATATTGTTGCTATTTTTCTCTTTTTCATGAATAATTCCTTTCTGTTCATAGTTCTTTATTTTATAGTTTTTTGATTTATATAGATTCATTATTAAAACGCTTTCCCTCACTCTATTGTTTATTTTTTAATTTAAAAATTTCGAATCATATATTTTATCTAAAAAACTATATTACTATACTTGACACACTTCCCTATATTTTTTCAAAAATATTATATTTCTAAAGTACAGAATACCATTGCCTGTTTGTACTATCAGCTTCATATTGATATGTGATCAACTGATTCATGTCCTTTAAACCACTCTTTCCATA
>USBY01000053.1 GCA_900553015.1 uncultured Clostridium sp. | reverse complement strand
ACCGCTCTTCCTGTTTGCACTTTTAATTTTCTTAAAATGTTTAATGAAATCAAGAAAATAACCTCAAAAATAACTATTCCATATATTTTATATACAAAAAAGTTTGCTCCTAAAACACTTAAAAATATATTTCCGATATAAAAGAATAATGGTGTATCTATAACATTATTTTCTGAGTATAAGCTTACTCCATTATGTAATTTATATGTATTAGCAAATGTGAACAATTCATCTGTTAATTCTATTTTATTAAAAGAAAGTATTAAGCCAGAAAAACAAAACAATATTAATAATGCACTATATATAATTTTATGTTTTTTTATGTGGTTCTTTATTTTTTCTTTCATTATTTCTCCTTTTGCGGTATCCGGGATTTGGCATTTCCTGGGATTTGGGACGTTCCTCGGCGGGATTTGGGGACGTTCCTTAAATCCCGATTTTATTTATTTAATAATTCTTTTACACATTCGCTTATTGTTTTACCATCTGCACTTACACCTAATTTTGCTTTTGCTTGTCCCATAACTTTTCCCATGTCTTTTATAGATGTTGCACCTGTTTCATTTATTATCTCTTGTACAATTGGGACTATTTCTTCTTTACTTAATTGTTTTGGTAAGTATTCTTCTATAATAGCAATTTCTTCTTTTACTTCATTTATTAGGTCTTCTCTACCACTTTTCTCGTAATCTGGTAAAGAATCTTTTCTAGTTTTGGCTTCCTTTGCAATTATTTGCATAATTTCTTCATCTTTTAGTTCTACTCCACCATCTTTTTCTTTTTGTAAGATTGCTGCTCTGATCATTTGAACAACGTTTTTTCTTACAATGTTCTTGTCTTTCATACTATTCTTTAAATCTTCTAATAATTTTTCTTTTAACATAACTATTCCTCCTTCTGGGATTTAGAAACGTCGGAATTTTGGACGTTCCTTCTTTTCCTTTTCGGGATTTGAGCACCGTCCTCAAATCCCCGTCATTATTTAGATATTCAAAAAGGTTGGAATCAGATTTATTCTAATTTCCAACCTTATTAACTAATTTTATATTAAAATTTTCTTTTTCTAGCTGCCTCTGATTTTTTCTTTCTTCTAACACTAGGTTTTTCATAATGCTCTCTTTTACGAACTTCTTGGATTACACCATTTCTGGCACATTGTCTTTTAAATCTTTTTAAAGCATCTTCTATATTTCCATCTTTTACCTTAACTTCTGATGACATTATTTTCCCCTCCTTCCGGCTTCTTACAACTGTGGGATAAATTTTAACTTTTGTATAAAGTTCTGTTCTAAAACAAAAGTTATAATTTTTGCCAATAAGTTTTGGGCAATATTAGTGTATAATATCACCGTAACTTTTATAGCTACTCTATTATATATAATTAATATTAGCTTGTCAATACGCTAATCGGTAAATTTTACCATTTTTATTGCATTATCGTGTAATGTTTCTTTTACATCTATTATTCTCTGATTTGATGAACCTCTAAATTTTAATTTTCTGTCCATTTTGTTTTCATCGAATTTTCCATCCACTATAACATCTATATTTGATATAAGCTGTTTTGTTACAGCTGATGTTTTACATTCTGGCATAATATCTTTTTCAAAATCAAAACCTGTATAACACCAAATGTTTTTATTTGGATATTTTTCTTTTACTTTTGTAACTAATTTAGCTAATGCTTCTTGGTTCTCTGGTTCTAGTGGTTCCCCACCAAGTAAACTTAGTCCCTCTACATAGTCGTGATCTAAATCTTGTATTATTTCGTCTACTGTATCTTGAGTAAATTCCTTACCATACTTAAAATTCCAAGCTATTTCGTTAAAACATCCTTTGCAATGGTGCCTACACCCACTTACAAATAAAGAAACTCTTACTCCATCGCCATTTGCTATATCAATCTTTTTTATGTCTGCATAGTGCATAATCCCACGTCCTTCTTTGGTTGTATGTATTATTATTTTGTTTAAAGATATCTTATATTTGAAAATTCGTAATGTCAAACTTATACTTCTTATGTTACTATAAATTTTAGTTGTTTATTTTAATACTATTTGCACATTTTTTTACAGATTTTAGAAATGCACTAATTCTTAGTTTTTGTTGATTTTTAGGGATTTTATATTTTTTTAATTTTTTTGAACTTTAGGGACGGGCTCAAATTTCATTTGTTTACAGAATGTCTCATTAGATCCAAAAACTCTTGAAATGTCCTCGCTTTTTCGTGGCATAATTACTGTAGCAATATAAAAGGGAATCTATAGTATTTAGCTACGATTCCCTGTACTAAGCATTTAATCTAACAATTTAGAATTATTTCATTTTTTATACCTATTTCTTTTGGCATAATTATCCATTAATTATATCTCTAAGCAACTTTTTCAGTGTAATTAATTACTGTAATTTCTGTAATTGCATTTCTTACTGAATTTACTAATCTTTCTAATTGCTGTGCAACTTCATTACTATATGAAACTTCTCCGCATTGTTTACATACTTGTGATGGCACATTTTTAATAATAATAATACAATTATTCAATTCAACCATATATGTTGTTTTTTTGTCTTCCAAATCTCCTTTACACATTAAACAATTCATATTATTTTTTCTCCTTTCTTGTCTTTAAATCATCTTTCCACTTTATATCATCTGGATAATATGCTGTAATTATCCAAACTTCTACTTCATTTACTCCACATACCACATGAATAACTTGATTGTCTATAGTTATTCCATATACTAAACAACTTGGATATGGATAATCATCTTTATATTCTTCTATAATTTCTCCATTTAATAGGGCATTCAATACATCCTTTTGCATTATGTTCCTTTAAAATAATCTACTAATAGCATGATTTGTCCATCTCACTTTTCCACTATTAATTTTTTCTTTTATAATATCTATGCTTAAATTTTCCATAAGTACCTCTCTTTTTTTATATATATTATCATATTATTAATAAAATTTCTATATTCACACAAAGTTTCATTTAAAATTATAAATTTTAGGGACGGGCTTAAAGTTCATTTGTTTACAGAATATTTGAACTTTAGGGACGGGGCTTAAAGTTCATTTTGTTTACAGAATGTCTAATTAGAGCCCAAAACTCCTGAAATATCCATGCTTTTTCGCTGCATAATTATTGGAGCAATATAAAAGAGAATCTATAGTATTTAGCTATGATTCCCTTTACTTTTATTTCTTATTTATTTTTTCTTTTGTCTCTTTGTTAATACTACTGCATATCTTAATGTTACTGTTTCTAATCCTACTAATGCTACTAATGCAAGTATTAATCCTATTGGTAATTCACCAGTCTCTACACTTATGATTACATTTGCATTTGATGTATTATCCTTATCATTGTTAT
>USBY01000052.1 GCA_900553015.1 uncultured Clostridium sp. | reverse complement strand
CCTCACTTAGCTTTTCGCTTGTTCCTTCTTTGTAATGGTGTACTAATACACTTGTTCTAACATCTTTAAATGTTACTATTACTTCCTTGTCTTCTTGCATATTTATAAATTTATTTAATATTACTGTATGGTTTGCCTCTTCTTCAAAAGTAATTGGTTCTCCATTTACTGTTATTGTAGCTACTCTATATCCTACATTTGGACTTACTATTATGTCTTTTTTACTGTCTTGTCCTTTATCTACACTTTCGTAAATATCTTGTCCTTCTCCACTTATGTTTCCTCCAATACCTTCTACTTTTGTATTTATATTAAATTGGATTGTTCTTATTCCTGCATTTACATTGTCTTCTATTATTTCTGGTGCTGAGATTGAATTTAATCTTGTTATTTCGTCTGTTTGCTTTGTGCTTTGGTTAAATTTACTGTTTATTTCTCTATTTGTTCCTACTTCCTTATCTGTTAATTCGTGTAGACTATCTACCTCTACTTCTACTTTATATGTTCCTTTTGCTAAGTCTGTAAATTCATATTCGCCCTGTGCATTTGTCGTTGTTCTTGTTACTTCTGCATTATTTGTGCTATTTAATAATTTAACTGTTGTTCCTTCTAAATGCTTTTCACTTGCATCTATTATTCCATTTCTGTTACTGTCTTCCCAAACATTTCCTGTTATCTCTCTATAAACTACTTTTGTTTCTACTTTTCCTGTTTGCATTTGTTCTGAATCTGCATATACTTGTGCCATTGCTGTATTTGCATATATATCTTTTGCTTCATTATTCTGTGTTTGCAAAGTTATCTCTATTTCTAATCTCGTTTTTCCTGCAATTGGTCCTTTTACAGCTATTCCTGTTGCACTTTCATTTAGTGTATTTCCTATTGTTTTTTCTGCCCAGATATTATCTGTTCCTATTCCGTCATCTTTTGCTGTCATATTTCTTACAGTCGTTGAATTCGTAGTATACAATTTTAAATTATTGCTTGATTGTACTGTGCCATTTACTTTCTGTTGTATATTTATACTTTCTAATGTATATATTCCATTAAAGTCTGTACCTCTATTATCTCCATTGTATGGAAGTATATCTAATAATTGGAAGTCTGAAACTGGATCCTCAGTTTTATTTTCATACACTAATGTATATTTTATTTTTCCATTCTTTTCTATAATTGCATTCTCTACTTCTTTATATAACCTATGACTTGCTAGGTTTGTTATCTGTATTGTACTTGAGTCTGTTCTAGTACTAGGTAAAGAAGTTCCTATTTTGTCTGCAGTTGCCAATACCGAAGCTGTATACTGTGTACCATTTGCACTTTCTTCATCTGTTTTAGCTTGATATGTAATTTTTTCTATATCCTGTCCAACAGTACATCCATAAATAATCCATGTTAGTTTCTGTCCACCGTTTGATAAATTTTCTATAGTTGGCTCATTATAACTGCTACTTCCCGGTATATACTCTAATCCTACTGGAAGTGTTTCTTCTAATGTAACTGTAACATTGCTCATTGGAGTTCCTGTTGTAACTGTAGTTTGTAATTGTGCTTTTAGCCCAAATGTTACTGTATTTTCGTTTCTTCCTATGTCGTAATTTACTTTTTCGCTTCCTGCTGTTGTCTTATCTTCCACACTATGTATTACAGATAATTTTCCACCTACTATTAAAAGTGATTGACCATATTGATAAGTACCATTATGTGTTCCTGCAACTATGTTTCCATTTGCATCATAAGCTGTCTTAATATAATTCCAATTAATTGATATATCTGGTGATGGAAATTGTGCATTAGGATTTTCTTTTGTTTGGGTAGCCCTATCCAATTTTTTATCTTTTTTATATAACTTAGAACTAGTTACAAACTGATACACTGTTCCAATTTGTCCACTATTTGTAACTTCTAGTGCAATTTCAACACTATATCCTTCTCCAGCTTCTGCAATTCCACTAATGGATTCAAACAAAACACCTACACATATTGCTGAATCTCCCAATTGTCTTTTTAATTCCTCTTCAGTTTTAAAAAATATTAACTCATCTTCTGTCGTATTTTTCATTTCTGAATCAGATATCCAATTGCTTCCATTCTTTTTTGCAGCATACAGCATTTTAAATTTCATATCACTATCATAAAAATTATTTGTTGAATTTCCACTAAAATTATATGTCTTTCCATTTATTTGTGTTACATTAAATACATTACCATCAAATTTTAATAATGAATTTGCATCGTATATGTCATCTTTTATATCATTATTACTGCTATTAGTAACATCAAATCTATATACAAATTTTTGCCCAATTTCTGCTTTTGCATCACCTTGACTATAATGACTATATAACCCTGTAGCTCCCGTTCCTCCTCTAAAGTTGCTTGATAACCAATGATATGTTGAATATCCTCCGCTTCTAAATATTACATGTTGTATTCTTGAAGAGTCATCTGTTTTAATTGTTTGATTTTCTAGTTTTGTTCCACTACTACTATAGGCCTCCATATTAATATCTTCTACTGTTAAGTAATAATTATATCCACCTTCACTACTCTCGTCGGTATATGGTACTAAAATTTGAAAATACGCTGTCGAAAAACAACCTATGTTTGCAGTATATTTAATTGCTGTACTTGCTGGATCTATTCCAGCATATTGTGTAGGGAATTCTCCATTAAACTTATAATCGCTTAGTACTGAACTTATTTCAGCTCCATTTTGACTCATACTTATTGTTCCAGAATCATAACAAGCTTTTGTTCCCCCTCCTGAAGCAGCCGGTATATGCCACTCATGTGCTGCATGGCGTGCTACTGCCATATTTCTATTTGGAATATATCCATTAACAGTTGTAGAACTTGGATTATATGTATTCATTTTATAGTTATACAAAATAGGGGTAGATGAATTTGTAATATCTTCTGTATTATTTGGATTATCTATACTTATCTTTTCTAATTTTAGTTTTATGTCTAATCTAATATCTCCTTCTGGATATTCAATTCCTTTTAATCCCTTAGCTACACCACCATCATTATATAATTGATATGTTAACGCATATCCATATAATCTACCAGTCTGTGATTTGCCATTTTCATTTAAAGTTATTTCTTTTGCTAATTCTGTATTTCTCAAAAGTTCAACATTATACCTAGGTGTCGCACTTACAGTAACTTCTGCTATATCATTTATTATATATTTATCATTATCTTCGTTTCCCTCTAACCAAAATTTAAATTCTGGCTTTATTTTTGTTTCATTTTGTGCTCCCTCTACTTTTAATACTAATACCAATGTTTGTTTTCCTGGTATAGTATTGTCTGTAGTAGACATCACATATTGTCCTGTTAATACTAGTCCATTACTACTAACTTTACCTGAACCTTCAAGCCATCCCATTGATTCTAAATCCCAAGTTACAACGTTTGCACAATTTGATGGAATAGAGGCTTCAACATTTATAATTCCTCCTGTTAAATTTGATTCTGCAATTCCACTTTTTAATGCCATTGTTAAATCAACAGTCCATGTTACTTGATCAAACGAACGTACAATATTGTTATCCTCTGAACTATCATTACCTGGTTCATCATTTGCATCCCAAGGACCTGTTCCCGTCTTGGTTTGAATTATTTGTGCAGATGAAATATATCCTTTATCTCCATTTATAGTCCCTCCTGCATTATATCCTTCGCCATTACTTCCTATACTCTTATTTTTCTTATTATTTATATTAAAAATAAGCGCAAAAACTCCTAGTAGAATCATTATTGCTACTAGTATTCCTAC
>USBY01000051.1 GCA_900553015.1 uncultured Clostridium sp. | reverse complement strand
CCTCACTTAGCTTTTCGCTTGTTCCTTCTTTGTAATGGTGTACTAATACACTTGTCCTTACATCTTTAAATGTTACTATTACTTCTTTGTCTTCTTGCATATTTATGAATTTATTTAGTATTACTGTATGGTTTGACTCTTCTGTAAATGTTATTTTCTCTCCATTTACTGTTATTGTATCTACTCTATATCCTGCATTTGGAGTTACTATTATATCTTTTTTACTGTCTTGTCCTTTATCTACACTCTCGTAAACATCTTCTCCTTCTCCACTTATGTTTCCTCCAACACCTTCTACTTTTGTATTTATATTAAACTGGATTGTTCTTATTCCTGCATTTACATTGTCTTCTATTATTTCTGGCGAGCTTATTGTGTTTAATTTTGTTATCTCATCTGTTTGTTTACTTGCTTGGTTAAATTTACTATTTATCTCTCTATTTGTTCCTACTTCCTTATCTGTTAATTCGTGTAGACTATCTACCTCTACTTCTACTTTGTATGTTCCTTTTGCTAAATCTATAAATTCATATTCACCCTGTGCATTTGTCGTTGTTCTTGTTATTTCTGTATTATTAGTGCTGTTTAATAATCTTACTGTTGTTCCTTCTAAGTATTTCTCGCTAGAATCTATCACACCATTCCTATTACTATCGTCCCATACTTTTCCTTGTATTTTTCTGCTTACTACTCGTGCTTGCACTGTTCCTGTTTGCATCTGTTCTGAGTCAGTATATACTTGTGCCATACTATTGTTTCCATATATGTTTTCTGGAATATTTCCATTTGTATTCAACGTTATTTCTATCTCTAATCTCGCTCTGCCTTGTAATGCTCCTTTTAACGCAATTCCGGTTGCTCTTTTATCAAATGTGCTTCCTATTGTTTCTGAACTCCATATATTATCTATTCCTATTCCATCATCTTTTGCAGTTATATTTCTTACAGTTTCTGAATTTGTTATATATAACTTTAAATTATTTGTAGCTTGAGTTGAACCACTTATAGTTTGTTTTACTTTTACACTTTCTAATATATATGTTCCTTCAAAGTCTGTTCCTCTACTATCTCCATTATATGGTAGTATATCTAATAACTGAAATTCTGGTACAGCCTCGTCTGTATTATTTGCATATGCTACATTATATTTTATTTGGCCATTTTTTTCTATTACTGGTGTTTCTACTTCTTTATATAACCTATGGCTTGCTAAGTTTATAATATTAATTGATGTTGTAGCTGTTCTATCTTCTTCTCTTGCATTTCCAATTTTTCCTGTTTCTCCGCTTGCTATTATCTCTGATATTACGGTCCTTACCTCATATTGAGTACCATTAGTTGTTTCGTTGTCAATTTGCGCTTTAAATGTTATTGGTTCTATTTTTTCTCCTACTGTGTATCCATATATGTTCCAAATCAGCTCAATCATACCATCACTATTTACAGTTTGTTCTGGTTCACCATAGTTTGAGCTTCCAGTTAAATATGTTAATCCCTTAGGCAATATTGTTTTTATTTCTAAACTTACATTTTCTATTTCAGCTTTATCTCCACTATCAACCTTAACATTTGGAGTTACTTTATATAATACATTATTTTCGTTTTTTCCAAGATCATAATTTATTTTTTTATCTAGACTATCTTGATCTATAGTTTCAACATTTATTCCTTGTGTTGCTCCTGTTATATATATACTATTTCCTCCTGTATATCCAACATAATTTGTTCCACTTATAATTTGTCCGCTTTTATCATATTCAGTTTTTATATATTTATCTGTTAATATTGTACGCCATGGATTTGGATATTCATCAACTAATTTCATTGTCGTTATTCCTGTCTTTTCATTATATTCATATTCTTGATTTAAATATGAAAAATCTATATCTTCTGTCCATGCTTTTACATTGTTAACTGTTGCAAATGTTCGTCCTACTATTTTCGGATCCGATTTTATTTTAATAGGTATATAATAAGGTAATCCCTCATCATGAATTCCTACAATTGATATATTTCTTATTTCAAATAAAACTCCTATGCAAATATATCCTCTATCATTTAGATCATCTATGTTTGAAAAATATATCAAATCTTCCTCCGTAGCTTTTGCCATTTCATCTTCATTTTTCCATCCAGTTCCATCATTTTTTGAGGCATATAGCACTGTAACACTATTACTACTACCTGCACCTGAATTAGTGTTCGAACCTGTTGGTATTTCAAAAGCTCTATCATCAAATTTTTGTAATATATTATATGCATGTATAGTTTCATCAACATTAGTTGTTACTCCCGAATTTATTCTTATATTCTGACCAATTGAAGCATATGCATCTCCACCACCATTGTAGCTCCATAAAGCAGCTCCTGTACTAGAAGTAAATGCATTATATTTTTGTATGCTTCCTGCAGGATATAGAGTTATTTGTGTATTAATAATATTATCATTTGTATTCTCTTCTTTATTTGTAACTATTCCAGATTCACTTACTATATTTATGTTTTTTATTTCAGTTTTTAAATATAAACTTGTTACATTTTCTACTTTTTCTGGGAATTGCAATATTGCTTGTATATATCCAGCGGAAAATGCACCAATATATGATGGAATATTATTAGCGATTGTAGTCCATAATCCCGTTGTTGGAAAATGCCACTGTTCCTTATCAAATTTATAATCTTTTATTGTTACATGATATGTGTAATTATCTGTTTGTTCTATAGTCCAATTACCACCATCATAACAAGAATTTTGAGCCCTATCATGATTTTTATTTAATGTACTCCAAGATGTTTTTGCTAAGCTTGTATCTTTACCATTATTCGTCCATGATAAATTTCTATTTAATTTACCTATATCCCCATACATATTTTCTTTATAATCCCATAATACTGGTATATATTCTGATTCAGTAAGTGTACCACCGGCATTAGTCTGGCTTTCTGACAATATTATATCAAAGTTTATATCTCCTTTCGGTAATTCAATTCCCCTCAATTCTTTATTTGTGCTATTATTGTACAATTGAATTACAATTCCATATCCTTGTATTCTTCCATTTATTGAGGTTTCTGTTAGTTGATTACTTTCATTTCCAGTCTCTAAATCAAAATAGCTTCTGTAATTAAGCAAACTAGTTTTTTGTATCATAATATTATACCTTGGAGCTGCACTTACTATTGTTTTATTGGCTTTTATCTCAATTTTTTCTTCTTCATTATTTCCCTCTAAACTAAATTTAAATGTTGGAATTATTTCTGTATTATTTGCTGCACCTTCTACTTCTAAAACAAACACCAATGTTTGTTTCCCTGGAATTGTTGTTTCTGTATTAGACATACTATATTGTCCTGTTAGAATTTTTCCATCATTACTTACTTTTCCATTTTCTATCCATTGCATAGAATCTATGTCCCATTTCATAACATTTGCACAAGCTTCTGGAAGATTTGCTTCTACATTAATTATTCCACCACTTAGTCCTGTATCTGTAATTCCGCTTTTTAAGCCAAAAGTTAAATCTACTGTCCACGTTACTTGATCAAATGAACGTACAATATTATTATCTTCTGAGCTATCATTTCCTGGCTCATCATTTGCATCCCAAGGACCTGTTCCTGTTTTAGTCTGAATTATTTGTGCGGATGAAATATATCCTTTATCTCCGTTTATAACTCCCCCTGCATTATATTCTTCGTTACCACTTCCTATACTTTCATTTTCCTTGTTATTTATACTAAAAATAAGCGCAAAAACTCCTAGTAGAATCATTATTGCTACTAGTATTCCTAC
>USBY01000050.1 GCA_900553015.1 uncultured Clostridium sp. | reverse complement strand
CGCTTACTTCATTGGCTGTGGATGAGCCTTTGGAATATGCAAGATTATATCTTGAGGGTAATTTACAGATGTGGGTAGATGCAGAAGACTCACTAGAGTTATAATCCTTATCCATATAAATAATATGCAAATATATATCCCATCAATATAGCGAATATACTGAAATAAAAGTATCTTTATAATCAATTTTAACCAAAAGAATATGTTCTTAGAGGAGGTGTCTCCCGAAAGAACATATTCTTCTATTATGGGTAATTATAAATATAGAACATGCTTTTCTTGTGCTACAATTTCTTCACTATGAGTTACAACAATAACTGTTTTTCCCTGTTCACTTAACTCATGCAATATATTCATAACAATCTCACTATTTTTTTTGTCTAAGGAACCAGTTGGTTCGTCTGCTAATACAATCGAACATTTCTTTAGCATTAAACGAGCTAACGCAACTCTCTGCTGTTCGCCACCAGATAATTGATAGACTTTTTTGTTAATTACTTTCTGTAAACCAACTTTTTCAAGAGCTTCATTTATTGAAATATCCGTTCTACCTGATTTTTTTATTATTTCTAGATTTTCTTTTACTGTTTTGTTTTCCAAAAGGGCAAAATTTTGAAATAAAAATCCAACAACTTCTTTGAAATATTTCTGCTTTTTTCCTTTTTTTGCCACATCAAAACCATTCACAATAATAGAACCTTTGTCAGGAGTTTCAATACCTCCAATCATATTAAGTAAAGTACTTTTTCCGCATCCACTTTCGCCACTAATTACCAAAAAACGGCTATCTGGAATTTCCAAATGAAAATTTTTGAACAAAATTTTATCATTATATGCTTTGCATAGATTTTCAATTGTTATCATAAGCAACCTCCTTTTAATGATTTCGGTATGTTTGTTTTTTCAACAATTGTGATATTAAAGAAAATAATTGTAAATTCTATTAGTGCCATAAATGAACTAACAAGAATGCTAATTCCTACTTCAGTCTGTACCGATAATAAAGAATAGATAAGCATACCTACTAATATCACAAAATTTTCCACTACAATCATTTTAAGAAGTGTTTTGTGCCGTTCAAATAAACTATATCCAAAGATTTTCATCAAGGAAATTTTCATTGCATTTTCTCGGAACTCTAGTCTACTTACTGTAACAATAATCATAATATTTAAAAGCAATACAATCGTACAAAGAGAACTTAAAAATCCCACGAGTTTTATTAAAAATGTGTGATTATATAAATACTGTTCATGTACGTTTGTAATTACTAGCTGATAATTTCCAAGCATATCTTCATACTTTTTGCTGATATTTCTTAGCTGTTTTTCATCACATTGAAATAAAACTGCTCCTGCTTTATAGCTTTCAAGATACCCACCATTGACTGCTAAATCTTTGTTTGCCTGATAAATAATTATCGGATTTTTGCTTTTTTCGATACCATTTATTCTACTTGTATCTAAATAGGAAAAGTATTCTGTTTCGCTATACTCTATGTACTGAATATTTAATTGTTGTAAATTATCATGATTTAAAACATGGCTCAAGGAGTCATAGGCTAATTGCTTGTTTTTAGCAAAATATCTATTCTTTGGAATGAAAATAATCAAATCAGAAGATTCATTCTCTACTGCATTTATCTGCTTCGTAAAACCTTGTAACATATCTTTTGCATGATTATTTACATATATCACATCATTTTTATCATTTAAAATATTCAAGCATATTACAGGCTTTAATGTGTTATATTCATTCTTGTATAGTTTATTCCAAAAAGCTTCTTCTTTTTCAGCATTAAAATCAGTAGTCTTTACGGTAAAATAATTTGCATCATAATATTCTTCTAACAAATGTTCATTTGTAAATAGGTTATTATGAATACTACTAATATTAGTGGTAATTGTAAAAACAGCGGCTACCCCTGCTATAAATTTTAACGAATAAATTAAAAAATCCACTCCTCTTTTGTGTGTTGCATTTGCGAATGCCTTTCTAATATCAAAAAAGCAAAAAGAACAATATGGAATAGTGGAAAGAATAATTCCAATGGAATATAAAATTGTGACGAGTCTATTCTCATATGCTCCCGATATATAATTTGACAGCAATATTTTTGCAACAATAAATAATGCAATGTCAAAAGTTACATCGAATAAAGCAGCCTTAAATGCTATGAAACCAGCACTTTCTCCTAAGGAAACTCGTACAACAACCTCTTTTTTTCGCCTAACCACTTCAATTACATTTAGAACAATCATCAATGCAATAATCATACCCCATATAATAAAAATCATGTCCTTTTCCGTAGAATTCCAATATTCTGGATAAGTTAAGCTATATTTTTCTGATAATTTCTGATATGCAGAGATAATATTGTCCTCATTTCCTATGTATGAGATAAAGTTTTCATAACCCACAGAGGTACTTTGCAATTCTGAGAGATTATGAAATTTTACTTTCGTAATTCCGGAAACTAAAGCGGTATATTCTGATTCTTCTATGTTTGCAGTATTTTTTAATGTTTGTCTGATTACTTTATCATCGCCATAAATATGAAGTGTTGAAAGGTATTTATTATTGATTTCATTGTACTGAGAAAAAATATGTACATCATTCTCCGTTGCAGTTTCTGATACATCTTTCAGAAACTGCGACATATCTTCACTAGCAACTTCATAGCGTGATGACGTAAAATATGCTGTAGAAAAGTTCCAAAGCTGATCTTGAAATATTTCAGATTGCATAAGTATTCCAAAAATCAGGAAACAAAACAAACATAAGTTTTTAATTGCTTTCATTTATTTCAACCCCAGATTCCATACTTTATTTGCTTTTTCAAATATCGTAGTCAATATTGTGCTATTTTCATCAACAATCCATTGATCTTCTTGATCTTCAGCTTTTTTGCTACTTGACAACATAATTTGAGTATTCAAATCCTTATAGTCATTAAATAGCACGCCTTGACTTATTCCTTGGTGAAATGGTTTTATCCAAATAATTAGTGCATATCGAACATCTGACTCAGCTATCGCAAGATTTCCATTCCAAAGCAAATAATCAGGGACAGACACACTATACTGGAATCCATCTTTATCTGTGTAAATTTTTACTCCAGATTCTTCTATTTCAGGGAAGTCTTTCTGAAATTCGTTATATGGTTTATAACTCCCGAAGTACCAAAATAAATTATAGCAACAGAACAAAATAACCAAAACAATTCCTATATATTTTATTTTTTTCTTCATTTATATACACTCCACAAAAAAGAGTGGTTGGAATTCCAACCACTCAGCCATTATCCCGAACCTTTGTTTAGTAGCTATTACCGTAGGTAATACTATTTCCTTTATGAGCAACCTCAATTTTAGACCAATTACCTTTACCAACATTTGAACCCGAAAAAGAACCATTTCCATTCTTGACATATGCGTAATGATCTTTAGTTGAATGATATGCGTGTGCATAATCTTCATTAATAGCAAGAGTATTATAACCATAAGTCAAAACACCTTTTCCGTCATCAGATGTAGTGCTCAATTCCCACTTTTTATCAAATGTCTTATTCCCGTTTGTAACAGAAAATGCCATTACTGGAATTGATGAAGAAATTAACATTGCACTAATAGCTACCCCTACAATCACTTTCTTTGCTCTCATAAGTTTTACCTCCTTTGATCTGCTGTATTTCTATTTATATTTTATCAAATATTTTGTATCAAGTCAATCAGTATCTTGACTTATATAGCGTCGAATTGTAAGATATATTCCTTGTAAAATTAACCAAAAGAACAACAGATTTATTGATAATGCTTTTTTAATTACTTCTCCAAAATAAATGATGACAGCCGCACTTGTCAGTATCATCAGTAGGGTAATAACATCCCAACAGTTTTTCTTATATAATTCTATAACCTTTATTTCTATCA
>USBY01000049.1 GCA_900553015.1 uncultured Clostridium sp. | reverse complement strand
AAGAAACGATTCATTTCTGGTAGTAATATAGAATATAACCTAGTATTTTTACCTAAAATATAAAGCTAGGGAATGATATCATTTTATAACCCATTTCCCTAGCTTTGTATATTGAAGTTTTAAATCCCCTTCTTTGCCTAATATAAAGACAAGGTTTATAGTAGTAAGATGAGTTGGAATGACGTAATTAACCAATTTGTATTTAGGAATTATATGAAGTGAATTATCCCCTATGTTTATGATGATAGAATCACCGTCAACTCGCACAGGTGGGGTTAGTCCGTATTTGTATTTGAATCCTTTGATCACTTCATCAAGATCTTTAGTTATCACAATTCCATCATATTTTCTAGGACGTTCTATCTTTAATTCAGGCATTATGGGATGCTCTTCCTTTATCACCTCCTCTTTTTTCTTTATGTTTTTGGGTATAATGTGCACTTCATCCCATATAAGTTCCATCTGCTCCTTTATATCATGTATTTTCTTGCGTGATTTCTTTGTTTCATATACTCTTACAACCTTATCCCACATATAGCTTTCTGGAGAACGTTCAGATTTGGCTTTCTCGCGGTTTATAAGTGCCGTGAAATAGTCAAGCATGGTAAAATCCCTTCTCTGATAATCTGGGTCTGTAAGTATTTCTTTTAAGATAAGGGTTTCCTTATATATAAGCCTGTCTACAAATTCATTAAATTTCGATTCAACATCCTTTTTGGTTTTTAAGGAATATACTACCCCTGCTAAATCAAGTGCATAATAATCTTCGTCAGCATGGTATATAGCTATTGCCTTTATACCACGAAGGTAAAGTGTTATCCTTTTATCCAAATATTTTTTCATATCTTACATTATCTGTCTTCTCATTCTTCCGCATGGTTTTCTCATAATTATTCTTCCGTCAACAACTATTTCTTTTCCCTTTCGTCCTGGCTGCCTCAAATTGTCAAGCGTCAATGGTCTGCCTAAATTTGATAACAGCGCATATATTTTATCTATACGGTTCATCTTTCGTGTATTCTGCTGGAATACCTTTTCATCAATATAACGCTGTAAGTGGTATTCCGATACTGAAATATATGTTCCGCTTATCTCTCGTTTAAGGTGATGCCAAAATCCTTCTATACCGTTTGAAGAGCATCCGTCAATACTAAATATACCTTCCGAATGACAGACTTTTGTTAAATGAAGATCATTCGTCAATATATTGTATATATCCGTTTCGTCTGTATATAGCTTACATCCTTTAGCTAACTTTGGGGCAACTTCCTCAGCGACCATTTCACTTGTTACATCGCTGACAATCTTTGCCCACACGAAAGAACCGTCATTTTTCCAAAGTCCTACTACAGCCGACTTGTAATCTGTTTTAGTTCCTAGGTTCATGTATTCCTTCTCTTTGCTATGCCTCCATTTATCAATGCCGCCTATATAACATTCGTCAGCAGATATCTCTTCTGTAAGAAGAAAACTGTCTGGCTGTTCTATACAAGTATCAATACGTGCGTGCATAAACCATGCTGTAGCTTGTGTGACACCTACAAGTTCGGCTAGTTTATATGATGATATTCCGTTAGTTTCAATACAGTAATAGTATACTGCTTTGAACCACAAAGATAATGGAAGATTTGATTTCTCCATGAATGTGCCCGTCTTTATTGAGAAATTTCGTCCGATTGTACGGTCACGATATGTGCCGGGCTTTTTACGTCTTGCTACATTGTAAGATCCTGTAAATGGAGATTGGATGTTTTCACCCCAGCGGAGTTTCTCAAACGCTTCAATACACTGTTCTTCCGTACCGAAACTGTTTTTAAACTCTTTTTCACTGAGCCTTTTGATTCGGTATGTCTTCTTTTTGCCAGCCATTTCGTATCTTTTTTTGATACTATAAAGATATAAAAACATCTGATAATCAACAAATTTATTAACTAATAATATTTATTATTTTAATATATAAACCATTGTATTGAATTTGTATATAAATTATATAAATATTAAAAATGATAGTTATTTACTTGTTGTTAAATATAAGTTAAAGCAAGTAATAAAATTAAAACTTATTGATTATATATTTGGCGAATATAAAAAAATATATTACGTTTGTGGCATAAATAATTAATGCTTCATTTTTTTATGAAGTAAGTTGATATTTAGATATGCAGATTTAACTGCAAAGAGTAAAACTTATTTAAAGATTATATTTAATGAGGTTGTCTAGATTTTGACAACCTTTTAATTTTATCTATATGGCAGAACCTACAAAAGAACTTTTTAAATTTGCATTCTTCTCAAAATTTGAGGAAAATATTAGTTTCCTATCAAAATTAGCAGATCCAGAAAAATGGGATTTCGGTACAAACAAAAATAATTCTATTTTGAAAAATTATTTAGAGTATACATTCCGAAAATTGCAAGATGAAAAAAAAATCATTTATACTACAGATAATCAGTTTTGTTGCTTCAACACTGGATTAGTAACTTCAAAATTAGAAGAAATATTTTCTTTTTTTGAAAGAAACAAAACAGGAGTATCACCGTATTTTTTTAAATCATTCTGCAAAAAGAGTGATAATTTATTTTTAAGATACTTTTCTAGTAATATTCCACCAAGAGCTGATTTTTTTTCTGATACATCTAGCTTAATATTTAATCCAAACTGTAACATTATTCCTGATATAGATCACATTATAAGTGATAATAAAAGTCGCTTTCCTACTGCCCTTCAATCTACAGGTGAAGATAATATGAGAAGGCAATTAATGGGGGCTATAGATGAAGTTATCAAGATGGTAAAAACTAATTACAAAATAGCTGTTCCTCAATTTTTTAAAGGGAAAACTCAGTTATTGTTACCACTATGCCTTACTCCAGGTTCTAAAAATCCTGATTTAGCACTTGTAATATACAAAGTGGATGAAAATAATTATTGTGCTAGAACTTGTTTAACATTAGAAATGGCTTATATGAATGCTAGATTAATTGTCAAACCACAAAGTGATTGGTTGCGACCATAACTTTTATTTAAAATAAGGTATTAAGAAGAGGTTGTGTCAAAACGTTGGCACAACCTCTTCTTTTGTATTTCTACTTTATTATTAAAATACAAATTTACATATCAATGATTAGTAGTTAATATTACATAAATATAACTTAGATTGAGTATGCTTGGAATTTATTATTTATATTTTTGTTGCAAAATTATAAATCTATTAAATTATGAAGTGGTTATTGTTAATTCCTGCTATTCTAGTAAGTAGTTGTTCATCTCCTTCAAACAATAAAATAGAAAACAAACAAGAAGAGAAAACAATAGTAGAAAATCTAGAATCAAAAGCTAAACGACAAATGATGGCAACAATTAAAGAGCTTGCCAATAATCCTAGTTCTGTCAGTATATCAAAATTTGAAAAAGAGTTTGAATTTGATTCTTTGTATGTAGCCAAATTCACAATGAGAGCGCAAAATGAGTTTGGTGGATACTCTATTACCGACTACGAGTATATATATATGATAAAAGAAGATGGAATACATGATGCCCTAGTTGATTTGAAGGTTAACCCTAAAATAATAATGCTGGCAGCGAGAGCCTTTAATGTAGCTTCAAAAAAAGATAAAAATGCGGATTTTACATCTTCTATAAAAGTAGCTGCTAATTCTTTAGTTTCATTTGTTGGTAGGAAAGTTCCAGATCGTCCTGTTGAAGAAATTAAATTAATAAATGAATGGGGGAAATAATTAAACAATGGAATTAATTATAATATTAATAATTTTTGTAACTGCATTTGTAATAGCAGTTAACACTAGAAAAAAACATGTAAGTATGGAAAACAACGTATCATCTAACAACATCCCATCAGAAGATGGACAGTTTAAACACGAAAACAGATTATCAATGATATCTGGGTTTATATTATTCATTGATATCTTAGGATCTATAATACTTCTTATTATGGGAATTGTAGAATCAAGCTCATATAGGTCTAATGGATATGGATGGATTTATATATTTTTATCTATCGCAGTGTTATTGTATGCATTTTTATTTCACTCGTTTTTTATCGTTATTAAGGAGATATCTGTCAGTATTAAAAAGAATAACATTTCCCCTATACCTAAAATAAATGATGAAAAGACACCCCCTACTCAATCTAATGTGAAAAGCGATCATCAAGATTGCTTGAGCCAGTGGAAATAAAAAGAACGATATAGGCACTGAAATTCCAGTGCCTTTTTTATTTTACTTAAAAACTTCGGGTTATATTCTATATTACTACCTCATTTCGTTTAATTTTATTTGCTATTTAAAAAATAGTACTTATTTTTGCACCGA
>USBY01000048.1 GCA_900553015.1 uncultured Clostridium sp. | reverse complement strand
GTGCTATCTGCAACATTGTCTATCTTTATTGAACCTTCTACAAATGTTGTTCCTGTTGGAATTATGTCTTTTACAATTACATCTCCTGCTCTTGTTCCATCATTTCTTACTCTTATTCTGTAGGTTATTTCGTCTCCCTCGCGGACTTTGTTTCCGCTTGATGGATCAGACTCTTTATGTGCTGTTATATTTGCTTTTGTTACCTCTGTTGTTACTTCATTTGTTGGTTCATTATCTACTGTTGCTTGGTTTGTTAATGTTTTGCTATATTCGTTATTTGCTAATGTATCTACCTTTCCAGCAAATACTACATCTATACTTCCTTCTGCTGGTACTTCTACTGGTATTCCATTCTTTAAGTTTTGCTCTGTATATACTGTTCCTGTATCTCCAACTTGTATTAACGTATCATTATCAAATGTTATTCCTGCTGGTAATGTGTCTCTTACTGTTACTGTTTTTGCTAGATTTCCATCATTTTTGATTCTTATTGTATATGTTACTTTTTCTCCTTCTGTTGCTTCTGGTTTATCTACTAGTTTTTCGCTACTTATTATTGCTTTATATATTGTAGAGTCTTGGCTTCCTGTTACTTCCTCACTTGTTTGTTCAGGTGTTAGTAACTTAATATTTCCTTTTACATTGTTTGTTATCTTTTCTTGGTTCATATCTAAGCCAATATATACAACTTTAAATGTTTTCGTAACATTAACTGTTCCTTTTCCATTGTAACTATCTATATCTGATACATTCTCTTTCCAAGTAATAGTTTTGCTTGTGGAATCGTATGTTCCTCCTGCTAGGTCTGATTTTGCTTCATCTATTACATATGGTAATGTATCTACTATTGTTACCTCTGCATTTCCTATGTAATCCGCTACTTCTGCTGTATATGTTACTGTATAACTAATTTCTTGGTTTGATACTGTTATCCTATCTGGTCCTGCTTTATTCATTACTTGATTTGTTACACTTGGTGTTTTTAATCTATAGTAGTATGTTACTACTATTTGCTGTTCTGTCATTGTTCCACTAGCTTCTGCTGGAGTTGCTACTAATTCATAGTTTTGTGGTATGTCTGTTGCTACTTGTGTTTTATAGTTATCTCCTACTTTTCCATTTATTGTTACATCTTTGCTTATTTGCTCTGTTGTATTTTCTTTATAATGGTGTACCAACACACTTGAGTCTTTCTTTGTGTAATATAAGTTGATAACATTTTCTCCAGTTCCTATTGTTAATGTATCTTTATCTGCACTATCATAGTTATATCCATCTATGTCTATTACTTCATTTGCAGTTGTTATTATCGCTTGATACGTTTGGCCACTTACTACTTTTTGCGTACTTAATACTTTATTTGTATCTTTTTCTAAATAGTTTACTTTATATGTTAAGTCTGTTCTTTTTGTATAGTATAGATTTATTACATTTTCTTTGCTTCCTATCTTTAATATTTCTTTATCTGCACTATCATAATTGTATCCATCTATGACTATTACTTCATCGACTGCTTTAATCTGGGTATTAATAGGAATATTTTCTTCTGTTTTTTCCATACTTATTTTATTATTAGTACCTTTTTCTAAGTAATTTACCGTATAATTTGCTATTAAAGGAGCTAATTTAGGTGAATCAACTTCTATTTTATCTGAATTAATAGTTAATATTGCCTTTCCTTCATTTGTATCTGCAAAACCCTCTATTACAGAATCTTCTTTTAGTTGTATCTTTATTTTTATTGTTACTATTTCTCCTGGTAAATAATTTTCATCTGTTATTGTTACTTTTTGTCCATCTATCTTCGCTTCTAGTGTATTTGCTCCTTTTGTTGCTTCAACATTTGTTATCTCGTAATATTCCGATACTGTATCTGTAATTACAAAATCCGTTGCCATTGTAACTCCGGCTTCTTCAAATGTTTGGTTATAATTATAGTCCGCTGCATATTTTTTGTCTGATAATGATAAGAATAGTTGACTTTCTGGATTTGTGTATTTATTTTTTTCTTCTTCCCATCTTGCCATATTTTCATCACTTAATACTAAGTCTGCCTCTCCATAATTTTCCGGATTTAAAATGCCAATATAAGCATTCATACCATCTGTATCATAAAGGCAATATGCTATATATCTAATAATTATTTGTGGATCATCATCTTTTTTTGAGTATTGGGACATAGAAAAATATCTATCACCATATCTTTCTTTAATAAAATTAAAATATTTTTCGGTTGCATACTCTACTCCCCAACTTTCTGTTTTACCACCATTACCATTGGTATATAGATATAAAGAGTCACAGGAAACATAAATTGCTGTTGGATCATTTATTAGATTTTCCTCACTAATATATTCATCCCCTATGTTTCCGAATAAATACTCTTGAATTGCATATGGAATACTATTTGTAAGATGTGGATATGTTGCACCTGCATTTTTTGTTTCACTTATATATGTTCTAATCTCTTCTTCTGTTGATTCAGGTGTAAATGTTTTCGTATCCATAATTCCAGTTTCACGAGCATTATTTATTGCTATAAAGTCTACATTATCATAATATTGTACTAAGGTTTGTATATTACTTACTAATATATCCTCTGTAAGTCCATGAGCATAACAAAGTGTTGCTACATATAATGCTGTAGTATCATTTTTATCATATGATGCTCCTTGAAGAGTAATTAAAGCTTCTCTATTTTCCTTATCTGTCCATTCTGCACTTTTCCTTAGATAGCTTCCATCATCTGTTGTTGTTTCCTGATAATTTTTTTGGTACTCATCATCTTCATCGTCATCTGTTAATTCTGGTGTTTCCTTATATCCTTCCATATAAGGCGTAGCTAGTTTTGGTGATTGCACTTCTATATTATCTTCTGCATACATTAATTTTGCTGTTCCATTATTTGTATCTTCGAAATTTTCTATTGTAGTACCTTCTTTTAAATGCACCTTTATCTTTATTGTAACTTCATCGCCTGCATTATATTCCTCATCTGTTATCGTAACTTTTTGTCCTTCTATATTTGGTACTAAAGTATTTGAGCCACTTGTAGCTTCTACATCAGTTATCTCATAATAATCTGATACAGTATCAATTATATTTAAGTCTGAAAGCATTATAACTCCGGCTTCTTCGAATGTTTTAGAATAGTTATAATCAGCTGCATATTTTTTATCCGTAAATGGTAAATATATTGCATTATCAATATTTCCAGTACTTGTTGGCACATGGTTTTTCCATGTTTCAAGACTCTCATCTGTTAATACATTTTCAGCTTCTCCATAATTTTCTGGATTTAATATACCAAGTACAATATTCATTGCATTAATATCATAAGGAGATACACTTGTAAATCTTATGTATAAACTTGGTTCTGAATCTTCTTTAGAATATTGAGACATTGTAAAATATCTATTCCCATAATTCTCTTCTATAAACTTAAAATATTTTTCAGTACAATATTCCATTCCCCATTTTCCGTCAGGTTGATTGCTGTAGATATGTCCATCATAGTTTAAATATATAGTATCAGTAGAAACGTAAATTGCTGTTGGATTATTTATTAAATTTTCATTACTAATATATTCATCACCGTAATCGCCAAAAAGGTATCTTTGTATTGCAACAGGTATACTATTTATAGTATGTGCATATGTCATCCCTTGTGTTTTAGTTTCATTTACATATGTTCTAATCTCTTCTTCTGTAGAATCTTTATTAAATTCCTTTGTCGCACGAATACCCTCTTCATAATCGTTATTAATTGCTATAAAATCTACTTTATCATATTTTTGTATAAGTGTTTGTATATTACTTACAAGGATATCTTCTGTTAGTCCATGTCCATAACAAAATGTTGCAACATATAATGCTGTAGTTTCTTCTTCATATGTTGACATTCCTTGTATTGTAATTAATGCTTCACCGTTTTCTTTATTAATCCATTCTGCACTTTTTCTTAAATAACTTCCATTTTCTTGATTCGTTTCTTGATAATTTTTTTGATATTCATCCTTTAAATCTAGATGATTTAATTCTGCGGTCTTTTTATAATCAGTATTGTATGTTGTTGCCTGAAATTCTTCTGAACGTCCATTAGAACTTTCTATTTGTTTACTTGTAACACTAAAAATAAGCGCAAGAACTCCTAGTAGAACAATTATTCCTACTAGTGCTCCTATACTTATTGATATTTTTTTCTTTGAATTACCGATGTGTGTTTACAGCGCTAACTTTCTTAGGCTCTATATTCTTTTTATTTTGTTTCTTCACCTGTAACACCTACTTCTCCTATAATAACTTATTATATATATTTTAAATTTTTGAATTTAATAAGTAAATAGAGCCTTGCTCCCAATATTTGGAGCAAGGCTCTATCACTTTACGT
>USBY01000047.1 GCA_900553015.1 uncultured Clostridium sp. | reverse complement strand
AAGAGGGGTATATGATTTAAGAGAATATGCTGGACAAGAAGTTACAATGAGTTTTAAAGCAAAGGCAGTAAGTGGCTCACAATCAGCATATATCCAAAATAGTAAAACAGATGTTAATAGAACACAAATACAAGGACTAACAACAGAGTGGAAAGATTTCCAATATACATTAACAGTTGATAGTACAGGATATTTAGGATTTTATATAAATGGTGGAAATGGAATAGAAATAAAAGAACTTCAAATAGAACTTGGAAATAAAAAAACAAGTTATGAAGAATTTAAATATGTACTTGCAAGTAATTATAGCATAAATTTAGAAGATAGAAGAGACGAGATAACGACAAATGATTATTATATAAAAGTTTATGAAGATAGCACCTTAATAAAAACAGACAGATATGAAGAAATACCAGAAGAAAATATTATAACGAATGCAATAAAAACATATGAAATACAAGCAGGAAAACAATATAAAATAGAACTAGTAATAAATCTAAGAGACAGAGAATATGTTATTTCGGAATTAGAATATAATACAACAGATACAGAAGAAATAAAGGGAATATATAACAAAGAAGATTTCTTAGAAATTCAACCATATGGAAATTATATTGTTTTAAATGATATGGATTTTACAGGGACTTCAGGTAGTACTTATCAATTTGGATCAGCTAGTATGCAATTTAATGGAAAAATTGATTTTAACGGAAAAAAAATAACGAAAGATGTGCAAAGTTCTTGTTTAATTTATGAAATTGGTACAAATGCAATTATTGAAAATTTAGTATTAGATGTAAAAATAAATAATACTACTAGTTTATTACAACAATTTAGAATTTTATCGATGAATAGTTATGGAACAGTTCGAAACTTACAAATGAATATAGTAGAAAGTAATGCGTTACCAAATTGGAGATTTTGTGTTTTGGAAAGAAATAATTATGGAACTATAGAAAATTTTGTGGTTAATGTGCAAGAAACAGTGTATACATCTGGAGAATTTGGTTTGCTATGTTGGTATAATTATGGAACAATAAAAAATGGATATATTTATGGGAAAAATATTAATACAGAATTTGTAGGATACAGTACTACTAAAGCTATTGGAACAGTTGCAGATAAAAATGTACAAAATGGGCAAATAAAAAATGTATTTAGTTTAGTAAATATAGATGATATAGAAACAGGAAAGGGACAAGGAATAGGAAATATTATATATATCAATCAAGATAATGCAACAGTAGAAAATGTATATTCAGTAGGTTTAGGAAAAAATATAACAAATACTACAAATGGCCCAAATGTATATTCAGCTGGAGGAAAAATTAGTAATAACTATTATTTTAATGATAAGATTTTTACTAATTCATATCATCAAAAAACAACAATGTTGGCATTACATGATGTGATTTTTCAAAATCAAATTTTAAATTCAGAAAGTAGATTTGACATAGAAGAGTATGTAAGCCAAGGATATTATCCACAAGTAATTATGCCAAGTGTAATGCCAAGGCAAGAATATATTCAGCTTCCAGAAGTACAAGATGCAGACTTGGCAGATATATTATCAACAGAAATATTAGAAAATGATAATACAAATGTAAAAGTAAAATTTAATGTAAATAATCCATCAGCAGATACTATAACAAATATAAAATTAGAAAACATTGAATGTGAAATAATCTCACAAGAATATAGTGATGGTAAATCTGAAGTAATAGCAATTCTAAAAAATCCAACTCTATATATATCCAAATATGATGTGATAAGTATAACAACAAAAGGGGCATTTAGCCAAGAATATACAAGGAGTTTTTCAGCAGGTGAAAGAACAATTCAAGTTGATTTATATAGAGAAATTAATAATTTAGATGACTGGAAAGAAATTAATAATTCACCAACAGAAAATTATATATTGATGGATAACTTGGATTTCATTAATGAATCCTCAAATATGATAATTTCTAAAGTATTTACAGGAAAGCTAGAAGGAAATGGGCATACAATTAAAAATATACGCATTGAAAATGTAAATAGTGGATTATTTGTAGAAGTACAAGGAGAGATTAATAATTTAAATATTGAAAATTTTACAAGAGAAGATGCAAAAACAGAAAGAGTAGGACTAATTGACTATTTAAATAAAGGTAAAATTAATAATGTACATATAAAAAATGTTAATATAACAATAAGTAAAGATTATAAAAAGAATGTGTATATCGGTGGTTTAGTTGCATATGGAGTTTCGGGAAATATTAGTAATAGTAGTGTAAATGAATTAGTAATAGATAATCAAAGTGGTACAGCTAGAACATCAGCAGGAGGGCTAATTGCTTTAGGAAGTGGAAATAGTATAGAAAATTGTTTTACACAAAATATTAGTGTAACAATAAAAAAGGCAACAGAAGTTATTGGAATTGGAGGCATTTATGGATATGATTCATCAGCAAATAATATCTATAATTGTTATGCAATAGGAAAAATAGAATCAGATAATTCAAATATAGGAGGAATCGGAGGATTCTTAAAAAGTGGAGATGTACAAAGGTGTTATAGTGACGTTAACATTATAAGTGATGGAGAATATTTGGGAGGAATAGTTGGAAGAGATTCCAATAATGTATTAACTAATATTAACTATAACTTAGCTATTGGAAACATATATAATAAACAGAAAAGTGATAATATAAGTAGGGCAGTAGGAAATTCTAAAGAAGAAGAAAATAATTATGCATATACAAACCAAAGAATAAATGGTCAAATTACAACAGAAACAGAAGGTGCAACATTATTAAGTTCAAATAATTTAAAAGACCAAAATGTGTATAAGAGTGTAGTGCAACTAGGAGATAGCTATTCTTATGAACAAATAGGAGCTGGAATTTTACCAAAATTATATAACATAGATGGTACTAAACTATTGCCGAATCAAGAAGATAATAAATTAGAAGAAGATATGGAATTAGAAATAGAAGAAGTAGAAGCAGAAAAAACATCTTCTAATAATGTAGCAATAAGAATCGTATTAATAAACAGCAGAGAATTACCAATAAAAACAGTTAATATTGAGGATATGGAAATAAGAATAGATAAAATATCAACACAAAATAGAAAAACATATATAGATATTACAGCAACACCAATAGCATATTATGACAGCTATCGAATTTATAAAGTTATATATGAAGAAGCAGGAGAAGAGAAAGAAAAAGAAATAGATGGAAGAGTAGATGTTGAATTTTATAAAGAAATATATAGTTTTGAAGATTGGCAAGAAATAGGTCAAGATAGTTATGAAAACTATCGATTAATGAGTGATATTGATTTTAAAAATAGAAGTAATATTAAAACAGATTTAAGCATAGGAAAATTGGAAGGAAATGGACATAAGCTATCAAATATATCAATTACTTTAAATAGTGTAAATTCAGGTTTTATAAAAGTAATAAGAACAACATTAAAAGATGTAGTTTTCGAAAATATAGAAATAAAAAATACTGCATCTGGAGATAGAACCGGAGTAATTGCTAATATAAATGCTAAAGTAGACAATATTACAATTAATAATATAACCATAAATGCTCCTAAAATGAATAGAGTTGGTTTTATAGGAAATAGTACTAGTGAAGAAATTAACAATATAGTTATGGACACAGTTGCGATAACTGGTCAAAATTATGTTGCAGGTTATGCAGGCTATACAGAATTTCCAAAATTAAGACAGTTAGATGCATGTAATTTAACAATTCAAGGAAGTGGAAATTATGTAGCAGGAGTAATTGGATATTTAAATAAGAGAATTGGATATAATGCATGGTATGTTACTGTTACAGATTCGGAAGTAAAAGGTGTTGACTACGTAGGAGGAATATTTGCATGGTCATCAACAGGAGGCGATAATCCTAATCCGGGTAGATACTTAACATCTATACGTAATGAGGTAACAGGAAAAAATTATGTAGGAGGAATTGCAGGATATTTTTATGATAGTAATAGTTTTGAATGTTATGAAGTAACTGTAAAAGGAAGTGGAAGTAATATTGGAGGAGCAGTCGGAACTTCTAATATTACTAATAGCAAAGTAGTTGATTCTACTGTTGAAGGAACATCAGCTAGCTCAAATAATGTAGGTGGTTTAGTAGGAAGTCATTCATGGGGGAACAGTAATAATGTGGTTATTGATACTATAGTGAAGTCTAATGGAAATAATGTAGGAGGAATTAGTGGAACTTATCATAATCAAAGTTCAAGTTGCTCCAACAATATAGTAAAAGGAGGAAGTGTAACTGGAAACTTATATATAGGAGGAATTGTTGGATATTTACAACAAGGAGCGATTTCCAAAAGTTATACTGATACAAAAGTTACAGCAAATTCAAATTATGCAGGAGGAATAGTAGGATATTCTAAAAATCAAAATATGGATACAAATACAGCAGTAAT
>USBY01000046.1 GCA_900553015.1 uncultured Clostridium sp. | reverse complement strand
TACGATAAATATAGAAAATGAAGCTAATAAACCTAAAAAAATAAATATATTTATGATTGTAATAGTTATTGTAATATTAATAGGAGTGATTCTTTTTATTATTAGAAAAAATAAAAAGAAATAATAAAAATATACAAAGCGACAATTTTATTGCTTTGTATATTTTTTTGTTGTAAAAGAATAGGAATAATGTTAAGATAAAAAATAGATATGCAAATGGAGGGGAAATTTATATGAAAAAAAATTATCTAAAGCTTATTATTGTAATTAGCATAATCATTTTATCAATATGTAGTTTAGTTTTTGCAGATAATAGTACAATAAATGAAATTGGAGACATAAATGCACTTTTTACCAATGAAGTAGAAAATGGTGTGTTAGATGATATTTTACAAGAACCAAAAGAATTATTAGATAATAATCAAAAAGCAATACCAGATAAAGTACTTCAAGATGGAAGATATAGAATAGCAATGTACAGTAATTCAAATATTGGATTAGACATTAATGCAGGTTTACAAGAAAATGGAGCAAATGTATTGTTATGGGATTGGTATGAAGAGAATAATTTACAAAAACAATTTAATATCGAATATGACGAAACAGATGGGTATTATACAATAACAAATGTTAATTCTGGAAAATTATTAACAGTACAAGAGGGACAAACAAATATAATACAATATGAAGCATATGGAAGTGATGCACAAAAATGGAAGATAATTAAAAACTCAAATGGAAGTTATAGTATTATTTCTAAATTAAACAATTTGTACTTAGATATCCAAAATGGAAATATATCAAATGGAGCAAATGTACAAGTATATGAAGGTAACGGTACAGGTGCACAACAATTTTCTTTTGTAGAAATTATTAAACCTGAAAGAACTATAGATGATGGAACATATAGAATAGCAATGTTTAGTAATACAAATATTGGAGTGGATGTTGATGCAGGTTCAAAAGAAAATGGGGCAAATGTATTATTATGGGAATGGTATCAAGAAAATAACTTACAAAAACAATTTAATATTAATTATGATGAAGTGGATGGATATTATACAATAGCAAATGCTAATTCTGGAAAATTATTAACAGTACAGGATAGTGGAACAACTAATGGGACTAATGTGTGGCAATATGAAGCAAACGGAACAAATTCACAAAAATGGCAGATTGTAAAAAATCCTAACGGAAGTTATAGTATTATTTCTAAATTAAAGAATTTGTGTTTAGATATACAAAATGGGAATATATCGAATGGAGCAAATGTGCAAGTATATGAAAGTAATGGATCAAATGCACAACAATTTAAAATTATAGAAATAATTAAACCAGCAAAGACTATTGAAGAAGGAACATATAGAATAGCAATGTTTAGTAATCCAAGCATAGGTGTAGACATTGATGCGGGATCAAAAAATAACGGAGCAAATGTGTTGTTGTGGGATTGGTATGAAGAAAATAATACTCAAAAGAAATTTAATTTTAGATATGATGAAACAGATGGGTATTATACAATAACAAATGTTAATTCAGGAAAATTGTTAGATGTTCAGAATGGAGGAATGTCTAATGGAACTAATGTATGGCAATATGAAGAAAACGGGACAAGTTCACAAAAATGGCAGATTGTAAAAAACTCAAATGGAAGTTATAGTTTTATATCAAAATTAAATGGATTGTACTTAGATATACAAAATGGAAATATATCAAATGGTGGAAATGTACAAACATATGAAGGTAATAATTCTATAGCACAACAATTTAGTTTGATAAAATTAAATGATCAAATAGAAAAGCCAGTAGAAACCGGACTTTATGAAATTGCTTCTGTAATTGATAGAAATAAAATATTTGATGTAACAGATGGTTCAATGGAAAACAATGTTCCAATACAATTATGGGATTTAGATGGATTTATTCAGCAAAGGTTTAAAATTACATATGAAAATACATATTATACAATAACTTCTGTATACTCAAATAAAGTGTTAGCAATAAATGATGAAAATCAATTAATACAAAAAACAGAAGAAGGCGATATTACAGAAAAATGGCAAATTAAGCTATATGGAAACGATAAATATGCTTTTGTTTCACTTTCAAACAATTATTATATAGACATTCCATCTGCGAATGCAAGCAATGGAGCAAAATTACAAGTATACGAGAGTAATAATTCAGATGCTCAAAGATTTTATTTGACAGATAGAAATCCTATGCAAGGAACACAATCTATAGAAGATGGAACTTATAGAATAATTACACCTATAGATAATATGAAAGCTTTTGATGTAACAGATGGGTTAAGTACTGATGGTACAAAAATTCAACTTTGGGATAATGATGGATTTATTCAACAAAAATTTGAATTTATATATGTAGGTGATGGATATTATAAGATAAAATCTCAATTATCTGGGAAAGTTTTAACTGTTGAAAGTAATTTCCCAAATTTTAATAGTACAATTACACAAGAACAAGATAATAATTTAGATACTCAAAAGTGGATTATTAATGATTTAGGAAATGGTTTATATAATATAATTTCAAAATGTGAAAATCTTTATATTACAACTCAAGATACGCCACAAAACGGAGAAAAAATACAAGTACAAAGATACAAAGATTCAAATTCACAATCATTTATATTAATAAATGAAACTCCAAAAAATAATATAAGCATTATTCAAGATGGAATTTATCAAATAAAAATGAAAAATAGCAATAATTCTTTTGATATAAATGGTGGAAGTTATGATAATTATGCAAATTTACAAATATGGACATGTGATAATTCACCACAAAAGAAGTTTAGAATAGAACGAATAGAGGATACAAATTATTATAAAATTGTTGCGACACATTCTGCTAAAGCGTTAGATGTACAAAATGGAGGAATAAATATTGGAACAAATATAGATCAATATGATCAAAATGGTACAGATAATCAATGTTGGTATTTTAAAGATTGCGGAAATGGATATTATAATATAATTTCAAAAGCAAATGGCTTATATTTAGATATTGCTGGAGGAGCAATAGGTAGTTGTGGGGCAAATGTACAATTATACTATTCAAATAATTCTGATGCTCAACAATTTAAATTAGAACATGTTAATATAGTTGAAAGTGGTACTTATGAAATAGAGACAAAATTAAATTCAAATATGGTGGTAGATGTAGCTGGTGGTTCATATGATAACGGAGCAAATATTCAAATATGGACTGCTGATAATGTAAATCAACAGAAATTTATTTTAGAACCACAATCAGATGATGTTTATATAATAAAAGCAAAACATTCTAATAAAGCCTTAACTGTTGATTTATCAAATAATAATGTTTGCCAAATGGACTATACAGGAGCAAGCAATCAACAGTGGAGAATTCAAGAAGCAGGATATGGATATTATAATTTAATCTCTTTGGCTAACAATTTATATTTAGATGTAAGTAATGGAAATGCACAAAACGGACAAAACATACAAGTATATAGCGACAATGAATCAGATGCACAACAATTCAGATTTGTGACAGGTTATAGAAAATTTTATGAGGAAGGAACATATGGAACATCAGGTAAGAGACAATCTAGTCAAGGGGGATATGATTTAACATATTATAAGATAGGTAAAGGAAGTAAGCATTTATTTACAACATTTTCAATTCACGGATTTGAAGATTCATATTGGAAAGATGGCTCAGAATTAACGTATATGGCAAATCAATTTAAAGATTACTTATACAATAATCTTTCAGAAGATTTAATTAATGAATGGACAATTTATATTTTTCCAACGCTAAATCCTGATGGACAATATGATGGTTGGACTAACAATGGACCAGGACGTACAACAGTTTACAGTTATGCACCAAATAATCAAGGAATAGATATGAACAGAGGATTCAGTGTCGGATTCCAAAGAATGACATCAGCTAGAAATTATACTGGAACTGAAGCTTTTCAAGCTCCAGAAGCAGCTCAATTACGAGACTTTATTTTAGCTCATCAAGGCTCAAGCAATGTTTTAATAGATGTTCATGGATGGTTAAATGAAACAATAGGTGATGATGGAATTGGTTCATACTATAGAAGTGAATTTGGAATTTCTAAACATATAGGAACATATGGAAATGGATATTTAGTAAATTGGGCAAGAAGTATACCTAATACACGTTCAATGCTATTAGAGCTTCCTAATGTAACAAGTCATGATCAAGTAGTAAATTGGGATTATGCAGGTAAATTTAATAGAGCAACAATGAGATTATTAAATGATTTTTAGAGGAGAATATAATATATGAAGAAAAATATTTTAATAGTTTTATTATTAGTAATTGTTGTAGTAATAGCAATAGTATTAATTTTTAATAATAAAAAAGAAAATAGTGATCAAAATATTCTACAAAATGAAATTCAAAGTGACGAATTTGTAAATAGAATGGTATCTACAGATGCTAATGAGATAAATGCAATAAAAAATGAAATAAATGCAACAGGAGAAACAGACATTTATCAAATAGAAGAAGAATATGATGGAAGAAAAATAATTCAGGTAAAACCAGATATTCAATATCAGGTTGCTTTAGCAGGAATAATAAAAAATGGTATTCCTGCTG
>USBY01000045.1 GCA_900553015.1 uncultured Clostridium sp. | reverse complement strand
AAGTTTTTTACCCACCACTGGTAGAACCAGTGGTTTATTCATGCTAAAGCGCCAACAAAAAAATAGCTTCCACTTAAAATTATGGAAGCTATTTTTTATTATCTTATTGTAATTCTTGTTTTATTTTTATTGCTAAATCTCTATTTATTCCTTTTACTGTCATTAATTCTTCAGGTGATGCATTTTTTATATTACTAACAGTTTTAAATCTTTTTAATAATAAATTTCTTTTTACCTCTCCTATTCCAGAAATCTTATCTAAAGCTGATTCTGTCATTTCTTTCTCTCGCAATTTTTTATGGTAAGAAATTGCAGTATCATGAACAGTATCTTGAAATTTTGTAATTAAGTTTAATAATTCCTCTGATATTGCTATTTCATTTCTATCTTCGTCCATTAAAGCTCTGGTTCTATGTTTATCATTTTTTACCATTCCAAAAATTTTTATATCTACATTTAGTTTATCAATTACTCTTCTTGCTGCTCTAATTTGGGTAATTCCCCCATCTACAAATATTACATCTGGTAAATTTCCAAAACCTGTACTAGTTCCATTTAGTGAATGTTTTAATCTTCTTTCTATTACTTCTTCCATACATCTTGGATCATCTTGACCATAAACTGTTTTTATCTTAAATCTTCTAGATAGGTTCTTTTTTATAATACCATTCTGCATTACACACATTCCTGCAACCATATTTGTTCCAGAAATATTAGATATATCATAACATTCAATTTTTCTTGGTATTTTATCCATCTTTAATACATCTTTTAGTTCTAACAATAGACTATTTTTATCTTCGAATTTATTTTTTAAAGTAACTTCTGCATTATTTTCTGCCATTTCCACAAAACGTAATTTTTCTCCTTTTTGTGGAGTTTTTATTTCTACCTTATGATTTGCAATATTAGAAAGCCATTCTTCTATTGTTTCTTTATCTTCTGGTTCGTATCTCATCATAATTTTATTTGGTAAATTAGGATTATCCATATAATATTGTTTTATAAAACCTGATAAAATCTCACTGTCTGACATATCAACTAAATCTTGGAAGAAATAATACTCTCTGCCAACCATTTTACTTCCTCTTACAAAAAATATCTCTACACAAACTTCTAAATCATTTTTTGCAATTCCTATAACATCTATATTATTTTCTGATATATTTGATACTCTTTGTTTTTCTGAAATTCTTTCAATTGCAACCATTTTATCTCTTAAATATGCAGCCTTTTCAAAATCTAGTTTTTTAGATGCTTCTTCCATTTGCATTCCAAGTTCTTTTATTATTTTACTTGTCTTTCCATCTAATAAATCTATTATCTCATCAATCTGTTTTCTATACTCTTCTTTAGAAATATATCCCACACATGGAGCAAAACATTTTTTTATATGATAATTTAAACATGGTCTTTGTGTAGATTTAAAATTTCTACATTGTCTAATTTTATATTTGCTTTTTATAAAATCAACCATTTCTTTTGCAGCACCTGGATTTGCATATGGACCAAAATATTTTGACCCATCATTTATTAATCTTCTTGTTATAATTACATTTGGAAAGTCTGATTTTACATCAATTTTTATATATGGATATGTTTTATCATCTTTTAGCAATACATTAAATTTAGGTCTATATTTTTTAATTAAATTACATTCTAAAATTAATGCTTCTGCTTCGTTATTTACAACTATATATTCGAAATAATCAACTAAAGACACCATCTTTTTTATACGTTCAGTTTTATTTGTTTTCCTAAAATATGATGTAACTCTCCTTTTTAGAGAAATTGCTTTACCAACGTATATAATATTATTATTTTTATCGTGCATAAGGTATACACCTGGTTTAGATGGTAACCTTTTAATCTCCTCTTCTATATTAAACTTATTATTCTGCATTTTAATACCTCTCCTATTTATTAACTTCCTCATATTTTGTTAATAAATGATTATCATACAATATATTATACCATCGTTTAATTCTTGTTTCAATATTCATAAAATGCAGAAATACACCCCATCACTGAGGTGCATCCCTACTAAATCCTGTCACATATTGTCATAGAAATCTGAGCAAATCCAAAAATCATCTTTGTTTTCACTAAGCTTTAAAAATAATCTATCTAACTCTTCATAAATCTGTTTGCCATCCATGAAAAGAGCTGTTTCTGCTACCCTAATGCCATGTTCTGCCCTTATGTTGTTGGCGAAAAGACGAATTAATACACCTTTATTAAAATAAAAGGTAATTTCCAATACATTTTTACCAAAAGTCTTGGCTATATGTCCTTTTCTTAAGCATTCTTTTAGAGCATCAAACAAATCTGGGTAATAATCTTCATCAGATTCATCTTTAGGTTTCAAAAGCTCAACCAGCAATTCCTGCACCTTTTCATTGCTTCCCACGATACACATATGTGTGGACTCTTTAAGTTCTAAAACTTTAAAATCAAACTCTCTTCCTTTGTAGCTAATCCGGTAGAAATCATCCATCCTTACTATCATACTTTTTCCTCCCATTCAGGATTGAATAAACTAAACCATTTGTTACACTCGTTTATTTTATACCCTTTTCTTAAATTTAGCAATACCTATAATTTTATTAAGGACTTGATACTTTTTCGTTTTTATTATAATATAATACCGTAAGCCAAAAAGTTTACAAAATAATCATAGTTTGAAAGGAGGAAATTTTATATTATATAAATGACAATTAAAAAGCGCCAGGACACATTTTTGTGTTGACGAGGTCAGAGCTAATCGAAATTTTCGGCGGGTACTCTGTGGTATGCTACTACCATAAATATTAGCAAAACCTACTAGTGATAGTAGAACAAATCTAATTGTGTAGCTATATTGTTACTTTTTGGCTATTGTTTTAATAGGAGGTACAATATATTATGTGCGGAATTATTGGTTATATAGGAACCAAAAAAGCCAAACCAATTTTAATTAATGGTTTACTTAGATTAGAATACAGAGGTTATGACTCTGCAGGAATTGCCACAGTAGAAAAAGATGGCATAAAAGTTATAAAAGAAAAAGGAAGAATCGCAAACTTAGATGCAATGGATGGAATAAACGATTTAGAAGGTACTATTGGTATTGGTCATACTAGATGGGCAACACATGGAAAAACTTCTGCTGTTAATTCTCATCCACATTATGATAATGATAAACTATTTGCTGTTGTGCATAATGGAATAATAGAAAATTATCATGAACTAAGAAAATTTTTGGAAGACAATGGATACACTTTCCTTTCTGATACAGATACAGAAGTTATTCCAAATTTAATTAATTTTTATTACAAAAAAGAAGATGATTTCTTAAAAGCTGTTAAACTAGCTTGTGATGATTTAAAAGGTAGTTTTGCTTTAGAAATTTTATGCAAATATTATCCAGACAATATGATTGTCGTAAGACAAGATAGCCCTTTAGTTATTGGTAGAGGTTTAGATGAAAATTATATTTCTTCCGATATTCCTGCTATTTTATCATTTACTAAAGACTTCTATTTCCTAAATGATAGAGAATTTGCAGTACTATCAAGAGATAATATAGACTTTTATGATAATGATTTAAATAGAATTGATAAGCCAATAAAAAGTATTGAATGGAATACTGCATCAGCAGAAAAAGACGGTTATGATGATTTCATGTTAAAAGAAATTTATGAACAACCAAATGCAATAAGAGAAACAATTGGTTCTAAACTATCTGAAAATAAAATTTCTTTTAATGATTTCGAAATTAAAAAAGAATTTTTAGAAACTATTAATAGAATATATATTGTTGCATGTGGTACAGCAATGAATGCTGGGCTTGCTACAAAAGCAACTTTTGAAAATTTCTGTAAAATCCCAACTGAAGTTGATATAGCTTCAGAATTCAGATACAGAGATCCTTTAATTGATGAACATACTTTATGTATTTATATTAGTCAATCTGGTGAGACTGCAGATACAATTGCAGCTTTAAAACTTGCAAAAAGCAAAGGAGCTAAAACTATAGCAATAGCTAATGTTATTGGTAGTTCTATAACTCGTGAAGCAGATTATTGCATTTATACACATGCAGGTCCAGAAATTGCTGTTGCTTCTACAAAAGCATATACTTCACAAGTTGTTTTATTAAATATTTTAGCATTATATTTTGCAGAAGTTTTAGATAGAGTTCCTAGCTCAACAATTGATTCAATGAAAAAAGAGCTTTTGGAATTACCAAAAAAAGCAGAAATAACATTAAGAAATGTTGCAGAAGTTAAAAACTTCGCTAATATTGTATATAAAGAAACAGATATGTTCTTCTTAGGTAGAGGTGTAGATTACTATGTAGCATCTGAAGGATCTTTAAAATTAAAAGAAATTTCATATATTCATTCTGAGAGCTATGCGGCAGGTGAATTAAAACATGGACCTATAGCTTTAATAGAAAATGATGTTACAGTAATAGGAATTATTACAAATCCTAATTTGGTTGAAAAAACAATTAGTAATATCCAAGAAGTTATTACTAGAGGAGCAAAGACTTTAGTAATAACTAATCAAAAAATAGATGAATCACAATTTTTTAAAGTAATAAACATTCCTGATACAGAACCTTGTTTATCACCAGTTTTATCTATAATACCTTTACAATTACTTGCATATTATATTTCAAAAGAAAAAGGATTAGATGTTGATAAACCTAGAAATTTAGCAAAATCTGTAACAGTTGAATAGGGATTTGGGGACGTTCCTTTTTTTCCTTTTTTATAAAAA
>USBY01000044.1 GCA_900553015.1 uncultured Clostridium sp. | reverse complement strand
ATAACAATGATAAGGATAATACATCAAATGCAAATGTAATCATAAGTGTAGAGACTGGTGAATTACCAATAGGGTTAATAATTGCATTAGTAGCATTAGTAGGATTAGAAACAATAACATTAAGATATGCAGTAGTATTAACTAAAAGACAAAAAAGAAGTAAAAAATAGAATGTAACACAAAAATAATATAAAATGTCTAAAAATAGTATCCGTAAAGTGATAGGGCCTTGCTCCAAATATTGGGAGCAAGGCTCTATTTACTTATAACATAAATATAAGTAAAATTAGTACAAGGGGAAGTGAATATAAGGACAAGTAGGTGAATACGAAATATGATATGGAAAAATAGAGATAACAAAAAGACGAAATCCGAAAACCTTGACACTGTAAAGAGCGGAAAAAAAGAAAAAATAAATATAATATTAAAAATAGCTATACCATTAGTATTAATAGCTATAGTTTTAGTGAGCTTTATTTTAGTCAATTATAAAAAGCAAAACGAGAATTATCAAATAGAGGATTCACAAGATTTTCAGGCTACAACATATAGTGATGGGTACAAAAAAACATCAGAATTAACTAATGCGGATTTATCTGATGCATACCAAAAGAATTACCAAGAAGCATCAGAGGCTGATGGAAGTTATTTATACAAAAGTGCAGAGTGGACTAATAAACAAAATGGAGAAGGATTAATTACAATCAAAGGTAAACAAGTTCAAGAACTAGAAGATACTAGTGCCCTATATGTTGCAACTATGTGTTATTATCACCAATTATCTGAAGATATAGTAGTAAAAAATATAGTAACATTAACAAAATTTTATGATAAAGTGGACTTTATTGCAATAAATAAAGCGAATGAAGTAGGAATTGTTGCAACTAAAACTTTTACAGTGGATTCTACAGAAGAAGAAATTAGAAGCTATGTAAATACAACAAAAGCAGCAGGAGTCGATGCTCCTCATTATATAAATAGTATTCCTCCTGCAATAGAAAAATACCTATTTGGAAATATGGGAGATAGCTATATTAGTGAAGATAAACTAATAAATAATCCGACAGCAATTTATGTGTCTTGCGATTCTTTCTATTTAGATGATAAACACGATGCTTCAGATATGTGGGGAGTTAATTATGCAACTGAAAAGTATTTTAACTTCATTAATGAATACTTTGCAGGAAGATATTTTTCAATGTCTCAAACTTCACAACAAAGCGCCACACCTGTTCTAACCATAAGATTTGGTAAAGCAGAATATGATGCTAATATATTAAATATTGTACTTGGAATTTTAAATCCGGAAAATTATGGAGAAGCAGAATTAGCATTAGATGATGAACAATTAAAAAAGTGGGAAGCAAATACAAAAGATTCTTTAAACTTAACATATACAAACAAAAAATATGCTGCAGATTTTAGCTACGACAAAGACTTCGAAGAAGCAGGAGTACAAGTAATTACAAACTGTACCATTGCAGATACTGTACAAGATTATTTCGAAATTGTAGATGTTCAAGCAACTGGTGGATCAGATAGTATGCAAACAAGAGTTACAGGACAAAACATCTTATTCTATGATGAAAATTATGTATGTGGTAACGAAGTAACCATAAAGATAAAAGTAAAACTAAGAGATGATGTTATCTCACATTTTGATGGGTTTGAAGATACAAACTTTGGAAAATCAACATTAAGTGGAAGTGTAAATTTGTCTGTAGACTCACCTAAACTTGCACCCATAACAACTAGTTATACGGTAAACTATTTAGAAAAAGGAACAAACGAGGTTTTACATACAGCAAAAACAGATAATAATATCCCTATTAATACTCAAATAAAGGCAACCGATGAAGTAATAGCTATAGACGGATATAATTATGATAGTGCAGATAAAGCAACACTAACATTAGGTAGTGGAGGAAATGTCCTAAATTTATACTATACAAAAAGAACAGACTTAAGTTATAAAGTAAACTATCTAGAAAAGGGAACAAATAAAGTATTAAGTACACAAAAAGTAGTAAATGGCCAAACATTCCAAACAGTAATAACTTCAGCAAATGAAGCTATAAAAATAGATGGATATAATTATGATAGTGCAGATAAAGACACATTAACGATAGGAACAGGAGAAAATGTAATAAATTTATACTACACCAAAAGAACAGACTTAAGTTATAAAGTAAATTATCTAGAAAAAGGAACAAATACGGAAATAAAGACACAAAAAGTAGTAAGTGGTCAAACATATCAATCAGTCATAACTTCAGCAAACGAAGTAGTAGATATAGATGGATATAATTATGATAGTGTAGATAAAGAAACGCTAACAATAGGAACAGGAGAAAATGTAATTAATTTATATTATACAAAACGAACAGACCTAAGCTATAAAGTAAACTATCTAGAAAAAGATACAAATAAAGTGTTAAGTACACAAAAAGTGGTAAATGGTCAGACATTTAAAGCAGTAATTACTTCAGTAAATGAGGTTATTACAATTTATGGATATAATTACGACAGTGCAGATAAAGATACGTTAACAATAGGAACAGGAGAAAACGTAATAAATCTATATTATACAAAGAAAGATGCAAGTGTATTAGTACATCATTATATAGAAAACACAACAGAAAGAGTACCTTCAATAACTAAAGGTCAAGTAGTAGCAGATGAAACTGTAACAGGAAAAGTAAATGATCAATATAAAACAAGTGAGTCAAGTAACATAGCAAACAACTATGAACTTGTAACAAGTAAATTACCAGCAAATGCAACAGGAGTTATGACAGAAGCACAAATAGTAGTAACATATTACTACAAATTAAAAACACCAACGATAACATCACAAAACATGACTAAAAATGGAACAACAACAATAGAAAAACTAACAGATGAAATAACATACAATATCTCATATAAAGTAACTTTAGTAGATTATATAGGAGATGCAGAAGTAACAATAGTCGATACTCTTGCATATCCAATAGATGAAGCAAAGTCAGATTTGGAAGGAGGAACATATAATCCAACAAGTAAAACAATAACATGGGTAGAAACAATAAGAGACATAGATACTTACGAAAATCAAAATAATGACATAGCAATAAACAAAACAATAAAAGTAGTATATACAGGAATAAATCAAGGAACAACAAATATAAAAAATACAGTAACAGGAAAGATAAAAACAAAAACACCGGAAAAAGAATTCGAAGAAACAACAGCAACTTCAACCACAACCACAGAATTTTTAGTAAATATTCCTGTAAGTAAAATATGGGAAGATGACAATAATAAATTAGGACAACGTCCAACAAGAGTAACATTTAAATTAACTGGAAGTGACGGAAGCGAATATACAAAAGAATTAGCAAAGCCAGGAACATCAGGAACGACTACAACACAGGACCAATCAAATCCAAATAGATGGAATGACATCTTCGAAAACTTACCAAAATATGATAGCCAAAATCAAGAAATTAAATATACATTAACAGAAATAAATGGAGAGCTAACATATTATGAAGCAAGCCTAGACAGTACAGGAACTGTCGTAACAAATACAAATAAATACGGAAAGGTAACAGTACATTATTACATAATGAATACAGATGGAACAACTACAACAACGAGAGTTCCAGATATAAATGGAACAGAAATACCAGATGTAGTAATAGAAGGAAAAGAAGGCGAAGAATATAATACAACTTGGGCAAATAATGTAAACGAAAAATATGAATTAGTAGCAGAAAAACTACCAGCAAATGCTACAGGAAACATAGAAAAATACAATGAAGAAAAGCCACAAGAAGTAATATATTATTACAGATTAAAACAAGCCAAAGTAATAATAAACTACATAGAAAAAGATACAAACCAAGTATTAAGTCCAGAAGAACAAATAGATGGACATGTAGATGATAATTACAATACAAATACAGAGCATCGTAAAGAAACAATACAAAAAGATGGAAGAACATATACTTTAGTAGAAGATAGTGGAAATACAGAAGGAATAATAACATTAGAAGGAATAGAAGTAACATATTACTATCTACAAAATACAAAGGCAACAGTAAGATATGTAGAAAGAGACCCAGAAACAGGTGAAATACTAAAAGATTTAGAAAATCCAACAACACAAGAAGGGCTAGTAGGAGATAAATTTGTAACAAATGAAAAAGCATTTATAGGATATAGATTAGTAGAAAGTCCAGCAAATAAAACAATTACATTAGGAAAAGAAGAACAAACACTAATATATTACTATGAAGCAGTATATACAGGTTTAATAGAAAATCATATAGATGATAAAACAGGAAGAGTCTTATATACAGAAGAACATCAAATACAAGTAGGAAGAGAATATAACATTCCAAGCAAAGATTTTGAAGGATATGATTTAATAACATCTAAACTACCATTAAATTATACTGGAACAATGGGAGAAGACTTGGTAACAGTAAATTATTATTATATTAAAGAAGCTGTGTTAGAAGTGCAGTATGTGGATATTTACACAAATGAACCATTAACAGACCCAATAATAGATCCTACAAGACATGAAGGTGACTCATATACAACAGAGGAAAAAGTATTTGAAAATTACGATTTAGTAGAAGTACCATCAAACGCAAATGATATGATGAAAGTAGAAACAGATGAAAATGGAAATATAACAGATAACAAAACAATAGTAATATATTATTATACACAAAGGGCAATTGTAGAAGAACATCATATAGATAGTTTGACAGAAGAAGATATAGAAGAACCTACAATACATAATGGCCATGTAGGAGATGAATACAATATACCAGCAAAAGACTTCTTAAGTTACAAGCTAATAGAAGAAGATGAAGAAGGTAACAGTATGTTACCAGCAAATAGCAAAGGAATAATGACAGCAGAAAAGATAGTAGTAAACTATTACTATAATCAACCAGC
>USBY01000043.1 GCA_900553015.1 uncultured Clostridium sp. | reverse complement strand
TATTCCTGCTGAAGATGAAATTAATAGAATATTGGAACAAGCACCAACCAGTAGTGGTATGTGGATCTCTGAAAGCTCAAGAGAAAAATTTATAGAATTGCTAAACAGTAATAATATAGTAGATTTTGAAATAACAAATGAAGGATATTTAAAATGTAATAAACAGGAGAATCTAACTGAACAGGAAGAAAAATTAAAAAATATGGCTGAATCAAATAAACTATATGTAATTGATATGTCAGGAAAAACATATCAAAGAGATTATATAAGTGGAGAAGTTATAGAATATCCTTTTGAGGAGATGGATCCATATCAGGTACTAGAACCTTACGAGATAGACGATTCAATAATTTTAGGAGTTACTTCTAATAAAGAAAATAGACTAAGTAATAAAGAAATATTAGATGCAATTATAGCATATGTGTAATAAACTAAGAAGATAAATAATATACATATTTATCTTCTTTTTATTTATTTTTCCTTGTAAAAAAATACTGATAATGATAATATAAAAGCAAATTAATAATAATGGAGGAACAATTATGGAAAATATTAAAATTTTTGCTTGTAGTAAATATGCAGAACCATTTACACAAGAGATTTGTGATTATTTAAAATTACCTATGGGAAAAATAAATACAATGAAGTTTAAAAATGATAATAATTTCGTACAAATACTAGAGACTGTAAGGGAACATGATGTATATTTAGTACAAAGTAATGTACCACCAGTAAATGAGAGAATAATGGAATTATTAATAACAATAGATGCAGTAAAAAGAGCATCTGCTGGTAAAATAAATGTAGTCTTACCATACTATATATATTCACGTTCAGACAAAAAAGATCAACCAAGAGTACCAATAACAGCAAAATTAATAGCAGAGTTATTAGAGGCAGCTGGAGCAACTAGAGTAATTACTTGCGACCTACATAATCCAGCAATACAAGCATATTTTAATAATATAAATTGTGATAGACTTTCTGCAGAAGGAATTTTAGAGGATTATTTTATGAGTAAAAAATTAGACAATATGGTTATTGTTGCGACAGATGCAGGAAGCTCAAAAAAAGCATATAAATATTCAGAATTTTTTAATTGCCCAATTGCAATGCTTGACAAAAGAAGAGATGGAAATAATGATAAAGCAATAGGAACTACAATTATAGGTGATGTAAAAGGTAAAAATGCAATTATATTTGATGATGAAATAGACACAGCAGGTTCAATGATGGAAACAGTAAGAGTATTAAAAAAATTTGGAGCAGAAGCTATATATGCTGGATGTACACATGGAGTACTTTCTGGACCAGCAATAGAAAGAATTCAAAATTCACCAATAAAAGAATTGGTTATAACTAATACAATCCCATTATCAGAAGAAAAACAAATACCACAAATAAAAGTTGTTTCTATAGCACCACTATTTGCAGAAACAATTAAACGTTTAAATGAAAAAAGACCACTAGGAGAATTACTAAGAAAGAGGTAGAATGTATACAATGAAAAAAGTTTCGGTTATAGTGCCAATGTATTATGAGGAAGAAGTGGCAGAAGAATGTTATAAAAGGTTAAAGAGAGTATTAGAAAGCATTAATAATTACAATTACGAAATAATATTTATAAATGATGGAAGTAAAGATAAAACTTTAAGTATATTACTAGATATTGCAAATAAAGATAAAAATGTGAAAATAATTTCTTTTTCTAGAAACTTTGGGCATCAATGTGCAGTAACTGCTGGACTTCAATATGTTACAGGAGATGCTATAGTGATAATTGATGCAGATTTACAAGACCCACCAGAGCTTATTCCTGAGATGTTAAAACTTTGGGAAGATGGAAACGAAGTAATATATGGAAAAAGAAAGTCTAGAAAAGGTGAATCAAAATTTAAATTATTAACTGCTTCAATGTTTTATAGAACATTAAATGCATTATCAGATGTAGAAATTCCAAGAGATACAGGCGATTTTAGATTAGTCGACAGAAAAGTTGTAGATGTTATAAATGCGCTACCAGAACATAATAAATTTTTAAGAGGACTATTTAGTTGGGTAGGATTTAAACAAACACCTTTCGAATACGAAAGAAAAGAAAGATATGCCGGTAAAACAAAATACCCATTAAAGAAAATGTTAAGGCTTGCAAAAGATGGTATATTTAGTTTTTCTACAAAACCTCTAAAAATAGTAGGAACCATGGGAATTATTTCTATAGCTATATCTATTATAATTCTAATATATGCTATGCTTTCATATATATTTGATTGGAATAATCTAGCAGCAGGTTGGACATCTTTAATGGTAACAATGACATTCTTAAGTGGAATGATACTTATATCTTTATGGATGATTGGTGAATATATTGGCAGAATCTATGATGAAACAAAGAGAAGACCACAATATATAATAGAGAGGACTTTTAACATTGGAGAAGGCAATAAAGAAGAAAAATAGAGATTCTAATATAGAACTGTTAAGAATTATAGCAATGTGTTTAATTATATTTCATCATATGGCTTTAAATACTGGGATAGTTGATGGATATACAGTAAATGGAAACATGATTTTTGGGATAATAGGTGGCATTGGTGGAAAAATAGGAGTTGTTATATTTTTACTTATTACTGGATATTTTAGTATAAATAAAGATTTCAGTTTTAAAAAAGTATTTATTTTATGGTTACAAATTTTTTGCTATTCTGTAGGTTTTATGCTAGTATTTAGAATTACAGGAATAGAAAAATGGAGTAAAGTTGATACGTTAAAAACCTTTTTACCATTAGCATATAATCAGTATTGGTTTATAACAGTATATTTATATTTACTTTTACTAACACCATTTATAAATAAATTTTTGAATAGTTTGAGTAAAGAAAATTATAATAAACTATTAGTTGTATTAACAATTATATTTGTAGTAATTCCAACTATATTTTATTCAAATGGACTGATTGGAACTACTCAAACTCCAATTGGAATTTTACTATTTATATATGTATATATTATTGGTGCATATATTAGACTATATGGAATAAAATTCTTTGAAAATAGAAAGTTAAGAAATATAATTTTAATTTGCTTAGGATATATAATAGTTTTTGCAATTGTTTTAATTGGAAAAAAATTAGAACAAAAAAATATATTTTGGTCAAATCTTTTTGCATATTATAGGGAGATGAATTCAATATTCATTTTAGTACCTTCAATTGCTTTATTTTATATCTTTAAAGAATGGAAACTAAGATGTAATAAAGTAATAAATTATTTTGCTAGTATAAGTTTTGCAGTTTATTTATTTCATGAAAGTAATTTTATGCGATATAGATTATGGCATAATATATTTGGAATGGAATTCATAAAAAACATACCCGGGGGGGTATTTTCGATATTGATAATTGCTACAATTAGTTTTTATTTAATAACTGCAATAATAGAATTTTTAAGAAAAAATATAATAGAGAGAAATGTACTTAAATTAAAACCATTAAATCGTTTATTTGATAGAGTAGACAATTTCATGAATTTGAATTAAATAGGGGGAATTGCAATGTGTAATGTATCAATTATTACAATTTTTAAAAGAAGACACAAGAAAGTAAAAGAATGTTTAAATAGTTTAATTAATCAGACATTATCAAACACAGAAATAATTTGTATTTATAAAGAAGAAAATTCTGATATAGATAGATTTGTAAAAGAAACTCAAGAAAAATATAATAATATAAAGATCATATATAAAACAAAGGCTCAAGATGTAACAGCTAAAAATAAAGCATTAGAAGAAGCACAAGGAAAATATATTATAGTGATGAATGGTGATATGTGTCTAGAAAAAACAGCTTTAGAAAAACTATATAATGCACAGGAAAAAAATGGTACAGATATTGCAATTTGTGGTTTTAATATAATAGATATAAATACAAATCAATTAATTCATGAAGGACTTAATAATAAATTTAAAGAAGTAGAAGAAGTAAATGGAAAAAATGAAAATTTTGCATATTTAAATTTAGATGGTGGAAATAAATTAATAAAAAAAGAAATTGCAAAAGATATTGGATTCCAGAATTATGATGAATGTCAAGATGAAATATTTATATTAAGTTGTTATTCTAAGGCTAATAAGATTTCTTTTATAAATGAACAGTTATATTATAAATATGAAGATAATTCTAATAAAAATTTGAAAAATCAAGTTCAAATTAAAGATTTAAAAGATGGTCTTGTAGAAGTTAAAAAATTATATAAAGATGCTGGTAAATATGAAAAAATGAAAAATATGTTAACATTTATAGCTTTTACAAGAATAGGAATGAGGGCTTTAATAGAACTAACTGTAAATAAAAATGGAGATTTAAAAGATAATATAAGAGATATAATGAATTATCTAGATATAAACTTTTTTGAATGGAGAAAAAATTCATTTTTAAAATTAAAAAATGTGCCTAGAAAAAAATATTGGATTGCATATACTATGTACAAATATGGTTTCCAACAACTATTTATAAAAATATATAGTAAGCCAATAGAAAAGGGAAATAAGTTGTTAATAATGTAATAGAGATTAGGAACGTTCGTGATTTGGGGACGTTCCTCAAATCCCTTTTTAGTGAATTATATTAAAAAGCCATCAAATGATTTGATGGCTTTTTTAATTACTAAGCTCGGAATTCATATTTATTTAAAATATTCATCGTTTAACAGCTGTTAAAAAAGCCAGTTATGTACAGATTATAAGTTTTATGGTATAATGTATTATGTAACCCGATATAGTGATGTGATTCAGCAATTAGGAGGATGTAAACATGAAGAAAATTTTATCAACACTTGTAACTTGTATTTTATTAGGGATCATTATAAGCTCGCCAATTACTGTAGAGGCGTCTGCGGTATCTGTAAGATATGCTGATGGCAATTATTACAGCAATGGATTCGGAGAAACATTCCGGAACTTGAAATCAGACATCCGAGAGCGCTTAAGTGAGGGACACGAGAGCCCAATATGGATTCTTGCAAGTAAAAACTGTCACACAGAGGCAGAATATTACTTCTCAACAGATAAGGAGATGAACTCTTTATCCGAAGAGTATGATAGGTTTAAGAACAGTAAGGATACCGACTTTATACAAGTTGGAACTTATATGGACAACCGACTTCGCTCAAACTTGGAAGAAGATTTCAAAACTGACCCACAGAAAACAGTAAAAGACGTGCTGTCATCTGCCAAAGTAGAACTTAAGGTTGAAACATCTCCGGATAAGCCGATTTATTGGCATACCGAAGATGTCGATTCAGACAAATTTCTGCTGGAAGTGGCAGTAGGAAAATACGAGATAAAGTATGGCGATTGCCTTAGTGTGATTGCAGAACGCTTCAACACGTCAGTGGAGAAGTTAATGGCTGACAATCAGAACATCGTAGATCCCGACTTAATATATGCAGGAGACTTTCTTGTTGTAAAATGAATCATCACACATACTGCTTCAGAATGAGGCAGTGGCCCTATAGGAATTAACATTCCTATGGGGCTTCTTCAATTATTAGATGTACTAATATTTATCATGTAAAGGGAACTAAAAAACTTGTATTTTTAGCGTATAAATGATATTATTCTTATTGAATAAATTGCTATAAAGATTAAATAGGAGATTGTTATGGACGAAGAAAATTTAATTAATCCAGAATTAATAAATGAGGAAGAAAATAGATTAGAAAATTCATTAAGACCTAAAACACTTTCAGAATATATAGGACAAACAAAAGTAAAAGAAAATATGAAAGTGTATATTGAGGCTGCCAAAAAAAGAGGAGAACCATTAGACCATGTACTTTTATATGGTCCTCCAGGACTTGGTAAAACAACATTATCTAATATAATTTCAAATGAAATGAATTCAAATATAAAAATAACATCAGGACCAGCGATAGAAAAGCCAGGCGATTTAGCAGCATTACTTACAAATTTATCAGAATTTGATGTGTTATTTATAGATGAAATTCATAGACTAAACAAGAGTGTAGAAGAAATTTTATATCCAGCTTTGGAAGATTACACATTAGATATAATTATTGGAAAAGGACCAAGTGCTAGGTCAATAAGATTGGATTTGCCTAAATTTACATTAATAGGTGCAACAACTAAAGCAGGTTCATTAACTACACCATTGAGAGATAGATTTGGAATTGTAGAAAGATTAGAATTGTATGAGCCAGAAGATTTACAAAAAATTGTAAAAAGATCAGCAGGAATT
>USBY01000042.1 GCA_900553015.1 uncultured Clostridium sp. | reverse complement strand
CTGTCTCTTCGTTGTACATACTTATATATTTATTCTCTGTTAGAGAGTTATTAGTTACATTGTTTTCGGTGGTTGTGACACCTTGTTCTGAATTTGCAATATTTTGTTTTTCTATTGCCTCTTCTACTGATGTTTCTTCTAATTTTGTTTGTAATTCCTTACTTTCTTCATATTTAGTCTTTATTTCTTGTGATACTCCAGAATTAGAATTTCCTATTTCTGATATCTTTGTTTTTAGATAATCGAATAATCCTGTCTTTTCTGCATCTTCGGCTTCTGAAGAAGATATTATTTCTCCTGTTTGGTAATTAAACTTGATTTTATCTCCATTTTTGTAAATAACTTCTACTTCTTTTACATCAGAGTTCAAATTATTTCCTATGCTTTCAATATCTGAGTTTACAAAGTTTTCTGGATATTCTATTGGTTCTTTTAGGTCATATATTTTTCCATCTGAACCTAATACTGTTTCATATTCTTTTCCGTTATAGCTGTCTATTATTAGATTGTTTACTACTGATACAACCTCAGAGGCTTCATTCGCACTTATCACTGATGGTATTGCATATAAAGTATTATCTTTTACATACAATTTAGTATTTCTTGTAGCTTGAGTTCCATCTGATGAAGTTATTAAAGAATACGTACTATATGTTTCTATAGTTTTTTCTGAGTATTCAAAGGTTTGCTCTGGAATTTCTTGAGTCTCTATACTTTGAGTATCTACAGAGCTGTACTCACTTTCAATTATATGTTCAGAATCTTTTGGTAAATCAATTCCTGTTTGCCCTGATAAATTGCTATCATTTATCGTTGGATATTTATTATTTTTAAGCATCGTATAATTCCAGTCATTTGCACTCCATTTTAGTTTTGATGTATATGTTGTTTGCTGCTTTAAATCATTTTCATCTAAATAGTTTTCTACAGAAATAAATAATTCATTTTCTTCATTTGGATTTTCTCCATTTATACTAGAGTATTTATAATAATATGAATTCTTTAGTTTTACATTTTGATTTTGCATTCCTCCGATTCCCAATGAACTTGTATCTATATTATTACTTACCAAATCGACTTGTGCATAATTACTATAGTAATCTTCTACCGAATATAATTCTTTATATAAGTTTCCTATCAAGCCACCAACATTTGTGTCTGCATTAATCGTACTATTTGCAATATAATTATAAAATACTTTTATTATATATATTTGGTCTGTCATTTTAGAATTATCTAGATATCCAATTATTCCTCCTGCATTTTCTTTTGCAATTATAGTATTATTTGTATAGTTTTTATAAACCTCTCCTTTTTCTATTCCGCCAATCAATCCTCCAACTGATTTTTGACCTGTTACTGTGCAATTAATACTATAATTAAAATTAATGTTAGCAGCAGTATATCCGACTATACCTCCTATAAAAGTTTCACTTCCTGATATTTCTGTATTTTCCACTCTATTATATTTAATTTGAGTTTTACTTTCATCATAATATCCTGTAATTCCTCCTACATAGTTTCTTCCTTTTATACTGCTATTTAATACAATATCATTCATTGTATCATTATCATTACTTCTTCCAGCAATTCCGTCCTATATAATCATAAATTCCTTCTACTTTTACATTATCGATATAATTTACTTCATTATTTGAGTTTAATAAAATTCCTGCTACTCCTCCTACATAATTTTTACCATATACATAGGAGTCCCTTACTGTTGAAGCGTATACGCTACATTGCCCAGCTATTCCTCCTACATAGCTAGTTCCTTTTATCTCACCATTTTTTATATTACAGTTGTATATTCTATCTGCTGAAGATGCCTCTGAATTTCCTATAATTCCTCCTACATACTTATTTCCCTGTACTTTTATTTCAGTAGCTTCTGAATTTGTGACCCTTGAATTACCATTACCTACTATTCCTGCCACATTATCCGATCCACTCACTTCCAAATTGCTTACTTTAATGTTAGTCATAGTATTTGAATAATATGGAATAATTCCACCTACATAATTTTTTCCTTGTACTTTTATTTCATTGGCTGATAAATTACTTGAATTTGAAGTACTGTTAACAATACAGCCTACATAATCACAGTTACTTGCATCTATATCAATATTATTAAAATTACAATTTGAAATTTGTTGATTAGCTACTATTATTCCTGTTCTGCTATCTTTAGCCGAATTTGATATTTGTATATTTTCAAAGTTTATATTTTTTAAAATATTTACTTTTCTTATGAATCCGCTATTTCCATCACTTAAATTTATTTTTATATTTTTTAATGTATAAGTTTCGTTATTATTTGTTAAAAGTTCCTGCATAGTAACATTGTATTTTATATTTGCCATATTATTAAAATCTATATCATTCATTAACATATAATTTTGGTATGTTCCATCTTCTATAGATTGCCAATCTGAAACATTATAAAGTTCTTTATAAAATTTTATATCTATTTTTGTACTTGTTGTTATATTTTGCTTTGTTTCATTTTGAATAATTTCAATACTATCTATTTTATAACTGTTATAAAAACCTGTTGGCTTTGCTATTAAGGTTATATATGTTTTTCCATTCCTATTTACAATATTTTTAGAAATAATTTCCATATTCTCTATACTTATATTTGTTATATTATCTTCATTTGGATTATTAATTGTGATTATTGCTTGCATTTCGTTTATACTGCTTTTTTCACTTTCAACTGCTTCAATATAAATTTCATCTCGTGTTGGCACCTCAATTGGTTCTTGTCCTGCTAGTAATTCTGTTGCTCCTTCTTTATATAGCAATGGTAATTTTCCATTTTCTACTTCATCATAGCAGAACTCTGTGCCTAGTCCAATTTTATTTAAATACATGTCTTCGCTTTTTAATTCTTCTTTAGTTACAATATTATAGCTGTTATCTACTAAATATCCATTTATTGTTACATCTTCATATACATAATTGTTGCTTATATCTTTATTTGGACATAATGCATTTGTTTGTCCACTTTTTCCACTTGAATAAATTGTTCCTAAAAACACATTTGAATTTACTTCATCACTATTTGATTGACCAACTATTCCTCCAACTCTTGTATCTTCCGTATAAATATTTACTGTGCTATAGCACTTTTCTATACTTCCAGAATTAAAATATCCCACTATACCTCCTACATAAGCATCTGTATTGATATTTCCTGTTACATAACAATTCTTTACTCTAGTGCTATTTGATTGAATATTTCCAATTAGACCTCCAATACCATCATATGAAATATTTTCTTTAACATCTATATCTATATTTCTTGCATAACAATTGGTTATTTCTCCTCCAATTGCTATACCAACTAACCCTCCTACTCTTGTAATTGTAGAATATGTATGATTTTTTATAACTAAATTACTTACAGATGAATTATATATATATCCATATGAAACACTAACTAAGCCTCCTGTATGGTTATCATTTGAATTATTTGTTTTCTCTAAACTTTCATTTATAATATGAACATTATTAACCTCACCATTTAATATACTAATTAACCCACGGGCACTGTTACCAACAGATTGATAGTTTTGTATATTTAAATTTAATATTTTCCCTGTATTCGAAATCGTTTCAAATACAGTTCCTCCATTTATTATTATATTTTTAATAGTATGATTATTTCCATTTATTTTTCCTCTATATGTACCATATACTTGCGCCATATTCCCATTATTTATAAAATCCAAATCATTCATTAAAATATAGTTTTCAGTTAGAGAATTTTTTATATTATTCCATTCATCAATTGTTCTAATTTCTTTATACATATCTATTTGTATTATTCTTTCATTATCTTTGAATGTTCTTGTATATTCTTGGTTATATGCCCCTTTTGTTGATATACTTATTACAGAATATTCTGAAACACAAATTATAGGATCATATAATTCTGCAATTATTGTGCTTTGTCCTTCGTTATATTCTTGTTCTAAAATCTTGCAGCTCATGTTTTTTATTTTTATATCTGTTATTGTCTCTGCTGTTGGATTATTTACTTTAAATTTTACTTTTGCTGTTGAGCTAGTTTGCTCTATTATTTCTGAATCTATTATATCTGGCAAGTCTGCATCTTCTACTTTTGGTAAAGATATATATTCTTGAGATGGCATACATGCATTTAAATTTAATTGAGGATAGTAACCATTTTTTACATTTTCTTCTATTTCAAAACAATCTTCTTCATTTAAAATTTTTTCTTGAAATTCCACATCATATAATGCTAATTTTGTAGTTTTCTTATCGTAACTTACTTTATATGTATCTTCTGACATATAATATGAATTTTCTATCTGATATCTACCACTTGATTCTACTCTTGACACATTTATTCCATATGAACTAATAGGACCATTTATGATTTTTCCTGTAGAATATACGTTTTTTACTATTGAATTTTGATTCAAATCTAATATTGTAGATGCATTTTTATGATAATTTCCATTTGATAATTCTATATCTATCGTAGAATATATATTTTTTATTGTTCCATTAGAATTGTTTTGGTAACATACTACTCCTATATCTTTATATACACTTTCTTCTATATCAAAATTTGAATTTATTTTTTCCCCATAAACATATCCATTTTTTATTTCACCATAATTTACACCAACTGTAGCAAATCTGCTAACTATACTTATTTCATTTTTTATATTTAGTATAAATTTATTAAAAGTACCATAATTATTTCTTATAAAAGCATACTTATCAGTACCTTTAGATCCTATAAAATCCTCATTAGAATATATATTTATTTGTACATTTGAGATATTACCATAATTCCACTCAACGTATCCGTAAAAACTTGTATTATTAGTAGTATAATGCGCTTCATATACTAAATTTTTTATAATTCCAGTTTTTTCCATTTTATATATGCCACTAGGATTTTTATTAGTAGTTATAATTTTTTTACCATTAAAATCTATTACTCCTTCAAATGCTAGATTACCATTTCCAAATCTGTATTGATTTCCTCCTGTTCCATCACTTAAGTCTATATCTCCTAATACTATATAATGTCCTCTCGGCTGTATTTCTAAATAATCCTCTTTATTATATATCCCCTTTATTTCCTCTGTATCCTTTGTATTATATTCTAATTCAGAAATAACATATTCTCTGTCTTTTATTTTAATTACTAATTCTACTTTATATTGTTTTCCTGTTTGTGTTTCATATGTTTTTATTCCATTTGTTATTACATTTTCTTCTGGTATTTCTTCGTATCTATCTGTTTTTATTAAATTGCTATCTTCATAAACTTTTATATAGTAATCATTTGTTGTTATCTCATCTCTTCTATCCTCTAAATTTATGCTATAATTACTTGCAAGCACATATTTAAATTCTTCATAACTTGTTTTTCTATTTCCAAGTTCTATTTGAAGTTCTTTTATTTCTATTCCATTTCCACCATTTATATAAAATCCTAAATAGCCTGTACTATCAACTGTTAATGTATATTGGAAATCTTTCCACTCTGTTGTTAAGCCTTCTATTTTTGTTCTATTTGTATCTGTTTTACTATTCTGAATATATGCTGTTGAATAATTATTATCTACCTGTCTTGCTTTAAAACTCATTGTTACTTCTTGTCCTGCATATTCTCTTAAATCGTATACTGCTCTTCTATAATTTCCATGTCCACCTAATGTTAATATCTTGGTTTCTTTATTATACTCTTTTCCATAATAATCACTTGTATTAAAATTTGGATATACATACCATTTAGTTTCTGAACTCATATCTACTAAATTTTTTCCTGTTGCTTTTCTACTTAATTCCGTTAATCCAATTTCTCCACTTATTCCTGGTTCTGTTACTATCTCTAGTTCATATATTAAATAATTTACTTGATATGTACTGTCAGTATTTCCTTCATTATATTGGTCTGCATAAAAGCTTAATTTATATGTTTGATTCTCTTCTAACTTTTCATATGTTTTTCTAATAAAGTCTTCATTTGTTGTAAGCTCTTGCAAATCTATCAAATCATTGCTGCTATTTCTTAATTCCATTCTGACTGTATTATTTAATACAGAATTATCTAAATCTTCTATTCTCACATCAAAATCTATTAAGTTTCCTGTTACAAACTGATTTCTTATCTCTACTTTTGCTGGTATTTTTAAAGTAGTAAATTCTTTGTAATTATATGTTACTTGTATATTTTCTTGCGTATTTCCAAGTTGTACATTACCTGTTATTTCTATTGTATATGTTGTGTTTGATTTTAAGTTTTCGTACTTTATCTCTTTTGTTCCCGCTTGTTGTAAATTACTAATTTCTTCTCCTGATAAAATATCTGTTTTTACTATATCTTCTCCATCTTTTATGTTTATTGTTAATTCATTTAATATTTGAATTAATCTTTTATCTGTTCTGTCTTCATCTATTTTGTAACTTATTGTGCTTGTTGTACTTGTTAGCTCTTTATTCTCTACTGTTAACTCTAATGAGCCTAATGTTGATATTGGTTGTGTCGCAAATACTAAATTTCCTATTTCTACATTTT
>USBY01000041.1 GCA_900553015.1 uncultured Clostridium sp. | reverse complement strand
AGGAGGAGAAATATATGGTTTTAAAAAAAGTATATTTTAGAGAAATTACTATGAAGAACGGTACATGGGAAGAATTTAAAAATGAATTAGGTCCTGCTTTGGATATGTTGGGTCATGTGGTAGAAGATAGTTACGATAAAATGAACATATCTGCATTTTTAGACTGGGCTAAGGATTTATGCTGGATAAAAGAAGATAATATAATAATAAAAGTAAATGGTCCAGTATGTGAATTAGTAGAAGACGTAATGAATGAAATATCAAAATTCTGGGCTGTAGAGGCAGAAAAATGCATTGCCGGTGGAAAAAATCGTAATTTTGAATTCATTTTAGTTGATGTTAAATAAATATAATTAAATTGCGGGGATAGAATTAGTCAAATCAACACATTGAGCATTTTTTGTTGTTCAGTTTAAATTTTAATCTTATTATAATTGGTTTAGAATAAAAAAGGAGGAATTAATTATGGATACAAATAAAATTTATGCTGAACAAATTGCTAATGAATATTCAGTAAAAAAAGAGTCAAAAGTAATAGCACTAAAAAAATTAGATAGAAGGGCAAAATTACCAGCAAATGTATTTGCTTATACGTTTGGAATAATTATGGCGTTAGTACTTGGATTAGGAATGTGTTTATCAATGGATGTTATAGGAAATGGGAATTTTATAATTCTAGGAATAATAATTGGAATTATAGGATTTATTGGAGTAGGATTTAATTATCCGATTTATAAAAAAATACTTGAAGAATCAAAGAAAAAATATTCACAAGATATAATTAGATTAGCTAATGAAATATCAAATGAAAATATTTAAAAAGAAAGGATCAGTATTAGATGAATAAGAATGAAAGTAAGTATTTTAATACTGCTCTTTTAATGGATGAAGCATTAATATATTTACTTGAAAAAAAAGATATAGAGTTTATTACAGTAAAAGAAATATGTGAAAAAGCAGGTGTAAATAGATCAACATTTTATTTGCATTACGAATCTGTTGATGATTTGTTGGAAGAAACAATGCAATATATAATTAGGAAATTTGTTAAGTATTTTGATGGAAATACTAATGAATTTATTAATAAAATTAAGGACTTGCCACTTGAATCTTTAAACCTAATACAAGAAAAATATTTAATACCATATCTTAATTTCATAAAAGAAAATAAAAAAATATTTAAGGCTTCTTTTAGTAATCCAAAAGGAATGCAATGTTTTGAGAAATATAGTAGTTTAGAAAAATATATATTTGTACCTATTTTAGATAGATTTAAAATACCAGATAGCGAAAAAAAGTATTGTATAAGTTTTTATTTTAAAGGAATTAGTGCTATAATAGAAGAATGGGTAAAAGGTGATTGTCAAGATTCCATTGAAGATATGAATAAAATTATTATTAAATGTGTTACAAAAAACAATATTATGAAATAAAAATTAAGTAGCTATAAAATTAGTTGTAACAGCTAAGTTAAGATAGAATACTATATTTTAAGTATTATGCTTAGGAGCCACTTTAAGTGGTTCCTTTTTATGTATTAATCAATTAGTACTGTAAAAATGAATGTATATATTTAGAAAAGATATAGAATAATTTTCTCTTTTATGTTACTATAACGATAAATAGTAATTTATAGGAGGAAATTTAATAATGCCAGAAACAATTACGATAATTGCAGCCATTGTTGCTGTAGACATAGTAATACTTGCCTTAAAATGTTATGGTAAATTTGTAATGAAAGAGGATAAAATTTCATGGAAATTAATTGCACTAATTCAAATTCCAATATTAGTTATTTTATACTTGTTTTTTATTTCATTTGAAGCAACATTAATAATTTTGATAAGTGCAATAGTGATTTGTGTAGTATTAGGTATTTTTTGTGATTTTAGAGGAAAAAGGAGTGCTACACAGCCTATTGCAGCAGAAATTATAGATATTAATCGTATAAATTATGGTAGAAGAAATACAGAATATATGTATACATTAACTGTTAAATATACTGTAAATAAAGTAGAGTATATAGCTAAAAATTTAAAAGGATATAGTGAATTAGATGAGAATATGAAAATTGGAAATCAAATTATTATAAAATATAACCCAAAAAATCCAAATGATGTTCGTATGCCATAAAATATTAATGTATCTAATATAAAGAAGGAGAAATCTATTTATGAGAGTTTTAGATAATGAACTTAAAGATAAACTAATAGATTATGATAAACTATTAAAATATGGATTTATACAAGAGAATGGAACATATTTATATAAAACGAAGTTACATAATGGAGAATTCGAACTCAAAGTTACTGTAGAGAATAATAAAATGACATCAAAAGTAATTGATTTAATGAATGAAGATGAATATATTCTTGTAGATATTAAAGATAGTACTGGAGAATTTGTTGGTAATCTTAGGAAGGAATATGAAGAAGAATTACAAAATATTATAGAACAATGTACAATACCAAATATATTTAAAAGTGAACAAGCAAAAGAAATAATTAAATATGTAAAAGAAAAATATAATGATGAATTAGAATATCTATGGAAGAAGTTTCCAGAAAACGCCATCTGGAGAAATAAGAGAAATAACAAATGGTATGGATTACTACTTGTAATATCAGAGAGAAAGTTAGGACTTGAATCAGATAAGATCATTGAGATTATAGATTTAAGATATTCAAAAGATAATATAAAAGAAATCATTGATAATAATAAGATATTTCCGGGATATCATATGAATAAAGAAAGTTGGATTACAATAAGATTAAATGGAGATATGAATACGAAAAAAATATTAGAGCTAATAGATAATAGTTACAAGTTATCATTAGCGAAATCAAAAAGAGGTACAGCATAATGAAAACTAGATGTAAATGGTGTAATGTAAAAAATGAATTGTATATAAAATATCATGATGAAGAATGGTGTAAACCAAATTTTGATGATAAGTATTTGTTTGAAATGCTAATATTAGAATCTTTTCAAGCAGGGCTTTCTTGGGAATGTGTATTAAATAAAAGAGAAAGTTTTAGAAAGGCATATGATAATTTTGACTTAGACAAAGTTTGTTCGTATGATGAAACTAAGATAAATGAACTATTATTAAATAAAGATATAATAAGAAACAAATTAAAAATAAAGGCAAGTATAAATAATGCTAAAATTTTTAAGAATATAAAAGATGAATATGGAACTTTTTATAATTATTTAGAAACTTTTTCTAAAGACAAAATAATTTATGAAACTGGAAAAACTACAAATGCTTTATCTGATGAAATATCAAAAGATTTGAAAAAAAGAGGAATGAAATTTGTAGGTTCAACAATAATTTATTCATATTTGCAGGCAATAGGAATTATAAATTCGCATGATAAAGACTGCTTTTTATATAATCAAAAAAATTATAAGGAGATAATTGATGGAAGATAAACAAATATTACTTAATAATATAGATAAAATTCATACTACTGAAATGGGAATTGGTAGAATTATGAAAAATCTTGAATTGGATAATAATGATGTTGTAGACTTTTGCAAAAATAAAGTCTTAGCTAAAAACTGTAATATCTATAAACAAGGCAAAAATTGGTATTGCGAAATTGATAATATTAAAATAACAATAAATTCATATAGTTATACAATTATAACAGCGCATAAATTAAAGTGTAAATAGATGATATATATATAGTAGAGTGAAGTGAAAAGGTTGTACTTCACTTTATTTTTTTACTAAAAATAATAAAAGCAATAGTATCCAAAGGGAAACTAAGGCACATTAAAGTGCGTACTTCACAAGTAAATATAATGGCAGTATAATTTATAACAATAGGAGGTAGAAACTTGGAAAAGTTAGATTATTTAATAAATTATTTATTAAAAGAAAGAAATGAATCTATAGAAATTAATAATTTATCTTATGAAGATAAAAAAAGAATATATCGTTCTTTGTGTAATATAAGAGATGCAAAACCAATTTCAGAAGAATATTTAAAAATAGAAAATGAGTATTTACAAGAAGAACTTAGCAAAAAGAATATTACAAATATAGCAGAAATAAAAACAGTCCAAAATTCTAATTTAAAATACAAAGATAAAATATGCTTATGGAAAGGAGATATAACTACATTAAAAATAGATGCTATTGTAAATGCAGCAAATTCACAAGGGTTAGGATGTTTTGTTCCAATGCATTCTTGCGTGGATAATATCATTGGAAGCAATGCAGGTGTTTCACTTAGGCTTGAATGTAATGAAATTATGAAGAACAAAAATTATTTCCTTCCAACCGGGGAAGCATTTATAACAAAAGGATACAATTTACCAGCAAAATATGTAATTCATACAGTTGGACCAATAATTTATGAGAGTGTAACAACAAAAGAAGAAAAAGAATTAATCAATTGCTATATTAATTCATTAAATTTAGCTATTCAAAACGGGATAAGAACGATTGCATTTCCTTGTATTTCAACTGGAGAATTCAGATTTCCACAGACACAAGCTTGTAAGCTTGCAATATCAGCAGTAGAAACTTTTTTAACAGAACATGAAACTGATGTAGATAAAATCGTATTTAATGTTTATAAAGAGGAGGATTATAACATCTATGAACAAAATATTAGAAGTTAAGAAATTAATAAATGATGCAGAATATATTTTGATTGGTGCTGGTGCAGGTCTTTCTACAGCAGCTGGAATTGAATATTCTGGTAAAAGATTTACAGACAATTTCGCAGAATTTATAAAAAAATATAATTTTACAGATATGTATACATCTTCGTTTTATGATTTCGAAACAGAAGAGGAAAAATGGGCATATTGGGCAAAACACATATATGTTAATAATACTGGAATGGAAGCAACAGAGCTTTACAAAAAATTATTTGATTTAGTAAAAAATAAAAACTATTTTGTTATAACCACAAATGTAGATGATCAATTTTATAAAGCAGGATTTGATAAGAACAAGATATTCGCAACACAAGGAAGTTACAGATATATTCAATGCGGAATAGCATGTCACAATAAATTATATGATGCAAAAGATTTAGTAGCAAAAATGTTAGAAAATACGCACGATTGTAAAATACCTTCAGAACTTGTTCCAGTATGTCCAGTATGCGGAGAAACAATGGATGTAAATATTAGGAAAGATGCATATTTTGTAGAAGATGAGCATTGGTATAAGCAAGATGAAAGATATGGAGAGTTTTTAGATACGACAAAAAATAATAAAGTTTTATTATTGGAATTAGGAGTAGGATTTAATACTCCAGGAATTATTAGAATTCCATTTGAGCAAATGACATATAAAAATCTTAATTGGAAATTAGTGAGAATAAATAAAGACGATTGCAGAACATTTTTAGATATTGAAGATAGAAGCCTATTAATTGAAGATGATATAAGTAAGCTTTTAAATGAAATTATATAATCAAATAAAAAGCATATAATTTATTGAAAATTATGTGTTTTTTTGATATTATCGAATAAATTTGAATAATAAAATTAAGAAAGATATAATTGAAGTGGAGAACAATGGAATTAATTGTAAAAAAGTTTGAGGAATTGACAACCGAAGAACTATATGAATTATTAAAAATAAGAGTTGAAGTATTTGTTGTAGAGCAACAATGTTCTTATCAAGAAATAGATGAAAAGGATAAAAAAGCGTATCATATCTATTTGAAAGAAGCTGGCCAAATAAAAGCTTATTTAAGAGTTTTATATCCGGGAGTATCTTTTGAAGAAGCTTCAATAGGTAGAGTATTAACTACTGAAAGAGGTAAAGGTTATGCAAATATAATTTTAAGAGAAGGGATAAATATAGCAAAAGAAAAACTCAAAGTAAATAAAATTAAAATAGAGGCACAAACATATGCTAAAAAGATGTATGAAAAATTTGGATTTAAGCAGACGTCAGAAGAATTTTTAGAAGATGGAATTCCTCATGTTCAAATGATTTTAGAAATATAAATTAAAAATAAACAAGAACTAAGCTTGTTTATTTTTTTCGCCCCAATCGCATAATTGATCTAAAATTGGCATTAAAGATTTGCCTTTATCTGATATATAGTATTCTACTTTAGGTGGAATTTCTTGATATTCTTTTCTTATTATTAATTTACTAGCTTCTAAATCTTTTAAATTAGATGTTAATGTTTTAAAAGAAATTGGATTTAAAAATCTTTTTAGCTCATTATATCTAAAAGGACCATAAAATGCCAAAGCATATAAAATAGGTAATTTATATTTTCCAGATATTAAGGACATACTATAAGCAAAGCCTGTTTCTTCAAAATTCATATTAGGTTTTATACATTCTTTCATATTACGCTCTCCTTTAGGTTAGTACTTTACAAAAAGATTATATCAACATATAATTCAATTGTAAATACTTCTTAATTATTAGCAAATTAAGTATTTACAAGATTTTAATATAAGGAGGAATTCAAATGAGAAAAAACATTAAAACAACTGAAGCAATATTTCCAATGCCAGTATTGATGATAGCAACATATAATGATGATGGAAGTATTGATGTTATGAATGCAGCTTGGGGAACTATGCTAAGTAGAAATCAAGTAATATTAAATTTAACAGAAACTCATAAGACTGTTAAAAATATTAAAAAAAGAAATGCATTTACAGTAAGTATTGCTGATAGTAAACATGTTGTAGAAGCAGATTATTTTGGAGTGGTCTCAGGAAATAATACTCCAAATAAATTCGAAAATAGTGGATTAACAGCAACAAAATCTGAAAATGTAGATGCACCAATTATAAATGAATTCCCTATTTGTTTTGAATGTGAATTTATAGAATATCAAGATGATGAATATGGTTGTGGGGTAATAGGAAAAGTAGTAAATGTAACAGCAGATGAAAGTGTTATGAATGGAGAAAATGTTGATATAGAATTAGTTAATGCAATTGCATTTGATCCATATACTCATGGATATTATAAAGTTACAGAAAGAGTAGGAGAAGCTTTTAAAGACGGATTAAAATTAAAAAAATAATAATACAATTAAAAGACAGATGTTTTATGTACTGAACCCAAAAAGTTGGATACTTTTTGATTAAGTATTATGCTGCTAGGGA
>USBY01000040.1 GCA_900553015.1 uncultured Clostridium sp. | reverse complement strand
AATAAATAAATTAATTAATTAAATAAAATAAATAATTAATTAAAATAATTAAATAAAATAAATAATTAATTAAATAAAAAGAAAAGAGGGATAAAAATGAGTACAATAGCTGCAATATCGACAGCCCCAGGGATTGGTGGAATTGGAATAATTAGATTAAGCGGGGAAGATACCTTTAAAATAATAAAAAAAATATTTATTCCAAAAAATAAAAATAAAGAAATAAAAGGATATACGTTTAAATATGGACATATTATTAATCCAAAAACAAATGAGATATTAGATGAAGTATTGGTTTCTTATTTTATAAAACCAAATAGTTATACAACAGAAAATATGTGTGAAATTAATTCTCATGGTGGAAATATTGTTATGGAAAATATTTTAGAAGTATGTTTAGAGAATGGTGCAGAATTAGCAGAGCCAGGAGAATTCACAAAAAGAGCTTTTTTAAATGGTAGAATAGATTTATCTCAAGCAGAATCTATAATAGACATTATAAATAGTAAAACTCAAAAAGAATCAAAAGCATCTTTAAAGCAATTAGAAGGCTTTTTATCTCAAAAAATAACTAATATACGTAAGAAAATAATGGATATAATGGTAGATGTTGAAGCAGATATAGATTATCCAGAATATGATATAGAAGAAGTCACAGAAAAGAAAGCAGAAGACATGCTAAAAGATGTAAAGAACGATTTGATAGAACTAAAAAATACTTTTGATAATGGAAAAATCATAAAAGATGGTATAAAAATAGCTATAGTTGGAAAACCAAATGCTGGTAAATCATCACTATTAAATGCCTTATTAAGAGAAGATAGGGCCATTGTAAGCAAATATAAGGGGACAACAAGAGATAGTATAGAAGAATTGATGAATATAGATGGCATTCCAATTAAAATAATAGATACAGCAGGAATAAGAGAAGCTGATGATGAAGTAGAAAAAATTGGAATACAAAGGGCTAGGGAGATAGCTAACGACGCAGACTTGTTAATTGCTATTTTTGATATAAGTGATAAAATAGATAATGAAGATTTAGACATTATAGAACTTATAAAAGACAAAAAAGCTATAATTGTATTAAATAAGATTGACTTAGTACAAGATAACGTAAAGATAGATGAGAGAATCGCCAAACTAGGTAAAGATATAATAAAGATTTCAGCTTTAAATAAAGAAGGCATTGATCAGATAAATAAAACTATTTCGAAAATCTTTAAAATAAACGAGATAAATATAGATAATGAAGTTATAGTAACTAATACTAGACACAAGAACCTAATAAATAAGGCTATAAAATCAACTGAGAATGCTCAAATAAGCTTACAAAATAAGATGCCAATGGATATTGTTGCTATCGATATAAAAGACATTTTGGAGAGTTTAGGAGAGATAACTGGAGAGGACGTTTCAGAAAATATAATTAATGAAATTTTTTCCAAATTTTGCCTGGGAAAATAAAAAATGTAAACTAGCAAATTCAACGTAGGAACAAAAAACGAACATAAGACAGCAAACCAAGAAGGCTGTAAGGAAACAGAGATTTCTTAAAATTGACTTAAAGTCAAGAAAATGACTTTGTGAAAATTATGTGAAATTAATAATTTGCTTTGAAAATCAATAAAAAAACAATAAAAAATTAAACAAAATATATATAAAAAAATAAAATAAAACAATTTTGATTGTTCCATAAAAAACGAAAAATTGGAGGTAAAAAATGAAATACGATGCAGGAAATTATGATGTTGCTGTAATTGGAGCTGGACATGCTGGATGTGAAGCAGCGTTAGCAGCAGCAAGAATGGGAATGAAAACAGTAATATTTTCAATTAGTCTAGAGGCTGTTGCAAATATGCCTTGTAACCCTCATATAGGAGGAAGCTCTAAGGGACATTTGGTAAGAGAGATAGATGCTCTTGGTGGAGAAATGGCAAAAAACATAGACAAAACTTTAATTCAAATAAAAATGTTAAACACATCAAAGGGACCAGCAGTACATTCATTAAGAGCACAAGCTGATAGAAAAAGATATCAAATGGAAATGAAACATACTATAGAAAAACAAGAAAATCTTAATATAAAACAAGCAGAAATAACAAAAATAAATATTAAAGATAATGCAGTAGAAAGCATTGAAACAAGTGTAGGTGCAGTATATAATGTAAAAACTGTAATTTTAGCTACAGGAACTTATCTTAAAGGAAAAATATTTATGGGTGAGTATTCACAAGAAAGTGGACCTGATGGCGTATTTGCAGCAAATGAATTATCAGATTGTTTAAAAGAGCTAGGAATTAAAATAGTAAGATTTAAAACAGGTACTCCAGCGAGAATAAATAAAAAGACAATAGATTTTTCAAAGATGGAAATACAAGAAGGAGATACAAATATAATTCCTTTTTCATTCATGGATAAAGCGCCAACAATAGAGCAAGTACCTTGTTATTTAACATATACTAATGCAAAGACACATGAAATAATAAGAAAGAACTTAAATAGATCTCCATTGTTCTCCGGAGAAATTTCAGGAACAGGACCAAGATATTGTCCATCAATAGAAGATAAGGTAGTTAGATTTGCAGATAAAGAAAGACACCAAATTTTTGTTGAACCAGTAGGATTAGATACTGATGAAATGTACATACAAGGAATGAGTTCATCTTTACCAGAAGATGTTCAAATTGAAATGTATAGAACTATTCCTGGTTTAGAACATGCAGAATTTACTAGATCAGCATATGCAATAGAATATGATTGTATAGATCCATTAGAATTACAATTAAGTTTGGAACATAAAAAATATAAAGGATTATTCTTTGCTGGACAGATAAATGGAACTTCAGGATATGAAGAAGCTGCTTGTCAAGGTCTTATAGCAGGAATAAATGCTTCACGTGAAATACAAGAAAAAGAACCTGTTATTTTACACAGATATGACGGATATATCGGAGTATTGATTGATGATATAGTTACAAAAGGAACAAATGAACCATATAGAATGATGACTTCTAGAGCAGAATACAGATTATTACTAAGACAAGATAATGCAGATTTGAGATTAACTGATATTGGTTATGAAGTTGGTCTTATATCAGAAGAAAGATATAAGAAATTTAAAGAGAAAAAGGAAAATATAGAGAAAGAAAAAGAAAGAATATATAATAAAACTATAAAACCTACAGAAAAAGTAAATAAATTCCTTGAAGAACACAATTCTTCAAAAATTAATAATGGTATAAAACTAGCTGAATTACTACGAAGAACAGAATTAACATATGAAGATTTAAAAGAAATTGATGAAGATAGACCAGAATTAAGTGAGCAAGTAAAAGAAGAAGTAGAAATACAAATAAAATATGAAGGATATATAAAATTACAAAATGCGCAGGTAGAAAAAGCAAAAAAATTGGAAAATAAATTATTACCAGATGATATAAACTATGAGGCTATAGGTGGAATTAGATTAGAAGCAAGACAAAAACTATCAAAATTAAGACCAAGATCTGTAGGCCAAGCATCTAGAATATCAGGGGTTTCACCTGCTGATATATCAGTAATATTAATATACTTGGAACAATTAAAAAGAAATAATAAAGGAGAATAATATGCAAATAAATGAATTTTCATATGAAATGAAAGATAAAATGAAAAGAATAGATATAGATATAACTGATAAACAAGTGGAAAAATTCTTTTCATATATGAATTTACTAATAGAATGGAATCAAAAAATTAATCTAACAACAATTATCGAGCCTAAAGAAATAATAATAAAGCATTTTGTTGATTGCGGAACAATATTAAAATATTTAAAAGACGGTGAAAATATTATAGATATTGGCACTGGAGCAGGTTTTCCAGGGATACCAGTAAAAATATTAAATGAAAATTTAAATGTAACATTAGTAGATTCTTTAAATAAGAGAATTAACTTTTTAAATGAAGTATGTACAGCATTAGATTTAAAAAACGTTGAATTAATACATTCTAGAGCTGAAGATTTGGCAAAAAATAAATCATATAGAGAAAATTTTGATAAATCTGTTTCAAGAGCTGTTGCTAATTTAACCACTTTAGCAGAATATGACTTGCCATTTATTAAAAAAGGTGGTCAAATGATTGCAATGAAAGGGTTTGAGATAGATGAAGAATTACAAAATGCCGAAAAAGCAATTAACATTTTAGGTGGTAAAATAAAAGAAGTAAATAAATTTACTTTAATAGATACAGATAATAAAAGAAGTATAGTAGTCATAGATAAGGTAAAACCTACACCTAAGCAGTTTCCAAGAAAAGCGGGAAAACCATTAAAAGAACCAATAAAATAATGTAAAAAAATAAAAAAATATTGATAATTTTCATTGACATATTAACCATATTTTTATATGATTAATATGTTAATTTTTTTATATATACATACAAATGCAAAGCTTAAGAAAACAGCTCAAATGCTTGATATTTAGCTATTTATAACTAAATTTGTAATAAAAATTAATATTTAATATTAAGCAAGGGGGAATAATTTTGGGAAAAATAATATCAGTAGCAAATCAAAAAGGTGGAGTTGGAAAAACAACTACAACAGTTAATTTAAGTGCAGGATTAGCCAATAGAGGTAAAAAGGTACTAATTATAGATGCTGATCCTCAAGGAAATGCGACTAGTGCTGTAGGAGTGGACAAGGAATGTGAATTATCAACATATGATGTATTAGTAAATGAAGTAGATATGAGCGAAGTTATCCAATCTACTAGTACAAGAAAACTAGATATTTGCCCTTCAAATATTAATTTGGCAGGAGCTGAAGTTCAGCTTGTATCAATGGTTTCAAGGGAATTGAGATTAAAAGAGCAACTTGATAAAATAAAGGGAAATTATGATTATATTTTTATAGATTGTCCACCATCATTAGGTTTAATTACATTAAATGCTTTTACAGCATCTGATAGTGTATTAATTCCTGTTCAATGTGAATATTTTGCACTAGAAGGATTGGGACAACTTATGAATACAATCAATATAGTAAAAAAACACTTAAATAAAGAGATTTACATAGAGGGAGCGGTTCTTACAATGTATGATTTAAGAACCAATTTAGCAAATCAAGTTGTAAAAGAAGTAAAGAGATATTTTGAAAATAAAGTTTATAAAACAGTTATACCAAGAAACGTTAAACTTAGTGAAGCTCCAAGTTATGGAATGCCAATTATAACATACGACCCTAAATCTAAAGGAGCAAAAGCTTATGATAAACTGGCAAAAGAGTTTATAAAAAGGGCATCTGAAGGAAATAAATAAAATGATGAAAGGATGATGATATAAATGGCTAAAAAAACTGGATTAGGAAAAGGCTTAGATGCCTTATTTGCAAGTACTGTAGAAGAAGAGAGAAAAGAGGAAGAAATTCAAGCAGGTGAAAAAATCCATAAGCTAAAACTTATCGAGATTGAGCCAAATAGAAATCAACCAAGAAAGAAATTTGATGAAGAAGCTCTAGAAGAGCTTGCTAATTCTATTAAAGAATATGGATTGTTGCAACCAATAATTGTTACAAAGAAAGATGATTATTATGAAATCGTTGCTGGAGAAAGAAGATGGAGAGCTTGTAAAAAGGCTGGATTGACTGAAATACCAGCAATTATAAGAGATGACGATGAAAGAAGAAATAAAGAAATAGCTTTAATAGAAAATATACAAAGAGAAGACTTAAATCCTATTGAAAAAGCAATGGGAATAAAAAGTTTAATGGATGATTATGGTTTGACACAACAAAAAGTGGCTGATATTTTAGGAAAAGCAAGAAGTAGTATTGCAAATAGTGTTAGAATTTTAAATTTAGATGAGAGAGTTATTCAGTTAGCGCTAGAAGGAAAACTAACAGAAGGACATTGTAAATCAATATTAGCAGTTCCAGATAAGGATAAGCAATATGCGATGGCACTATATATTATAGAATCAGGTGATAGTGTTAGAGAAGCAGAAAAGAAGATGGCTAGAAACAAGACTAAGACTAATAAAGATAGAAAATATGAGCCAATTTATAGAGATATAGAGACATCATTTAGAGATTTTTTCGGAACCAAGGTTAAACTTGATGCTGGAAAAAGAAAAGGAAAGATTATAATAGAATACAGCAATAATGATGATTTAGAGAGAATTTTAGAATTAATTAAAAAATAAAGAGAGGAAATATATGGAAAATATTGTTAATGCATTAAATAATACTTATGTAATTTTAGGAATAATTATAGTAAACATAATATTGCTTATATTATATATATCTAGCAATGTAAAATTAAGAAGATTGAATAAAGAATATCGTAATTTTATGAAGAAAATAGGCAAGGGTGAAGATATTGAAGAAAACCTAAAAGTATACATAAAAAAAGTTGAAAAGGTTGAAAAAGAAAACAAAGAAATAATACAATATTGTGAAGATTTAAATAAAGAATTAGCTAAAACTATTAGAAAAGTAGGAATTGTAAGATATAATGCTTTTAAAGATACTGGAAGTGATTTAAGTTTTGCTCTTGCACTATTAAACGATAATAATGATGGAGTAGTTTTAAACGGTATATATTCGAGAGAAATGTCAAATATATATGCAAAGCCTATAAAAGCTGGTAAGTCAAAATATACAATATCTGAACAAGAACAAGAAGCAATAGATAAAGCAATAGAATCAAATGGATATAATGTAATCGAATAGAATGAAGTAAGAAAACAGTTATTGAAGATGAATTTAATAACTGTTTTCTTATTGAATATACAAGCTTAAAATTAGAGTAAATGATAGGAACATTTATAAATATAGTGTAAAATAAAGCATATTTTTAAATAAAAAGGACAAAATTATATTGACAATGAATTAAGATTATGCTAATATATATATTGTCGTGAGACACGGAGAGGTGGTCGAGTTGGTTTATGGCACCAGTCTTGAAAATTGGCGTAGGTTTGTAGCCTACCGTGGGTTCGAATCCCACCCTCTCCGCCATTTTTTTTATATAAAATAAGATAAGGAGAATTACCCAAGTGGTTGAAGGGGACGGTTTGCTAAACCGTTAGGGTTTCGTAAGGGGCCGCGAGGGTTCAAATCCCTCATTCTCCGCCAAAAGAAATGCATAACAGCATTTCTTTTTTTTTGTGCAGTGAAAATCGAAGATTTTTCTGAAACGACAAAGACTAAGTCAACTATGTTAGTGCAAAATATAAATTAATTGGTTACATATGGCGAAGCTAATTTTCTTATGTCTTGAAAAAAGAAATAATTTTAGAAAAAAGAATCACGAAAATGAATTCTAAGCGAAGATAAATAATGATTAATATAAGTTTACAAATAAGAAATAAAACGCCTTAAAACGTATTCTGATAAGAGAATGAAAGAATCAATTATTTGTAAGCAATATAAATATGAAATTTTGACAATTTAAATAGATAAAAAACAAAAAGAATTAATAAAAAAAAATTGTAAAAAGTAAAATAAAAAATATATTATAAATAATAAAAAAATAAAAAATATTTTTATAAAAATATTATACATACGGATTTAAGAGTTTGAAA
>USBY01000039.1 GCA_900553015.1 uncultured Clostridium sp. | reverse complement strand
CTGTCTCTTCGTTGTACATACTTATATATTTATTCTCTGTTAGAGAGTTATTAGTTACATTGTTTTCGGTGGTTGTGACACCTTCTGAGGTATTAGATTCACTTAAATTTGCAATACTTGTATTATTGTCATTCTGTTTTTCTATTGCCTCTTTTACTGATGTTTCTTCTAATTTTGTTTGTAATTCTTTGCTTTCTTCATATTTATTTGTTATTTCTTGTGATACTTCAGAATTAGAATTTCCTATTTCTGATATCTTTGTTTTTAGATAATCGAATAGTCCTGTCTTTTCTGTATCTTCGGCTTCTGAAGAAGATATTATTTCACCTGTTTGGTAATTAAACTTGATTTTATCTCCATTTTTGTAAATAACTTCTACTTCTTTTACGTCAGAGTTCAAGTTGTTTCCTATGCTTTCAATATCTGACTTCACAAAGCTTTCTGGATATGTTATTGGTTCTTTTAAGTCATAGATTTTTCCATCTGAACCTAGTACAGTTTCGTATTCTTTTCCATTGTAACTATCAATTATTAAGTTGTTTGCTACTGGTACTATACTTTCATCGCCATTTGCTGATTTACTTAATGTACTTGGTATTGCATACAAGTTATTGTCTTTTACATATAATTTTGCATTTCTTGTAGCTTGAGTTCCATCTTCTGCGGTTATTAAAGAATATGTGCTGTATGTTTGGATTTCTTTATTGTCATAGTCAAAAGTCTGCTCTAATTCTTCTGTTACCATTTCATTTCCTAAACTATTAGTATCAACAACATTTCCAACAATATGCTCTGAATCTACTGGCAAGTCTATTCCTTCCTGGTCAGGAAAACTTCCTGTATTTATTGTTGGATATTTATTATTTTTGAGTATAGAAAAATTCCACTGTGATGCACTCCATTTTATTTTTGAAGTATATGTCATTTGATTCTTCAACTCTTCTTCAGTCAAATATTTATCTTGTGTAATAAACAGTTCATTTTGTTCATTTGGATTTTCTCCGTTTATTGTAGAATATTTATAATAATATGTATCTTTTAAATATTGGTTTTGATTTTGTCTTCCTCCTATTCCTAATGAAATAGTAGCATTATCTTCACTATTTAAATCTGCTTCTACATAGTTACTATAATAATATGTTTCCGGCATATATAATTCTTCTGCTATGTTTCCAAATATTCCACCTACATTAGTTTTTCCTTCTATTGTTGTATCTGCTGCATAATTAACATATAGACTAGATGTATTTGATACTGCTGTCATTCCTGTGTTATTTAAATAGCCTACTATTGCACCAACATTACTGTTCGCCTCTATATTTGCAGTTAAATAACATAGATATATTATTCCAGATGAAGTAATATTCCCTATAATTCCACCTACATTATTATTACCAACAATATTTCCTGAAAATATTGAATGATGTATGGTACTAGCTGTAGAACCAATAATTCCTCCAATATTATTTCCTGACGCATTTATATTAGTATTGGAAACTTTTATTTTTTCACTCCCCCATGCTAAAGAACCAAAACCTCCTCCAACATTATCAGAGTTTATTCCTGAATTTATTATGCAATTATTTACTTCGGCAGTATGTAGTTGCCCTCCGTTTCCAATAATTCCTCCAATATAATCATCAGTTGCTGTTATAGTTAAATTATTACAAATTACGTTATCTACTCTAGTATTATTACCACCTATTGCTCCTCCTGTATAAATTTTTCCAGAAATACTATTTCCTTCAGAAATTATATTCTCTGAGCTTATTAGAGACTGATAACCAATAACGCCTCCAGTATAATTATTATTTCCACTTATATTTGAATTTTTTACTAATAGTTTTTCAATTTTACCAATATATGCACTAGAAGTAACTCTACCAATAAGTCCTCCAATATTATTATAACCTCCAGTTACTTCAACTTCATCAGCTTCTACATTGTAGAATTTCTCTATGTTGTTTGTCTCATATTGTCCTACAAAGCTTCCAGTGTAAGAACTTCCTTGTACACTTATATTATCTAATTTTATATTTTCCACATAACTTGAAGTCGAATATCCAATTGCTCCTATATAATTTATTTTTTCACCTAAAATTTTTGATTCACTAAATTCTAAGTTACTCATATCAGCTGATGAATTTATTATTATTCCACCTTTAGCATCCGAACTAGCAGGTATATCATAATTTATATTAATATTTTCAAACCTAACATCACTTAATTTAGTAGTAATATCTTTTATTAATCCGCTTCCTGCTTCATTAAATGTTAGGTCTATATTCTTTAATGTCTTCATTCCTCCTACAGCTTCCAATCTTGCCATAGTTACATTCGTTTTTACATTTGTTCTTCCTTCAAAGTCTATGTCTGACATTAACCTGTAATTTTGATATGTTCCATCTTCTATTTCTTGCCAATCTTCAAAATTATATAATTCTTTATAAAATTGAACTTCTATCTTTCCTTCTACTTCTTGTTCTTTTGCTTGTCCTTCTTCTTTATATTTTATTTTTGTTATTTTATATGTATCATAGAATTTGTTTGGCTTTGCTGTTATATTTATATATGATTTTCCATCTCTTGTTATTATACTTGTAACTGTTACGTCCATTCCATCTATTTCTAGTCCTGTCACTTCTTCTTCATTTGTATTTATTACTACTATTTGCCCTGCAATTTGGTCTACTGCACTTTTCTCTATTTCTACACTATCTATCTTAAATTCATTTGATATATCTAGATATACATCTTCCTGATTTGGTAATAACTCATTTGAATATGTTCCATCTTCATTTATTTTGTGCAATTTTGGTAGTATATTTTCTCCTAACTGACTGTAATCATATGTATTTCCATAGTTTAATATATTTGTATAGGTTGCTTGAGTTAGTAATTCCTCTGGAGTTAACAATTTAATATTTGCTTCTGTAGTTGTTTCTATCAAACCATTTAATCTTTGGTTACTATATGCATAGTTTGTATCTGTTAATGTTCCTGAACCAGCTATTCTTGCAGGTGTTGTATCTAATTGGCTTGTGTATAAATTTCCTAATGCTATGTTATTAACCAATTCTACTCCACTACTTATATTGCCTGCTATTCCTCCAGCAGTATCTATATTACCTGTTATATCTACATAACTATATGAATTTTCTAATTCTCCAACATTAAAGTATCCTATTATTCCTCCCACTACTGACCCATCTATTTTAATCTTTCCTTTTACATAACAATTTTTTATAGTAGTTTGAGTTTCGCTTGCACCTATTAATCCTCCTACACCTTCATATTCACCATTTTTCGTTATAATATTTAAATTTGTTACATTACAATTAATTACTTTAGAAGCATTTGCAACTGCTATTAATCCTCCTGTTCTTACATTCGTAGAATATGTTTCATCAATTATACTTATATTGCTTATACTACAATTATTCATCTCGTTTGATAAGACACCTACTAATCCACCCAATGTGCTACCAGTACTATCTCCTGTACGGGATAAATTTACATTTTTAGCATGTACATTTTCTACTTTATTTGCATTTGCTATTATGCCCATTGTGATACTATTATTTATTGTAATATTTTCAAAAAATATATCTTTAATTCTATTTTGTATATTTGATATAATATATCGATTATTTGGCTTATCTACATTTCGTATTGTATGATTGTTTCCGTCTAATATTCCTGTATAAGCAACTGAAATGACACTATCATTAGGGTTATTCCTAAAATCTAAATCTTGCATTAATATATAGTTCTCTGTTGGCGATTTATTTATATTTTTCCAATCATCAGTTGTATTTATTTCTCTATAAAAATCTACATCTATCAATCTTTCATTTTCTTCAAACTCTCTTGTATATTCTTGGTTATATGCTCCTTTTGTCGTTATACTCATTACTGAATATTGTGATACACATATTAATGGATTATTTAATATTGCAATTACTTCGCTTTTTCCATCATTATATTCTTGGCTTTCTATTGTACATTGCAAGTTTTGTATTTCTATTCTCGTTATTGTTTCTGCTGAAGGATTATTAACACTAAATTTTACTTTTGCAGTATCTTTTGTACTTTCTAATATTTCCATTGATAATATATCTGGCAAATCTTTATCTTTTACTTCTGGAAGTTCAATATATTCCTGTGTTGGCATACAGTCTGGCCAATTTAATTGTGGGTAATATCCTTGATTAATTAGTTCGTCTATATTAAATGCATTATCCGAATTTAATATTTGATTCTGAAATGTTGTATCCCATAATGCTAATGGAGTTGATTTTCTGTTGTATGAATTATTAAATGTTATATCTGCAAAATAGTATATATTTTCTATCTTGTTCATATTTGCAACTGTTCCTATTGTTGGTCCGTAATCTAAACTATAGTTTTGCCCGTAGCCTACTGAATATATATCACTTATTGTTCCTGTAGTTTCTGTAAAAGATATAATACTGCCACTATTTTCTAAATAGGTTTCTCCGGCCACATCTACATTTATTAAACTAAATATGTTAGATACCATACCAGTATTCCTGTTTATAACTACTCCCGTATTCCTGCTTCCTAAAGGTTCTGAATAGATGTTTTTTATGTTTTCACCATATGCATAAGCATTTTTGACTGTTCCAAAATTAGTTCTAATTCCTAAAGATAATTCTTGCATCCCATATAATGATACTTTTGACTCTAATATAAAATTATTTATTTCACCATAATTATCTCTGCCTAATAATCCTATGTATCTATTTGACTTATTTGTGCATTCTTCTAAAATCACTTTAAAATTTTTTATTGTTCCATAATTAGTAACAAATAAGCCATAGTAACTAGAAATTTCTATATTGTTATCTAAATACATCTCTAATATAAAATTCTCTATTATTCCTGATTCCTCTATCTTATTAATTAGTGGTCCTGCTGCTCCATTTTTTTTCCTAATTAATCTATGCCCATTAAAATCTATTTTTCCTTTAATTCCATAATTACCTGATGTTAATTGATAATAATATCCATTATTACTTGGAATATTACTGAAATCCAAATCACAAAATACTATGTAATTCCCATCTGGATTTATTATATTTAAATACTCATTTAATGAATTTATTCCTTTTATTTCCTCATCATTCTCTGTACTAAACTCTTGTGAATCTAATATATATTCTCTTCCGTTTATTTTTATTACTAAATCAAATCTATATTCACTATTGCTTTCTACCTTAAAATCCTCTAAAAGATTAGTAGCTTTACTATACTCTCTTTCTTCTATTAATTTGTCATTTTTATACTCTTGTACATAATAATTTTCTATTTCGCTTCTCTTATCTTCTACTTCTACTTTTATTGTTGATTTTAAATTATATTTAAATGATTCATAACTTGTCTTTTTATCTCCCAATTCTATTTGCACATTTCTTAAGTACATCCATGCTTCTTCATTATTTTCACTATTTACTTGGAATCCTAATAAACCTGCATTGCTTACTATAGTTGTATATTGATATTCTTGCCATTCCTCTGTTACTATATCTGTTATATTTTCACGTGCACTGTTTGATAAAATATTATCGTCATCTATATATATTTGTGCTTTTTCATCTTTTTTTATTTCGAAAGACATTGTTACTGTTTGCCCTATATAGTCTGATAAATCATAAAGATAATTTTGTCCTTGCCCAGAATCCCCCTTACAATATAGCTTTAATTCATTAGTTTTTGGATCATACTCTTTTCCATAATTATTATGTACATTGAAATATTTTCCTCTCCAATTAACTTTTGAGGTTACATCTATTAAATTCTTTCCTGTTCCTTCTCTTTTTAAATCTGTTAGCTGTATCTCTCCACTTACTCCTGGTTCAGTTATTATTTCTATTTCTTTTATTAAGTAATTAGATTTATATGTTGCATCTGTACTTCCTTCATTATATTGATCTGCTATAAATCTTAATTTGTATGTTTGATTTTCTTCTAATTTTTCAAATGTTTTTCTTACATAATCTTCATTGGTTGTTAATTCTTCCAAACTTATTAAATTATTATTTTCTTCTCTTAGCTCCATTCTTACTGTATTATTTAATACTGATTTATCTATATCTTCTATTCTTACATCAAAATCAATTAAGTTTCCAGTTACAAATTGATTTCTTATCTCTACTTTTGCTGAATTCTTTAATGTTGTAAATTCTTTGTAGTTATATGTAACAGGTATAGTTTCTTGCGTATTTCCTAATTGTACATTTCCTGTTATTTCTATTGTGTAAGTTGTGTTTGATTGTAAGTTTTCATACTTCATTTCTTTTGTCCCTGCTTGTTGTAAATTACTAATTTCTTCTCCTGATAAAATATCTGTTTTTACTATATTTTCTCCGTCTTTTATATTTATTGTTAATTCATTTAATATCTGAATTAATCTTTTGTCTGTTCTGTCTTCATCTATTTTGTAACTTATTGTGCTAGTTGTACTTGTTAATTCTTTATTCTCTACCGTTAATTCTAATGAACCTAATGTTGATATTGGTTGTGTCGCAAATACTAAATTTCCTATCTCAATATTTTCTTGTTTTCCTTTATTATCATTTAAGTCATAGTCTGCATAGATACTTATTTTGTAATATTGGTTTTGATCTAAATCATTTAATAAGATTTCTTTTTCATTTTCTGCTAATTTTTCTTCCTTTACTTTCTCTCCATTTGGTCTTGTTACAATGTATTTATAATTTTCTAACTCTACATTATCTTTATTAGTTAAATTCAATCTTAATGTCACACTTACTATGTCTTGTTCTTTTATACTTACTTTTGCTACTGGTGCTTCTTTTGATGTTCGTGTTTCTCCTTCTCCATTATTTACTTTTAATTCTATTCCATTTTTATCATAAAATTTTATTGCGTAATTTATTTTACTATTACTTTTTAATCCTTCTGAAGTTTCTATGGTTATTTCTTCACCTCTTAATAATAAGTTTACTTGGTTATTCTTTAATACTGTTCTTATTCCTCCCGTTTCTATTTCTACTTGGCTTATTCCTTTTATAACTTCTGCATTTAAGTCTGATGTTATCTTTACTTTTGTTAGCTGTATTTTATTACTAAATATCTCTCCATTTTCTTTTGTGATTTCTATAGTTCCTAACTCATTATAGCCTTTTGTTTTAAAACTTCCTTCATAAAATGTATTTTCTACTTTTTGTTCATCTTCATTTAGATAAATATATTTTCCTACTATTTTATATTCTGTCTCTGGCACTAAACCTGTTACCGTTATACTTCCTGAATTTGTGTACGTTCTTCTTAAGTATATTTTATTATCTTTGTATATTTCGAATGTTGGTGCTTCTACTATTCTTCCTGCTGGATCTTTTATTGTTAATGTACTTTTGGCTGTATACACTTCTGCTGTAAAATCTTCTGCACTTACTTCTGGTTTAATATATCCGTTTTGTGTTTGTTGTTCATCATTTGTATTTGTCTCTGTAGACTCCTCTTGTTTTACTTCATTCTCTTGATTTTCTTCTGTATCTGAATGAGTAATATCTTCTTGGATTATATTAGTTTGACTCTTATTGTTTTCATTATTATTGGTCTCATCTTCTATTATTCCTAACTTTGTTAATAACTCCTCATATGTATAGTCGTTTTCCACCATTTGTACATTTGAATTATTATCTACATCATTTATCTCGTTAAACACCAATACATTATTATTTACTGTGTAATATCTAATTGAATTTTCTGTAAATGCTAATATACTATTCACTGGTATTGTATATTCATTTGCTGTTGTTTTTATCTTTATCTCATGTAAATTGATATATACTTCATCTGCTGTTTTTACAAATATATATTCTTTCGCATCTGCTCTTTCTAAATTATTTCCATCATATACTTTTCCTTCACTTATACTTAAGTTTGGATATCCTGTTACTTGTTCAAAATCTT
>USBY01000038.1 GCA_900553015.1 uncultured Clostridium sp. | reverse complement strand
CCTGCTGAATCTTTTACTCTATAGTAATATGTTACTACTATTTCTGTTGGTGTATATACTCCTGTTGCATTTGAAGGCACTTCTACTAATTCATATTTTTCATTTAGCTCTTCTTGGCTTATTGCATTTGTTGTATATTCTTCATTTTCTTTACCTTCATATTTTTCATCTTTTGCTTGTTCTCCGTTTTTAAGTAATACCGGAGTCTCTGTTCCTTCTATATAATGATGTACTATTAAAGGAATATCTTTTTCCTCATAATAATATGTTACTTCTTGTATTCCTGATTTGTATGTTCCTGTTGCATTTACTGGTATTACATAATTTCCTTCCGCATCCTCTTCTAATTGATATTTTTCTAGGTCTAAGTGTGGTGATGTTGTATATGTTTCATCTGCTTTTCCTTCTAATAGCTCATCTTCTGCTACTTTTTCTGTTGTGTATTCTCCTTCTGCTGTTTTTAGATAGTGATGTACAATTACTTTGGCTGATTGCATATTTGAAATAGTTACTTCATGATTTCCATCTGCTCTAAATTCTATTTCTATTGGTGTTTCTAATAATTGATATCCTTCTGGTGCTTCTATTTCTGTTATTTCATATTTTCCAAATGGTAATTGTACTATTCCTTGTCCTTCGCTATTTGTTGTTACTTCTGTATGATATAGCTCTGAATCGTTTGGAGTTATTTTTATACTATTTACAGTAAATTTATCTTCACCACTACTTGTTGACGAGTTTTTATAATATCCTAGATGTAGATAATACATTTGTCCACCTTGTAAGACTGTTGTATAATCTTGAGCATCTTGTCCTCCTGTTATATATATGAATCTTCCAGTGCTACTGTCATATGCTGGTGCATCTATACTATTTGTTACTGTCGCATATCCATAATCACTACTTTGGCTTGATACTTGTGCATTGACTATCAAATTATATTTACCTGTATATTCTGTTAAGTCTATTGGTATATATGAATTAGCTGTGGTATTATCTATTCCTTGATTGTTTGATTCGTATCCTCCATTTTCATTTTGTATAAAATTATATGTTGAACCCTTAGCACCATATACTTTTATACTATTTATAACTACTTGGTCTGCTCCTGTATCTACACTGCTATCTTTTCTATATCCTAAATGTAAATAATATGTATTTCCACCAGTTAGTGCATTTGATGTATAGTCTTTTGCTGTTGTTACTGAGTTTGAGTTTCCTGATATATACATAAATCTTCCATTTGTATTGCTATATGTTGGTGCTGATGTGCTAGTTGTTATTGTTGCATATCCATAATCCACGCTTTCACTATATACTTGCGCATTTACCACCACAACATATTTTCCCTCTAGTCCAGTTAAATCAATTGGTATATATGAGTTAGCTGTTGTATTTTGTTTGCCACTACTTCCTCCATTGGCTGTTTGATATGTTTTACTGTTTGTTGGAGTTAATGTTCCATCATCGTTTTGTACAAAATAATATGTTCCATTATTAGTTACTTTGCCTACTACTTCTTCTGTTATTTCATTTTTTTCATCTGCTTGTAAATAATAATAATCACCATTTGTTACTATTTCTCCTATTATATTCTCTGGTTCTGTTCTTTCTTCTATTTGGTCTAGTTTAAATGTTGCTCCTTGCAATGGTTCTTGTGTCTTGCTATCCACCTTATTTATTGTTAATTTATTATCTTTTAATGCATATGTTACTTCGATATGTTTGTCCTCTATCATATTAGTAAATTGTGGCATTGTGTATGTTCCATCTGTATTTTCTTCAAATTTCCATTCTTGTCCATTTATTGTTATTCCTATAATTTCGTAATTTTCGTCCGGTGTCATTATAATTTCTTTTGTATTTGAATCTCCGTATTTTACGGTTTCATATGGCTTCAAATCTTCTCCGGAAATATTTCCACCTTTTGTACCATCAACTTCTTTTACATCTGTGGTTATTTTGAATTTTTTTCTATTATTTTCTAAAGTTAATTCCTGCACTTCTGGAACTCCCACTTGATTTTCTATTTTTAGAATCATTCCATCTGAATTTCCATTATTTATTAAAGTTTCTTCGTCGACTTTTATAGTACTGTAAAAGTTTCCTCCTGCAAGAATTTCCCCATTAATAGTTTCAGAAACAGAATCAATATAATTTCCTTCGCCTTGACTAATAGCTTTTGCCCATTCTATCTGCCCTACGCTGTCATATTTTATTATTAATCCCGCCTCATTTCCTAAAGTAAGTTGAGTGTAATCTCCTAATAAAATTTCATTATCACTGGTATTTCCACCAACAATAATTCCTCCATCACTACACCCCATAACTGAATAAATGTATTCATATCCATTTCCATCTATAGATTTCGCCCATTCAATGTCACCTTTACTATTGTACTTTATTACCATTCCTGCATCCCCATCACAACTTGTTAAAGTATAATTTCCTATTTGAATAGCTTCATCATATCTACCACCAACAATAATTCCACCATCTTTAGTTGAGTCTATTGTTTCAATACTATCATATTCTATACCACCTATTATTCGCATAAAGTCCAGATTTCCTTCTTTTGTATATTTAATAATTATTCCATCTGACTCGCCATTAAGTTTATAAGTCATATCTTCTAAATAAATTTCATCACAATAAGATACTCCTCCAACTAGTATTTCTCCATCTTCTGTAGTTGCTACATCATTTACTATATTTCTTTTATCACCTACAATACTATTAGCCCATTCTACATTTCCATCATTACTATATTTTACAATAAGACCATCCGCATATCTATCGTTATTTGTTAAAATATAATCTTCTCCTATATAAACTTTACTACTATCAAACTCTCCTCCTATTACAATATTGCCATCGCTAGTAGCAGCAACAGAATAAATATAATCGTAACCGCTACCTCCAATAACGTCTGTCCATTCTACTTTTCCTTCACTGCTATATTTTATTATTAGCCCGTCTTCTCCTCCGCTTTCTATTTATTACATAATCACCCAATTGAATTTTACTACTTGCAAACCATCCTACAGCTGCATAACCACCATCACTAGTTTCTACTACTGATTCCAAATAATCCCAGCTTGTTCCACCTATATTGTCTGCCCATTCTACTTCTCCTTCTTTATTATATTTAATTATAAATCCATCGTCATCTCCATTTGAACTTAATGTATATTTTCCTATATTAACATCATCACCATAAAAACATCCTACTGCTATATAACCACCATCACTAGTTCCTTCGACAGAATAAACATACTCACTATTACTTCCACCTATTACTTCTGAATTTTTTACTATTGGATCATTGTCTACTTTTATGTCTCCTATTTTTAATACTATTCCATCAGATGAACCACTACTATGTAATTCTTTACTTCCTATAAAAATATCTTCGTTGAAATATCCTCCAATTATATATTCTCCATTTGCTGTTACTGCTATTTCATTTATATTATCAAAATCTTCTCCTCCAATAGCATATACCCATTCAACTTCTTTATTGCTATCATATTTAATTAACATTCCATCATCTAATTCATGATTTCTTAATGTATATGTATCTCCATAAATATTACCTAAAAATTCTCCACCAACTATTAGTCCACCATCATTTGTTTTGGATATTGTATTAATATGCACACTATTATTTTTTCCTCCTATCGCTTCCGCATATTCCACTTCTCCATTAGCATTATATTTAATTAGCATTCCATTTTCATTAATAGGATTTGTTAAAGTATATTCCCCTAATGTAATACTTTCACTCCTAAAATAACCACCTATTATATATCCTCCATCATCTGTTGCAGTTACACTTTCAAATCCATCATCATCTTCTCCTCCTACTCCAATTAATTCTTTTACATTACCATCTTCTCCATATTTTATTATTAATCCATCAGTATAAGCTGTCGAGTTACTGTCTTTACTCTTATTTTGCAATTTATAATTTTCTACTGTGATTTCGTCACTAGAAAATTCTCCTACTACTATAAAATCTCCATTACTATCTTGAGTAATAGATAATATATTTTCTCTCATATTACCAGATATTTTACTCTCCCACTCTACTTCTCCATTGCTATCTAATTTGGCAACCATTCCTTCATTCCATGAGTTACTTATATAATATCCACCTATTATATACTCTCCTTTACTTGTTTGTTCTATTGTTTCGATATACTTTCCTTCTATAATTTTTGACCATTCTATACTTCCATTCTTATTATATTTAATTATAATTCCATTTTCATTTTCACTATTATTTTCTATTATATATCCATCAATATTTATATTTTGACTATAAGATGCTCCTGCTACTATATATCCTCCATCGCTAGTAGCAACTATATCTGTAATATAATCACTACTTTCTCCTCCTACATTTATAACCTTTTCAATTTCATTTTTTTCATTATACTTAATAATAATTCCATCATAATACCCTTTATTTTCTAATTCAATTTCTTCTATCATAATACTTTCAGAATTATAATATCCTCCTGCTACATATCCTCCATCTTGTGTTGCTTCAACAGTAGTAATATAGTCATATTTACTTCCACTTATTGAATTAGCTTGTGCAACTCCAAAATTTGGTGTAGCTTCTCTACTTCCACCTATTCCAAAATAATAAGTTGCTTCAGAAATATCATATTTTTCGTTATTAGCTTGTACTTCAACAGCCTTATATAATCCTTCGGGTAAATCTAGTGTTAGTTCTCCTTTTGCATCTGTTGTTACTGTGTAATATTCTCTTCCATTTATTGTCTCTTTTGTTCCAATTATTTCTCCTTTACTATTTCTTGCTTCTACTTCTCCTTCGTCCACATTGTATATTGCAAATTTCGTATTTGGTAATACTTCTCCTGTCTCTCCATCTTTCTTTATTAATTTAAATGATGGACTATCTTCTACTGTTAATTTTATTGTATTTCCTTCTACTGTAAATCTTGATGAATCGCTCTCTTCTCCATCTTCATTTATTTCTTTTAATGTTAATGTTCCTTCTTCACTTTGAGCTTTAAATTTTATATCTTTTACTTTTGCATATCCTACTGGTGCTAATACTTCTTTTAATGTATATGTTTGGTCTATACTTTTATCTACTTCATATTGATATAACCCTGTTATTGTTAATTTTCCTGTACTATCTGTTATATATTCTTCTAATTCTTCTGTTCCTTTATATAATCTGAATTTTGCTCCTTCTAGATATGTTGTTTCTTCTGTTCCCTCGCCATTTTTTCCTTCTTCTACAGGTGTTGTTCTCTTAATCTTTATTACTTCTAAATCATATGTAGGAATCTTTTCATTATCTAATGTTATATTTATTGTTGGTATTCCATTATCTTCTATAGTATTCTGTTCTAAATCGTCTCCTTCTAGAACTTCTATGCTATAGTTTCCATCATTATTTACTACTTTAAATTTTATTGGACTTGCTAAATAGTATCCTTCTGCCTTTACCTCTTCTAATGTATATTCTTGGTTCACAGATAAACCTTTTAATGCTGCTTCTCCATTTGCATTTGTTGTAACACTTTTTCCGTTTTCACTTAATCCATATCCTGTTAGTTTAAAACGTACTCCTTTTAGTAATGTTTCTGTGCCTTCTTCTTTCTTAGTTATTTTTATACTAGCTTTTACTTCATCCTCTACTTCTACATTTACTTTGTATTCTTCACCATCTGCTTTGGTTACTATCATGTCTCCTTTTATGAATCCTTCTGTTCTTTCTATACTTAAGTTTCCTTCTTCATCTACATGACCAATAAACCTGATAATATTTGAGTTTAATTCATAATCATCTGGTGTTTTTATTTCTTGTATTATATATGCTTTTTCTGCATATAAGTTTGATATTTCTAGTTTTCCTTCTACATTTGTTACTCCAGTTTTGCTTTCTCCTGTTTCTTCGTCTGTTATTCTATATGTTGCTCCTGGTACTAATTTATCTTTTCCTTTTTGATATTTTGTAAGTTCTAAATTATATTTTTCTGCTATTCTTAATCCTAATTTATTAGGCTCTGTTTCTGTTCTATATTTTCCTTCATCTGTATCTAAGCAGAAATATATCGCATGATGACTATATGCAACTTCATTAAATGCTAATCCATTTGGAATTTCTACAATATAGTTAAATACAAATTCTTTTCCTGTAGGCATTACATAATTACCTAAATCTATTAAATATGTTTTTACATTATCCCAGTTTGTTACTTCTTCTGCTGTCTTCCAACTATTTGCCGAATCATTTAAGTCCCTTGAAGGATTTTCATTTTCTGAATAATATACTGTTGCAATTTCTTTTAATTCTTCTGGTAATTCTATTCCTGCATTTGTCATCTTGCTTGTAAATGTTGAACCTAAATCTGCTCCATTTATTACATATGTATTTCCTTCAAATGGTATCTTTCCTAATATTTGTATCTCACTTGTTGTGCTTGCATAATTGTTCTTTAATTGCACCCCTATTTTTACTGTTTGTACTTCTTGTTCTTGGTCTACTACAGCATATATTGGTTTTATATCTGCTATTTGTGGTGATATTACCTCACTACCTTTATCATCATAATCACTCGCAACTTGGTTTGTTAATATACTGTTTGGTGATATCATACTTATACTTGTTGTTCTATAGTTTACTTGTTCTTCTGTGTTCAAGTTATTATTTACATCATATATATCTTGTGCTTTATAGTAATAATTTTCTCCACCTTCATTAGATGCATATAACTCTATATTTCTTGTACTTGTTGCTTTTCTTGGATCTGGTGATAAATCTACATCTATTGTTATTTCATATGTTGCAGGACTATCATTTTTTGTTACTACTTTTATGTATTTACAATTATTTTGTTCTATTAATTCATAACTTTCTATATTTACACTTGCATTGCTTATTTCTACATTGTTTATTTGTGCATCTATTATTTCTTCTGGTAATTTTACTAGGAATATTCCATTTTTCCATTCTACTTCGTTGTAGTTTGTATTTCCTTCTACTTCTATTGTTATTATTTCGTTTTTCTCTGTTGCTTGTGTTGATATTGTATTTTTGCTTATACCTATATTAGCTACTGATATTGGAGCTTCATAATTTGCTTGATGTGTATCTGTATTTACATATGTTTCTCCTACATATCCTACTAATGTTGATTTTATATATTGTAATTCATCAAATTGTACTCTTTCGTATTTTTCTGTTATTTTACTATCATCTATTTCTTTTATGTTATATACATATAAATAGCTTTCATCTTCTACTATTCCACTTGTTTCTATTCTTACGTGTTTTACTGGTAATTCATATTTATATGGATTACTGCTAGAATATTTATTCCAATCGTCTTTTGTAAATGTTACAAGTAAATCTCCTGTTTCTTCGTTATATACTTTTATCCATCCGTCTTCACCTAAGATTTTGTCTACTCCAGAAAAATATACTCCTACATTTGATACTACATCATCTGTACTTTCTTCATCTGCATTTGTTTTTATAAATTGATCTGTTACTTGCGCATTTCCTGTTGCAGTTTCTTTCATTACTAGTCCTGGTAAGTTTTCTCCTGTTCCTATATATGCTTGCCATAGTACTGTATATGTGTCATCTTTTTCTTCGTCTGATATTCCATTATATATATTTAATGGTTTTATTTTTGAAACTATATATCTTGTAGTTGGATCATATACTCTTTTTCCTACTGTTACATCAAACCTTGATACGGTTCCTTTTGGGTTCTCATAATTTACTACTATTGTAGAACTTGCTGTATTTGATTTATATGGATTTGTAAATTCTTCATTTGGATTATTATATCCTTCATAATATGTTTTTACTGGTATCTTTAGTTGTATTGTTTCTGTTCCTAATGTTTGATATGCTTCTATTGGATAAACTACTTTTATTCCATAACTGTTACTTCTTGATAGTTTTGTTGTTACATTTCCTTGATCATCAACCTCAGCTATTCTTTCTATTGTGAATGTTCTTGTTTCTGCATTATAGTTAAAGTTTCCTGTGCTTCCTGTGTACTCTACACTTGTTGGTGCATATCCATTTAATTCTGGAATTTCTCCTTCTACATAGTTTTTGCTTAATATTAATTGATTGGCTGTTTCATTTGTATATACTGTAAAATCTAAGTTTATTGTTCCATTCTCTTCATCTATTACATCTTCTAGATTTTTGCTTTGGTTAGTTGTACTTATACTTGCTCTTGTCTCTCCATACCAATCTGTTTCTAGATTTACTTCTTTTCTTATTTCTATCTCTTGATTTTCTTCATTTACATATGTTCCTGTTAATATTACTTTATTATCTTGTCTTGATAAATTATTTATATTATTTCCTATTGCATCTGCTTTTCTTGATGTATATGAATAATCTCCACTTCTTACTATTCCTGTTAATAATTTTTGGGTTCCGTTGTTTAAATCATTAAACTCTATAACTTTTATGTTATTTCCTATGTAATTATCTTTTAATTCATTATCTTTTGGTAGGGATGTTTGTAAATAGAAATTGTTTCCTTGTACCTCTATTTTTGCATTTTTTAACATTCC
>USBY01000037.1 GCA_900553015.1 uncultured Clostridium sp. | reverse complement strand
GAAGAATAGTAGAAGCACCTACATTTGAAATATATAAAGACGGAAAAATATATTTAAGAAGAATATTTAATAAATCCGGAGAAATTCAAATAACAGGTTTAGTACCAGAGACAGATTATGAAATAGTAGGAAAATATATATATTTAAATGAAAACGGACAAAAAGTGGAAAATACATTTTATGACGGAACATTTACAACAAAAGGATATAATGAGTTAGGTAGCATAGATATCCAAAAAGAAAATGGAGAGATATTTAGCAATAAAATCCAGTTAACAAAAGTAAAGATAATATCAGACTTAAATGCAGAAGTTATAAAAGGAATAAGTCAAGTAGAAATAGTAGCAGGCGATATAAGAACAGTGTTAAAGAATAACCAAGTAAATGAGCTTGTACAAGGAAAAGAGATAGCCATAGAAAGTTCAGAGGGCTTAAAGTCAGATTCAAAGATAAATTACATAATAAAATTCTATGATAGGAATGGAATAGAATTAAAGGTAAACAACAATATAGGAGAAACAAGAACATCAAAAGAAGCACCAGTAGCAAGGATAAGTATAAAAGAACAAGATATAGTAAGTGTAACATTAAGATTGAACTTAACAAATAAAGATAATGTAGAATTGGAAAATTATAAATATATAGTTACAAGGCCAAATGGCGAGAAAGTAAAAGAAGAAAAATTAGTAGAGAACGAGGAAGAAATCTTATTAAACGATTTAGACCAAAATCAATACTACAAAATAGGAATATATGCAGATTATGATTTAAATGATAATAAAGGAAAACAAGAAAATGTAGAGATAGGAAATTTAGTATTTGCGACACAACCAATCTCAACATTAGGCTCACTAGAATTAACAGTAGAAAATAAGGAATTAACAAGTAATACATCAACAATAAGTTACAAAATAAATGAAGATAGAACAGACAAAAGATTAATTCAAATATTAAATGAATTAACAATAAACATTGTAGAGCAACCAGACAACAATACAGACCAAGAAACAAAAGATGGAGTAGTAGTTTTTACAGATACATTAACAGGAGAAGAAATAGAGAACTTAAGACAAGCAGGAACAAAAGAAATAAAATATGAAAATTTAAAATCAAATACAACATATACAATAGAAATAATAGGAAATGTACAACTAGGAAATACGCAAGAAAGTATACCGGTAACGTATAATTACAAGGAATTTACAACATTAAAAATACCTCCTAAAGTTGAAATAATAAATCAATTTGTAACAGGAAATTTAATAGATTTTGATGTAAAAGTAGAAGATACAGACAATGCAGTTTTAAACAATATTATTAGAATGGAATTAAGAGATTCAGGTAATAACTTAATAGATTTACAAGAAGTGACAACTAATGAAGACTTTATTAGAAAAACATATGAAAAACTAGAAGAAAACCAAACATACACATTAAGATTTTATGCAGATCAATATAATGAGGGAAATACAGATGCAACATATAAGGTAAATTATTTAATAAAAGAGATAGAAATAGTAACAGAACCAGGAATAAGTGGAAGTATTGGATTAACGGAACTTACAAGAAAAGCAACAGGCAAAAATTTAGTAGATATGAGTTCAGAAAATAAATGGTATGTATATCCAACATTTAATACGAGTGAGTATTATGGAAAAGAATATAATCAAGAAACAAAGATTCTAACACTAGGAGGACATTCGAACAATAGAAGAGCAGTATATGATTTAAGAGAATATGCAGGTCAAGAAATAACAATGAGTTTTAAAGCAAAAGCAGTAAGTGGTTCACAAACTGCATATATACAAAATAGTAAAACAGATACAAATAGAACTCAAATACAAGGGCTAACAACAGATTGGAAAGATTTTCAATACACATTAACAGTTGATAGTACAGGATATTTAGGATTTTATATAAATGGTGGAAACGGAATAGAAATAAAAGAACTTCAAGTAGAACTTGGAAATAGAAAAACAAGTTACGAAGAATTTAAATATACGCTTGCAAGTAATTACAGCATAAATTTAGAAGATAGAAGAGATGAAATCACAACAAATGATTACTATATAAAAGTTTATGAAGATAGCAATTTAATAAAAACAGATAGATACGAAGAAATACCAGAAGAAAATGTAATAACAAATGGAATAAAAACATATGAAACACAAACAGGAAAACAATATAAAGTAGAATTAGTAATTAAAATAAAAGACAGAGAATATGTACTTTCAGAAATAGAATATAATACACAAGATACGGAAGAGATAAAGGGAATATATAATAAAGAAGATTTTCTAGAAATACAGCAGAGAGGAAATTATATAGTATTAGGAGATATAGACTTAACTGGAGCAAGCGGAAATCAATATATGTTTGGTAATACTAATATGCGATTTGAAGGAACTCTTAACTTTAATGGAAAAACTGTAAAAAAAGATTTTGTAAGCACGACAAGTGGATTATTTAGCTATATAGGAGAAAATGGTGTAATCGAAAATTTAGTGTTAGATTTATCGTTTAATAATACAGTTGAAAAAAGATATATGAGAGGAATTTTTGAATTCAATTATGGAGTTATCAAAAACATACAAGTTAATGTAATAGAGTGCAACCAATTAAGCAATGGAGATATAAAAATTATTGGAAGGTATAATTATGGAGTTATTAATAATTTTATAATCAATTTTAAAGAAAGTATATACTTTGCTTGGGGAGCATCTGCTGTTGAATACAATTATGGAACTATCAAAAATGGTTATGTTTACGGGAAAAATATGCAGGGAATAATGGAGAGACCTAGTGGACAAAATAGGAATGGTGCAACTTTAACCATATACAATGATAGAAATGCAACAATTAGAAATGTTTATTCATTAGTATCAGTAGATGTAAATACGACTACACAAGAAAACGTATCTAATTTTGTTGTTAGCAATTCAGGCAGTGCGAATGTAAGCAATGTATATTCAGTTGGGATAGGAAAAGGGTATAATGTAAATTATGGACCTAATATATATAGTGTGAATAGTACAAATATACAAAACAATTATTACTTTACAGATGAGATATTTAAAAATACATACAATACAAAGACTACTAAATTAGCATTGTGGGACACGAATTTTCAAAATCAATTAATAAATGGAGATGGAGCATTTAATGTAGATGAATTGGTTGGAAAAGGATATTATCCATGGTTAAACTTACCAGAATGTATGCCACAACAGGAATATATAGAATTACCAGAAGTTGAAGACAAAGATTTAGCAGATATATTATCTATAGAGGTTTTAGAGCAAGGAACAAATAAAGTAAAAGTAAAATTAATAGTAAATAATCCATCTGCTGAACAAATAACACAGATACAAGTAAAAAATATAAATGTAGATATATTATCACAAGATTATGCAGAGGGAAAAAGTGAGGTAGTAGTAGAATTACATGATCCAGTAATGTATGTATCAAGTTATAGCGTGCAGAGCATAACTACAAAAGGAGCTTTTAATGCACCATATACAAGAAATTTTGAAGATGGAGAAAGAACAATCGAAGTAGATTTGTATAGGGAAATAAATTCAATTGATGATTGGAAAAATATTAACAATTCACCAACAGAAAATTATATGTTAATGACTGATTTGGATTTTGCAAATGAAGGAAATAACATAAAAATTTCTAAAACATATACAGGAAAAGTAAACGGAAATAATCATACGATAAAAAATATAATTTTAACATCAGATTTTTTATTTAATGATTTAAAAGGAACCATTGAAAACATAAATATTCAAAATTTTAAGCAGGATAAACCAAAAACTGCCTCTGTGTATGGATTAATATATAATGCTACTAATGCAGTAATTGATAATATACATATAAAGGATGTTAAAATAACAATAAATTCCAATGTTTCAAATAATGCAGGAGCTTTAATTGGAAATGCCAATGCTGGAACAGTAATAAAGAATTGTTCAGCAACTAATGTAAGTATAGAGACATTTTCAGAAGAGACCGTACAGACTGCTAAAATAGGTGGATTAATTGGAAGTTTTGGAGGAATAAGTGTAGAAAATTGTTATGTTAATAACATTAATATAAAATCCAAGAAGGCTGTTAATCAATACGTAGGCGGATTAATTGGACAAATTTCTTTAGGAAAAGTAGAAAATTGTTATGTTTCAGAAGGTCAAATAAGTAGTGAGAAAAAAGGCTTAGGTGGTTTAGTTGGATATAGTTCAACTACAACTAGTGCTGAAATATCTAATTGTTATACAAATATAGAAATAAGAAGTGAAGATGACCAAATAGGAGGAATTCTAGGTAATGACGCAGGAACAGCTTTAAATAATGTAAGCCATAATTTTAGTGTAGGAAATATCTATTCAAGTAAAGAATCAGAAGATATTTCGAGAGCTGTAGGAAACTCATTAGAAGAAGAGAATAACTATGCATACCAAGGACAAAGAATAAACGGATATATTGTAAGTGATGAATTGGGAGCAAAATTATTAAGTTATAATGAATTATGCATACAAGATACTTATACCAATATCATAGGTTTGGGAGTTGCATATGATTATAGCCAAGCATCACAAGGATTTTTACCAAAGTTATATGATACAACAGGTGAGAAATTATTACCAAATCAAGAAGATGTAAATATAGATAATGACTTGAATTTAGAAATAGCTAATGTAACTTTCGATAAACTATCTACTGACACAGTAAATGCATTAATAGAGATAAATAATCCTCAAGAAGTTCCAATTACGGGAATTAAAATAGAAGATATGAATATAACTATAGAAAGAAATACGACTAGACAAGGAATTACTTATATAGAATTAAATGGAGTTCCCACAAGATATTATGATAGTTACCGAATTTCTGAAATTAAATATGAGGAAAATCAAAGTGAAGTTACAAAAGATGTAAATGCTAAAATTAATGTAAGATTTTATAAAGATTTATATAATTATTCGGATTGGCAATCTATAGAAAAGGGAACATATCAAAATTATAGGTTAGCAAATGATATAGATTTCTCTGGAAGAACAGATATAAACAAAGAGCTAACAATGGCAAGATTCGAATCTAATGGATATACCATAAAGAACATTGATATATCAACTAATGAAGATTATGGAAGTTTAATTAAAGAAATAACAACTACGTTATCTGGGGTGAATTTTGAAAACATAGAAATAAATGCACTATCTAATAATTATATAGGAGTAATAGCAAATTCTACTGGAGAAATAAGTGATGTAAACTTTAATGGCGTAACAATAAATGCTCCAAAATCTAATTATGTAGGTTGTATAGGTTATTCAACGGGAAGCTTTTCTGAAATCAATTTAAATAATATAACTATAAATGCAAATACATATATAGGAGGCCTAGTAGGAAGGCAATTAGATAATTCTTTTGCTAATATAGTTGGAGATAATATAAAAATAGAAGCTGTAGGAAATTATGCGGGTGGAATTATAGGGTATGCTACTCAAAGTATAGTTTTAACAAATACAAAGATAGATGTTACAAACTCTAATATAAATGGAATAAGCAATATAGGTGGTTTAATTGGTTATTCAAACTGCAAGTTAACGTATAGTGAATTGCAAGGAACAACAGTAAGAGGAAGCACATATGTAGGAGGTTTAATTGGAAACAAAGTTCATATTACGGATGCCGATATTCAAAATAGTACAGTAAGTGATAGCGAAATATATGGCACAAGTACATATATTGGCGGAATATTTGGACAAGCAAATCAATCTACGTCATATCTAAAAGTAAAAAATACAAAGATTGTAGGAGAAACTGTTAACAGTAAGTATGTGGGAGGAATTACAGGGTATATGCCAGACTTTACTTATTCGTATGCTGCTGTCGAAGACTGTGATATTAGTTCACAAGGAAACTACGTAGGAGGATTTGCAGGACTGATAGGTTCAAGTGGAGATGGTTTAAACAATAGTTATGTAAAAGGAACAACAATAGAAGGATACAGTTACGTAGGAGGAATTAGTGGACAAGTAACAGAGATACAAAATATAAATTCAATTTTAATAAATGCAAACATAACTGCTACTAATAGTACTGCTGGAGGAGTTTTTGGGTATATGAAAAACAAAGATATGACAGCAGCTATAAGATTAATAAAATTTTATAATATTAATGTGGCAGATTCTAAAATAACTTCTAAAACCAATGTAGGAGGATTAATAGGAAACGTAGAAGCAGAATTGTTTACCAACGCAACTACAAAGTACTATTATAATAATTATGTTCATGTAAAATTAGAAAGTGAAGATGAAGATACAGTATCTATAGGAATAGGTGGATATAAAATAGAAAATTCAAAGATACTAAATACATATACATATAAATACAGTTCAATAAATGGTAAATATATCAGTGAAAATGCAGATTCACTAAATACATTTGGATATTTAACATCTGATGAATTAAAATTAGAAAGTACATATAAAAATAAACTTGGTTGGGGAAGTAATTTTACTTATACTTCACTAAAAAACAATAAATATCCATTGATAAAAAATATAACAGGTCAAACTGGTGTAGATTTACCAAATGATGAAGATTATGTATCAAGTAAGAATGCTACAGTACAAAGTTTAGAAACTTTGGAAAACACATTTAATTATAACAACAAAACAATCCAAACATATAGTACATATTCGTTAATAACAGCGGAAGATGGAACTAAAGCTACAAGAAGTTCTAAATTATATGTTAAAGACAATAAGTTATATGCACTTCCAGAAAGTTTTATAAATTCTAATGGAGAAACAATAGCTCCAGTATCAAACAACATAATTTTGGACAGTTATAATGGAAAAGACTATGAAACAGTTTTAGGTTCAGATGGAAAATTATATAACTTAAAAGAATCAATAACATATCCAGAGAATTTCGTAAATGAAGGTATAGAAAGTATAGGAAACAATCTAAATGACGATTCTCATGAGGTTGAAGTAATATACGAAAATGGAGATAAAGTAAAATTTAATTATCAAACAGGCCAAGTAATATCTTCGGATAAAGCACAATCTTCTGAATATATAAGTGTACTGGATTATTTAAAAGGAAAAATATTAAAAATAGGGGATTCCTCAAATGAAGATTTAGAAAGTGAAATAACTAGTAAATATGAAGAAAGTAAAGAATTACAAACAAAACTAGAGGAAATTCCAGTAGAAGAGGCAATAGAAAAACAAAGTGAAAATGACATTACAACCACCGAAAATAATGTAACTAATAACTCTTTAAAAGAGACGAAATATATAAGTATGTATAACCAAGAAACAGGTGAATACGAAATTTATGATGAAGAAGAGTTGTTAGATACAACGAAAGAGGAGGTGGTAAGTGAAAACGAAAAAATAGAAGCAAATAATCTAAGCGAATATTACGCAAGCAAAGAAGAAACTAAAAATAGTAAAACAGGAATAGTATGGATTGCAATAAGCATAGTAGGAGTTGGAATAGTATTATTTGCGCTAAGGAAAAACCTTAAAAAGAAAAATACTTAAAAAGGATAATTGTGTGAGAATCCGATAAAATAAGTATGAATTATTGTAAAGACAAATTTATAAAATAATTAAATTAAGTGTGTAAAAAAGACATTAAGTATAAAAAAATACTTAATGTCTTTTAAAATGTTATAAAAATGTAAAGAAATAAGATAAAACTAATAACCGTAAGTAAATGCAGAATTTTACAAAAAGTGCACTATTTACAAAAGAAACTATAAATTTTAATATTATGATAAAAGGTTCGAAAAAGAACTACACACACAACACACACTTAATTTAATAATAGTACAGAGCGGTATTCACACACACTACTGCTCTATCTGTTATTGTTAAAAAACAAATAGCAGGAGGAAAAGAAATGGCCAAATTTGTCTTTAGAAAAAAAGAAAATATGACCATTAGTAAACCTATGTACTTCGCCATAGGTCTATTAGTGGTGCTTTTAATAATCGGAATTATATTTTTTATCTTTTTAAAATATAGTCCAATAATGAATTTTAAATATGATGGATACGCAATAAGTGGAAAAGAGATAACAGAAAACTTATTGGGGTCATCTGAAGATTCTAATAAAAATAAGAATTTAGAATTAACAAAAATAGAAGAACAAGGAACAATATTTAAGAAATTAAATGATTACTTTGTAGGAAGTAAAGAAAAAACAGAGATAAATTTAAATTATCCAATATATATAAATAATAATAGTGCAATATATAACTTAGCAGAAAACAGTACATTAATAAGTAAAGATTTTGAACAAGTAACAGGATATCCAAACTTAAGTATAAGTGAAGGAAAAGTGTATGATGGAAATAATTTAGAAAGAGCGGATGCAAAAGAATATATCTTTGTAAAAACAACTGATGAAATATATATTAATTTATACGAAATTAAGATTAATACAATAGCTAATGAGTATATAATACCAGTAAATAGCATAATGGCATTTACAGAAAATTCAATTAGATATTATACAGTAAATAATAATGTATTAGTATTTAATCAAATAAATGATGTAGATAGTAATTCTAATGTGCAAATGGTGGAAAACAACTATACATATGAGGAGTTATTAA
>USBY01000036.1 GCA_900553015.1 uncultured Clostridium sp. | reverse complement strand
AAAATAAAAGAAAGAAGAAGAAAAAATAACAAATCTTCCAACCGTAATAAAAAATGAAAACTTTATTAAAAAAATAATAAATAAAATTAAAAATTTGTTAAAAATAAAAAAACGTTCATAAGAACGTTTTTTATTTTGTCTTTAAAGCTACATTTTTTATTAAATTCAAAAATTTACTTGCGCCAGTACTAGGTGTTTTAGAATAAAGTACTCCATAAGGAATTTTTTCTCCAGAAGAAAGAGGAATTGTTTTAAAAGCTGGATGAACATTTTTCCAACAATCTAAAGTAATAAGTAAATAGCCATTTTCTTCAGAAGAAATGAATAAATCTTGAAACTTAAATAAAGGTCAAAGATTCTTTAATATGCCTATGAAAGAATTAAAGAAATTTGTTGCTAACGCAAAACTAGAAGATTAAAAGACAGAGGACGTTAAATGAAAAAAGTTGGCCCCTATAATAAAAACAAAAAATCGTTAAAGTATGGCTTTAGAACATACTTTAACGATAAAATTTAATCAACATCTATTAGATTACTTACATATTTAGTTTTACCACTTAAGACATCATCATAAAAATTTTGTTTCCAATTTATATAATCAATACTTTCTTGTAATTTCTTTTGCTTTTCTATTAGATGTTGTTGTTTTATAGCAAGGATTCGTTTCCTTTCTGGTATTGTAGAAGGACCTTGCAAACACAATTCAAGATATTCTTTCATTTCAGAAATAGTCATATCACAATTTTTTAAACATGTTAAGGAATTAATCCAATTAATATTTTTATCATCAAATACACGATAGTTATTTTTATCACGTTTTACATTTGGAATAAGTCCCTCGTTACAATAATATTTTAATGTTTCATAAGGTAAACCAACCATTTGACAAGTTTCTTTCATTGAATACATAATTTGCCTCCAAAAAAATTAAAAAAATTTAAAAAAACTATTGACCGGTAGCAGCTACCGACAAATATAATTATAATGCAAAAGATAAAAAAATGCAAGAATCTATCTATAAAAATTTACATATAAACCTTTGGTTTATACAGCTTCAACTTTTTTGAACTTCCTTAAGAAAAAGCTCGATAATATAATTTTTATAGAAATAAAGAGAAAAGGAGAGAGTATATTATGGAAAAAATAAGATTAAATAATGGTGTAGAAATGCCAATGTTAGGAATAGGAACATTTATGCTAACACCTGACCAAGCAGAAGAATCTGTATATAATGCATTAAAAGAAGGATATAGATTAATAGATACAGCAAATGCTTATGTAAATGAAAAAGGTGTAGGAAGAGGAATAAAGAAATCAGGACTTCCAAGAGAAGAAATATTTTTAGAAACAAAATTATGGCCTGCATTTTACGAAGAAGAAGACCAAGTAGAAAGAACATTAAAAAGATTAGATACAGACTATATAGATTTATTGTTAATTCACCAACCAGCAGGAAATTATATGAAAGGTTATAAGGTAATGGAAAAAGCAGTAAAAGAAGGAAAGGTAAGAGCAATTGGCTTATCTAATTTTGATGAAAAAGGAATACAAGAAATATTAGATAATTGCGAAATAAAACCAACTATTTTACAAACAGAAGCACATCCATATTACCCACAAACAGAGATGAAAGAATTTTTAAATAAACAAGACATAAAATTACAAGCTTGGTATCCATTAGGACATGGAGATAAAGGATTAATTAATGAACCTATATTTAGTAAATTAGCCGAAAAATATGGAAAAAGTAATGTGCAAATTATCTTAAGATGGCATATTCAAGCTGGAAATATAGTAATACCAGGAGCTGCAAATCTTAAACACATAAAAGCAAATATTGATATCTTTGATTTTAAATTAACTAATGAAGAAATGGAAGAAATTGCGAAGATAAATAAAAATAAGAGATATTATCAAAGTACACCAGAAATGCTTGCAAGTTATGTGCAAATGAGACCAGATTTAGATGCACAAAAATAAGGAGATATGTTTTTTATGAAAAAAAGTATATTAGGAATAATTATCGTAATTATTATAGTTTTAATTTCCATAGGAATCTATTATTATACACAAAACATGTCGACTACAGAAAGTAGCAATATTTCAAGCAATACTGTTGAAGAACCTAATGTTACTTCTGGTAATATAAGCGAAAACGCAGCTGAGCTTGAAGTGGGAACAAATGAGCAAAGAGGTTTTATTATAGATAATGTTTTACATTCAGAAGAACAGGGAGATATACATTTTGCGTCATATTTTCCAGAAGGATATAACGAAACAGACCAATATGCAATTTATTTTGCATTACCTGGTTGGGAAGGTTTGTATTTTCAGGGAGTAGGAGCAAATATGAATGAGCCATTCCCATATGAAGCGCAACAATATAACAAAGATATGATTATTATCTCTCTACAATTAGATGACTGGGGAGGAGAAACATTATCAATTGTTTTAGGAAAAAGACCAGAATTATTTACATCAGCATTATTTGTAAGTAGTCAATGGGATGGCGACTTAGAAGTTCTAGCAAATGAAAGAACACCTTTATATATTGCTATAGGTGAAAATGATAGCTATTATGGATCACAGAAAGCTAAAAATGCCTATAATAGCTTACACAAATTATACGAAGAGCAAGGATTAAGTGATGAGCAGATAGCGGATATATTAGTTTTAGATGTAAAAAATCACGACTATTTTACATCACAAGGAATGCAAGATGAACATGCAGGTTTAGGATTATTTGCATATGATGAAAATATTATGAATTGGTTTTTTAGTAAAAGTAAATAAATATAAAAAAAGAATTTATACAAAAAATAACACTTCAAAGCTTATATCCGCTATATTCTGATGATAGTGCTATTATGTTTTTTATAGATTATATCGGAATATTTATTATGTTTATGATGATAGGATATGGAATTCTTAATTTATTAAGTTTAAAAAAGAAAAATAAAAAAGAAGCAGAAAACAATTAGAAAGAAGGAATAAATTGTGAAAGAATTTATATATGCAAAAATGCCAAAAGTTTATTTTGGAGAAGGAATGTTAAAAAAAGCTTTACCAGAGGAATTAAAGAAAGTTGGAAATACAGTAATGTTAGCATATGGTGGAGGTAGTGTAAAAAGAATAGGACTTTATGACAAAGTAATAGAAGTTCTAAAAGAAAATGAAAAAAATGTAGTAGAGTTTTCAGGGATTATGTCTAACCCGACATATAGTAAAGTTCAGGAAGGAGCAAAGCTTGCTAAAGAAAATAATGTTGATTTTATTTTAGCAGTAGGTGGTGGCTCTGTAGTAGATTGTTGCAAAATGGTAGCTGCACAAGCTAAAGTGGACGAAGATATATGGAAGATGGAATTTGAAGATAGAAAATTACCAACAGAATTCATAAAATTGGCAAGTGTAGTAACAGCAAGTGGAACAGGTGCAGAAATGAACAATGGAGCAGTTATTACAAATGAAGATAAAAAATTAAAAGCTGGAATGTTAGGAGCTTTATCAGATTTTGTAATATTAGATCCAAGTTATACGCTAACTGTTCCAATGAAACAAGTTATTTCTGGAGCATTTGATACTTTAAGCCATTGCATGGAAACATATTTTGGAAAGCCAGCTGAAACAAATGTATCAGATGAAATTACAGAAGCAATTATGAGAAATGTTATTAAAAATATTAGAGAAGTTATTAAAAATCCAGAAGATGTTAATGTAAGAAGTGAACTTATGTGGGATTCTTCTATTGCAGAATGTGGACTATTAAAACTTGGAAAAGTAACAGATTTCCAAGCACATCAAATTGAGCATCAATTAGGAGCATATACAGATTGCAACCATGGACAAGGTTTAGCAGTTATGCATCCTAAATTATATAGACATATTTACAAAGAAAATATTTCTAAATTTGCAAGATTTGCAGTAGAAGTTTGGAAAGTTGATTCTACAAATCTTAGCCAAGAAGAAGTTGCAGAAAAAGGTATAGAAGAATTAGATAAATATATAAAGGAAATCGGTTTACCAACTACTCTTGCTGAGTTAGGAATTACTGATAAAGAAATACTAAGAAAAGTTGCAGATTCAAGTAATATAACAGCCGGATGTGCAAAACAATTATCACATGATGAAATATATGAGATATTAATTGAATGTATGTAATTGAATTTTATATTATGAAATTGTGAACAGTATGTGAAAAATCAAAAAAACTATTGACTTGGAGTAAACTCTAAAAAATAAAATTAGAAAAATAAAAAATAGGAGGAGAGAAAATGAACAAAAAGATTATAGTTTTAATTGTTGTTATTATTTTATTAGCAATAATTGGTGGAGTAATATATTTTACAAGCCAAAATTCAAACGAAAGTGAAAATGCTAATAATAATCAAGAAAATTTAGCTGAGCAAGCAGAAAATCAAACAAGTAATAGTGTAGGAACAGAAAATGAAGATAATACAACAGCAGGAACAGGAAAAACATTAGTTGTATATTTCTCTGCACAAGGGCATACAGAAGAAGTTGCAAATAAAATCGCAAATAATTTAGGAGCTGATATTTTTGAACTTGAACCAGTAGACGCATATTCTTCTGACGATTTAGATTGGACAGACAGTAATTCAAGAGTATCACAAGAACATGATGACGAATCATTAAGAAATATCGAACTTGTTTCTACAAGTGTAGAAAATTGGGAAGACTATGATACAGTTTTAATTGGATATCCGATATGGTGGGGTATTGCAGCATGGCCAGTAGATACATTTGTTAAAGCAAATGACTTTACAGGAAAAACAGTTATTCCATTCTGTACATCATCATCATCAGGATTAGGAGATAGTGGTGACTTACTTGCAGAAGAAGCTAATTCAGGTGATTGGCAAGATGGACATCGTTTTAGATCTAATCCATCAGACTCAGATATTAATAATTGGACAGATAGTCTAAAATAATTGAACTTTAGGGACGGAGCTTAAAGTTCATATGTGCTAATTGCTGGCTAAATAAGCCTTACTTAAATACTTTAAAGAATTTGCAGTGAGTACACATAGCAGTGATTAGCACATATATACATCCCCTTTTATTATTGACAAGCTTACAATTGGGTTTAAATCTTGGATTTCATACATACCTACAGAGAATAAATAAGCTTGCCAAATAAAATTGTTTATAGGAATTATTTTATAATTTAGGTTATAGAATAATTCCTATTTCTAAAATGAATAGATGAGGTGAGATATGAAGATAAATTTAAAGAAAGTTATAATTGTAGTACTAATAATCATTATTTTAATAGCAATACTTTTCTTTGCTTTTAGAAATAATACAGATGTTAGTAGTACCAATGAAATAGAAAATATGGTAACAAATACTTTAAGTAATGAAGCAAATACTTTAGTTGTAAATATGTCGGAAGAGCAAGTAGAGCAAGCATGGGAATGGCAACATGATACATTAGATAACCATAATATAAATGCCTCAGCAATTAATTCTGTACATGATACTATAGATTCATATCCAATTAATGCAGAAGTAATTGTAAAAGATGGAGTTATTGTAGATGAATATTACAAAGACGGATATGACCAAAATAGTGTGTTTTCATTACAATCAACTTCCAAAAGTGTCACATCAGCTTTAATAGGAATTGCTATAGACAAAGGATATATACCAAGTGTAAATGTGCCCATAGCAACTTATTTCCCACAAATACTAGATTCTGGTAGTGAATATAAAAGTCAAATTACAATATGGAATTTACTTACACATACAACAGGACTAAATGCTAGTGATACAGCAAACTGGAGTGAATGGCTAGCTTCTGATAATTGGGTAGATTATGTACTAGAAAGGCCAGCAACATCAAGACCAGGTACAGTATTTAGTTATTTTACGGGAAATACTCATTTGTTATCTGCAATTTTACAACAAGCAACAGGAAAAACAGCTTATGAATTCGGAAAGGAATATTTATTTGATCCACTTGATATGGATAGTGTACAGTGTAGTACAGATCCTCAAGGAATTTCTGATGGTGGAAATGGTTTTGCAATGAATGTATATGATATGGCAAAATTAGGAGAATTATATTTAAACAATGGTAACTGGAATGGAGAACAGATAATTTCTGAACAATGGATAAATGATTCTACAACACTTCAATTTGATAGATCATCAGGTTCAGCAGATTATGGATATCAATGGTGGGTTAGAACGTTTGGTGAAAATGCGTATCCAGCATATTTTGCCCAAGGACATTATGGACAATATATTTTTGTAGTCCCAGATTTAGACTTAGTTGTAGCGATTACTAGTCATTATGAAGGAAGCACTAGCGTTTATTGGCAAATTATGAATAATATTGTAAATGCTTGCGATTAAATATAGTAGAAAAATGATTTATAAAAGGAAGTAATTATATTGATAATTACTTCCTTTAGTGTTATTATCAACCTAACAAAACAAGAGATAAAACTTGTCTAAATGATAGAAAGGTAGGGATTTATATGAAAAGGGGATTAAAGGTTTTAATAATTATTTTAGTAATTTTAGTTGTTGTTGCAATAGCAATTTTACTGGTTAAGCATTTTACAACGAATGAAGTTAATAATGAGCTTACAGGAAATAGCATATCATATGATAATGCTGATGCAATTGCCACAATGGATGTTGTAATAGTAAGAGTAGATGACACATATCTTGGAGTTATAAATAAAGATGATCCAAATGATATAATGACAGCAAGTATTCCAGATGATGATACTAATGAATATAAACAAAATCAAGAGGTTAGAGTTTATTATAATGGAATGATAAATGAAATGTATCCAGGTAGTTTTGCCAAGGTTTTAAAAATAGAAATCCTAAAAGAAGATAGTGATGTTACAATACCGGAAAAGGCATTAAAACTTTTTTATAGCTCACGTAATAATGTATCAGTTTCAAATATTAATGTAACACAAACAGGTGTATCTTTTGAGATAAAAGATACAAATGAATATAAATACGAATATACAAATACATATACATTATTTAAAAAGAATCCAGAAGCCGAAAAAGTAGAAGCACCAAGTATGCCAATAGTAACAGGCAATACAACATCATCATATGAAGGAAGTGGTATTCCACTTTGGCAGGAAGCTACAAAAGTTTCAGATGTTAATAGTGAAGATACAGTAATTTCTGAAAATATTGCAGAAGACACTGTAAGAAAGACTTGTGATTGGACAAATATATATGGAAAATTAGAAAGTGGAGAGTATGACTTTTCATTGACTGCAGAAGGATTTTTTATAAGAATAAAATTTACTGTAAATGAAAATGGAGAAATTTCAAATGTTACTTCTGATTTTATGTAATAAGGTGAGTGAATGAAATATATTATAAGAGAAATTACAGAAAAAGATAATAAAGAAATAGAACACATAATAAGGTCATGTTTAATTGAATTTGGTGGAGATCATGAAGGCACAGCATGGACAGATCCAAACTTAGGAAGATTTTCCAAAATATATAATACACCAGAAAATAAATATTGGGTTGCCGAGGATACTTCTGGCAAATTGCTTGGAGGAGTTGGTATTGGAAAAATAGCCAAACTCCCAGAGGTGTGTGAATTACAAAAAATGTATTGTTTACCAACTGCAAGAGGCACAGGAGTTTCGCATAAGTTAATTGAAACAGCATTAAATCATGCTAAAAAATATTACAAAGAATGTTATTTAGAAACATTAGAGAATATGATTGCTGCCAAAAAGTTTTATGAAAAATATGGATTTAAAAGACTAGAAAAACCATTAATAAAAACTGAGCATTTTGCATGTGATGTATGTTATATTAAAGAATTATAGGAGGACAAAATGATTAATTTCGATGAAATAAAAGAAGTGGGAATAAATGAATTAAATGGTGGTAGTGGAATAACAAAAGCTAATATGTTTATGGATGAAAATATAAAAATAATGAAATCTGTATTAGAAAAGGGTTGTTCAATTGGTGAACATACTCATAAAACAAGTAGTGAAATAATTTACATTATAAGTGGAACAGCTAAATGCACATTAGACGGAAAAGAAGAGCTTGTACATAAGGGAGAATGTCATTATTGCCCAAAAGGTAGTACACATTCTATAGTAAATGCAACAAATGAAGATTTAGTTATGTTTGATGTAGTGCCAGAACAATAATTAGTAAAAAAGGAGAAACGATGAAAAGTATATTTGTTATAGGAGATAGTATCTCATTATATTATCATAAATATTTAAAAGAATTATTTAAGAATGTTGCAGAATATAGCAGAAAAGGTTCAGAGGAAGATATTAAAATAGCATTAGAAGATCCAAATAATCCATTTGGAGCAAACGGAGGGGACAGTAGACGAGTAAAAGCGTATATGGAAAAAATGAAAAAGGAAAATATCCATGTTGATATTTTATTAGTAAATTGTGGTCTACATGATATTAGAACAGATAGGGTAACAGGCAAAATACAGGTTCCAGAAGAGGAGTATGCTAAAAATTTAGAAGATATAATAAAGCTTGAAAAAGAAATAGCAAAGGAATTTATTTGGATTAGTTCAACACATGTTGATGATAATTTACACCAACAAAGAAAAGAAGGTTGTTATAGATATAATAAAGATGTAATAAGATATAATGAAATTGCAAATGATATAATGAAAAAGAATGACATAAGAATAATTGATTTATATAAATTTACATATAATTTAAAAAATGACAATATGTATAGAGATCATGTACATTACACAGATGAAATTAGCAAAAAACAGGCTGAATTTATTTATAATGAATTAAATATAGAATAAATATTAGAAGGCATTAAAAATTTTAATGCCTTTAAAATTGCAAAAAGGGATAATATATGTTAATATATTAAACATTGACATTTTAAATAAAAGGAAGAGAAATATGGGGATTTTAGAATTATTATTAATAGCAATAGGGTTAGCTATGGATGCTTTTGCAGTTTCAATATGCAAAGGTTTAGCAATGAAAAAAATGAATTGGAAAAAAGCTATTATAGTTGGGATTTATTTTGGCGTATTCCAAGCACTTATGCCAGTTATAGGATACTTCTTAGGAACAACATTCGAAGGTTTAGTAACTAAAGTAGACCATTGGATAGCATTTGTTCTTTTGGTATTTATAGGTGGAAAAATGCTTAAAGAAGCATTTGATAATAATTCTGAAGGGTATAATGATAGCGTAAATTTTAAAACAATGGTAGTTTTAGCAATAGCAACAAGTATTGATGCTTTAGCAGTTGGGATAACTTTTGCGTTTTTACAAACTAATATAGTATTAGCAGCTATCTTAATAGGAGTAGTAACTTTTATATTATCTGTAATAGGTGTAAAAATCGGTAATCAATTTGGTATTAAATACGAGAAGAGGGCAGAGATTATAGGAGGAATAATTTTAATTCTTATAGGAATTAAGATTTTATTAGAACATTTAGGAATTATTAGTTTAGGATAACAATATAAAATAGCAGATAGTTAAATTGAACTGAACCCAAAAAGTTAGACGCTTTTTGATTAAGTTTATATTAGGCT
>USBY01000035.1 GCA_900553015.1 uncultured Clostridium sp. | reverse complement strand
AAAAATGCTTAAATAGGTAAAAGTGTGTGTACCTAAAAGCATAAAGCTTAAGTAAATAATAAAACCGACTTTAATAAAATTACTTAAGAGGCAAATAAAATTTGCAAAAATAAAGACAAATTAAAAATAATTAAATTAAGTGTGTGTAGAAAGTCAGTAAGTAAAAATGCTTACTGGCTAATTTATTATAGGTGTGTGAAGTGGGCAAATAAGCATAACACAAAATGTTTCTATAAAAAATGTCGAATTAAGAAGATGAAAAATGATTGAAATAGGTATAATAAAGTGTTTTAATATAACTACTTAGGATATTGCCTAAGGTAATTGTTAATACATGATTTATTTTAAATTTAATTATTTTTTATACAATTCATTTAATTTAGCATAAAAATTTCACGATTAATAATTTATAAAATCAAAATTTTTTATTAGGGTCTGTATATAAATTCATCTAAATTATATATCTAAAGGAAAAATTTATTCTTTATAAAATCCAATTTTAATATATAAGAAAGGCAATATTTTAAGAAATGAATTAAAATTTACTAAATGGTTGAACGAAAGTTAAACTTTTGCTAAAATAAAAGGAGGAAAATGAAAGAAAATAATGTCTTAAAACCTACAAATGATTACATATTTAAAAGATTATTTAGCAAAAAAGGAAATGAAGACATACTAAAAGATTTACTAGAAGGTATATTAGAAATAAAAATAAACCAAGTAGAAGTAATGCAAGAAGTAGAATTAGAAAGAATAAATATAAAAGATAAAATAGGAATAGTAGATATAAAAGCAATAGTAGATGAAAAAACAACAGTAGATATAGAGATGCAAATAAAAAATGAATATAATATGATAGAAAGAACTCTATTTTATTGGGCGGGCTTATATTATACAGGTCTTAAAAGTAGAGATAAATATAAAGAGAATAATAAAGTAATAACAATAAATTTGTTAAGATTTAATATATTTAAAGAACCAAATTATCATATTGTGGGAAAAATAAAGGAAAAGGAAAGCAATAAAATATTAACAGACAAGTTAGAAGTGCACTTTATAGAATTGCCAAAGTTTTTAAAAACAAACGAGGGAGGAAGCAAAAAATTAAGACAATGGCTAGAATTTATATGCTATGAAAGAGAGGAGGGAGTAAAAATGGCAGTCAAAGAAAATAAGAAAATAGCAAAGGCAGAGCAAGAATGGGAATATTTAAAAGGCGATGAAGCAGTTAAAAGAATGGCTTTTTTAAGAGAAAAATGGGAAAGAGATTGGATATCAAATATTGAAGGTGCAAAAGAAGCAGGCTTTGGAGTTGGAATGAATAAAGGAAGAAGAAAAGGAAAAATCGAAGAGCAAGAGAGAATTGCATTAGAAATGTTAAAACAAGGATTAAAAGATGAAATGATTATTAAAATAACAAAAATAAAAAAAGAAAAATTGGAAAAATTAAAAGAAAAAATCTAATAGGCTAAAAGCTGTACTAAATGTAAAGTATTATAAAAAAATAAAATTTACAGTAGTACAGTTTTTTTGTACCTGTGTATGGTAATTTCAACCATTTTTTGAATAGTAAATTGTTACCAAACCTAACGGAATAGTAGTAAATATAAATTTAGTAATATAAAAATATAGAAATATATTGATACATTTAAAAAAAATAATTATAATAGTATCAAATGAAAAAAAGAGAGGTACTAAATGAACATAAGATTAATATTGGGAATTCTTGGAGGAATAGTAGCCGTTGAGTTTATAGCTATAATTATCCAATTAAGAATATATAAAAGAGAAGTAGATAAGAGTATAGAATATGAAAACTTTAGGAAGGATGTATTAATTAAAGCTGCTAAAGAAAGACGCGAGTTAAGAGAAGCGTTAGCTAAGCAACAAGAATTAAAAGAAAGAATGGCAGAATTATCAAAGAAAAGAGAAGAAGCAAGAAAAAATAGCGGAACTGAGTAAAAAAGACAAAAAACGAAATAATTATGTGAATTTTGTTGACTATAAATTTTATAATTAGTATAATAAAAACTAGGGAAACTAAAGAAAGAAAGGATATGGAGTATGAAAAAAAGTAGATTAACAATATTAGCTGTTTTTTGTTTAATATGTGCTATGGCTTTAAGTCTTTTCGCAACAAGTGTTAAAGCAACAACAATGGAATTTGGATTGCAAGAATATAGGAAAGCAAGAGAAGACGGAGCACAATATGCATATAAAGTTTCAGATAAATATGTATGGAAAATTGTTACATATAATGGACAAACTATAGATTATGACAAAGCAATATACTGCTTAAAAGCAGAACAAGGATTTTATACATCAAGTCCGGGTGTATTTAGACAAGAGTATGATACATCATACGATTTTAAAAATAAATCATCTATGCCAACATTACCAGTTGCAGAAGAAGATTATAATTCAATCATCTGGTTACTAAATCATGCATATATCCAATCTGCAGAAACAGCAGCACAAGATAAAGCAACATTATTAGCTAATGCAGGTATAACAGGAAATATAGAATTAACAGACGATGATTTAGATGTAATACAACAATTAGCAATATGGTATTTTACAAATAAAGAGGATCCTGTATATCATACAGATTTTTCTGGAGAACCTTCTTTACAAGTTGTATTAGAAGCTAAAAAAGCAAGTGATGGTGGAGCAGAAGATTATAAAGCTGTAGAAGATAAAAATAGAGATAGATGGGACCAAATGGAAAAATTATTTAAATATCTAGTAACAAATGCTAAATCAGCAACAGAATCTTCAAATGCAAACGAAGCACCATTAAGTTTAGATAAAACAACACCAGCTGTTACAACAGAAGGTGATAATTATATAATAGGACCATATAAAATAAATAAGAATAATGACACTCCATATACACTAAATATAAAAGTAACAGATAGAAACGGAAACGATTTAACTGGAAAATATACGTTATTAGATTCAAATAAAGCAGATCTAACAGATAAAGCTATTACAGATTTAGTAGGACAAACATTTTACTTAAAAATTTCAGCAGATACAGTAGTTGCAGATAGTATTGATGGAATTAAATTTAGTATGAGCGGAACTTATACAACAACAACTGCTACATATTGGACAAGCTCTACAAATAATACTGTACAACCAATAGTAGTAATAGAAAGAACACCACAAGAGTTCACAGACAATAACGAAGTATTCTTTACAGTAAGTGGAAAATATAGTTTTAAATTAGTAAAAGTAGATTCAAATGATGCAACTAAAAAATTACAAGGTGTAGAATTCGAAATTACAACTCCTACAGGAACTCAGAACTATACAACAGATGAAAACGGAGAAATTAATATAGCAGATATCGAAATAACTAACCCAGGAGTAGACACAATTACAATTAAAGAAACAAAAGCTCCAGAACCATATAAAATATTATTAGAAGAACCATTAGTATTAAATGTAACAAAAGACTTATTAAATGGTAGTTATACAGCAACAGATGCAGAATTAGAAGGATATGATGATAATGCGGTTCAAATACAAGACGGTGTTGTTACAATAACAGTAGCAAATGAACCAAAAATATTTGATTTAGCATTAAAAAAATGGGTAAGCAAAGCAATTGTTACAAACGAAGATGGTTCACAAACAGTAACAGAAACAGGTCATACTGGTGACGAAGACCCAGAACCACCAGCAAAAGTAGACTTAGGAAGACAAGATATAAACAATGTAACCGTAAAATTTGAATTTCAAATAAAAATAACAAACGAAGGTGAAGTTGCAGGATACGCAACAGAAATAACAGATTATATCCCAGAAGGGCTAAGATTTGTGCAAGAAGATAACCCAGATTGGTATACACGAGAGCCATTGAATGGAAGAGAAAGAGTTGCAACAAAATTATTAGAAAATACATTATTACAACCAGGAGAAAGTGCAACAGTATCAATTATCTTAACATGGATAAATGGACAAGATAATATGGGATTAAAAACAAATATAGCAGAAATAAGCCAAGATGATAATGAATATGATTTACCAGATATAGATTCTGAGCCAGATAACTTTAAAGATGGAGAAGATGATATAGATGATGCACCAGTAATACTTACAGTAGCATTAGGAGATACAGTACTTTATATTGGTGTAGCAGCACTTGTTGTAGTAGTATTAACAGCAGGAATATTCATTATAAAGAAATATGCAATATAAAAATAAAATAATTAAGTAGAAAATGAACCTATTTTGCCTAAATAGGTTCATTTTTAACCTTGAAAAAAACTGGCAATTAGTGTAAAATGTAAAAAGCTAAAAGCAATTAATAATGCAAGGGAAAAAATAATAGAGGAGGAATAGAAAATGAAAGTAATTTTATTAGACAATATAAAAGGTGTAGGAAAAAAAGATGAGGTAATAAATGCAAGTGATGGATATGCAAGAAATTTTCTATTTCCTAAAAAATTAGCGGTAGAAGCAAATGCAGAAAATATGGCAAAATTAAAAGGAAAACAAGATTCTGCAAGCCATAAAAAAGCAGTAGAAAAAGACGAAGCAAAGCAAATTGCAGAAAAATTAAAAACAATTTGTCCAAAACTAAAAATAAAAACTGGAGAAAACGGTAAAGTATTTGGTGGCGTAACAGCTAAGGATATAGCAGATATACTAAATAAAGAATATAAAATAAATATAGACAAAAAGAAAATCGACTTAAAAGAAAGCATAAAAACTCTTGGTGTTACAAAAGTTAATGTAAAATTATATGAAGGTGTTATGGGCGAAATAAAAATAGACGTAATTCCAGAATAGTAATATAAATTAGCAAAATTAACTAGGAGGCATAAAATGGAGCTAGGAAAAATTCCACCAAATGATGTAGAAGCAGAACAAGCTGTTATAGGTAGTATGTTAACAGATAGGGATGCTGTAATATCAGCTATAGAAGTTCTTAAAGAAGAAGATTTCTATAGGGAAGATAATAAAACTATATATGAAGCAATACTAAATTTATATAATAGATCAGAGCCAATAGATATAATAACACTAAAAGCAGAATTAACATCTATGGGCATGTTTGATAAAATAGGTGGGTTAGAATATATAGTAGGATTACCAGAAAAAGTACCTACAACAGCCAATGTAGAGAAATATATAAGTATTGTAAAAGAAAAATCAGAACTAAGAAGATTAATAAAGGCAGCAAATGAGATTATAGAGCAAGGATATGATCCAACCGAAAATATAGATGACATTATGAATAGTGCAGAAAAGAAAATCTTTAACATAATGCAAGATAAAGACCAAAAAAGTTATAGTCCAATAAAGGATGTATTAATAGATGCATTTACAGAATTAGAACAGTTATATAATCAAAAACAACATATAACTGGTGTACCTACAGGCTTTATAGATTTAGACTATAAAACAGCAGGTCTTCATAATTCAGATTTAATACTTATTGCTGCAAGACCAGCAATGGGTAAATCTGCATTCGCTTTAAATATTGCTACAAATGCAGCACTAAAGGCAAAAGTTCCAGCAGTATTATTTAGTCTCGAGATGTCAAAAGAGCAAATGGTTAACAGAATTTTGTGTAGTGAAGCAATGGTAGATAGTAATAAAGTAAGAACAGGAAAAATAGATGATGATGATTGGATAAAACTTGCAGATACAATGGGAGATTTATCAGAAGCACCTATTTATATAGACGATACACCTGGTATTTCTATAAACGAAATAAGAGCAAAATGTAGAAAACTTAAATTAGAAAAAAATATTGGACTAGTAGTAATAGACTATTTGCAACTTGTACAAGGTTCTTCAAAAAGAGCACAAGGAAGCAGGGAACAAGAAATCTCAGAAATAAGTAGATCTTTAAAAATATTAGCAAAAGAAATAAATGTACCAGTTATAGCACTATCACAATTATCAAGAGCACCAGAACAAAGACCAGACCATAGACCTATGCTTTCTGACCTTCGTGAATCTGGAGCAATAGAGCAAGATGCCGACATAGTAATGTTCTTGTACAGAGATGATTATTATAATGAAGATAGCGAAGATAAAGGATTAGCTGAAGTTATCGTAGCAAAACACAGAGCTGGTTCAACAGGAACAGTAAAACTAGTATGGCTTGGGAATTACACAAAATTTGCTAATATGGAAAGATATAGAGAATAAGAGATAAGTTATAAAAGGACGGTAAAATGGAAAATAAAATTTTAAAAACTATAAAAAAATATAAATTAATAGAATCTGGGGATAAGGTACTTATTGCGGTATCTGGGGGTCCAGATTCTATGTGTTTATTAGATATTTTAAATAAACTAAAAGAAAAACTAAAAATAGAAATTGCTGTTGCACATGTAAACCATGGAATACGTAAAGAAGCTGGCGAAGAAACCGAATACATAAAAAAATACTGTGAGAAATATAATATAAAGATATATATAAAGTACGAAGATGTAACTAAGCTTGCAAAACAAGATAAAATAGGTCTTGAAGAAGAAGGTAGAAAAGTAAGATACGCTTTTTTTGATGAAGTCTTAAAAGAAACAGGTTTTAATAAAATAGCAATAGCACATAATATGAATGATAAAGTAGAAACAGTTTTAATGAATATAATTAGAGGAGCTGGAAGTCTAGGGCTAAAAGGAATAGAGCCTAAAAGAGACAATAAATATATAAGACCTTTAATAGAGACAGAAAGAAAAGATATAGAGGAATACTGCAATATAAATAAACTAGAACCAAAATTTGACGAAAGTAATAATGACAATACATATACAAGAAATAAAGTAAGAAATATATTAATACCATTTATAAAAAAGGAATTTAATCCGAATATAATAAAGGGAATTAATAATTTATCAGAAATAGTAGCAGAAGAACAGAATTATTTAGAAAAAATTGTAAATAATATATATAGTCAAATCAAAATAGAAGAAACTAAGGAAAAAGTAATTTTAGATTTAAAAGAATTTAATAAGCAAGATACTATAATTAAGAAAAGAATATTATTGCTTTCAATTAGTAGGATATTTGGAACAAGCAAAAATATAGAAAGAATTCATATAGAAGATATTATAAAATTATGTGAGCGCAATATAGGCAATAAATATTTAACGCCAAATAAGAATGTAAAAGTTTTTGTAAATAAAGGAAAAATTATTATATCACATACATATTAATATCCGTAAGTCATACTAAGTTGACACACAAAAGACACAAAAAAATAGCTTGAAATCAATTGATTTATATGGTATATATGCTTATAGCGATTAAACTTTGTTTAAACTTAGATTAAAGAAAATAATTAAAGATGAAGAAAGAGCAGATAGGAGGAAAATAAAGTGAAGAACGGGATTAAATCATTGGCGGTATGGTTAATATTTTTAGTTATATTTATAGTATTAATTTCGTCAATAATGGACAATTCAAGTAACAAACTTGCATATTCAGAACTATTAGCTGATATGGAAAAAGGAACAGTTACAAGTATAGAAATTCAAGATGGTGGTGAAAAAGCCTTAGTTGAATTAGAAGGTGATTCTGTACCAAAAGAAGTAAACATTCCAGATATTAATAGTTTTATGACATATGCACAAGAAATATTAAAAACAAATAGCTATACTTTAACAGAAAGACCAGAATCTGTATTTATGAAAGGTCTTTACCTAATAATACCATTCGGAATAATAGTAATTGTTTTATTATTTGGATTATTATTAATTAATCCAGGAAACCAAGGTGGAAATAAAACAATGTCATTTGGTAAGAGTAGAGCTAGAATGACAAATGGTGCAGAAAAAACAAAAGTTACATTTAATGATGTAGCTGGTGTTGATGAAGAAAAAGAAGAATTAGAAGAAATAGTAGAATTCTTAAAAACTCCAAAGAAATTTACAGATATGGGAGCAAGAATACCAAAAGGTGTTTTATTAGTTGGTCAACCAGGTACTGGTAAAACATTACTTGCAAAAGCAGTTGCTGGAGAAGCAGGAGTACCATTCTTTAGTATAAGTGGTTCTGAATTCGTAGAAATGTTTGTTGGTGTTGGTGCATCAAGAGTTAGAGACTTATTTGAACAAGCAAAGAAAAATGCTCCATCTATTATATTTATAGATGAGATTGATGCAGTTGGTCGTCAAAGAGGTGCAGGCCTTGGTGGAGGACATGATGAAAGAGAACAAACATTAAATCAACTTTTAGTTGAAATGGATGGGTTTGGAACAAATGAAGGTGTTATAGTACTTGCTGCAACAAATAGACCAGATGTACTAGACAAAGCTCTATTAAGACCAGGAAGATTTGATAGACAAATTGTTGTATCTGCTCCAGACGTAAAAGCAAGAGAGCAAATATTAGAAGTTCATGCTAGAAAGAAAAAACTAGCAGAAGATGTAGATTTAAAAACAGTAGCAAGAAATACTTCAGGTTTTGCAGGTGCTGACTTAGAGAATATCTTAAATGAAGCAGCATTACTTGCAGCTAGAAGAAATTTAGATTGTATTGGAATGAAAGAAATTGAAGATGCAATGGTAAAAGTTACAATGGGACCAGAAAAGAAAACAAGAGTAAGAAGCGAAAAAGAAAATAAATTAGTTGCTTACCACGAAGCTGGTCACGCAGTAGTAAGTAGATATTTACCAACTCAAGATAAAGTTCATCAAATATCTATAGTACCAAGAGGAATGGCTGGTGGTTATACAATGTATAGACCAACAGAAGATAAATCATTTAGATCAAAAACAGAAATGGAAGAGAGCATTGTTTCATTATTAGGTGGAAGAGTTGCTGAAAAATTGATTTTAGATGATATCTCTACAGGTGCAAGCAATGATATAGAAAGAGCTACAGCAATTTCTAGAGCAATGGTAACAAAATATGGTATGAGCGAAAGATTAGGAACAATTACTTTTGGCGCAGACCAAGAAGAAGTATTCTTAGGAAGAGATTTAGCACATGCTAAAGAATATTCTGAAGAAACAGCAGCAATCATAGACGAAGAAGTTAAAAAGATTGTTGATGCAGGATATGAAAAAGCAATTAATATTTTAAGTGAACATGTAGATAAATTACATGCAGTTGCTAAAGTATTATTAGAGAAAGAAAAAATCGACGGAGACGAATTTGATAAGATCTTCGCAGAAGAATAATAAACTGAATCGGGATTTGGGGACGTTCCTTAAATCCCGATTTGAACTTTAGGGACGGAGCTTAAAGTTGTGGTACCCGAAATTCTGATTTGAGTTTTAAAATAGAAAAACATAATATGAGAAGTAAATATTTTTAAAAGATACAGGTGGAAAACTATGAATAAAGTAAATAGTTTTCCACCTGTTTTGCGTGTTTAATAATAAAATCCAATAAATATACGGAAATAGAGTTTAAATAAAATATGACAAAAAATATAAACTTTATAGCAAAAAAGATAAGAAAAAGTAAAAAAGACGAAAAGAAACCGAATATTTATGAAGCGTAAGAGAGTATGCATCACTTCCAAATCTAGTAAAATCCATGGGTTTACTTATTATATATAAGAAATTAAAATTAATATAATAAGTTATGATAAGGAGAAGTAGGTGTCTACAAATGAAAATACAAAAAGAGAAAAATAAAAATGTACACAAAATACGCACCGGGAAATTTAATAAAAGTAAAAATAAAAAATTAATAATAGGTGCAGGAATACTCGTAGGAT
>USBY01000034.1 GCA_900553015.1 uncultured Clostridium sp. | reverse complement strand
AATAAAGATGAATATTTTAAGAAAAAGATACATTATGTTACATTGCCTATAGAAATATTGATAATGTCTTTATTAAGGAATAATGGAATATATATTACAATTTTACTTTTTATAATATTATTAATACTAAATAGAAAATATTGGAAGAACATATTACTATTATTATTAACTCCTATTATTATATTTTACATAATAAAAGGACCTGTGTGGAATGCGTTAAATATTATTCCCGAAGATGCACGAGAAGCTTTAAGTGTACCAGTACAACAATTTGCAAGGATAATAAAATATGAAAGAGATAGTCTAAGTGATGAAGAATATAACGAAATACATAAATATTTAAATATGACAGATGAAGAAATTATAGAAAAATATGTACCAACATTATCAGATAATATTAAAGCTAATATCAATGAAGAAGCTTTTTCAAACGATAAAATTGGTTTAATAAAATTATATTTGAAATTAGCGTTAAAATATCCGGGACAAACAATATCATCATTTTTAATTAACAACTATGGATATTATGCGCCAAATAGTGTGTTGATTTCTGGAGTATACATGTTTAACGAAGAAAGCAAAATTGCTCTAAATTCTTTCAACTCAGAAACAAAAGATTTGGTTAATGAAAAAAAATGGAATAATAAGATTATTGAAAGTTTAAATAAACATATGGTAAATAGGGATATACCAATAATATCAATTTTTGTCGATAAAGTAGGTTTGTATTTTTGGATAATACTTTTTGGTATAACTTATTTAATCTATAGAAAAAATTATAGATTGATAAGCGTATATATTCCTTTAATTTTATTATGGTTAACGACAATTATAGGACCATTAGTAGAACTAAGATATGTGTATACTTTTATAATATTGGTTATACCATTAATGGGAATAACATTATTTTATAATTTAAAGGGAGTAGAAAATGAAAAGCAAAATAATTAATTTTTTTAATAAGTATATAGATGTAATATTAATTTTAATAACTTTCTTTATTGCTTGTGGATTAAATATATTTTTTATACAAGAGGGTAATTATTTGAAATTTTCATCTGAAAGTTACAATATATTATTTTTAATTTTCGTTATTGGAATTTTTATATTGTTAAAAAAAGCTTATGAAATAAAAGAAAAAAGATTATGGATTTGCACGTCTATATTATCTATAGTCTTTGCTATAGCTTACCTTTGTGGAGATATAGGAAATACCTATTGTAATGGAGTAATACCTAATTCAAAAAAATTTATACTATATATGTTAATAAAAATAATTACCTATTTTATAATTTTCGATGGGTGTTTAGCTTTAATATTTTATTATGCTAAAGATTTAGTAAAGAAATTAAAACTTAATAATAAAGAATATAAATTGTTTACAGCGAATAAAAAATCTATATTATTTGTGGCAGGAATATTTTTAATTTCATATATTCCATACTTTTTATATTATTACCCTGGAACAATACAATTTGATGCAATTTCATGTTTAGAGCAAGTGAATGGGTTTGTAGAATATGGAAATCATCATCCAATATTATTTACTTTATTTTTTGGAGGATTATGGAATTTTGGAAAAAATGTTTTAGGTAGTGGGAATTATGGATTGGCAATCTATACAATTATTCAAATGATTGCAACAAGTCTAGTATTATCAATATTAATATATTATATGGCAAAGAGAAAAATACCAACAAAATGGAGAATAATTACTTTTTTTATTTTACTATTGAATCCATTAACAGCAATGTATGCTGTTAGAATAGAAAAAAGTATGTTCTTTACATTAACAATGATTTTAGTGATAATAGGAATTGCAGAAATAATTACTAAAAAAGAAGAATTCTTCAAGAAAAAGAGTAAGTCAATAATATTTTCTATATTGTTACTTTTATTAGTTCTTTTGAGAAATAATGGAATATATGTTATATTACTAACTCTAATTGTTATGTTAGTAGCATGTAAAAATATAAGAATTAAAATATTAACTGTTTTTATAGTACCAATAATTGTATTTTTTATAATACAAGGACCTATTTTAAACACCTTAAATGTAACAGAAGCTAAAACTAGAGAAGCTTTAAGCATACCGATGCAACAATTTGCAAGGTTAATAAAATACGAAAATCAGAATTTAACAGAGGAAGAAAAGGCTAATATTCACAAATACTTACCAGTAGAAGATGAAAAAATTGCTTCAGAATATCAATCTTTAATATCTGATAACGTAAAATTTGATTTTTCAGAAGAAGCTATTAAAGAAGACAAAGTAACATTATTAAAAACATATTTTAAATTGGCGTTAAAATATCCTGGACAAACAATATCTGCATTTTTATTTAATACTTATGGATATTATGCTCCAAATAGTTATAATATTTGGGGAGCTCCAAATTTTAGAGAGGAAACAGAGAATGTTTTAAATGATGAAGGTACTGCTGATCTGAATGAATTGTTGCCAAGCGAATGGAGGAATACAACAAGTAAAGAAAAATATGATATCTATCCAAAATCAATATTAAATTTAAGTTATATAGATAGAATAAATAATCATATTTTAATGAAAGATATACCTGTTTTCTCAATGTTAATAACAAGTATAGGATTATATTTCTGGTTGCTATTAATATGTATAACATATTGTATATATACAAAACAATATAAAAAGATTATAATAATGTTACCAATATTATTCTTATGGCTTACATCAGTAGCTGGACCAGTAGTAGAATTACGATACGTATATTCAATGTTACTTTTAATGCCACTATATATTGGAATAACTTTTATTGTAAACAAGGAAGAAAAGAAAGAGGAGGAAGTATAATGAAAGAAGAAAAAATTGCAGTGTTAATACCATGTTATAATGAGGAGCTAACAATAGAAAAAGTAATAAAGGACTTTAGAAAAGAATTACCAGAAGCAGATATATATGTTTATAATAATAACTCAAAAGATAAGACAGAAGAAATAGCTAAGAAAAATGGAGCAATAGTAGTAAATGAATATAAACAAGGAAAAGGTAATGTAGTAAGAAGTATGTTTCGAGACATAGAGGCAGACATATATGTTATGGTTGATGGAGATGATACTTACCCAGCAGAATTTGTTCATAAGTTAATAGAGCCAATCAGAGAAGGTAAAGCTGATATGGCAATTGGAGATAGATTATCAAACGGAACATATCAAAAAGAAAATAAAAGACACTTCCACGAATTTGGAAACAATTTAGTAAAAAAAGCAATTAATGTATTGTTTAAAACAGATTTAAAAGATATTATGACAGGATATAGAGCATTTAATAGAATGTTTGTAAAAAATATGCCTGTTTTAAGTCCAAATTTCGAGATAGAAACAGAAATGTCTTTATATGCATTAGATAAGAAATATATAATAAAGGAAATTCCTATTGATTATAGAGATAGACCAGAAGGAAGTAATTCTAAATTAAACACAGTAGGAGATGGAATAAAAGTAGTAAAAACAATTGTAAGGATGTTTAAAGATTATAGACCTTTTGCGTTCTTTACAATATTAGCTTTAATATTTTTAATTTTTGGACTAGCTGTTGGTATACCAGTATTAGTAGAATTCTTTAAAACATCATTAATAACAAAAATGCCATCAGCAATATTGGCTACAGGTTTTGTAAGTTTAGCTGCAATTACTTTCCAATGTGGAGTTATACTAGATACAATAACAAGACAACATAAAGAAAATTATGAATTGAATTTATTAAAATGGAAACAAATAGAAAACAAATAAGGTAGGGAACAATGGATAAAATAAAAAAATTGATAAAAAAGTTTTGTACTAAAGAAATTATATTTTATGTGATATTTGGAGTTTTTACAACAATTGTAAATGTTGGCTCATTTTATGTAATGAACAAAATATGGGATTGGAATGAAGACGTATCTAATTTCATAGCAATTGTTCTTGCAGTGCTATTTGCATATGTAACTAATAAGGATTTAGTATTTCATTCTGATGCTAAAAATTTTAAAGAAAAATTAAACCAATTTTTAAAATTTATTTTAGGAAGAGCGTTTACAATGATTGTTGAATTTGGAGGCTGTTTTATATTGTTTAAAACAGCTATTCCAGAAATGATAAGTAAATGTTTTATGACAGTTATAGTGATAATACTAAATTTCTTTATTAGTAAGTTTTTTGCATTTAAGAAAAAAGATAAATTAGGTGATATAAATGAAGAAAGTAACAATAATAATACCAGCATATAACGAAGAAGAATCATTACCATTTTTAAAAGAGAGATTAAATGAATTATTGAATAATATAAAAACATATGAATTTGAAATATTATTTGTTAATGATGGGAGCAAAGATAAAACATTAGAAATAATAAAACAATGGAGAGAAGATGATACTAGAATAAGTTATGTAGATTTTTCTAGAAATTTTGGAAAGGAAACCGCAATGATAGCAGGTTTGGATTATGCAACAGGAGATTGTGTGATTTTTATGGATGCTGATTTACAAGATCCACCAGAATTGATTCCAGAGTTATTAAAATGGTGGGAACAAGGATACGATGACGTTTATGCTAGAAGAAGAACAAGAAAAGGTGAAACTTGGCTAAAGAAATTCACTTCTAAAATGTACTATAAAGTTTTACAAAGTCTAACTAATGTAGAAATACAAAAAGATACAGGTGATTTTAGATTATTAGATAAGAGATGTGTAAATGCATTAAAAATGATGAGGGAATCACAAAGATGTTCAAAAAGTATGTTTAGTTGGATTGGTTATAAGAAAAAAGAAGTATTATATGATAGAGATCCAAGAGTAGCTGGAAAAACTAAATGGAATTATAAAAAATTAGTAGATTTGGCAATTGATGGAATAACCTCATTTACAACATCACCTTTAAGATTATCTACATATATTTGTATACCAACGTTTTTGGCTTTAGTAATATATTTTGTATATGTAATTTGCAAAATGATTTTAGTTACTGGGAAAATAGATGCTTATCAAGCGATTATACTTTTAATTCTATTTTTTAGTGGAATCCAAATATTGTTATTTGGAATAATTGGAGAATATTTAGGAAGAATATTTAATGAGACAAAAAATAGGCCATTATATTTAGTTAATGAGTATAACAATGTCAGAGAAAACAATGAAATTGACAATATTACTAAAGAAAAGTAATTAATAAAAATAAAAGAGGGATTATTATTTTTATTAATAGGGAGGGCTTTAATGAAGAAAAAATATATGCAAATAACAGCAGCTATAATTACAATAGTTTTTTCTATTTGTACTTTAGTTTTTGCTGACAACAACTTAATAGATAATAATTTAATTTTAGATAGTAATAATATTATTGACAATGAAATAATAAATAATACATTAGTGGAAGAAACAAATCAAGAAGATGAAATGGAAGAACTCAATGAAGATGAATCATTTATTCAAGATTTAGAAATACAGAATAATACTAATACAATCTCAAAAATAGAAACAAAAAGTTCAAAGGTAATAGAAGATGGAACATATAGAATAGCAATGTTTAGTAATCCAAATATAGGATTAGATATAAATGGTGGTTCAAAAGATAATGAAGCAAATGTGCTTTTATGGGATTGGTATGAAGAAAATAATGTACAAAAGCAATTTGAACTTGAATATGGTAATGATGGATATTATATAATAAGAAATAAAAATTCTAATAAAGTATTAGATGTGCAAGATGCAGGAATGACAAATGGATCTAATGTATGGCAATATGAAGAAAATGGATCAGATGCACAAAAATGGATAATACAAAAGAATACAAATGGAAGTTATAGTATAATATCAAAATTAAATGGACTATATTTAGATATACAAAATGGAAATATTATACCTGGAGCAAATGTACAAGTATACGAAGAAAATGGTTCTAGTGCACAACAATTTACTTTCATAGAGATTTCAAAACCAGAAAGGACAATTGAAGACGGAACATATAGAATAGCCATGTTTAGTAACCAAAACATCGGGATAGATATAAACGGTGGCTCACAAGATAATGGAGCCAATGTACTATTATGGGAATGGTATGAAGAAAATAATTTACAAAAACAATTTGATATAGAATACGATGGTAATGGATATTATATAATAAGAAATAAAAATTCCAATAAAGTATTAGATGTGCAAAACGGAGGTACATCTAATGGGACTAATGTATGGCAATATGAAGAAAATGGATCAGATGCACAAAAATGGATAATACAAAAAAATTCAAATGGAAGCTATAGCATAATAGCAAAATCAAATGGATTGTATTTAGATATACAAAATGGAAACATTGCTAATGGAGGAAATGTTCAAGTATATGAAGGTAATGGGTCAGTTGCTCAACAATTTTATTTTATAAAAATTACAAAGCCACAAGAGACATTAGAAGATGGAACATATAGAATTGCGATGTTTAGTAATCAAAATATAGGATTAGATATAAATGGTGGTTCAAAAGATAATGGAGCAAATGTACTATTATGGGAATGGTATGAAGAAAATAATATACAGAAAAAATTTAATATAAAATATGATGAAACAGATGGTTATTATACAATAGCAAATGTAAATTCAGGAAAACTTCTAGATACAGAAAATGCTGGAAATACAAATGGTACAAATGTATGGCAATATGAAGAGAACGGTACTTCTTCACAAAAATGGAAGATAGTAAAGAATAATAACGGAAGTTATAGCATAATATCAAAACATAGTGGCTTATATTTGGATATATCAAATGGGAATATTGCAAATGGAGGAAATGTCCAAATATATGAAGGAAACAATTCTGTAGCACAACAATTTATGTTTATAAAACTCGATAATCAAATAGAAAAAACTGTAGAAGACGGAATATATGAGATAACATCTGCATTAGATTCTAGTAAAGCTTTTGATATGACTGATAATTCTACTAGTGATGGTACACAATTACAGCTATGGGATTCAGATGGGTTTATTCAACAAAGATATAAAATAACTTATAACACAAGTTATTACACAATAACTGCAATGAATTCTAATAAAGTATTAGCAGTAAATGATAATAATCAAGTTATTCAGAAAACAGCTAGTGGAGATATTAAAGAAAAATGGAGTATAAAATCTTTTGGTGATAATAAATATACTTTTGTTTCATTATCAAATGATTATTGCATAGATATACCTTCAGCAAATGCAAGTAATGGAGTTAAGTTACAAGTATATGAAGAAAACAGTTCTGATGCACAAAAATTTTATTTAACCGATAGAACTCCAATGCAAGGAACACAAACAATACAAGATGGAATCTATAAGATAGGAACTGCTATAAATTCTTCACAAGTTTTTGACATTACAGATGGTTCTTTAGATAATGGAAAACAAATTCAGCTATGGGGAAACTGGGAAGCAACTCAACAGAATTTTGAAATAACATATAATGGAGATGGTTATTACACAATAAAATCAAAATTATCTAATAAAGTTTTAGCCGTTGATAATGTAAATGTAAAAAATGGAACTACAATAATTCAACAAGACGAACAAGGAACAGATCAAGAAAAATGGATAATTAAAGATGAAGGTAATAATACTTACAGCATAATTTCAAAATGTAATAATTATTATATAGATGTACCATCTGCAAATTGTTCTGATGGAATAAAAATACAAATGTACGAAGATAACGGAACAAACTCACAAAGATTTCAATTTATTCAAATAGGAACAGAAAGAACAATAGAAGATGGAACTTATAGAATAGCGTTATTTAACAATGAAAATTTAGGTTTAGATATAGATGGTAGTTCAAGAAACAATGGAGCAAATGTATTAATTTGGGAATGGTTTGATAATAACATTCAAAAGGAATTTAATTTGCAATATTTAGAAGCAGATGGCTGTTATATAATAACAAATGTAAATTCTGGTAAAGTTCTAGATGCAGAAAATGGAGGAACAACGAACTATACAAATGTATGGCAATATGAATACAATGGTTCTGCAGCACAAAAATGGTTTATAACAAAGGATGCAAATGGAAGTTATTCAATTCATTCAAAAGCAAGTGGACTATGTTTAGATGTTGAAAACGGTAATTTAGCAAATGGTTCTAATGTAAGACTATATGAAAGTAATAATTCTGCAGCACAAGAATTCAAGTTTATTAAACAAACATCAAAAGCCACAAGATATATGGAAGATGGTTTATATAAAATAGTAACAAAAATAAACCAAGATATTGGATTTGATATTGCAGAAGGCAGTATGGAAAATGGAGCTAATTTGCAATTATGGTCATATCATGGAGTAAATCAAGAAAAATTTACATTAACTTATGAGAATGGATATTATTTTATTACCGCTGTACATTCTGACAAAGTTCTAGAAATTATGAGTGATAATAATATAGAGCAAAATGAAAAGAATGCAAATAATAATAATCAAAAATGGATATTAATTCCAGATGGTACTGGTGCATATAATATAGTTTCTAAAGCTAATGGTTTATATATGGATGTAGAAAATGGAGATATTAATTTAGGAATTAATGTAAGAGGATATCAAGGAAATGGTACACAAGCACAATTATTTGTATTTGGAAATTGTGGAATAAATATAGATACAAATAAGTATCCAGGAATACAAGAAAGAGTAAATGAATTAGTAATAAATCATCCTAATTGGCAATTTGAAGTTTTATATACAGGAATCGATTTTTATACAGCAGTTCAAGGAGAATATGAGTATGATAGTAGAAAAGCTAATTTAGTAGATACAAATGTATATAAAGGGGATTGGATAGCACCTAACCCATATGTAAGTGGAAATTGGGCATCAGCTTCATATAATGGAATAGCATATTTCATGGATACTAGAAACTTTTTAAATGATGTAGATGCTTTCCAATTTGTAGATTTAGCAGATTATTATAACAGTGGTGCTACACTAGATTCAATACAATATCAAGTAAATGGAACATTTTTAAATAATTTTGCAGAAGATGTTAGAATATCATGTGAACATCAAAATGTTAATCCTTATTATATAATCGCAAGATTATTCCAAGAACAAGGAAGAAATGGTTCAATAACAATTTACATGGATGGAGGAGATGGAAAACAGTATTTTAATCCATTCAATATTGGTGCACAGGTAGGAAATGATTTTGCAACAGCACTTGCTAAAGCTAAAGAACAAGGCTGGGATAGTATGCAAAAAGGTATAGAAGGTGGAATTACTTTTGTAAAACAAAATTATTTAGATGCTAAACAGAATACATTATATTTAAATAAGTTTGATGTAAACCCAAATAGTCCAGGAGGCTTTTATACTCATCAATATATGCAAAACTTATCAGCAGCATATAGTGAAGCACGTACTTTTAGAGGAGCATATGTAGATACGGGAACTTTAGATAATACAATTAAATTTATTATACCAGTATATGAAAATATGCCAGAGACACCTGCAGCAAGACCATCGGGACAGACAGGAGGAGATACAGGATATCCTTCGATTACAGATCAAGGACCAAAAAGTGTTCAAGTTTATGACATACAAACTTCATTGATAGTTAGAACTGGGCCTGGAACACAGTATGCAGAAATTGAAGGTGAAAGATTACAAAACGGAACTGTATTGCTTTCAATAGAAAGATATGAAAATGGATGGCAGAGGGTAATAACTCCATCAGGAACAGTAGGATATTGTTCAGGAGATTATTTACAATTTATAAATGATGTTACAAATTGCAATGAACGAGTAGCAATATCAACTACAGGAAGTGTTAATATTAGAATTGGACCAGGTCAAAGCTATACTAGCCTGGGAACCTTTAGAGATGGTACTACAGGAACTAGAATATTGAAAGATGCTTATTTTGCAGATGGATATACGTGGGATTTGGTAATTCTTGATGATGGAACTAAGGGCTTTGTAGCTTCAAGATATCTAAGAATAATTTAGAAAGGAGAATGGTAAATTAGTTTTATAATTAATTTACCATTTTACTTATATTAGAATGCAATTTATTTTGAAAGGAGAAAACATGAGATTAAAAATAACTATATTTATTACTATCTTAATATGCATGATGTCTTTTGCAAGTTTATCTTTTGCAGAAACACCTAGACTGGTAGATATACCTGTACCACCTAATAGCGCAGGTTATGCTGATTTTACAGAAGAAGAGGCAGCAGAGAAAGAAAAAGAATATGAAGAAAGCAAAAATAACGCAGTAACAGCAGATTACTATGTGGGAAAATCAAGTGACAACTATTTAAAATCTTTGAATATAGAGGGATATGATTTATATCCAAAATTTAGCAGACAAAATGAAACATATACAATATATGTAAAAGATGATAATATTAATACATTTAATGTAACTGCTGAAGCAGATAATGAAAATGCAAAAATTGAAGGAATAGGAAATGTAAGTGTTTCACAAGAAGAAAGAATAATTAATATAAAAGTTACTGCAGAAAATGGAGATTTAAAAGTTTATACGATAAATATAGAAAATGAAGCTAATAAACCTAAAAAAATAAATATATTTATTATTGTAATATTTATTTT
>USBY01000033.1 GCA_900553015.1 uncultured Clostridium sp. | reverse complement strand
TTTGAACGTACATTTTTGCTTGAACCAGATATAGTTATTGATACAGATGTCATTACTGCTGAATAATATTTACTATATAAAAAATAAGATGGAAATTTTATTTCCACCTTATTTTTCTATTATTTATTATTTCTCTTTGTTAAAATTGCAATTCCCATTACAGCTATTATTCCTGTTGCAACATATCCTAAAATTGAATCTCCTGTATGTGGATTTTCTACTTTATCGTTTTCAATCGTATTATTTTCTTCTGTTTCTGGATGATTTTCTTCATAATCCTCAACATCTATTTGCTTTGTTGTCTCATTGCTCGTGTATAAAATATTATTATTTACATCTGTTACTACAACTTTATTTCCACTCGCTAAAATTTTATTTTCTGTATTATCAGTATTTTCTATAACAAATTTAGTAGTATTATCATTTGGATCATTTGCTAAATATATAACATTATCTGTTGCATCAGAAGTTAATTTACCATTCATTATTAATGTTGGCTCATTATTAGATGTTATAGATTTAGATTTTGAAATCTCTATACCTGTCTTATTTCCTATCAATGATAAATTAATAACTTCTGCAGTTCCTCCATTTATTAAAACTCCACCATATGCATTGTTAGAAAGAGTAACCTGATTTAAAATTACTTTTCCACCATCATATGCTTGTACACCATATTTAGGGCTATTCTTTAATGTAATATTTTTTAATTTAATAACACTTCCAGTTGAAACTGCTGATAAAATTGTTTTATTTCCGGATGTTCCTGTATACCCAGCAATAATACTATGACCATTACCATTTATAGTTATTGATTTACCAGAAACTTCAATTGGAGCTGTTATTGTAATATCCTGAGATAAATTAATAACATCACCATCTGTAGCACTTGCTATTGCACTTGTTAGAGTGCTTTCATCATTAGCTGTTCTTTCTGTAGCATTACTTATATTTGGTATAGTTATTAAAGAAACAGCCAATAATATTATTAATAAAGCTTTTATATAAAATTTACTTTTCATCTTTTCCTCCTCATAAATAATTGCATATTTTCTAAATTTTAATATGTTTACTATTATTATGTCGTTTTTTATATGCTTTTTATTCATGAAAAGTTTTAATTTTTTGTAAATAAATGTCGATTTTATTTTTTCAATTCTATAATTATTTGCTCATTACTAATATCTGTTAGGATAATCTTATTTATTTTTCAAATTTTTTGATAAAAACAAACCAACTTTTAATTTTAAATTATAAATTTTCTATTATTTCAGGAAATAATTTATATACACTATATCCTAACATTTCATCAAATTCCTTCTTTAGTTTTTGTGCTTCTCTAAGATGGTATACTGTATTTTTATGTATTCCTCGTCTATCATATATATCTATTAATCTTTTTTCTATTGTTACATTCACCTTCGTAGAAAGCAAATCACATAATGTTATTAATTTATCATAAATTGTATATTCATGCTTTGTTATAAAGTCTTCTATAAAGTTTATATCTTTTGAATGCATCTCAGCTGCTACACAATTTATATCATTATTTAAATACGAATGTGTCAAACAAATATTAGCATACTCATCTTCATATCCTAGACTTTTTATATACTTATATCCTTGCATTGGATGATTTTCAAATTCAGCTGTTCCTTTACCTATATCATGAATATACCCACAGACTTTTGCTTTTTCTTTATCTAAGTTTAATTTCTCTGCAATTCTACCTGCTGTATTTCCTACACAAATTGAATGTTCAATCCAAGTTGTGTCTTTTACTGTATTTTTAAAATTATTTAATAAATTTAGTGCTTCTTCTTCTGTTAATTCCATTTACTACCTCTTCTTTCTGTTTTATTCAATAATTTAAATTTTATGATTTAAATTTCTATTGCACACTTATTGGATTCTTTGAAAAAAAATAACCATACAAAATATTGATATTCAATACTTGTATGGTTTTCCCAAAATGGTGAGCCAGGAGGGATTCGAACCCCCGACCCTTGGCTTAGAAGGCCAATGCTCTATCCAACTGAGCTACTGACCCATTTCTTCGGACAAGATATATAATAACATTTTTGTCAGTAACTGTCAATACTTTAAGCTTAAAAACTAAAATTAATTTTTACAATCCATGATTTCTACCTATTTTTCAGTCTTTATAAAGCTATATTATCATAAAAGCAAAAAAATATGGCAACATTTAATGCAATGTTGCCTATTCTTCTTCATCAGTATCTTTTTCTTCTACATCCTTATCTTCTTTTTTCTTTTCCTTTGGTATAACTATTTCTTTCTTTTTCTCTGTATTTGGTTTTTCAATATCTAAATGGTCATATACTGGTGATATTTCTAAATCATCCCCATTTCCATTTATAACTTCTATTTTTCTATCATCTGACATATTATCACCTCGTTTTTTTACATAGTAACATATATTAATTTTTTTTTCAAATATTTTTATATTAAATTTATAATTTTAATATTTTATCAATTTTTGTAGTTTTTTGTTGTTTTTATGTCTATTTTGTGATTATCCACATAGTTATCCACATTATCCACCCTTTTATATTAACAGTTTCGTGTTATCCACCTATTTTTTATCCACATAACTTTTGTGTATTCCACAATTTCCACATATTTTTATCAACAAGAAAAATTCCTTATTTTTTAACCAGTAAAGAGCTATTAGCAAAAATGCCATGTGCATATCTCGCAATTACTTTATGTATACTTTCATTGCAGAAACATCGCATATCTATAGCTCTATAACTGAAAAAGACCTCCACGAGGAGGCTTCCAGTTCTGTGTTGTAAAAAACAAATAATCTTTGTTAGTCCACTAATAGTAAACTAACCAAACATGTACAAGCATTCCTACAATTAATAGAACTATGTAGAAATATCCTTTAAACCGTTCCTTTTTTGACACTGCATTGTCCATTTCATTACCTATTTGGAGAACCCAAAGTATAACTGCCAAATATGGTAGAAATGCTAAAGAAACTAACAGGAAAAACACAATGATGACAAATAATTCTAGCATAAAATTTCCCTCCTTAGGATACCAACAACACATAACATATTAATTATAGTTCACTTTACATAATTTGTCAATTTGTTGTATATCAACTGCAAAACAAAATTAATGTAACTTATTTTCTATAACAAAAAAAGGGATTCGAAGAACGTCCCCAAATCCCTTAAAATCCATATTTTAATTTGCTATCTCTGAAAAATATTCATTAATTCTATTTATTAATTCTTGTTTAACTTCTTCTAATGTCATACCTTCAACTTGCGCTCCAGCCAATGTTATATGACCGCCACCACCAAGTTTTTCTAGTATAAGTTGTACATTTACATCACCTATAGATCTACCGCTTATACATACTTTATCGCCTACATTTCCAAGTACAAATGATGCTGTAATATCAGAAATAGTTAATAATTCATCCGCAGCTTTTGCACAAATTAGATTTGCATCTTTATCTTCTTTATCATATATAGCAATTGCAATAGAATTATCATACATTTCTGCATTTTTAACAATATTTGCAATTTCATTATAACTATTTAAATCGCTTTGGAACCATTTTTTAACCTTGATTATATCAACACCACATTTACGTAAATATGCTGCTGCTTCGAATGTTCTTACACCTGTTTTAAAAGTAAAGTTCTTAGTGTCTACCATAATTCCACCATACAAGCCTTCGACTTCTATAGGTTTAAGTTTTATTTTTACATCTGTATATTGTAAAATTTCTGTTACTAATTCTGCAGCAGAAGATGCATAAACCTCTTGGAATGTTAGTGTTGCATTTTCTATATAATCTGTACTTCTTCTATGGTGGTCTATAACAACAATTTGACCAACCTTATCTAATAATTCTGGTACTTCTACATAATTTTGCTTATGAGTGTCTGTAACTATTAATAAAGTTTTATTTGTAGCTTTGTTTAAAGCTTCATTTTTACCAATAATAGCATCTTTGTACTCATCATCTTTTTCTAGTTCTTCTATAAATTTACTTAAGGTCATACCATATGTGTTATTTACTATATTTGTTTCTTTTTCTAATGTTTTGGCTAGCCTATAAATTCCAAGACTTGAGCCCATAGAATCTATATCTCCATTTGAATGACCCATAATTAAAATATTATCTGATTCTTTTATTAAATTTTCTAAAGCATGAGCAACTGTTCTTGCTTTTACTTTTGTTCTCTTTTCTACTTCTTCAGTTCTACCACCAAAGAATGTATATTTTCCATTTTCTTTTACAACAGCTTGGTCCCCACCTCTTCCAAGAACAATATCCATACTTTCTAGTGCTGTTTTATATTTATCATAATTTGTATCCCCATCTATTGATATTGCAATACTTAAAGTTAATTGGATTCCAGCTTCAACATTTATTTCTTTAATTTGATCCAATATATCAAATTTATTTTCTTTAATTTCTTTTAAATATTTATATTCAAAAACATATACAAATGTATTTCTGTCATTCTTAACAACTATTCCACCAGTAGATGCTGCCCAGTCGTAAATTACCTTTTCTATTTCAGCAATAACTTGTGGTCTATTTTCTACATCTATTCTTTGGATAATTTCTTCATAATTATCTACAGTTAAAATTCCAACACAAGTTCTAGAATCCTCATACTTTTTCTTTTCTTTCATAATTTGTGTTATATCTAAGAAATACAATATTGTTATGTATTCAGACTTATCATTTTGTTTTGAACGAATATATTCACCTAAAACACTATATATTTTATTACCTATCTGAACTTTTTTAGTAATAGTTTTTTGTTTTTTATCTTGCTGTGCTTCTATATCTTCTTTAATCTCTTCTAATATATCTATTAAATAATTGTTTATATCTATATTTGCAAATTCATAAACAAATTTAGAACTTTTCCATATGATATTACCTGTTGTTTCTATAATTATTAATGGAAAAGGCGAATTTATTAATGACTTTTTAGCAGTTCCATCCATTGTCATAGTCAAGTTTTGAATCTGTCTTGATAATTCTGCATTACGCTTGCTATTTGTCCAATAAGAATAAATAATTATTAATATGAATAAGATTATTCCTGGAACTATAAACACAGGCTTATTTATACATATAATAATTAATAGAAGTGCTATAATTGCTAAATATATTTTTGTTCTTGATGTTATCTTCTCAAGAAATCTATTATTATTCAGCATAAAAAATCTCCTTTTATTTCTAATAAATCTTCTCTTCCATTTTACGCTAATTTTGGGTTATTGTCAACTTATCATATGTTTAAAGAGTACTTAAAATGGCTTCTACGTCCATTTAAGTACTCTTTTTTATTATTTCTTTCTATTATAGTCAAATTATCTTTTGATTAAGACATTATCCTCGTTATTTAGTATATAGGCTAAGTTAACAGAATATATGAACTTTTAACCCCGTCCCTAAAGTTCAAAGGTTTACATAGTTAAGGTTCCATTTGGTGTATTTACTATTGTTAAAATATCTTCTTCTTTACCTGTCTCTGCATTAATATATACTAAGAAATCTGTATCGTCTACTGTTCCTTTAAATTCCCAGCAAAGAATTTCTGTTTTATATTCGGTTGGAATAATTGCTAATCCTTCTGATTTTATCTCTAAATTTTTATTTAATGTTTTCTTAGCATCTTCTTTTGATATTTTTACTTCTGGTATATTTCTTTCTGTGTGTGAATTTAAATATCCTTGTGTCTCTATTCCTAAAATATCTCCATTATCTAATGCTACTTTTAATTTTATTAAATCAGGATACATTGTTACATCATTTTGTACATATGCATAATTTATTGTCATAACTCCCTCTTCTTTTAAATAATAAGTTCTCTTCATATTGGTATATCCTTTTGAATTCAAGAAATCTAAACCAATTTTATTTGCTGTTTCATCATCTATATTTTCCACTTCTACATCTCTGTTAAAATTGCTAAATAAGATATGTCCACCTTTTTTAGTTATAGATATATTAAGTTCATTAGAATCATCCTGATTATTTAATTTCACATTAAAATCATAAGTTGGAATATCAGCATTTTCTGCTAAACCATTAGAATTAATTTCTTTAATTTGATCTCTGCCAACAAAATCCATAGCAATATTCTTAGCAGCTTCTTCGTCTATGTCTTCACCAGTAAGACCTACTTTCTTTGCTTTTGTAATATGTTCAGAAAAAGCTCCATCATAAATTAAACCTGCATATTCGTGAAATTCTTGTTCTATATTTCCAAAACTATCTTTTGAAATATTACTAACTTGTTGTGCAAATACACTACTTCCCTTTTTAGTAAGTTCTCCCCACTTTATTCTTCCATTATTAATATCGTTTGATAATTGATTTAATACATTTTCTAAATTTACACTGTATTCATGTAGTTCTTTTAAATTATCTAAATCTTCTTGACTTAGAGATTCATTATTTATGTTTTTTCTTGATAGTGAATAACTATAATCACTTACTTGGTTTAAAAACTTTGATGTGTTTTCTAGTTCGTTACTGCTTATTGGTAATTGTGATAGATATGTTTGAGCTAGATTTGCTTCTTTCCATACTTTTGTCAAAGTTTCTGCTCCATGTTCCGGTGTTGTAGAAATTAAAGATTTACCCAAATAATTTTCTACATTTTGTACATAATCTACTAATTCATAAAAAGCTTGGTTATATGAATTCTCTGATGCTTGTCTATATTCTGTTTGTTTCTTATAAATTACCATTGCAAGAATTGCTATTATTGCAATTAAAGTAACAATAATTGTTAACATATGTCTATCTTTTAATCTGTTTTTCCAGTCTATAACTTTTTCCTTTAAACCCATTTTATATCCTCCTATTTACAAAATCTGTGTTTTCCAATTTGTTTTATAAGTGGTCTTGACCATATCCATTTATTTGTTGCTGTATCCGGATTAAAATAATATATTGCTCCACCTGTTGGGTCCCAACCATTTAACGCATCTCGTGCAGCTTTATATACAGTAGAATTTTCTGCAATAGGAACATTTATCTGTCCATCTGCTACTGCTGTAAAAGCTCCTGGCTCATAAATAACTCCTGCTATAGTATTTGGAAAACTTGAACTTCTAACTCTATTTAAAATAACAGCTCCAACTGCAACTTGTCCTTCGTATGGTTCTCCTCTTGCTTCGCCATTAATTGCTCTTGCCATTAATTGTAAATCCGACGCTGAACTGCTAGAAGCTGCATAAACATTACTAGAATCATCTTTTGATATAACATTTATTAAAACTATAAGTAATAAAACTGTTATCATTAGAAATAATATTTTATAATACCTTTTCAATTTACTTCCTCCAATCTATCATCTTCTCCAAATTTTTCTTTAAAATATTTTGTGTAAAAATTCCAAATTTATTCAAGTTTTTCTATTATTTTTTAATAGTTTGTGGTAGAATTTTTTTGGAATTAAATTTTATAGGAGAAAAAAATGAAAAAGGTTTTAATTTTTTATGCATCATATGGTGGTGGCCATTTGTCTGCCGCAAATGCAATTAATGATTATATAAAAAACAATTATCCAGATGTAGAAACAGAAATAATTGACTGTATGAAATATGTTAATAAACGTTTAGAAAAATTGACTACTGCTGCATATAAGGAAATGGCAAAAAAAGCTCCTTGGGCTTGGGGAACTATTTATTACACATCTCAGAAGGGGCCAGTAGCAGAACTAACTAGCACATCTAATAAAATACTAGCTAGAAAATTAAATACATTATTACAAGAATATATGCCAGATTTAATTATTTCTACACATCCTTTTGCAAGCCAGATGTGTAGTTATTTAAAAAAGCATAATAAAATAAATTGCAAGATAGCATCAATCATGACCGATTTTGCACCACATGACCAATGGTTAGTAGGTAAAAAATGTATTGATTATTTCTTTGTTGCACATAATAAAATGAAAGAAGATTTAATAAAGAAAAAAGTGCCAGCAGAAAAAATATTTGCAACAGGAATACCTTTGTCAAATAAGTTTTTATTAAATTTTGATAGAGCAGAAATTTTAAAGCAATTTGGATTAAAAGAAAATAAGAAAACCATCCTATTTTTTGGTGGTGGCGAATTTGGACTTGGTAAAACCAAGACATTAAAAGTTTTAAGTTCATTATTAAATGATTTTGATAATATTCAAATCGTAGCTATATCTGGTAAAAATATAAAAATGAAAAATAAATTTCAAGAACTTGCTGACAATTCTAATATGTCAGAAGACATAAAAATTATGGAATATACAAATAGCGTTCCAGAACTTATGAGTGTTTCAGATTTAGTTGTAACCAAACCTGGTGGACTTACTACATCAGAAAGCTTAGCTTCTGGACTTCCTATTATCGTTATTAACCCAATTCCTGGGCAGGAATTTCAAAATGCAGAATTTCTTGAAGAAAAAGGTGTTGGAATATGGATAAAATCTAGTACGAATATTAATGAAACTCTACACTCGTTACTTAATAATCCAGAAAAATTTAAACAGATGAAAGTTAACGCAAAATTACTTGCAAAAAAATATTCAACTAGAGATATTTGTAAAATACTATTAGAAGAATAATTTACTATTCCAAATACAAATATAAATTTATTATCAATACATAATTATTTAGGAAGGGGAAATTAAAGTGTCACAAAAGATTGAAGAATTTGATGTAAAAAAAGAATATGGAGATTTAGCACTAACTAACAAAAATGATTTTATAAAAAAATATAATATAAACATGGCAGGATTAACAGTTTCCAAGGTAGCTGAAAATCAAAAAAAATATGGTGCTAACCAAATAAGTGGAGCTAAACCCAAACGTTGGTATCACTACTTTTTTGAAAGTTTATTTAGTCCATTTAATGCCATACTTTTAGGGATATCACTTGTTTTAATTTATACAGACATTATTTTGCCTGCTATCCCAAATCCAGCAAATATAATCGTTATTATTTGTTTGGTTCTTATTAGTACATTTCTTGAATTTTTCGAAGAATATCGTTCTAACAAAGCAGCAGAAAAACTAAAAGAAATGGTACAAACCAAAGGTACAGTCATTAGAAATGGAGAAAAGCAAAAAATTCCTTTTAAAGATTTTACTGTAGGAGATATAGTTTTTTTATCTGCTGGTGATTTAGTTCCTGCAGATTTAAGAATATTAGAAGCAAAAGACTTATTTGTTGGACAATCATCTATTACTGGAGAATCTGACTCTATAAAAAAAGTTCCAGATTCTGAATTAAAGTCAATTGATGAATTAGAAAGCATAACTGATTTAGACAATATATGTTTTATGGGAACAAATGTTGTAAGTGGTTCCGCCAAATGCGTTGTTGTAAAAGTTGCAGATGATACTTATTTTGGTAGAGTCGCACATACAATTACATCTGGAAAACCAAAGACAGAATTCCAAAAAGGAATTGAAAATATAAGTAAATTATTAACTAAATTTATGCTATTTATGATTCCACTTACATTTATAGTTAATGCTTGGAAACACGATTTACTGGTAGCTTTTACTTTTTCTGTTGCAATAGCAATAGGAATTACACCTTTACTACTTCCTGTAATTCTTTCTTCTTGTTTATCTAAAGGTGCTGTAAGAATGTCTAAAAAGAAAACCATCGTAAAAAAACTAGATTCTGTTGAAAGTTTTGGTTCTATGAATGTCTTTTGTACTGATAAAACAGGAACTTTAACAGAAGATAAAATAGTTTTAGAAAAATATTTAGATATACATGGTAACGAAGATATAGGTGTATTAGAAGATGCCTTTTTAAATTCTTATCATCAAACTGGATTAGATGGAAATATAGATAAAGCAGTTATTGCACGTGCATTAGAAAATGGCTTAGACCATTTAAAAGATGACTATGCAGTTGTTGATGAGATTCCATTTGATTTTACTAGAAGAATGCTATCTGTTATAGTTACAGATAAATCAAGTCATTTAAAAATGATTACAAAAGGTGCTGTAGAAGAAATTTTAAATATTTGTACAAAAGTATCTTATAAAGATGAAATTTCTAATATTACGCCAGAAATAAAAAAGAATATTAAAAAGATATCTACAGATTTAAATAAAGATGGTTTAAGAGTTATTGCTGTTTGTGAAAAAGATGTTACTGGTAAAGCAAATTTTGATGTAAGTGACGAGTCTAATATGATTCTTACAGGATTTATTGGTTTCTTAGATCCTCCTAAAGAATCTGCAGCTATGGCAATAAAACGTATGAACGAAGCAGGTATTAGAGTTATAGTTTTAACAGGAGACAATGCAGAAGTTACAAATTGTATCTGCAAAAAAGTAGGTATAAAAACACATAAAATTATTCTTGGAAGTGAAATTGATAAATTGCCTGATAATGGCGTAATTAGATTGTTAAAAAGAAAGCATAATGTATTTGCTAAATTATCACCTATCCAAAAAGCAAGAATTATTCGTCTATTAAAGACAAGTGGAAATGTAGTTGGATATATGGGTGATGGTATTAATGATACACCTTCTCTTACTAATTCAGATGTTGGTGTCTCTGTTGATACAGCTGTTGATATCGCTAAAGAAACTGCTGATATCATTCTATTAGAAAAAGATTTAAATGTCTTATTAGATGGTGTTACAGAAGGAAGAAAAACATTCTCAAACTTATTAAAGTATATTAAACTTGCTGTAAGTTTTAACTTCGGTGAAGTTATATCAGTATTGATTGCAAGTATTTTGTTACCTTTCTTCCCTATTACTCCAATTCAATTACTTGTACAAAGTCTTTTATATGATATTGGACAATTAACCTTACCATTTGATAATGTAGATCAAGAAGCTTTAAAGAAGCCTAGAAAATGGAGTATGCAAGCAATTAAAAGGTTTATGATTTCAATGGGACCTTTAAGTTCATGTTTTGATTTAATTGTATTTGCTATGTTATGGTTTGTATTTAAATTAGGACCTAATGATGCAGCATTATTCCAAACTATATGGTTCTCTTATGGTATAATATCTAATTTATTTGGATTGCATATTATTAGAACTGCTAAAGTTCCATTTATACAAAGTAATGCAGCAAAACCAGTATATATGTCATCTATAATAGTATCATTACTTGCAATCTTAGTTCCATTTACTCCATTAGGAGCTGCAATTGGATTGGTTGCAATTCCATTAAGATATATGGCATTAATATTCTTAACACCAGTTGTTTATTGTATAATTGCTCAATTTGCAAAACACAGATATATTAAAAAATATGGTGAATGGTTATAAAAAGTATAGTTTAGAACGTTCTCGGGATTTGGGGACGTTTCTTTTTTCCTATTTGCTTAACATCCATTCACATAAACAAAAGCACTTTAAAGTGATATATATCACTTTAAAGTGCTTTTTTAGTTATTCGTATTTTTATTTCTTATTTATTTTTTCTTTTGTCTTTTTGTTAATACTACTGCATATCTTAATGTTATTGTTTCTAAGCCTACTAATGCTACTAATGCAAGTATTAATCCTATTGGTAATTCTCCAGTCTCTACGCTTATTATTACATTTGCATTTGATGTATTATCCTTATCATTGTTATCTATAAATCCGGGTACATTTTGTGTATCTACTATACTTATTATGTTATCTTTTTCTCCCATGTTGTTTTCTGCTGTATTCCAGTCTAGTACTACTGTATATTCTTTTGTTTCTCCTGGATTTATTTCTGGTATTATTTTTCTTAATACTCCATCTTGTTCTTCCCATGTTCCGTCATTATTTGCTAAACTCATTCCTTCTGGTAATTTATCTTCTATTGTTACTGCTCCTTCTACTTCTCCATTATTTATTACTCTTATTCTATATACTATTTGTATATTTGTTTTTTCTACGTCTTTTCTATATATTTCTATTCTTTCTAATTTTCCATTTGTTGGTGTTCTACTTTCTCCATTTACTACTATTCCTGTTATTTCTTTTTCTA
>USBY01000032.1 GCA_900553015.1 uncultured Clostridium sp. | reverse complement strand
AATATTCAATACCGCCTTTTAGGTGGTGAGCAAGTAATTCCCCTTCTAGGGGATGAGCAAACCACCCGTTCACGGGTGGTTATGATTTTTGGTTGGCCAAAAAGATAACGGATTCTAGATTTTCTAACATAAAGCTATGTTTAAAAATTCTTGAATCCGTTAAAAAGTTTAAAATGGAAACTATCTATTTAACATTTCGTTTTCATATTTTTGAACCATTTTCTTAACCATGTTTCCACCTATTCTACCAGCGTCTCTTGAAGAGATATCACCATTATATCCTTCTTTTAAGTTAACACCAACTTCAGAAGCTACTTCATATTTGAATTTATCTAAAGCGTTCATTGCTTCAGGAACTAATTTTTTATTTGAATTTGAATATGCCATTTTAAATTTCACCTCCTAGGATTGTAAAAAATCATTGAAAAGTACTTTGCCTTTTCAATATATATGATGTGTAAAACATAAAAAAATATTCTGGAAAAAATTTGTAAATTAAAAAGATATATATTGTAAAAAAATTGATAATAATATATAGTATTGTAGTGAAAAGTAGAAAGGAATAAAATTATGTATAAATTAATAACAATTGACTTAGATGGAACTTTATTAAATAGGTATGGAGAAGTTACAGAATATACTAAAAATGTAATAAAACAAGTAACACAAAAAGGAATTTTGGTTGTTTTAGCATCTGGAAGAATTTCAGAGTCTGTTCTTACAATAGCGAAAGAAATAGGTGCAAATAAGTATTATATTTCTGGTAATGGTTCTGTATTATATGATATGCAAAAAGATGAAATTTTATATGAAAATTATTTAAGTAAGGAAAAAGTTTTAGAAATAATAGAATTATGCGAAAAAAACAGTATTTATTATAATATTTATACAGAAAGTTCTGTTATAGCTAAATCTTTAAATTATAATGTTGCATTTTATAATTACGAAAATACCAAAAAGAGCAGTGATAAAAAGACAGAAATAAATATAGTAGAAGATGTTTATGACTATGTAAAGAAATTAAATACAAATAAATTTTTAAAAATGACAATATGTGATGAAAGCAAGATTGTATTTTCTAGTATATTGAGAAAACTAAAGAATATATCAAACATAGATGTTTTAGAAGTTTCTCATATGTCACAGAAAAAAATAAAATCTGGAACAAAAGAAATTTCAGTAGGCTATTATTACACAGAAGTTAGTAGTAAGAATGTAGATAAATGGTATGCAATAGAAGAAATTATGAAATTGGAAAATATAAAACAAGAAGAAGTTATGTCTTTTGGTGATAATAATAATGACATACTTATGATAAAAAATGCAGGGCGTGGAATTGCTATGGGACATAGTAATGAACAAGTAAAAAAAGTAGCTGATTTTATAACAAAAACAAATGATGAAAATGGTGTGGCAGAAGCGCTGGAAAATATTGTGCTATAATGTTACTAAAATATTACAAAAATATTATATTTAGATTACGAAATGATTGTATATATTGTTTTAAAAGGTAGAGTGTTGTAAAATAAAATCAGATTATATTGAATTTTAAATATTTAAGGAGGAATAATAAATGGCTTCAAATCCAATGCAAAGACAAAAAAGAGTATCATTTTTATTAGGAATGTTAGTAATGTTAATTATAGCAGCAATAGTAATAGCTTTACTATTTATGCAATTAATTAATTTAAAGAAAGAACAAGATGCAATAAAAGCAGCAGAAAGAACTGTATATGTTGTATCTGCAGATGTTTCTTCTGGTTCAGGAATACAAATTACTGCAATAGAGGGAGATACATCAAGAGAACCTAATGTAACACAAGATGTTGCAGATGCTTCAGTAGTTCCGGAAAATGTAGCAACTGCATCTGATTTTTATTCTGACGAAGGACAATCACAACCTAGATCAGATTTAGTAGCAAAAATAGATTTAAAAGCAGGAACTATTTTAACAAAAGACATGTTAACAACAAGTTCAGAACAAGTTACAAATGATTTAAGAAAACAAGAATATAACATGTTATCATTACCAACAGATTTAGTTGATGGTGATTTCGTAGATGTTCGTATACGTTTTGGTAATGGACAAGATTACATAGTTGTTTCTAAGAAACAAGTATCAATTCCAGAAATTGCAGGAGCACCAGCAGAAGGTGTGATAAATATAAACTTATCAGAAGATGAATCAATTGCGATGTCAAGTGCAATTATAGAACTTTATCAATTAAAAGCAGTTGAAATGTATGTATCAAGATATACAGATCCGGGAATGCAAGTGGCTGCAACACCAACATATCCAGTAAGTTCAGAAGCACTAAATCTAATGGATTCAAATCCAAATATAGTAGACGAAGCAAAAGCAGCTATAGCAAGCAGATATAATCGTAATTTAAGAGAAAATTATATTAATAATCAAATAAATAGTGTTGATTCAGATGAAAGAAAATCTAACCTAGAATCTTCTGTTGAACAACACATTACACAACAAAAAGAATTAAGACAACAATATTTACAATCACTTGAAGATGCAGCTGCAGCAGCAGACGCAGCTGCTACAAGTACAACTACTAATACAACAAGTACAGGAACAAGTAATTAATTTAAATTAGGAGGAAATATGAAAAAAGTAGGATTTGTAGGAGCTTTTGATAAAACTGATTTGTTAATTTATATTGCAAAAATTCTAACTGTATTAGGAAAGAGAGTATTAATAGCAGATACGACGATTACTCAAAAAGCCAAATATGTTGTACCTGCGTTAAATCCTACTTTATCTTATATAACAGAGTTTGAAGAAATAGATATTGCAGTTGGATTTAAAAATATAGAAGGAATAGCAGAATATACAAATAGAACTGTAGATACATTAGAATATGATTATATATTATTAGATATAGATAATGCTGAGAGTGCAATGAATTTTGAAATAGATAAAGCAGTGCAAAATTTCTTTGTAACATCTTTTGATACATATGATGTAAGGAGAGGGCTGGAAATTCTAAATGAGTTTCCAACTCCAATAAAAATGATAAAAGTATTATTTGCAAGAGAAGTTACAAAAGAGGATGATGATTATTTAAATTACTTATCATTAGGGTCAAAAGTTATGTGGGAAGATGATAGAATATATTTTCCATTAGAAATGGGAGATAAAACAGCAATTATAGATAACCAAAAAGTGTCAAAAGTTAGATTTGAAAATTTAACAAGCATGTACAAGACAGGGATGGAATTTGTAGTTGCTAAAATAGATCCAAAACTTCAAGGACCAGCAGTAAGAAAAATAATGAAAGAAATTTAAGCTTAAAAGGAGAGTAAAATGGCTATAGTATCTTTTTGGACAGAAGATGGTAAAGAAACAGGACAAACATCAACAGCAATTGCTGTGGCTACTCAAATGGCAATACAACACAACAAAAAGGTGTTGTTAATTTCTACATACGAAAATAATAAAGAAATAGATGCTGCTTATTTAAAGCCACAAGCACAAAAAACTAATTTGTTATCTTTATTAAATCTAACTAAAAAATCAGTAGGAATTGAATCTGGAGTTACAGGTTTAATGAAAATAGAGGGAAGCAATAAATTGTCTCCAGAATTAATAAAAGATTATACAGGAATAATTTTTAAAGATAGATTAGAGGTGTTATCTGGATATGATGGCGTAGAAACACCTACAATAGATGCATTTTATGTGTCTTTAATAAAAAAAGCAAGTATGGTATATGACATCGTAATTGTTGATTTAAAAAAAGGAATAAATCAATTGTCACAAGATATTTTAACTGCGTCAGATGTAGTGGTTTATGGAATGACTCAAAAACGTCATTCTATAGAAGGCTATGCAACATCTAGAAAAGAAGGATATACTTCAAAAATGTATAATGTTGTTGGTTATATTGGAAGATATGATAAATTTTCTAAGTATACACAAAAAAATATCCTAAGATCTATAAGAACTAAAGATTCACTATTTCCAATAGTATATAACACGTTATTTTCTGATGCGTGTGACGAGGGATTAGTTGTAGATTATTTCTTAAAAATGCAAACAATATCAGAAAAAGATAGAAATGCAAAATTTTTAAATGATGTAAAAGAGTTAATACAAGGAATTTTATATAAAATAGATGAAATGCAAATGATGAAATAAGTTAAGGAAGGAGTTTCAAAAATGATTCTTAATATTGTATTAATACTAGCTGTTGCCTTAGTATTTGTATATTTAGTATATAGAAATATACAAAAGAAAAAGAATGCAGAAGTAGAAAAAATAGTAGATGTTGATGATCAAACATATACTTTACAAAAGATGACTGAGTTTATCAAGAAAAGACTTGATGAAATCACAAAAATAAATTTATATGATTTAGGGCTAACAGAAGAAGAATTAAAAAGAAGAAAAAACAAGAAGTATGAATTAAAAAAGGCTTTGAAAGGCTGTACATATGGAGATGTTAATGATAAAAAATACGTAAAAGAATTAATTTACGATATACTTTCTAAAGAGTATGGAGTAGATGAAACAAATATATCAAAGTCAATTCCTTTTGATATTCCTTCATTACTTACGCCACAAGACAAATTTGATATTATTATATATATGTATAAAAAAGAGTTTGGATATGAAGCTTTAACAGAAATAATAAAGAAATACGAATTAGATACATTAAAGTATGTGGCTGGAGATGCTAAGCCTTGTTATGTAATAACAGAGGAAGAAATAAATGATATTTTTGAAAGAGAAGGATTTGTACTTACTTTCTCAGATAAATTAAATATAGTTGTACAAAGAATATATCAACATTATAAAGGATATAGTTCTATAGATGAAGTAAGAGATATGAACATAGATGGTGTATCTGGTGGTGTATCTGGACTTCCAGAGAGTTTCTTAAGCCAAGTTGCACAAACAGATGGAGATTATTTAAATGAAGTTATGGAACACAAAGTACCACGTGCCTGTGATAGTATTTGGATATTCTTCCAAGGTAAATCTATACGTCTAGCATTCTTATCTTTTGGTTCAGAAGCAGAACTAAAAAGAGTTTGTCAAAACATTTATAAATATAATAACCCAGGACAATTATCAGATACAAATGGTTATAAGATTAATGAAATGAAAGATGGTTCTCGTGTTGTTGTTGTTAGACCAAGTTTCTCTGAAACATGGGCATTCTTCGTAAGAAAATTCGACGTAAAACGTGCAACTCTAGAACAATTAATTACACAACCAGGAAAAGAAGATGCAATTGCATTATTAAAATATTTAGTAAAAGGTGCTCGTATAGTTTCACTTACTGGTGAGCAAGGTTGTGGTAAAACAACAATGCTTATGGGTATGATAGAAAATATTTATGAAACAATGAACATAAGGGTTCAAGAAACTGCATTCGAGCTTCACTTAAGAAAAATTTATCCTACAAGAAATATTTTAACATTTAGAGAAACAGAAACAATTTCTGGACAAGAGGGATTGGACGTTCAGAAAAAGACTGATGGTTCTGTTAATATCATCGGTGAGGTTGCAACTGACCCGGTTGCATCTTGGATGATTCAAGCAGCTCAGGTTGCTTCTAAATTTACATTGTTTACACACCATGCTAAAACATTCCCAGACTTAGTTACAGCATTAAGAAACTCAATGCTTAGAACTGGTGTGTTCACAAACGAAAAAACAGCAGAAGAACAAGTTGTACAAGTTTTAAACTTTGATATTCACTTAGTAAAAGACTTTAGAGGTAGAAGATACATAGAAAGAGTTACAGAATGTATACCAGTAGAAGAAAAGAATGAATATACATTTGATTTTAGAAATGAAAAAACATTAGAAGGAAAATTTGAAAAATTCTTTGATAATGCAACACATTATTTTACAAAAATAACAAATAAACAATTATATACATATAGAAACATTATGGAATATCATGATGGCGAATATGTTATAACAAATAAAATTACAGACCATAACATACAAGAAATGAGACTAAATATGGATGACAAAGATTTAGCAGAATTTGATAAGTTCGTAGAAGACCATTGGGGAAATTCAAAAACAACTTCAACAAGTACAGAAGAAACAAAAACTGTTAGAAGAGTGGGAAGACCAAGAAAGACAAAAGAATAATAAGAAAGGGGTGTAAAAGCCTTAATGTCAGATGATGTATTATTATATCTACTTATAGGGATAGGTGTTGTTTTTCTAATAATAATTATTGCTTATTTGCAAATTAGAAAAAAAATGCAAAGTTCCCAATACAAACAATTACAGCAATTAAGAAGAGGAACACAGAAATCAGCATTTTCTGCAGATATTATATTTCAAAGACTATATTTACAATATAGAAAAATACCACTTATAAAGCGTTATTTGCTAAAACTACGTAGAAGATTGGAAATATTAAATATAGATGATGAATATTTAACAAGAAAACAAGCTTCACAAATTTTAACAAAAGGTTTATTAATTGTTATACCTCTTACTATTGTTATTATATGTCTTACATACAGTAATGTACTATTATTAGGTATTTTGATAATTTTTGAAATATTCATAATGGATAGTATGATAGATGGAATGGTTGATAAAATAGATAACAATTTGTTAAAACAACAGATTAATTTCTTTGGAGAAATTAGACATGCTTACCACGAATTTAATATGGTAGAAGAAGCTATTTATCAAACTGCACAAGATAACGAACTAGAAGTATCTAGACAAGCAGAAAAAATCTACGAAATACTAATTTCTGATGATCCAGAAATGGAATTAGAGAAATACTATGATGTAGCACCAAATAGTTATTTAAAGGAGTTTGCAGGAATTTCTTATCTAACGAAAGAATATGGTGATAGAAAACAAAATGGAGCTTCTTTATATTTAAAGAACTTAAATAACATAACACAAGAAATGCAACTTGAAATATTAAAAAGAGATAAATTAGATTATGTTTTTCAGAGTTTATCTGTAATTTCTATTGTACCAATGCTATTTTTGGAAATGATAAAGAATTGGTCTGTTAGCCAATTCGCATTCACAAAAAGCTTTTATATGGGAAAAGCTGGTATGATAGTACAAATTTTAGTAATAGTTTTAACTTTTATATGTTATACGCTTACTAGAAAATTAAAAGATAATGGTTCAGTTAATACTAAGACACAAAATACAGAAAATCCATGGCAAGAAAAACTATATAGAAAGAAACCAATTAAAAAATTTGTTGATTTATTCATTCCTAAAGAAGGAACAAGAGATTATAGAAAACAAAAAGAATTATTAAAAGATGCAGCATCACCACTTAAACTTTCTTGGGTGTATGTAAATAGAATTGTATTATTTATAGTTGTATTTATAGCATCAATAATAATTATGATATATTTACATAAATTACAAGTTGATTATATATATACAGAACCAACAACAGATTATGACTTGATGGGGGCTATGGATGAAACCGATGAACAAAAAGCAATGGAAACAACACAAATAGATAATGTATTCTTAGATATGTTTAGAGGAAATTTAAAAGCTACCCAAGATGATATATTACGAGCAATGAAAAGATCTAAATATTATGAAGGGGCTACAGATGATACATTAGCAACAGACTCTGAAAGAGTTTATGGAAAACTGCAGACAGTTAATGGAGAATATCTAAAATGGTTTGAAATATTAATTGGATTAGTATTTGGATTAATTGGATATGCTTTCCCAATATTACTTTTAATGTTCCAAAAGAAAATGAGACAAATGGAAATGGAAAACGAAGTAATGCAGTTCCAGACAATTATATTAATGCTTATGAGAATTGAAAGAGTAAATGTTGAAATGATTCTAGAATGGCTAGAAAGGTATTCAAATATATTTAAAGAACCAATTAGTAAATGTGTTAATAACTATGAAGCTGGAGCGTGGGAGGCTTTAGAGCAATTAAAAGAAGATATATCATATCAAGATATGATAAGAATTGTAGAAAGTCTTCAAGCAGCAGTAGAAAAAATACCAATTGTTGAAGCATTTGATGAACTAGATACAGAAAGAGATTATTATCAAGCTAAGAGAAAAGAATCTAATGATAGATTAATATCTAGCAAAGGTTTAATTGGAAAAGGTATAGGTTTTGCGCCTATGGTATGTATGTTTGTTGGATATTTAATTATACCATTGGTATTTATAGGTCTAACAAGTATGTCAAGTTCATTCTCTACAATGTCTTCAATGTAAAGAAAAGGAGTATAGTGTATGGAAAATGCAGCAAAAGCGTTATCAATTGCTGGAGGAATCCTGATTGCAGTTATGCTTGCAGTATTAGTATATTATGTATTTACTCATTGGGGTGATAGCCAAAGATCTAGCCAAGAAGATATAGAAATTCAGAAAGTAGAGGATTTTAATAAAAGCTATTTATCATACGAAAAAGTTTTATATGGTAGTGAGTTATTAGGTCTTGTAAACAAAATGAGTGATTATAACATTAGTGATGATGTAAAATATTCTGGTTATAGTACGATGAATTTAAGTATGAAAATCACAGACAGAACAACTGGAAATTTATTCTCATATGGTACATATACTTTAACTAGTATAAGCAATGCCATAAATACTGTTATGAATAAAACGGTAAATTCAAGTAAATATAAAGGTCAGATTTCTGATTCACAATGGGAATATCTAGCCAAATCAAGTACAAGTACAAAATTTAATGATTTATGTACAGAGCTAAAAATTCCAAGTTCTATAAATAGAGATCAATTAAAGGCTGATGCAGCAGAATATTATAAATATGTTCAATTTAAAAGAAAGAAGTTCAAACATATAGGAACAGACTTTTCAAATGATGGAAGAGTAAGTAAAATGTCATTTGAAGAAACCAACTAATTTAGTAAAGGAGGGCAACTAATTTATGGAGAATGCATCAAAAGCGCTTATAATAGCAGGTGGAATGTTAATAGCTATAATGGTTGCCTCACTATTTGTATATTTGTTTACTACTTATGGGAATTACGCAGAAAATATGTATGATAAAATATATCAAAGACAAATAACAGAAGCAAATAATGAATATACAAAATACGAAGGAGCTTCAGATAACACAATTTATGATGTTGTTACTGTTGCAAATAAAGCTAAAGATCATAATACTTCATTAGATCTTGCAGAAGGAGATAGAGGATATATTAGAGTAGTAATAGTAGGAGAAAATTCAAGGGTGGAAAAATGTAATAATGAAGAGATTAATACATTACTACAAAAATATGCCAACGAAACTAGATTTAATTGTATCGTATCAGAAACGTCAGAAGGCCTAATAAGTGAAGTTAGATTTACAAAAAGATAACAAAATTTTACAATTTTATTATCTGTAAAATTATTTACAAAACTTGTAGAATAATGGTATAATAGTAGAAAGGGTGCATATGAAAAAAACAATTATAATATTTTGTGTTATAGTAATTTGTATACTAATATCAATTACATATGCATATTCAATGTATAAAAGCGATTTCAATAAAGTGCAAAAATTTAATAATGAGTTTTCAAAATATATAAATCAAGAATTTTCTGGAACAGATCTTGCAACTATTATAAATCTAGCAATAGATAATAACGAAAAATACAAAATTGCAAAAGATGGGACAGGTAAATATCAAGAAGATGATATGTATTCTGTAAGAGTAGATGTATATATGACAGATACAGAAAAAACATATAGTATGGAAACTTTAAGCGCAGGAGAAATTTCAAATTTAGTAAATAACTATAGCAATATACAATTTAAATGTACAAAGGTAGAATATCATAAGAAAAGCAAAAGAGTAAGCTATTTATATATTGAACAAATATCTTAAATTTAGTTAATAAGGTTTAAAATATATATTATAAAAAACAAAGGAGGAATTTATTATGGAGAATGCATCAAAAGCATTAATCATAGCAGGAGCAATATTACTTGCAATTTTAATTATAGCATTAGGAGTTTTTATTTTTAACAAGGCAAAGAGTGCAACAAATATGGATGATTTATCAAATCAACAAGTAGAGGCACATAACTCTACATTCCAAAATTATGAGGGTACAATTAATGGTACACAAGCTAAAGCATTGATAGATGCAATAAGAAATAACAATCAACAAATGCCAGATTTAGGAGATATTACAATTCAAAGTGGAAAAGCAGGTACTGTAACAATTTCAAATACAAAGGCAACAGCAGATTTAACAAAATTAAAAAATGCATTTCAACCAACAGAACAATACGAAGTTTCAATTACAGAATATCAAACTACAGATGGACAATATAAAGGTTATGTTACAAAAATGACTATTACAGAAAAATAATAATTAATAAGGAGGAGTAATCATGGAGAATGCAGTAGAAGCATTAAAGATGGCTGGTTTTATGATATTGTTTATAATTGCATTATCAATCACCATGATTACTCTTACACAAGCTAAAACAACAGCAGATAGCTTAGTAAAAAATCAAGATAGACAGCAATCTTATCAATATATAGAAGTAACTGGAGATTTATCTAAATCTCTTTCAAGAACAGTTACATTGGCTGATATAATTCCAACATTATATAGATATGCACAAGAAGATTATGCTGTACAATTTTATACATCAAGTGGAAGTCCATTATATGTATACGAAAGTGGCCAAATAAAAAATGGTGTACATGTTAAAAAGAATGATTTAGACTTGGACACAGAACATTGGCTAGAAAATGGAGAAACCAGATATGAAGAATGGAGAGGCAATACCACTAAGATAAAGCAACATGTAGATGATGTAGTAGAATTTTTATTAGCAAATTATAAAAATAGTAATTTCGAAGAAAAATTAGGAACAACTGAAGATTATGAAGAAAGTCAAGATACAAATGAATTAGTTCCAGATATAAATAAACAATATAAAAGAATAATAACATACACATTAAAATAATAAAGAAGGGAAATAGGAGGTAATGTAAAAATGGGAGATACAGTAGTTACAATTTTAGCTATAGTATTAGCAGCTGTATTAATGTTTATTTTTCCCTTAATGTCAGTTGCTGATCGTAGTGATGATGTTTCACAATTATCTGTACAAAATAGTACAACTACATTTGTAGACAATATTCGTTCTACAGGAAGAATAACATTAGCAGATTACAATAAGTTTGCACAAGAAATTAATGCAACAGGAAATACATATGATATAGAAATAGAAGTAAAAGTATTAGACGAAAATCCTGGTAAAAAAACAGCTCAAACAACTTATGAAAAAATAGGTGAGAATGTTTATTACACAGAATATACGACACAAATTATGGAAGACTTAAATGATGCAAGTAATAATAATACTAAATACTTAAAAGAAGGAGATATTGTATCTGTTAGTGTAAAAAATACAAACACAACAATTTCTCAATTATTAAGAAACTTCTTCTATAGAGTAACAGGAAATGACTCTTCAACAATAGGAGCATCAAACGGAGGAATTGTTACTGTTAATGGAAGAAATTAGATAAAAAAGAAATAAGGGGTGTCTTGTAATAAAACACCTTTTCTTTTATTATACAAGAAATATTAAGAGATATTTCTTGTATAATAAAAGAGTTACAAAAGTAAAGAAAGGAATTAAGATGAAATTACAAAGCTGGATAGTAGTATTTGCTATTATTGTTATACCAATAGTATTAGTAATGTCTTTATATATTCAAGTACAGATAAATTACGTTAATTTACAAGGAAATTATGATACTGTATTAAATAATGCAACTTATGATGCAATAAAAGCATTTCAAATAAACGAATTAAATAGTACAACACAAAATATAGCTCAAGAAAAAATAAGAGATGTTGAAGCTTCTGTAACAACATTTTATAATTCTTTAGCTACAAATTTTGGACAAAGCGGATACTCAGAACAAGAATTACAAAGTTTTGTACCTGCATTGGTATATACATTATATGATGGCTACTATATATATACGAAATATAATAATGTAGTAACAGAGGATAATACTATTAATTTAAATTCTACTCAATCAGAAACAGGTTTAAAACCTTATGTGTATTATTCTGCAAGGTATAAAAAAGGAAATAAAGATGTTGTAATAAACTATACATTAGATAATTATATAACTGTATTTTATAGTAATGGATCAAGTACTTATGAAACATATTCAGGCTTTTTAATAGATACCTCAAAAACAAATGCTGCTGGAACAACATATGACGGAATTAGTATTGATAACGAGGCATTATCAGAAGTTAATCGAACTTCTTTTGAGGCAAATCAAACAAATCCACAAAAAGTTAATTACAAATATTTTACAAATAATAATGGAAGAAGAGAAAAAGCATATTGGGATGGCAGTAAATGGTATAAATATAATGTTGATGGAACAATAAATACAGTAGATGAAGCTATGCTATCACAGCTAGGAAGAAGTTATCAAAGAGATACAAGTGCACAAGAATATCTAAAAGAAGCATATGCATTTACTAATCAAATGAAAAGTATTATAGGAGATATAACATTAGGAGATATAGTTGATGTAAACAAAGAAGACTTAGGAATTACAGGTGATATAGGAAATCAAAGTATAATGGATTTTAATACTTTTGCACAACATAAACAACAAGTTATAAGAAATTCTATAAATACAAATTTAAGAGCGACAATTGCTAAATTTAATGAGAATTCTAAATATCCAGCTAAAATGCCAACACTTACAGAAAATGAATGGAGTATGATTTTAAGTAATACTTGTTTAATATCTTTTATGCAAGGTCAAAATATTGGTAATGGATACTATATGGGATATAGTATTGTAACAAATAACAAAAATAGAGAATTTGTAGATCCTAAATTAATATATATACTAGATCAAGATAAAAACCAGTACCATGATGTTAGACATTTAAGTGCAAGTTTATCTGGTAATATAATAGGATATAGAAATACAGATTTTGAAGCACAAAGTTTCGTTTCAAATGATAGTACTACTAAAAATTATTATCCACATGGTTCTGCAACAGCAGACTATGCATGTATAGTAACATCTTCAGAAATCACATCATCAAATGGTAGTACTTCAGCAGATAACGCATCAGGAAATCGTTTAACAGATTTGGATACTATTTTGGATTCTGCACCAGCTAATATAAGGAAAGCGTATTACACAGCGCTATTTAGAGAACGATATAATTCATATAAGAGTTTAGCATTAAGTGGCATATAAAAATAGATACTGTTATAGTATCTATTTTTTTGCATATTTTTTAAAATAAGTAATCATATAAATAATAAATTTAAAAATGGTAAAATTTAGCATGATTTTATAGTAAAACCTTTCTAGTATGAAACTTATAAAAATAGTACAAAATATATACTATAGAGGTTTTATATTATGAAAAATTTTAAAAAAATTTTATTA
>USBY01000031.1 GCA_900553015.1 uncultured Clostridium sp. | reverse complement strand
TGCCTGCTGATACTGCTGCAGCTGAACCACCAGAAGATCCACCTGGTACTTTATTTAAATTCCATGGATTTCTTGTAACATGAAAATATGAATGTTCTGTTGAACCACCCATTGCAAATTCATCCATATTTAATTTTCCTAAATTTACAAGTTCTTTATCATTTATTTTTTCCATAACTGTTGCATCATATGGTGCAATAAAATCTTCTAACATTCTTGAAGAACAAGTTGTTTTTACACCTTTTGTACAAATATTATCTTTTATTCCTATTGGAATACCTGCTAATTCTGATTTTGCTTCTCCGCTCTCAATTTTTTTATCCATTTCTTTCGCTTTTTCTAAAGCATCAGCTTCTAATGTTGTAACAAAAGCTTGTACATCTTTTTCTTTTTCTGCAATTCTATCTGTATATGCCTTTGTAATTTCATAACTTGTAAGCTCTTTTTTCTCTAATTTTTCTTTAAGCTCATGTACTGTTAATTCTGTAATATTCATGTTTGCCTCCTTTATTATATTTTTGTATCTTCTATATAAGCTCTCTTTCTATATCATTCCAAGAAAATACTCTCTTTATCTTTTCATCATTTAAATTTTTATTTAGCCTAGAATCCATAAGTAATGTTCTTACTCCTAAATTTGAGGCTTCCTTGCAATTTTTAAAATTATCATCAATAAATATATCTACGTTATTTTCTTTTATAATTCTTTTTTTATCTAAATGTCCCATATAAATTTTATGATAATGTATATCGTTTTCTTTTAACCAATCTAAAGTCAAGTTTCTAATTTTCTGATTATCAGCTCTAGCTGTTATAATTATAATTTTATTATTCTTATATAATTCATTTATAACTCTACTTGCTTCATCTTTTATAGTAACATTCTCCATTGTTAGCTCATAATTATCTTCCCAAAATTTTGCATCTTCTTCTATGCTCCAGCCATATAAATATTTTGCCCACATTGGATCTATGACATCATACACATTATTTATTATAAAATTTCTTTTTAACACATTTTCTGTATATTCTTTAGCAAATGTATCTATTGAAGTATTTGTATTTGCTATTGTATCATCTATATCTATTCCTATATTCATAGCTCTTCCTTTAATTTATAACCTTTGGAATTTTAAACATATTTTGTTCCTTTTCTGGTGCATTTTGAAGTAACGCATCTAAATTACCAAATTCTTTTACTTCATCTTTTCTAAATACATTTTTATTTTCATAAGCACCTATTGTAATATCTAAATTACTTACATCAGCATTATTTATTACATCTGCAAAATTTAAAATTTCTTGTAAATTTTCTAAATATTTTTCTGTTTCTTCTTCTTTAAGCTTTAAATCTGCTAATTTTGCAATGTGTAATAATTCTTCTTTACTTACCTTATTTTCGCTCATAAACTCATCTCCTTGCGTTTTATATGCCATTTATTATATATTCATTTATTTTCAAAAGTCAAGTTTACCATAATATTTTTATGCATAAATGTTGACAAATTGGCAAATACTATGTAAAATATTTCTATAGGGATTTTAGGGACGTTCCTAGAATCCCTCTTTATTAAACAATGACGAGCTTTTGCAAGTTACTAATAGAGAGTAAGGGTCTAGAGGCTGGAAGCCCTTTTAGAAAAACGCAATTGAATAACACATTGTTTTTATCATACAAGTTAATAAATTGAGTGGAAAACTATTATAAACCAAGTTTTCAATATAGGGTGGCACCGCGGAAAGTTATTTCGTCCCTATCATATTAAAAAATATGATAGGGATTTTTTGATGCCTATCATTAAGATTTAGGAGGTTTATTATGGAAAAGTACAGAACACACACATGTGGAGACATCACTTTAGATGATGTTGGAAAAAGAGTTAAAATTGCTGGATTTGTGCAAACAATTCGTGACTTAGGAGGTCTTGTATTCTTAGATATTCGTGATATGTATGGAATTACACAAGTTGTAACTTCTGCAGAATCTAATATTGTAGATTTTGCATCACATATTCCTATCGAATCTTCTGTATCTGTGGAAGGTATAGTTAGAAAAAGAAGTGAAGACACAATAAACGAAAAAATCAAAACAGGTCTTGTAGAAATTTATATTGATGATATTCAAATTTTAGGAAAAAGAACTGCAGATTTACCATTTGAGGTAAATACTGATCAAGAAGTTAGAGAAGATTTAAGATTAAAATACCGTTATTTAGATTTAAGAAATGATAAATTAAAATCAAATATTATTTTACGTAGTAAAGTTATCCAATTTTTAAGAGAAGAAATGATAAAACAAGGATTTTTAGAGGTTCAAACACCAATACTTACAAGTTCTTCTCCAGAAGGTGCACGTGATTATTTAGTACCAAGTAGATTACACGAAGGAAGATTTTACGCTCTTCCACAAGCACCACAACAATTTAAACAATTATTAATGGTTTCTGGTTTTGATAAATATTTCCAAATTGCACCTTGTTTTAGAGATGAAGATGCAAGAGCTGACCGTGCTCCTGGTGAATTTTATCAATTAGATATGGAAATGAGTTATGCAACACAAGAAGATGTATTTTCTGTTATTGAGCCAGTAATTTATAATACATTTACAAAATTTTCTGATAAAAAAGTGGTTGAATACCCATTCCCTAGAATAACATATAAAGAGGCTATGCTTAAATATGGTTCTGATAAACCTGATTTAAGAAACCCATTAGTAATAGTTGATGTTACAGATATTTTTGAAGATGAAAGTGTAACATTAAATGCTTTTAAAGGAAAATTAGTTAGAACAATAGCTGCACATGATGTAGCAGATCAACCAAGAAGCTTTTTTGAAGGAATGACAGATTATGCAATGAAAGAATGTAAAGCTAAAGGTCTTGCTTGGCTTCGTGTATTAGAAGATGGTACATTCCAAGGACCTATTGCCAAATTTATACCAGATAATGCAAGAGAAGAAATGTTAAAAAGAACAGATTCAAAACCTGGTGATTGCCTATTCTTTATTGCAGAAACTCCAAAAATTGTTAATACTTTATCTGGTGAAATTAGAGCAGAGCTTGGAAAACGTTTAGGTTTAATTGATGAAAATATTTTCAAATTCTGTTGGATTGTTGATTTTCCAATGTATGAATTAGATGAACGTGGAAATATTACATTTAGCCATAATCCATTCTCTATGCCTCAAGGTGGATTAGAATCTTTAAACACTCAAGATCCATTAGATGTTGTTGCATACCAATATGATATTGTTTGTAATGGTATAGAACTTTCTTCTGGAGCAGTTAGAAATCATGATATTGATATTATGATTAAAGCATTTGAAATTGCTGGTTATACTAAAGACCAAGTAAAAGAAAGATTTGGTGCATTATATACTGCATTCCAATATGGTGCTCCCCCACATGCTGGTGTAGCTCCTGGAATTGATAGAATGATTATGCTTCTTACTGGTGCAGAAAATATTCGTGAAGTTATAGCTTTCCCATTAAATAGTAAAGCTCAAGATTTAATGATGGGAGCTCCTGGATATGTTTCAAGAGACCAATTAAGAGATATTCATATTAGAATTGAGAAAAGTAAATAATAGTTTTGATACACAAAAAGCCTACCATTTTACTGTTAGGCTTTTTACCTTTATTTAAGTAAGGATTTTCAGAGCATTATTTTATGTTAGTTCTTTTTTAAAGTTTCCATAATTTGATTTTTTGTTAACTATATAGTATAATAATAGGTGAACCTTTAGTAACTATTAAATATTGGGAAATTTCCCACACTTTTATGAGGAGGACAGGTTATGATATTAACTTGGAGAGAAGAAATTATAGACAAAATTACAAACGGAGCTTTAACTGTATGGTGTGAAGCTGTTGAAAAGGCTATATCCCTTATCGATGGGAATCGGATATTAGATGAAAATATTTATATTTCAATATCCGACACATCAGTTAATAATTCGGGAGAACCAAATGAGCTCTTAAGTTACTGTAGTCTTGAAGGAGATGATTACACAGAAATTTCCTATTACACTAATTTACCATATAGTGGCCTTGATAGTAATGCAGATGAAATAAAAAAATATCATCTGCTCTTTGACACAATGAAAACTATTCTCGAAAGAGAAGGTCTAGAAATGGTGGAAGAATGTGAAGAGGGAATGCTAATCTTCTTCAGAGGAATAGTTGGACTGCCTTCAAATTGCATCCAATAATTTCTTTTCAAAAAAACCTAGCAATTTTCGAATTGCTAGGGTTTTTGCTTTTTTGTTATATTCTTTAAAAGTTACTTTCAGTAATATAGGGATTTTAGGAACGTCCCCATTTCCCTATTTTCCATAATAACTGTCTAATAAGATTTTCTTTATTTCTGTTACTAATGGTAGTCTTGGGTTTGCAGGTGTACATTGATCTTCAAATGCTCTATCTGCCAATTGGTCTACATTATCTAAAAATTCTTTTTCATCTACTCCTGCTTCTTTAAATGATGCTGGGATATTTATATCTTTGTTCATTTTTCTAATAGCTTCTGCTAATGAATGTACTCCCTCTTCTACTGTATCAGCCTTTAATCCAACCATTTTAGCTATTTTTGCATATTTTTCGTCTGCTATATAATATTCATATTTAGGGAATGATGTAAATTTAGTTGGTTTACTTCCATTATATTCTACAACATATGGTAGTAAAATTGCATTAATTCTACCATGTGGTAAATGGAATTTTGCTCCTAATTTATGTGCCATAGAGTGACATATTCCTAAAAATGCATTTGAAAATGCCATACCTGCCATTGTACTTGCATTATGCATTCTTTCTCTTGCATATTTATTATCTCCATGATTATATGCCTCTTCTAAATTTTCAAATACTAATTTTGCTGCTTTTTCAGCTAATGCATCTGTATAATCTGTTGCCATATTAGATACATATGCCTCTAATGCATGTGTTAAAACATCCATTCCTGTATCTGCTGTTAAAGATTTTGGAAGTGTTGATACAAAATCAGGATCTACTATTGCAACATTTGGTGTTAACTCATATGCTGTTAATGGATATTTTTTACCTTGTTCTTTATCTGTTATAACTGCAAATGATGTAACTTCTGAACCTGTTCCAGATGTTGTAGGAATTGCTACCATTTGGCATTTCTTTCCTAGTTCTGGAATTTCGTATGTACGTTTTCTTATATCCATGAATTTTAATTTTAATCCTTCTAAGTCTACATCTGGATCTTCATATAATAGCCACATTCCTTTTGCAGCATCTATTGCAGAACCTCCACCTAATGCAATAATTACATCTGGTTCGAATTTTTGCATTGCTTCTACACCTTTTTTAACTGTATCAAAAGATGGATCTGGTTCTACATCAAAAAATATTTCTGAATGTACATAATCTTGTCTTTTTCTTAAGTGATATAACACTTTATCTACATAACCAAATTTAACCATTGATTCATCTGTTACTATAAAGGCTCTAGAAATATCTCTCATATCTTCAAGATATTTTATTGCTCCTGCTTCAAAATATATTTTCTTTGGAACTTTAAACCATTGCATATTAACTCTCCTTCTTCCCATCTTTTTAACATTTATTAAATTTTTAGCAGATACATTATCTGTAGTAGAGTTTCCTCCAAATGTACCACAACCAAGTGTAAGTGATGGTGTAAATGAATTATATATATCACCAATTCCACCTTGTGAAGATGGTTGATTTACAATGATTCTACTTGCTTTTACTCTTTTTCCATATTCTTTTATTGTTTCTTCGTCTTCTGAATGTATAACTGCAGAATGTCCAAGTCCACCATTTTCTAGTAGTTTTTCTGCTTTTTCAATTCCTTCTTTGCTATTTTTTACAATATAATATGCAAGTACTGGACTTAGTTTTTCTTTAGAGAATGGATAATCTGGACCAATTCCTTCTTCGTATACAACTAATACTTTTGTATCTTCTGGTACCTCAAAACCAGCTTGTTTTGCAATACTATATGGACTTTGTCCTGGTATTTTTGATTGTAATGCATATCCTTTTTCTTTATTAAACATTACTTCTTTTAATTTTTCTTTTTCTTCTGGAGAAACAAAATAGCATCCAGCTTTTTTCATTAAATCTTCGAATTCTTGATATACAGCTTCATCTACTAATACAGATTGTTCTGAAGCACAAATCATTCCATTATCAAATGATTTAGATAATACTAAATCATTTACAGATGTTTTTAATTTTGCTGTTTTATCTATATAACATGGAACATTTCCAGGTCCTACACCTAATGCTGGTTTTCCAGATGAATAAGCAGCTTTAACCATTCCTGTTCCACCTGTTGCTAATATTAAATTAACATCTGGATGATTCATTAATCTATTTGTAGCTTCTACTGATGGTTCTTCTATCCATAAAATGCAATCTTTTGGTGCTCCAGCTTTAATAGCTGCATCTCTTAAATATTCTGCAGCTTTTTTACTACATTGTTGTGCTGAAGGATGGAATCCAAATATAATTACATTTCTTGTTTTTGCAGAAATTATAGATTTAAACATAACTGTTGATGTTGGGTTTGTTACAGGTGTTACTCCAGCAATTATTCCAATTGGCTCTGCAATTTTTACATAATCATCTTCTACATTTTCTTCTATAATACCAACTGTTTTTTCATTTTTTATATTATTATATATATAATCTGTTGCAAACATATTCTTTATAATTTTATCTTCGTAAATACCTCTTCCAGTTTCTTCAACTGCAAGTTTTGCAAGCTCCATATGATGTTCCAAGCCTGCCATAGACATAGCTTTTACAATCTTATCTACTTGCTCTTGATTTAGTTTCATATACTCTTTTGAAGCTTTTTTAGCTCTTTCTACTAAATCATTAATCATTTTTTCTACTTTATTGCTATCATTCTTTGTTTCAGCCATAAGTATGCCTCCTTAAAATATATTCATACAATTTTAATAATATCCTATTCATATTTTAAAGTCAATAGAAATTATTGTAATTTACTATATATATTTCTACTTTTTTCGCAATATCTAGTTGCCTGTAAAATCTACAAATACATAATGAAGTTAGGATTGTTACTTACATATCTCCGACGATTTTCCTATATAACAAAAAAGAAGCTAGTTTAAAAACTAACTTCTTGCATCATCATCATCATTCTCGGCTTTAAATTGTGCTATTTTTTTAACCGCATCTTTGCCAGCATCTCTCTGTATTTTTTTGATTTCGCCAGCTCTATATCTTTCTTCTTCTTTTGCTAACAAGTCACCTATAATGTCTTTTGCATTTTTTAGTCCTACTTTATTTCCCTCAACTTCAACAATATCTAAAAATAGAGGTCTCATTATATTTTTTGGTTCTAGTTCATCATCTTCAATAGCATCTAGAAAAAGTGAATCAACTATGGTCTTTTGTCCTACTTTGTCCCCTTCGCCTTTAAGTGCATCTAAAAAACAAGATTGCATTGTAGCTTTAGGTTCTCTCTTAGCCTTCTTTGTTTCAATAACAGCAGAATAAATTTCTTCTAGCGTTCTATCTGGAAGAGCAGCATTCATAAACTCTCTTATTCTCATACTGTATTTTATATATTTATAATTACAAACTACCTTTTTAGCGGCTAATTTTATAAGTTTTAATTGTGTCTGACTTATCTGTTTTTTCTCATGGCTTGAAATATCTTCTTGTTCTTTTAGCTTACTAATTCTATCTTGTACTGTCTCAATATATTTAAGTAATGTAAAATCATTTGCTTCATTTGTTAAACAATAAATTTTATCTACAGCTCCAGCTATTTCATCTATTGATCCTTTACCAGCTTTGATTTTTTGGTTTGCTATAATACGTTCTACAATTTCTAACTTCTGTCTTTTATCTAATTCTTTGATTATATCTATACCATTATCGTCTAATAGCGCAGCTGTTGAGTCTATTGACTCGATAATTTGACCTTTATCTCTTTCAGTTAATTCATTACCTATTTGCGCTGTAAGTTCTAATTGTTTTTCTGGTTCATCCATAGATTGAATGGCTGTAACTACTGCTGTTTTTGCTTCTTTTTTAGTATCTTTATTACCTTTTTGTAGTTTTTTTATTTGAAGCATAATATATTCTTCTAATTCATCATCATTCATATATTTTAATCTAGCTGCCAAACGTTTTTTGGCAGCTTGTTCTCTTTTTTCTTTTAGTTTATTAAATTGTTCATCTATTCTTGCTTTTATATTATTTTGTATATTTGATATTTTTCCCATAATTCACTCCGTATTTTACATGTAATTTTGAGGATTTAAAGCTTTTCCATTTTTTCTGATCTCAAAATGTAAATGTGAACCTGTAGAATTACCTGTAGAACCAACAGCTGCAATTTTATCTCCAGCAGATACTCTTACACCTGCACTTACATATAATTTACTACAATGTGCGTACCACATCTCGTATCCATTGTCACACTCAATTTTTATCATATAACCATATGACCCTTTATATCCGGCAAATGTAACTTTTCCAGATGCTGCAGCTTTGATTGTTGTTCCTGTTGGAGCAGCCAAATCTAGACCTGTATGTGTACTAGAACGAACACTACTTCTTTCTCCAAATCTGGATGTTATCTTTCCTCCGGAAATTGGTCTTACAGCAACAACGACTTTATTATTTGTTGTTGTAGTTTGATTACTTGATTCTTCTGCCTTTTTAGCTTCCTCAGCTTTTTTTGCTTCTTCCTCAATTTGTGCTACTTTTACGTCTATATTTTCTGTTTTTAATTTTGAAACAGCTACAGTCTCTTCCACTGTATCTATTTTTTCTTTTTCAAATATTTGTTTTACTCCAATATTAAGTGCTAATTTGTCTTTATATTCTTCTTGCAAATCTGCTACTATCTTATCTGCTTCTTCTTCTGTTCCAACATATGTTTTAATGTCATCATCTATAGTTATTCCATATGCAGTGTATGTTGTAGAAATATTCTCTTTTATTTTTTCTAGCACTTCTTCTTTATTTGAACTTTGATTGCTTACAAATTTAGGCTCATATTCTGTTTCAACTTCTAAGTTTCTAAAAGCTACCCCTTCTTCTTCACTTTCTATATAATTATTAATTTCCTCTTCTATTTCATACTTGTTTGTTACATAACCAATTGCTTCACCATCTACTGTTACTTTGAATAAAATGTTATATCTTATTAAAATAACTGTAAATAATATTAATAACATTATCGCAAAAAGCTCTGTAAATTTTATTATCTCTTTTGTGTGAATTTCTCTATGTTTGTTAAAAATACTTATTCACTCTCCTTTAATTTCTACACACAAGCATCATTTATTATACTATATATTTTATGTTTTTTCAATTTATGTATACATTATTTTTATACTTTTTCTTTTTTTTGAATAAATTTTACCTTATTTTACTAAAAAACACTATATTTATCTCTTTTTTACTCCTTTTTTCTCCATTTTTGGGCTTTTTTTGCTTCTCATATAGGCAAGCAAAAAACGAATACAACCCAAAATAATTCGTATTTGTATTCGTTTTATTTCTTTATTATATTAGCTATTTATACAAGTCGTTCTTTTAAAAGTTATCTTCCTCCCATTCCGACCGTCCGCCGCCACCGGCCTCCGCCTCCGGAAGAGAATCCACCTCCACCTCCAGATGAAAATCCACTTCCACCTGAAGAAGATGATGCATAATGTGCAGAAAGTGTTGATGTCATAGTCCTATATGAACTATGTATGCTACCTGTAAACTCAGAAAAGCTTCCATGTGTACCAATGTATATTGGGTTACATGCCATGTCAATAATTCCTCTAGTATTATGTATTGCATTTGTTCCCATCCAGTACTCCTCTGTAAATACATATGGATATTTTGAATGTAATTCTTCTATAACTTTTTCCGAAATTCCAAATGCTGTTGCGTAAACTAAATATTTTTCCCAGATAACTATATCAAAGACACCTTTTTCATCTATCATAGAATAATCTTCTAAAAATCTAGCAAGACCTACCCACTCTGCTCTTTCATCTGCTCCTTTTTGTGTAAGTTTATAGATTTTTTCTTTACATTTATTACGTATTCTGTCTAATGCTATTAGCATTATTGATATAGGTAAAAGTATAATTAACGAATCTAAAAATCTACCTAATAAGTCTGTTCCCCATAACATTATATATGTTTTTGAAACAAATGGTAATAATCCAACAAAATTATATAATATTATCATTATAAAAATTCCTGCAAACATTATAGGTAGTAAACTATATGTCGCAGAGTATAGTTTTTCCTTTTTTCTGTCGACTATTTTTTCTTCATATAGGTTGTTCTTTATATTACTTACCATTTTATTTATATGCTTACTGTATTTATCAAACTTTTCCTTAGCAAATTTTTTAAGTTGTTTTACTTCTATATATTCATCTCTACCAATTGCATCTTTAAGTAAATTATATATTTCTTTTTCATCATTTTTTAACCCATCTGCTGGTTTTGCTATTGCTATATTTATATTATTATTATCTTTTTCTAAAGTAATATATCCTTTAAGACATAAGTTTAATATATTTGCTGCTACTACATCAGATTGTTTTCCATCTGTCCACTTAAAATTATTTGTAAAATAATATAAAAATGCTGCTTCCCCTGGTGTTGATGTTCCTTCCCTTGGAATATCTCTAAAATATTTTATTGGTTTTCTTGTTATTCCATCACCATCTTGTTTACTTATTTTAAAATATATTACAAAATTTATAATTATCAAGACAAATACTATAAAGTATATAAGCAATAATGTTCCTAGAAAAGTTCTATAATCAGTTATATTCTTATTTGTTGCATTTGCCCATTCATCCTCTTCTGTTATAATTCTATTTAGCATTGAATAGTTATAGTTATTATTTTTCGCATTAAACATTTTGTCTAATGTAACAACTCTTATTTCTAGCATATTTCCTTTATCAAAGTTATTTACATTAAATTCCACTTCGTTAGTACTTACTCTATTAATATCTCCATTTATATTTCCATGTCCCCAAACTTTTAAGTTTTCAATATTAGTTACATTTTTAGGTAATCTTATCTTACCATTAACTTGTTTACATGAAATATTATTAGTTTCATCTAAAAACTGCCAATAAAACTCTTGACAATCATTATATGAATTTATAACATTTTCTATTTTATATGATATTTGGTATTTGATATTACCCTTTGAATTACTCATTCCTGTTCCAAAAGCTACTTCTACAGTATCATTCCCAATATCTTCTACATAATACTCTCCTGCTGGTACATTATATACTTCATAATCTAATTTTCTTAAATCTCCATTTGTACTTAAGTTTTTTACATATACATCAGATATTGGAAATTTGTCATTATTCTCGAAGTCCTTAAACAATGTCCCTGTATTCTTTACATATACATCCCATGTTTCTATAACATTCATACTTCCATCTTCATTTAAAGTAATATCATATTCTAGATTATTCATTATCTGCATTTTTTTATAATTTGTACCACTTATAAGTCCATAACATATAAAAAATATAACAACAATCCCTATATATATTAACCAATTTCTTAAATATCTTTTCATAATTCTAGTGGTTTCCTCCTACATAAAACATACTTGCAAGTTTAGATATTGGCATAGACTGTACCCATACTGTTCCTGGTCCTTTTAATGTTGTTAAAAATAATCCTTCGCCTCCAAAAACTATATTTTTAACTCCTTTTACAGTTTCAATATTTAAGTCTACTCCACTTGTCATTGCTGCCACATAACCATTATCTACTTTTAATTTTTGTCCATCAGCTAACTCGCGTTTATATATTGCACCATCTAGCTCTAAAAATACTTTTCCAGGTCCTTGGAATTTTTGCATTATAAAACCTTCTCCTCCAAAAAATCCCGCTCCTATTCTTTTTCTAAAATGCATAGATATATCTACTGTTGGTTCTGCACATAAAAAAGCTCTTTTTTGTGCGATTATTCTTTCTCCTTCCTTTAAGTCAAACTCTAGTATTTGACCAGGAAATGAAGATGCAAAAGCAATTTCTACATCATCTTTTTCTGCGGTATATACATTCATAAAGATAGATTCTCCCGCTAAAGCTCTACCTAATCCCTTCATAATTCCACCATTTGTAGTTGTTTTCATGTTTATTCCGTCATCCATCCAACTCATTCCACCGTTTTCTGTTACAACAGATTCTCCTTTTTTTAATTTGCAAACTACATATGGTAATTCTTCGCCATTAATCTTTGTTTCCATACAAAATCCCCCTTTATTTTTTTTATTTTAACATACTTGTTTTTTATATACAATCTATATAAAAATATTTTATAAAAACGTCAAAAAAACTAGAGTATTTCTACTCTAGTTTTTTTAATAATTTATATTATTCTGCTGATTCTTCAGATTCTTCGCTTTTTACTTCTTCTTCTACATCAGGAGTTTCGTTATATTTTTCAATTATAGCGCTTTGAATTTTCTCCCTTGTTTCAGCATTAATTGGATGAGCTACATCTCTAAACTCTCCATTTTGAGTTTTTTTACTTGGCATAGCTATAAATAATCCGTCTTTTTCAATAACTTTTATGTCATGTACAACAAATTCGTTATCGAATGTTACAGAAGCTACTGCTTTCATTTTGTTTCCTGAATTTACTTTCTTTAAACGTACATTTGTGATTTGCATTTGAGCACCGCCTTCCAAAGTTTTAAATAATATTATTGTACATTTATATGTACAACTATATTATTCTTCAAAAAAAACTTTTTTCCTTCTATTTTTTCAAAATTATTTATTTTTTAACATTTTTGAAATATTTATCATAAAATAGTAATAATTATATTGAAAAAAATTCATAATAATTATATAATTTTACGTGTTCAAATATAGGAGGGAAATTTAATGCCTAATCTTAGTTTAATAAAAAAATATAATAGAGTACATATGATTGGAATTGGTGGTGTCAGCATGAGCGGAATTGCCGAAATTCTTAATTACTTCGGTGTAACAGTTACAGGCTCAGATTTAGCCGATTCTGAAATAGTAAAAAAATTACAAAAAAATGGTATTCCAGTAACAATAGGTCATGATTTTGAAAATCTATCAAAAGCAGATATTGTTGTTTATTCTGCTGCAATAAATCCAGCAGACCCAGAAATGCAAAAAGCAAAAGAATTGAATATTCCAACTTGCGAAAGATGTGACTTTTTAGGTATGCTTACAAAAGCATTTAACGATACTATTGGTATCTCTGGTACACATGGTAAAACTACAACTACATCTCTTGTGTCTTTATGCTTTTTAGAAGCTGGCTTAGACCCAAGTATTCAAGTTGGTGCAATATTAAAAGCAATCGATGGTAACTATAAAGTTGGTTCTAGTGAACATTTTATAATAGAAGCTTGTGAATATGTAGAAAGTTTCTTAAAGTTCTTCCCTAAAGCCGAAATTATCTTAAATATAGATAATGACCATTTAGATTACTTCAAAACTTTTGAAAATATAAAGAATGCTTTTATAAAATATGTAAAAATTATTCCAGATGATGGTTTACTTGTTGTTAATGGTGATGATCATAATTGTTTAGATTTATTACAATATACTAATGCGACAAAATTAACATATGGAATTACAAATAAGAATACTGACTTTTTTGCAGTAAATATCGTATTTGATAATAATGGTTTTCCTGCTTTCGATGTATATAAAAAAGATAAATTTTTCGAGAGAATTCAATTAAGAATTCCAGGAATGCACAATGTATTAAATGCATTAGCAACTATTGCTCTTTGTGATTATTATGGAATAGAAAGTAAATATATAAAATCTGCACTACAAAAATTTACAGGTGCTCATAGAAGATTTGAATATAAAGGTACTGTTAATAATGCTACTGTATTTGATGATTATGGTCATCATCCAACAGAAATAATTGCTACAGCTAAAGCTTTAATGAATAAAAAATATAATAAATCATGGGTTGTTTTCCAACCTCATACTTATAGTAGAACAAAAACCTTATTAAATGATTTTGCAAAAGCATTATTAAATTTTGATAATATAATAATTACAGATATATATGCAGCAAGAGAAACTAATAGATATGGTGTTTCTTCACAAGATTTAGTTGATAAGATAAATTCTTTAGGAAAGAAAGCTATTTATATACAAAATTTTGATGATATTATTAATTATTTAAAAGAAAATGTTAAAGAAAACGATATTATTTTAACATTAGGTGCTGGAACAGTAACACAAATTTCAGATAAAATAGTAGAAGAGAATTAGAATTTCTAATTCTCTTCTACTTCTTTCATTTGTTTTAACATTGTATCTGCAAATATTCCATATCCTTTTTCGGGATTATTAACCATAACATGAGTAACAGCTCCTACAAATTTTCCATCTTGAATTATTGGTGATCCACTCATTCCTTGTATTATTCCTCCTGTTTTTTCTAATAGTCTTTGGTCTGTTACTTTTATTATCATATTCTTATTTGATCTGTTTGTTGATGTATATACTTTTTCTATTTCAATTTCATATTCTTCTTGTTTGTTATCATCCAAAGTACATAATATAGATGCTTTTCCTTCTTTTACCTCATCTCTAGGCATTACCTCCATTACCTTGTCAGAATCTTGTTTAAGTATTTCTACATTATTTAGCTTTCCATAAATTCCAAAATTAGTATTTTTATACACTTCTCCTATTATTTTTCCATTATCGATACTTCCTTGTAATTCTCCAGGTTTGCCTTTTTCGCCTTTTACTATTGATACTATTTTACTTGTAACTATATCTCCTCTTGCTATATCTATTAATTCTTCTGTATCAACATCTAATATTCCATGACCTAATGCTCCAAATTCACCTGTTTTAGGATCATAAAAGCTTATTGTTCCAACTCCAGAAGCAGCATCTCTAACCCATAAACCTAGTTTATATTCATTATCATTAGTTTTGGTTGGTAAAATTTCTGTATTGTAATTGCTTCCATCTCTAACATATGTTATTTTTACAGAATTTCCCTTTGACTCATTTACTTTTGTAATTAAATCAGAAGTACAAGTAACTGCTTCATCATCTACTTTTGTTATCATATCTCCTTCTTTTATGCCAGAATTTTTATAAGGAGTATAATTATTATTATCCTGTCCTTGTATTTCTGACATTCCTACTACTAAAACTCCACTTGTATATAATCTAAGACCTATTGTTTCACCACTTGGAATTACAACTGTATTTGGTATTACATTTACTGTTAAATCTTTTACAGAAAAACCAGCTAAATTCACAGATAAATCTACTTTTCCTATCTTATTACTTACTTTTGTATCATCTGAATTAACAGCTTCTACTGTTTCTCCATTTATATCTAATATACTTAGTCCTAATAATGTTTTTACATTTAAGTTTTCACCTTGCATTAAAATTAAATTATTTGGAATAGAGCTAATGTTACTTACATATAATAATATAACAAATAAGATTAAAATTAATAAAATTTTTTTA
>USBY01000030.1 GCA_900553015.1 uncultured Clostridium sp. | reverse complement strand
AAGGCTTACACGGTTTGCTATTTTTTGCATTTTCTTTGCCCTCGCTTTTCTTTTTCTCATTAAAGTTAATCTTTCGAACAAATTCATACCTTAGAAATATTCAAAATTAACTTTTTTATATTTCTCCTTTTATTTACTTCATATTATGAAATTTTTTATTTTTTGTAAATACTTTATTTTTCTAAAAAAGACCGTACCTCTTACGCACAGTCTTTTTTATCACTTTATTTACATTTGTATAACATTTCATTTTATAGCTCTTTTTTTATTTTTTCTAATTCTTCGTTCGTCAATTTTGTTATCTCTATAATTATTTCTTCTTTCATATTTCTCTTTAACATTTCTTTAGCTATTTGTTTTTTATTTTCCGATTCTCCTATTTGTATTCCTTCTTTTCTCGCCTCTTTTCTTTCCCATGCTATTTCCGAATTATGATCTCTTTCCCACTTATCTCTTAAAAAAGCTAATCTTTGTACAGCTGCATCCCCTGTCAAATATTCATACTCTTTTTTTGCCTTTGCTATTTTTTCATTCTCTTTTACTGCCATTTCTATCTCCCCCTTTCTTTCATTACTTATAAAGTCTAACCATTGTCTTAATTTTTTATTTCCTTCATTTTTACTCCTCAAGAACTTTGGTAATTCTAAAAAATGCAATTCCAATGCATCTGTCATTATTTTATTTAATTCTTGCTCTTTTAATATTCCTTTCGAATGATATTTTTCCCACTCAAATATATTAAATTTTAATATATTTATACCTATTACTTTATTATTTGATTCAAACTCTTCCCCAGTTTTTAGTCCTGTATGGTATAAACCTGCAATATAAAAAGTACTTCTTTCTACCATATTATGGTAATCTTTTACTTGTATTTCTATATCAACTGTTGTATTAAAATTTATTGTTGCTTTTAAATCTAATATTCCTATTCTATCTTCTATATTTTCTTTTTGTATTTCTACCTCTGGCATTGCTTCTATTTTATCTATTTTTATCTCTAATATACTTTCTAATAAATCTTTTAATATATCTTCATTTTCTTTCTTACCAAACACTTTTTTAAATATGTAATCATTTGTAAGTTCTAATGTTTTGTTTTTGTCCATATCTCTCCTTCTATTTTACCAAATGTTTAACTTTTGTTCAACTAGATAGTAAAACTTAATTTATTCCTTAGGATATTTTGTTTTTTATAATAAACTTAAAAATTTTATTTTGGGTATTTTATTTAGAATAATAAATTAGATAAAAAAAATTTGATAACTCTTTTTATTTATTCGAACCAATTAATATAATAAACAAATATAAAATTTTGAACTATAAAAGTTAGTTTTACATTAAATAAATTTGAAAAAAATGATAACTCAGGTAATATCCTAAGTATTTATATTTAATCATCTTATATGCTGTTTTTCAAGCTTTTTTTGTCTACTTTATTCGACATTATTTTAATACCAAAACATAGCCTTCTTAGTTGCTTAACATTTTACTAATTTAAACATAACACTAAAGTATCTTTTAACAAAAAATAGGGATTTAAGGAACGTCCCCAAATCCCGTAGGAACGTCCCCAAATCCCGTAGGAACGTCCCCAAATCCCGTAGGAACTTCCCCAAATCCCGAAAAAAAGAACGTCCCCAAATCTTGGGAACGTTTTCGATTATTCTTTTGTTTCTTCTGTTGTTCCGAACTCTTGTAAATAACTTAAACCTTTAATTAATAATTGCTCTTTTTCTGCAGTTTGTAAAGAATCTACACTCATATTAATTGTGTAAGTATCTGTTACAACTTTTGCATCTTGAGTTTCTGTTGTATCTATATATTGATATTCATCTTTTGCATAGTTATATATTTCTACACTTTGTTTATATCTTACTATAGCATATGATAATGGTGAAACTTCATAAGTTGTTCCATTAACTGTAATGTTTGTTCTTTCTAAGAAGAAATATAAATCTTGTCCGTCATATAAAAATGCTTTTTCTAATTTAGTTTTATTTGTTTTTGTAGCTAAATTAGTTTCTAAGTAAATATCTCCATTTTCCTCAGTAATATCTGCAAAATGATTTATTCTATACATCATACCATTATTATTAGGATAAACTACTGCCATATCTTCTGGAAAAATAACCTTATCATTTTCATCTGCATAATATACTGGTGTAGAATCTAAAGTAACTTTTCTATCTGTAGCTTTTAACTCTGTAAGACCTTCTTTTCTTGTAAATGTTAATTCACCTTTATATTCTACTCTTTGTCCAGAATACCATTGGTAAAAATCATGGCTTTCTACAGTAGTACTATTTAAACTTCCTATTATAATTATTACAATTACAATTATTACAATTAATGCAGCAATTATTGATGTAGTTATTATTGAGCTCTTTCTTTTCTTTTTCTTTTCTAATAATTCAGCTTGTTCTTCTATTTTTTCTTTTCTTTTTTGATTTTCTGAATCTGTTTTTGGAGCATCAATAATAATTTCTTCACCTTCATCTAAGTCTGTGTCTGGCTTAGAATCTTTAGCTTCACTTTTTTCGGCAACTTTTTTACCTTTTAGTTTTGCTATACTTGCTTCTAATTTTGCATTGTTTTCTTTTGTCTTTTTTGATTCTTCTACAGGTTCTACTTTTGCTTCATCAGCCTCTTCTGTAGCATCATTATTAGATGCTACTACAGTAGCTTCCTCTTCCTTTACTTCTACTTCAGAAACATCTTCATCTACCTTCTTCTTTGAAGTTGAAGTCTTTTTCTTAGCTGTTGTCTTTTTTGGCTCTTTTTCGTCACTAGCAGCTTTTTCTTTTGCAGTTTTAGTTGTTGCTTTTTTAGTAGTCTTCTTTTCTTCCTTAACTTCAGCCACAACTTCTGCATTATCTTCTTTTTCTGCTTTTACTTTAGCCTTACTTACAGTTTTCTTTTCTTTAGTAGCATCTTTTTTAGCAGGTGCTTTTTTTACTACTTTTTCATCAGTAGCTTCTTCTTTAGCTTTCACTGCTTTCTTGGATACTTTCTTTTCCTTTGTTTCCTTTAAGTTTACTTTCTCTTCTTTTGTCTTTTGATTTTCCTTTTCTTCTTTCATCAACCGTTCTCCTTTTGTGGTTTGTTATAATATCTTCAAAATTCTTTAAGAAGAAATATACTGCATATACTATTAAAAATATCATTAAACATATTTTTATTACAAGTACATATGTATCATTACTTTCTTCTATCATATAACTTGTTAGTATATTTATTAAATATAGTGCAACAATTTGTGCACCAGTGCTTACTATTTCTAAAATTGCTCTCTTTAAATTAAGTACTGCAAATATTATAGAGGAAATAGCTATCATTAGTAAATATAATAATATACTTTTGCTATATACGCAAGCGGTAAATATTACTAAAAATGTTCTTATAAAAATTGATATTATCATTATAATTTGCTTATTACTAAGTCCCATAAACATTCCACTTAATATTACACTCTTTTTGTGTATATTAAATTTCTTAGTGACTAAATACATTATAAAACTTAATAATAATATTATTCCTAAAAATATTGGCAATACCCAAGCAACTTTGCTTAATTCGTAAAGTATTGTATCTAACATTTTATTCCTCTTTTATAAATAATTTAAATTCATTATGTTTTAACATATAATAGCCAATTATATTTGTTAACTTAACAAAATTATCAAGCGCAATTATCTCAACATCGCCATCTACTTCTCCAATTACTGGTAGATAATCTTCCATAATACTTAAGTTGTATTTTTTACTCTTAATTTTTATTATGGAAACATTATCATATGCTTTTAAACCATTTCGTATGTTTAAAATTTTTACTTTCATTTTGGCAGCTTGATTTGTATTTTCATTTACTTTTTCATTATCCATGTAATGTACCTCTAAATAATAATTTACTTTCGTCTACATCATCATATTTTCCATTTAAGATATCTTCTACATCTTGAAGTGTATCTTCGATATCTACCATAACCCCTTTTATTCCTGTAAAGTTCTCAGAAACGAACATTGGTTGTGTAAAGTAATTTCTTAACTTTCTAGAACGATAGAATATCATTCTATCTTCTTCTGATAATTCATCAATACCAAGAACTGCGATTATTTCTTCTAGTTCTTCATATCTTGATAAATATCTTAGCGTTTCTTGAACTAAATCATAGTGTTTTTGTCCTACAACTTCTGCGTCTACTGCTTTACTTGTAGTTTTAAATACATTTATTGCTGGGTAAATACCCTTTTCTGCAACTTTACGGTCAAGAACTACTTGTCCGTCCATATGTGTTGTTATAGCTTGAACTGCTTCATCTGTTATATCATCTGCTGGTATATATATAGCTTGGAATGATGTTATTGATCCATTATCTGTAGAATTTATTCTTTCTTCTACATCTGTTACATCTGATACCATTGTTGTAGGATATCCATTTTCTATTGGAACCCTTTTCATTTCTGTTGATATTTCAGACTTAGCTTGTATAAAACGATATATGTTATCTATAAATACTAATACGTCTTGGTCTTTTACGTCTCTTAAGTATTCTGCAAGTGTTAAACCACTATATACTGCCTTAGAACGTGAACATGGATTTTCACCCATTTGTCCAAATACCATAGACATTTTATCTAATAGGTCTGATTCTTGCATTTCTTCTATTAATTCTTGTCCTTCACGAGAACGTTCACCAACACCAATAAATACGGCGTTAGATTTTAATCTTTTATAAACGTTATTAATAATTTCTTTTATTAATACCGTTTTTCCAACTCCGGCTCCACCTAAAAGTCCCATTTTAAAACCTTTTTGAAGTGGTGCAAAGAAGTCTAATGCTTTTATTCCTGTCCATAATGGCTCATTATTAATATTAATTTCTTTAAAAGAAAGTTTTCTGTCATAAACATTTCTTCTTTTTTTAGATTTTAATTCTTTATGGTTAATTACATCTCCATAAGGATTAAATACTTTTCCTAATATTTCATCAGAATATTCTATTTGTAGTCCTCCCTCTTCTAGAGTTACAGCTTCTCCTTTTTTTAATCCTATAACTCTTTCAAAAGGAACTGTAGAAGCTATATTATTGTCTATTTGAACTACTTCAAATTTTCTGATACCTTCTTCATCTTCACATGTTAATATATCATTAATTTTAACATTTTCGCTAAATAATAATACTTTAACATTAAGTTCGGAAATACCAATTATTCTTCCTATTACTTCCTTTTCTTTAGTCATTATATCTACACCTTCCTACTATTCTTCTTTAAAATTTAAATTTGTAAAGTTTTCTAAGACTTTTTTAAAGTTCTTATTTTTAATTATTTTTCTTTCTTTTCTTAAATTTTCTTCTTCTATTTCATCTAATTTCTTTAAAGATTCTTTTGTAATAGTTTGTCTCATTATATTTTCAGATGCAAAACTATTTTCTGTTGCAATTTTTATTTCATATGATAAATATAGTACAATTATATTTCTTAATATACTATTTATATCTCCTTCTATTGCAAAATCTTCTAAGTGATGCTTTTTTTCTTGTGACTCTTCTTCTTTTATACTTTCTATTGGTAAGATTTTCTTCTTTCTTAATTCGATTTTACTTATATTATAATAATGATTATAGATGATATTTATTTCACTATATTTTGCATGTACTATTGCATCATACAAAATATCTTCAATCTCTCCTATCTTACTTGGATACTCATCCTTTGTCATTGATAAAATTACATTATTTTTTTCATTTGTAATTTTCTTTCCTATAATAATTTTATCTATGTCTGAATCAGCTTTTGCTAAATCATTTACATTTGTATTAAAGTTTCCACAAAATCCTAAGTCGTTTCCAATATAAACGTTTAAAGGCTTGTCTTCTTTATTTAACTTTAATACTTTTTTATCCAATATTAAGTTTCTATTATTTAGTATATTATCTGCAAAATCTGTAATTTCTTTTTCATACTCAAAATACTTTTCAGCATTTCTTCTTGCAGAGTCTACTCTAAGTAAAGAATGAAAATTCATTACTTTTACTACATTTCTTATTCTCATTTAGCATCCTCACCTAACATTTTGAATCTTTCTTTAATTTCTTTTTGTGTTAATGGAGAAAATTTATTTTGTCTTAGAGCTTGCTCTATTAATTTACCTTTTCTCATCTTTTCTCTTAATTCTGGACTCATTTCGTCCATGTTAGCAAGTTCGTATACTTCTTTTGTTTCTAAGTAACTTAGAAGTTCACGTCTTACACTAGAACCTAATTTTTTCATTTCTTCTGTTTGTACTGCTCCACCTAATCTTGAAACAGATACACCATAATTTATAGCTGGTTTTTGACCTTTTTTAAATTGTTTTTCAGATAGAACAATTTGTCCATCTGTTATAGATATAATGTTTGTAGAAATATAATCTGTTATATCTCCACCTTTTGTTTCTACTATTGGAAGAATTGTTATGGATCCACCACATTTGTGTTGACATCCTTTTTCTAATAATCTTGAATGTAAAAAGAATATGTCTGCTGGATATGCTTCTCTTCCTGGTGCTTTATTTGATATTAAGCTTATTTCTCTATAGCTTTCTGCATGACTTTTTAAATCATCTATTACAACTACTACATCTTTCTTTTGCATCATATACTCTTCTGCTATTGATAATCCTACATATGGTATTAAACTTTGTACTGTAGTTTTATCATCATTAGTAGCAGCTACTATCATTGTATATGATAATGCATTTCTTCTTAATAGTTCGTTGTAAATTGATTTTATTTCTTTCTTTGTTTTACCAACTGCTATATAAATACATATAATATCATTTTCGTTAGACTTTTCTTTCATTATTTGTCCTTGGTTTACTATAGTATCTAAAGCAATTTGTGTTTTTCCAGTTTTCTTATCTCCTATTATTAATTGTCTTTGTCCTCTACCAATTGGGTATATTAAGTCTATTCCAGCAATTCCAGTCATCATTGGTCTGTTAACTGGTGTTCTATCCATTATAGGTACTGTTGGTCTTTCTATGTCTATATATTTAAATTTTTCGAATGCTCTTCCTGTTAATAAATCTACCCCGAATAAATCTGTAACTCTACCTAAAGCTTCTTCTGCAAAGATTGCTCTAAATCTTTCCCCTGTTGTGTTTACAGTGTCACCAATTTCTATTGGTTTATCTTCTTTAACAACAGCAACTATTACAGAGTTCTCCTTTATTTCATTAACATATCCCATTCCTTTTCCTCTAATTGTTACTTTTTCATAATAAGCAACATTTTCAAGACCAGATACTTCTATAATATAGTCTTTTAGCCTAATTACTTTTCCTGTATCAAATACATTTTTTTCTTCTTTGATTTTCTTTAATTTACTTTCTACAAGATTGCTAATATGCTCGCTCATTTCTTCACCCTTTTTCCTTATATACTATAGTCATATAATTTGTCTTTGTATTCTATAATAATACCTTTAGACATGTTCTTAAATAATTGTGTTTTTATTTTAGAACTTAAATAATCGTAGTTCTTGTTACTATCTCCACTAACATATACATATATTGTTGGAGAAATTTTGTCCATTCTTTCTTTTATTTTGTCCAACATTTCTAAAACATTAAAATCCTTTATTGTTTTAATAATTGGTTCTACATAAGATTTATTCTTTTCAGTTAATACACTTTCTACCAAATCTAATTGTTCTTCTGGTGTTAGTGTTAAAGATTCATAAATTGCATTTTGTGTAAATAATTCAGAAAATGCAGAAAGTTCTTTATATTCTGTAGTATCATCTTTTTCATGTACTTTTATAAAGTCTTTTAGAATCTTTTCTTCATCAACATCAAATTCTTTGTTTAAACCTTTGTAATTCTTAAAGAATCCTGCCTCTCTAAACTCTGGAGTTGGGATATCGTATACTATTTTTTCTTCTGGCTTTTTAATTTCTGGTATTTCTACAATTTCCCCATTTTCTCCTTGTTGTTTAGCTTCGTTTAAACGTTTAATTTGTTCTGATAATATTTCTATTTCTTTTTCTTTTTCAGCTATTATATAGTCGAAATCTTGTAGTTTATCTAAGAAGTACTTTTTAGTACTATTATTTATTCTTTTTACTAAATTCTTAAACATAAAGAATGTGAAGATAAACATTATTAAGACTATTACAACCGCTGGTATTATTAGTTCCATAACTTTCACCTACTATACTGTTAAAGGATTGTAAAATAATAATAAAAATATAAATGCGAATAGTAGTAATAAGAATATTGCAACTACTATTAATATTGTCATTACTGAATGTACAATATCACTTTTTGTTTCTGGGTTTCTACCTACAGCTTCTGCTACTTTTGAACCTAAGATTCCGATTCCAATTCCTAAACCAAGGAATGTTAATCCTAGCATCCAACCAATGCTACTCATTGTTGCAACTAAAATTTGCTCCATGTTTGTTCAACCTCCCTTTTAATAATTTCTATATTTTGCTTGAATATTTGTTTCAACTACACTACCATCATGTGATGTTCCTTCAAGTTGTAATGTTATTTCACTTCCATAGTTTTCATATGAAAGTACATTTGACCATCCAGCTGTTTTTACAGCTTCTGTTAGGTTAACATCCATATCACTTTCTTTTACTCCATCAACATATAGTGCAATTTTTGCATAATCAAATGCGTAGTTTTGATCTAATTTTAAATTAAAGTATACTTTTTTACTTCCAGTTGATACTCTTGTTACATCTAAACTTGCATTAATTTTTGTTGTCCTTACAGATAATACATCTTCTATATTATCTACGACTTCGTTATCTTCTGTAATTTCTTTATAACCTAGAGTTATTTTATATTCTGTATTTGGCTCTAAGTCTGTTAATCTGTATGTTGTAGTATTTTTATCTAAGGCTATTGTGTTTTCATATCCTACAGCTTCTATAAATGCATATACTGTTTGATATCTGTTTTCTGGGTCAGATACTGCATATTCTATATCTATATAAGAAGATGTAGCGATTGCCCCTCTTAAACTTACACTCTTAGATAATGGTGTTTTATTTGTTTCTGTGTTGTTATTTATTATTGTGTCTCCACCTGTTGAACTTCCGCTTCCTCCATTTGAAGTTCCAGCATTTGTTCCTGTTCCTGTTTGAACTCCACCTTGATTATTTGTAGTTCCATCAGAATTTTGAGTACCTTCTGATCCATTGTTACTACTTGAAGTTCCTTGATTGTCAGGTATAAGATTTTGCCAATCTATATCCTTTTCTTCATCTTTTTCTACATATTCATTAGAACTTCCTATAATTTTCTTTAAATCTATTTCGTCATTTCCTACAATTAGTTTTTCGTTTGCTATATCAAATGTATATGAATTTGTAGAAAGTACGATTGGATTTATAGTTTTTGCATATATTTGATTATTTAATAATAAAGTATTTCCTGATTTATCTATAATTATATATAAATATTTTGAAGTACTAATACTTCCAGATTCATTTTTTATAGAATTACCTATCATTAAATATTCTCTATCTGCTATTTTGTAAAAACTATCTTCTGAAGTATTTTTAATTGTTGTATCTTTAGAATATTTTTCTACTTGTCCATCTAATAATACTTTAAAAACATCTCCATATAATGTTACTTGTGAATTATTTCCATTAAAGCTTACTACTTCTGGATTTAATTTATATGTTTCGTTTGTATTATCTACTGTTAAATAATAATTTCCATCCCATTTTTTTGTTATTGTACCAGCTTCTTCTGGTTGTAATGGTTCATATTCACTATCATATAATGTTACATTACTTTCTATTTGGTATTCCTCTACTTCATGTTTTAAGGCTAATCGTAGACAAGTAATTAATAATATGATTATTATGATTATTATAATTGCAAAGATTGCAAATCTTTTTTTATTTCCTGCTGTTAATGCTCTCAAATTATTCACCCCTATTTTTTAGTATAGAGGGGGAAGTTTATTCCCCCGTTATTTAGTTTGCAATGTAAATATGTTCTACACTTGCTGTGTCTACAATGTCGCCATTTGCATCTAAGAATTGTATTTCTATATAGTATCTACCTTCTGTTGGTAAGTTTTTATTTAATGTAAATGAATAGTATGTTTCATTATCTGTTACAGAAGTAGTTTGCTTTGGTGTAAAGTCTTCTGTATCACTTTGGTTATATCCACTTGTATTATAGATAGAATATTTTATTTGTTTGATTTCTGTAATTTTATAACTGTTGTAGAATAATAAGTCTATCTTATTTGTTTCTGTACTGTTATTTACTGATGTAATATTACCTGCAGAAATACCACTTTCATTTATTGGTTCTACTGTTCTTGTATTTCTGTTGTCATGTGTATATGGTTCCTGACCATCATTTGTATAGTCTAAGTCAAAGTTTACTTCTAATGTATAGCTTTGATCTTTTGCTACATTTTCTAATATAAATTCATTATTTACATCATCTGTAGAATATTCTCCTTTATATTGTTCTGGAGTAATATCTTCATAGTTTTGATTATATATTTTTACTGTATATTTATCATTTACAGCTATTCTATCGTCATCATACATTGTTACTGTAAATCTTACCTTTGTTCCTGTTTGAACTGTTCCGTCTTCTAATACTGTATCTTGACGGTAACCTTGAATAGCTACTAATGGTGATGATAATGGTTCTAAATAGAATTCTTGTTCTTTTGTTCCTAAGTCTATTTCTCTTTCACCATCTTCATCTGTTATAACTGCAATTGGTGTTATAACAATTTTATATTTTGTTCCGAAAGTAAATATACTTCCTGGGTTAGCTGCTACACGTTCTTCCATTTTTGCTTTTGGTAAATCATCTTCGAAGTTTGCTACTTCTTCTGTATAATCTTGTGTTTCATCACTCCATCTGTAGATTACATGTCTTAATTTTTGGTATCCTAATACTTTATCTAGTGTATATGTTACTTTTATGTTCTTTTCACTATATGATATTGGTTCATATACTACATTTATATTGTCTACATTTACATTTGCTAATGTAGAGAAGTAATAGTATCTACCAACTGTATCTGCATCTACATCGTATAAATATTTTTCTGTATATTCTTGTGATGCTTCATTTTTATTTCTTATATATGCTTTAAATCTTACATAATAGTATGTTTTTGGTTCTAAGTTTCCTATTTCGATTGTTCCAGCAAAATCACTTACTGGTATTTCATCTTCTCTTATTTTTTCGCTGTTACTTAAGTTTTCATCTGTTTTCCAAATCTCTGCTATTATTTTGTTATCTTTTATTTCTATTGAATCTTTACTTATTAATGTAGCTTTAATTTGTACTCTATCTAATTCTTCATTTATGTCTAGTTCACTTGTGCTACCATCTTTCAACATACTTATTCCAGGGATAATCAAATTAAATTTAATTATATTGCTTCCATCTGAAGTTAATTCTTGTAAACCAATTTCTTTTTGTAAAATTACGTCATTTTGATATTTAAATCCATTTTCTGAATAATTTAATGCTAATGTTGTAATACTACTGTCTATTGGATTTATTAAATTGTAAGTTTCTGTGCTTGAATTATCATCATTTGCATTTGTTGATTCAAACATATTTGCATTTACTGATGTTGTTGGTACTAAATTTCCTTCTTTATTTATAGCATAGTAGTATATTTCTTCTCCAGATTTATATGCTTTTTGATATGCTACATAATCACTTTGTGTATCATATCCTGTAACTCCTGTATCATAGTATGCTTCTACTGTTACTTGTGTTTCTAAATCTAATAAATCTGAAATATCATTAAAGCTTACTGTTAACATATTGTTATTTACTACTTGTAGGTCTTTTACAATTTTAACTGTTTTACTTGCAGTATCTTCAAATGTTACTTTTAATGCTGTTATTCTAGAGATTTTATCTGCGTCTCCAGCTACAGTTACACTTACACTGTTTTCTTCTAACTCAACTCTATATGTTAAATTAGATATATCTATTTTTCCTTCGAAGTATTGATATGCTAATGTTTTTTCTATTGCTGTATTTGATTTTATTACTCTTTCTGATGTTTTTATATCTAAGTTTCCAGCTATTAGGTTTTCGAAAGTTACTTCTTCGAAATTATCTCCCGTGTTTGCATTTATTGCTTTAACATCTTTTTTGTTACTTGTATTTATATATGCTGTAAATTCATCTTTTTCTAATGCGTTATCTACATCTGAACATTTATATTTGTATGTTATTGTATTTTCTGTTGAAGTTGATGGATACATTATAATTCTTGGCTCTTGTTTTTGTGGTGTTACTGTTTGTGATCTTAGTGTAACATTATCTGCTGGTAATGGCCATTCTGTTTCTCCTGTTCCATCATGGTTTAAGTCTAGATATACTTTATATGTAAAGTAATAACTATTACCTCTTCTAGCTTCGTCTGTATCCTGTGTTCCATATTTTGTACCGTCTCCAACATTAAATGTAGCTGATGGAATAACTCCATCTTCTCCAACTTCTAGTTCTTGTGTTCCAATTACTTTTCCAGTTGTACTATCTACCATTGTATATACAACTTTTGTTGCATAATTTTGACTATTATCATATTTAGCTTGTGCTTTATAACCAACTATTGTTTGTGCCTCTAGCTCATCTCTTGGATGTGTTACGTCACGATTTCTTATTGGTGTAACATCTATAGCTTGTTCTGTTTGTGTTGGATAATCTGGAATATATCCATTTGCTGTTATTACATAATAATCGTAACCTAGTCCTTCTACTAAAGGTATTTTATTTCCTCCGTCATATGTATAGTCATATGCTCCTAATACTTGAATTGTATATTTTTGATCCTTAAAGTCTTTATTCTCTGCTCCAAAGAATGCTGGTGTTATTGATTTTGAAGCATCATAATATTCTTCTTTTATTTTACTGCTATATGGATCTTCTGAATATTCATCTTTTATACTAACTGTTCTTATTGGACTTCCTGGCATAGTTACAGTTCCATCTGCATTTTCGATTGGTTGTCCTGCATAAATTCTAAATTCTAATGATGAAAGTGTTTTTGCTTCCAAATCTGTTAATGTTTCATCATCTGGATTTACTGTATCTATACTTCCACTTGTATCATTATTTACTCTTCTTAATTTAAAGCTAATGTTAAATGTATTTCTTGTATCATCATTATTTTGTAAGAAACTTCCCATTAATGTATCTGGTGTTAATGTCTTTATAATTGCTCCACCTATGTAACATTCGTCAATTGGGTCATTTTCGTCTTTTAAGTCTACTGTTGTATAGATTCTAAATTTATATGTTTCGTTACTTCTTAAATTATTAATATCAATTGGTATAGTTAAACCACCTTGATATGTAAATTGTCTTGTGTATCCTGTTGAATCTGTATATGTTACTAATAAGTCATTATTTTCTGCTGTACTTATTGTGTTGTTTGGATCTTCTATAATTAATTTTCCTTGTATTCTTTCATATGTAATTGTTTCTTTTTCAAATCTAACTGTTGGGAAAGCAACACCATCCATTTTCATTATGTCACTATATTCGCTTTCGTACTCAACAATTTTTTCATTATCATTAAATAATGCAATTACTTTGAATGTATAAGGTACACCTCTTGATAAAACTTTTTCGTCAACATTTACAATTACTTCTTCTTTGTTTGTAACTTCTTTTGTATATACAGGTGCTTCATCTAATCCTGTTCTTGTATCATATACTTCAAATCTATATCCTTGTATACCATTATCTGGATCTACTACATTTGTTATGCTTAATGTAAATGTAGAATTTCTTTTATCCATTTCATATGATGGTCCACTTATTTCTGGTTTATCTTTTAATGTTCTAAATGTTACTTCTTGTTCAAATCCATTTGAAATTATTTGTCCATCATATAATACATTTGTTAATTTAATTGTATATTCTGTATTTGATTCTAGTCCTATGAATTCTGCTGTTTGTCCTGCTAAAGTTCCATTTCCTACTTCATATGTTTGGTCTACTGTTCCTGAACTTGATACTAAAGATAATTGTGCACTCTTTACTTTTGAATCTGGATCTACAGAAACTTTAAATTTTAAAGAGCTATTTGTAAATACATCTTTTTCAAATGTTATTCCAACACTTTTTGTTCTAAATATTTTGTATACAAAGTTCTTAGTATATGTTATTCCATCTACATCATATGCAGATTCTACTACTAATGTATAGTCTGTATTTGGTGTTAATGTTGAAACTGAAACATCTATATTATATGTTCCTATTGCTTCTTCTCTTGCATATACTGTTTTACCAGTAGAGTTCTCTAATATTTTTATGTATGGATTTCTAACAAGTCTTGCTTCATCATCTTGAATTGTTATTTGAGCATTTATACTAATAGAGTCTACATCAAAACTTTCTACATTAAATACAGGTGCTACTAATTCTGGTAGGTCTTGTACTATAGATTCTGTTCCTCCACCTGTTTGTGAATTAGAAGAACTTGAACCTCCTTCTCCAGCTGTTCCGGCTTCACCTTCACCAGTTTGTACACTATCACCTTGTCCAGCTGTTCCTCCGTTTCCTGATGCTCCTCCGTTGTTTGCATTTGCTGCTTCTTCTGCTTGCTGTGCTTCTCTTTCATCTAATTGATTTTGTAAAATACCTTCTATTTCATTTCTGTCATTATTTTCTTCTTTAACTTCTTCTTGTATTTCTACATTATCATCAGAATCAATTACCATATTAGCAAGGTTCATTCTTGTTTGTCCATTTTTGCTAACAGCTTTGCTTTCTAAATTTATCTCTATATTATCTGGTAAAGAAATATTTACATTGCTAGAAATTGTTTGATATATAATTTCTTGATTATATATTTTTATAACTTGATTATCTAAATATTCTAATTCTAAATAACCATTTATTTCTTTTGTTGTTCCATCATTAAATGACACTGTCATTCCATTTCCAGCTATTAAATATTTAGTATCAGAAATTTTCCATATTAAATTAGTAAATTGTAGTCTTCCATTTAGATGATTTATCCAATAGTTATCACCTTGTTTGTTTACTACTTGGTTTGCAGCGATACTATAATATGTAATTGGATCTTGTTCTATATTAGCAAGGTTTATTAATACACCTTTCTTTAAACTACTTATAGATCCATTATTATAGTGTATGAAGTTATCTTTTCCTGTTGTAACTTCATCTCCGCTGGTATCTTTAAAAATAACCTTTTGATTATTTTTAATTTTGTATTCCTCATCTGCATTGAAATAATACTTATCTATTTTTTGGCTCTGACTACTTGCACTTTGCAATATATATCCAGGGTCTTCAAAAACTTTGGTATTTTCTTTTTGCACATTGTAAACATTATAAACTAATAATCCTGCTAGAATTATTCCAATGCCTACTATAAAAAATATGTATTTTTTCATAGCTCTTTTCCCTCTCCTATTTGTTTTGTTTATATCAAAAAAATGTTATCATAGAAAAAATTTCATTTCAATATATAGATTTTTCCATTTTTTTTGATTTCATTTTGTTTACTTCTACCTCTTTACGGAAGGTTATTTTGAAGTTTTTCACTTCTTTATTTTTTTTAATATTAAATTATTATGACATTTTAAAAAATATGTTTTTTATTGTCGTTGTTCTTTCATTGTATCTTTTAAACCCCTTAGGGAAAAAGGAACTAAGGTATTTTTATATCTTAGTTCCTTTTTTAGTCGTTTTTTGTTTTATTTTCCTTTTTGTCTTTTAGTTAGTACATATGCATATCTTAAAGTTACAGTTTCTAATCCTACTAATACAACTAATGCAACTATTAAAACTATTGGTAATTCTCCTGTTTCTACTGCTATAATAACTGTTGCAGTTGCTGTATTGTCTTTATCATTGTTATCTACAAATCCTGGTACATTCTGGTTTTCTACTATACTTACTTCATTGTCCTTTTGCCCCATATTGTTTTCTGCTGTATTCCAATTTAGTACTAATGTATATTCTTTTGTCTCTCCTGGTTTTATTTCTGGTATTATTTTTCTTAATACTCCATCTTGTTCTTCCCATGTTCCGTCATTATTTGCTAAACTCATTCCTTCTGGTAGTTTATCTTCTATTGTTACTGCTCCTTCTACTTCTCCACTGTTTATTACTCTTATTCTATATACTATTTGTATATTTGTTTCTTCTACATCTTTTCTATATATTTCTATTCTTTCTAATTTTCCGTTTGTTGGTGTTCTACTTTCTCCATTTACTACTATTCCTGTTATTTCTTTTTCTA
>USBY01000029.1 GCA_900553015.1 uncultured Clostridium sp. | reverse complement strand
TAAAAATGAACCCTCCTTGTTAAACTTTTTTGTCTAACATTTTGGGTTCACTTCAAGATTAGGTATGGCTGTTTTTTCAAATTTGATAAAATTATAAATCTAAAAAGAAATCAAAAATACTCATTGTAATTAAATTATACAAAAAGGGATTTAAGGAACGTCCCCAAATCCCTCAATCGCGAAAGGGAAAAAAAGACCGTCCCCAGATCCCGATAGGACCGTCCTCAGATTCCGATAAATCTATAACAATATTCCAGCTTCTAGAGCTATTTTTATCATTTTTGTTAATCCTTGTTCACGTTCTTCTGGTGTTGCTTGCTTGTTTATAAATTGTGAGTCTACAACAGTCATTAAACAAGCAGCTTTTTTATTTAAAAGTTTTGCGTTGTAGAATAGGGCAAATGCTTCCATTTCTGCTGCTATAGGTTTTATATTTTTTGGAATTCTATTAAAGAATTTTTTAGGGTCTGTCATATAAAAATCTACAGCATCTGTACAAACAGTATTTCCTTCAACTACTTTTATATCAGAAATATCAGCAACTTGTTTTATTATAGAATTAAGGTTTTTATCTGCTGAGCAAATATGACAATCTTCATTATTAAAAGTAAGAGCATAATTACCTTCTGTATAAACATCATCTGCAAGCACAACATCAAATAAATCTAATTCTTTAATATATCCTCCGCAAGAGCCAATTCTTATAATATTTTCTACATCATAAAATTTATATAATTCATATGAATAAATTCCAACACTTGGCATACCCATACCATGTGCCATAACAGAAATTCTTTTTCCTTTATATAAACCTGTATATGCTAACATATTTCTAACAGAATTAACTAATTTGGCATCTTCTAAAAAATTTTCTGCTATATATTTTGCACGTAAAGGATCTCCAGGCATAATAACAGTTTTCGCAAAGTCGCCAATTTCAGCTTCATTATGTGGTGTCATATATAAACCTCCTAAAATTAAATTTAATATTAGTATATCATATTATTAAAAAGTTATAATCTTGTGATATATAAATGTAACATAAAAGTAATATTATGGAAATATACAAATTAATGCAAAAAATGTATAATATTTGTAGAAAAAGCGAAAAAAGGAGAGATAAATATGTGGACATGTTTATATTTAAGCCATATAGTAGTAATCATAATGATTATAATAGCTATTTTAGGAATTATATATGGAATAAGCCAAAAAAAGATTAAAGTTTATCAAGTTATTGTTATATTCTTATTTTGTGTAATTTCAATGGCATTGGTTACAGGAGTAACATCAATGCAATATATAGATGATTTAAATAGTGAAATAGACTATATTACAGAAAAAACTAAAACTGATTATTGGACATATGATTCTACAGAAATGTCAATAATAGATAGTTATACAGCTGGTTATACAAAATTAGTTGATTTAAAAACAGGAAATTTAGTAGCAGTTAAAGATGAAGCTATTTCAACAGGAAAAGACATAATTGATTTAAGTAATAAAGAGGAAGCAGATGCTGCTTATCAGGAAATCGATATTCAAGAAGAATTAAATGCTACAGATGATTATTTAATTACTTTAGATTCAAAAGAATTTATAAAAGCAACAGATGATATTTACTATGTAACATATAATTATACATATACAAACTCAGAAGATGCAACTGAAGAAAAAGGAAAAGTATATTATATTGTAAATAGTGATAATCAAATGAAAACAATTGTTATGACAAGTATTAATAACGAAGAAAAAGAAGTAGAATTTGAAGAAAGAGTATTAGAAATCATTAATACAATGGATTTATAAAAGGAGGTAAATTTCATGGTAATAGCATTAAATTTTGTTTTTGATATAATAGTAGCAATTTTAGTGTATGAATATTTTAAAAGAGATAAAAAAATTGAGGCTTTTGCTGCAGCTGTTATTATAAAGGTAGCATATTTCTTATCATCAACAGTAATTATGGGACAATTTAATTTTGTAGGATTCATAATTTACATATTAGTAATGATTTGTGTTGCTAGATTGTATATTATAATAGTTCAGGAAATATATAAAACAGAATTACATCCAGTATTATTTATTTTTGTTACAGCATTAATTGGTGCATTAATAATGTCATTAATAGGTGAAATCTTATACACTTTATTATTTAAATTAGTAACATTATTTGCAGCTACATTCCAATACACTTTAGATAAAATTTCTTAAATACTTGAATGATAAAAATTAATGTGATAGAATGAAGAAAATTAATTAAGAATATGAGAGATTAAAAAAAAACCGATTTTGGCGATTTTTTAATCTCTCTTTTGTTTTTTAGAAAGGGGTTAATATATATGAATACTAAGTATATTTTTGTAACAGGAGGAGTTGTTTCTGGACTTGGAAAAGGTATTACAGCAGCATCATTAGGAAGGCTTTTGAAAAATAGAGGATATAAAGTAACTATTCAAAAATTTGATCCATATTTAAATGTAGACCCAGGCACCATGAGTCCATATGAACATGGAGAAGTTTTTGTTACAGATGATGGAGCAGAAACCGATTTAGACTTAGGTCATTATGAAAGATTTATTGATGAAAATTTAACTAAAGATTCTAGTATTACAATGGGAAAAATTTATTTAGAAGTTTTAGAGAAAGAAAGAGAAGGAGAATACTTAGGAAAGACAGTACAAGTTATCCCACATGTAACAAATAAAATAAAGGAAAAGATATATAGTTTCGAAAATACAGATACTGATATAGTAATTACAGAAATAGGAGGGACTGTTGGAGATATAGAGGGTCTTTCTATAATAGAAGCAATAAGACAAGTGGGCTTAGAAAAAAATCCAGAAGATGTACTATATATTCATGTTACACTACTTCCATATATAAGTGGCTCTAATGAAATAAAATCAAAACCAACTCAACATTCTGTTAAAGAATTGCAATCTTATGGAATAAAACCAAATATATTAGTATGTAGAAGTGAAATAGATATACCAGATTCTATAAGAGAAAAACTAGCGTTGTTTTGTAATGTAAGAAGAGAAAATGTAATTCAAAATAAAACAGTAAAATGTTTATATGAAGTACCACTTATGCTAGAAAGAGAAGGATTAGGAAGAGCTGTATGCAATCAACTAAGATTGGACAACTATATTCCAGATAACTCTGAATGGCAAGAAATGATAAATAAGATAGAAAATATAAAAGACAAAACAGTTAAAATTGCAATTGTAGGAAAATATACTAAATTAGAAGATTCATATATATCAGTAATAGAAAGTTTAACACATGCTGGTTATGCTAATGATGTAAAAGTTAAGGTTGATTTAATCGATTCTGAAAAACTAAATAAAGATAATGTTAAGGAAAAATTAAAAGAATATAATGGTATAGTTGTTCCAGGTGGTTTTGGCAATAGAGGAATAGAAGGAATGATTACAGCAATAGAATATGCAAGAGAAAACAATATTCCATTTTTGGGAATTTGTTTGGGAATGCAGATGGCAGTTGTAGAATTTGCAAGAAATGTATTAAAGTTAGAAGATGTAAATTCAGAAGAGTTTAATGAAAATGCTAAAAATAAAGTTATACATATAATGGATGAACAAAAGGAAATTAAGAAAAAAGGTGGAACGATGAGACTTGGTGCATATCCTTGTTTATTAAAGGAAAATACTAAAGTAAAAGAATTATATGGAAAAGAAAATATTTCCGAAAGACATAGACATCGCTTTGAGTATAACAATGAATATAAAGAAATGCTAGAAAATGCAGATTTAATATGTTCTGGAATTTCACCAAATGGAAAATTAGTAGAAATAGTAGAATATAAGAAACATCCATTTTTTATTGGTGTTCAATTCCATCCAGAACTAAAATCAAGACCAAATAGACCAGCACCAGTATTTGTTGGACTAATAAAAGCAGCAAAAGAAATTGATTAGGGGGTCATTCATTCATTGGAAAATGATGTAAAGTAAAAGAAAACAAGATAAAGGCTAGAGTATATAACTCTAGCCTTTATTAAATATAAAAATTAGGTATAAAAATGTGAGAGTGATAATAAAATTAATAATGAAAGCTTGGTTAAAAAAAGAAATGTGAATTTTATGTGAAAATTAGCAAACATACTTGACAAGTGCTAAAAAAAGGTATAAATTATTAGCAGTCACAAAGAAAGAGTGCTAATAATCATATATATATAGGAGGTAATGTGTAATGATAAGACCATTAGCAGACAGAGTATTATTAAAAATGGAAGAAGAAGAGGAAAAAACAAAAAGCGGAATTATTTTATCAACATCAGCAAAGGAAAAACCACAAACAGCAAAAGTTATAGAGGTTGGTCCTGGAGAAAAAATTGATGGTAAATTTGAAGAAATGTATGTAAAAAAAGGAGATAGAGTAATAATAAACACATACTCAGGCTCAGATGTTAAATATGAAGGCGAAGAATATAAGATTGTAAGACAATCAGATATTTTAGCTGTTGTAGAATAATAGAAAAGAAAGGTTGGTAATTTAATATGGCAAAAGAAATTAAATTTGGCGAAGACGCAAGAAAATCATTATTAAATGGTGTAAATAAATTAGCAGATACAGTAAAGGTTACATTAGGACCAAAAGGAAGAAATGTAGTTTTAGATAAAGGATATGGAGCACCTCTAATTACAAATGATGGTGTAACAATAGCAAAAGAAATAGAATTAGAAGATGCTTTCGAGAATATGGGAGCAAAACTTGTAAAAGAAGTTTCTACAAAAACAAATGATGTTGCAGGTGATGGAACAACTACAGCAACTGTTTTAGCACAAGCTATGGTAAAAGAAGGTGTTAAGAATGTTGCAGCTGGTGGAGATCCAATGGCAATAAAAAGAGGTATGGATAAAGCAACATCAAAAGCTGTAGAAGAAATAAAGAAAATAAGTGTTGCAGTAAGTGGAAAAGATGATATTGCAAGAGTTGCAAGTGTATCATCAGATAATGAAGAAGTTGGAAACTTAATTGCAGAAGCAATGGAAAAAGTATCTAATGATGGTGTTATAACAATAGAAGAATCAAAAACATCTGATACAGCAGTTAATGTAGTAGAAGGTATGCAATTTGATAAAGGATATATTTCTCCATATATGGTAACTGATACAGAGAAAATGGAAGCTGTTTTAGATAATCCATATATTTTAATTACAGATAAGAAAATAAGTAATATTCAAGAAATATTACCATTATTAGAAAATTTAATGCAACAATCTGCAAAATTAGTTATTATATGTGATGACATGGAAAATGAAGCATTATCTACATTAGTACTTAATAAATTAAGAGGTGTATTAAATGTAGTTGCTGTTAAAGCTCCTGGATATGGAGATAGAAGAAAAGAAATGTTACAAGATATAGCTATTTTAACAGGTGGAGAAGTTATAACAGGTGATTTAGGATTAGAACTTAAAGATACAAGAATTGATCAATTAGGAAGAGCAAAACAAGTTAAAGTTCAAAAAGAAAATACTATAATTGTTGATGGAATGGGAGATAAACAACAAATAGCAGATAGAATTGGACAATTAAAAGCTCAAATAAATGAAGAAAAGAGCGATTTTGATAAAGAAAAATTACAAGAAAGATTAGCTAAAATTGCTGGTGGTGTAGCTGTAATAGAAGTTGGAGCTGCAACAGAAATAGAAATGAAAGATAAAAAATTAAGAATAGAAGATGCGTTATCTGCAACTAAAGCTGCAGTTGAAGAAGGAATTGTTGCAGGTGGTGGAACAACATATGTAGATATTATTCCAGAAGTTAGCAAATTTGTTGATACATTAGAAGGAGACGAAAAATTAGGTGCAACAATAGTTCTTAAAGCATTAGAAGAACCAGCAAAACAAATAGCTAGAAATGCAGGATTAGAACCAGCAGTTATAGTAGAAGAAGTTAAGAAATCAGCTAAAGGCGTTGGATTTAATGCAAGATCTGAAAAATATGAAGATATGAAGAAAGCCGGTGTAGTTGATCCAACTAAAGTTACTAGAAGTGCTTTACAAAATGCAGAAAGTATTGCTTCTATGATATTAACAACAGAAAGCTTAGTAGCAGATAAAAAAGAAGAAAAATGCAACTGCGGAGGAGGAAATAACGCAGGAATGCAAGACATGGGTGGAATGTATTAATAAAAAGTAAAAAGGGATTTTTGGGGGGACGTTCCTTAAATCCCTTTTATGTAATACAAAAAGGATTTAAAGTTAAAACTTTAAGTCCTTTTTTAGCCAAAAGCAGCTAAATTATTGAAAAAAGTTACATAATATGGTAAAATAATAAGTGAGTACGTTACAACATTTGAGGCCAGTTATTGGCAGAAAGAGGAAAAAATGATATAATTAAAGTGTAGTTGCTGTTGAAAGCAAAACAACAATTTATGTTGGGAGGATTTTATGAATTCTTTGGAAAAGCAACGGTTGAGAGCGAGTATGTCACCTGAGAACTTTGAAAAACAAGAAGAAAGGAGACGTTTGCTACTTTCAAGCAGATGGTATTATAAGCCACTAAGCGAAAGGGTTATAAATGTTCCAATGAACCTGCGATTTTATGCACAGGATATGTATGAGGACATTCCTTTGTGTAATAGAGAGAAGCACGAAGATTCCTCGGTTGCAACAAGTGGAAGTGGTCTTATTGTTGCAAGATTTTGTGCAAAATATTACCAGTGCCATAAGCAGCTAAAGATAGAAGAGCTTGCTGACATTGCTATAGAACTGGGGTATATATCTTACTCAAGGCAAGCAAATGGTATGTGGAACGAGAACAACGGAATAAGCACGGAATTCTTTGACAAGTTCGTTCCTAGGTTTTATGGATTGTTTTCTCACAGGATAAAGGATGTCAATGAAGTTAGAGAGGCTATTTTGAACAAAAATCTAGTGATTTGCCAGGTGAAAGATTTTCTAAATCGAATTTCGGTCACGAGCAAGAAATCACACTATATTGCCATTGTTGGCGATGACAAACAGGGATTTTTTGTTTATGATCCCATATATTCGTCAATCCAGCATATGGGACATAATAAGGTCTTTAAAGCGTTTGAGGATGCTTGGGTGCTTTACAAGATTTAAAGTTTTTGCACGCAGGCCTTACAACCTTAAGTTTAGCTGGATACCATATATTTTTTGTCACTTCTGAAGATGAAGTGATGTTAAGTTCTATGAAAGGAGAAGTTGCACAAACAAAACAGGCTGAGGAGAATTTCTCAGCCTGTTTTGTTTCGTATTTAAACTAGCAACATCCGTTTCTTCTATTTCCACCACAACAACAGAATATTATAATTAATAGTATTATCCATGTGCAGCAATCATCTCCAAAACCGAAACCACATCCACAGCCTCTATTTTCTGGCATATCAATCCCTCCTTTCAAATTGCATAAGTATAACTGTTAAAAAATATTAAAACAGCAAGTTCGTTAGCAACCACATGGGTCACATGGTGTGTCACATCCACATCCAGAATTTCTACTATTTCCACATCCGCAGAAAAGTATTAAGAAAAGAATGATGAACCATAATAAATCATTATTACAACACATAAATATTACCTCCCTTTTCTTTTTACCCTAAGTTTTTTTCTTGGTATGATATATCTTATTCGAAATATATCTATTGTGTTACTAAAAAAATAATGATATAATTTCTGGCAGAATGGTAGTGTATATAGGAAAAGGAGAAAAAATATATGGGTAATATTGTTTTATTAGATGAATTAACAATAAATAAAATAGCAGCAGGGGAAGTTATAGAAAGACCAGCATCTGTAGTAAAAGAAATGGTAGAAAACTCAATAGATGCAGGTGCAACAGCTATAACTGTAGAAATAAAAAATGGAGGAATATCTTTTATACGAATAACAGATAATGGTAAAGGAATTGCAAAAGATGATACAGAAATTGCTTTCGAAAGACATGCAACAAGTAAAATAAGACAAGCAAGCGATATAGAGACAATCCACTCTATGGGGTTTAGAGGCGAGGCTTTAGCAAGTATTGCAGCTGTTGCAAATGTAGAACTAATAACAAAAACAGAAAATGATGAAATAGGAACAAGACTAGTAGTAGAAGCAGGAAAAGTATTAGAACACGAGGAAATTGGATGTAAAACAGGAACATCAATAACAGTAAGAAATTTATTCTTTAATACACCAGTTAGATATAAATTTTTAAAGAAAGATTTTACAGAATCAGGTTATATAGAGGATGCTATTACAAGACTTGCATTAGTAAATCCAAACATTGCATTCAAACTAATTAATACAGGAAAAACTATTATACAAACAGCTGGAAATGGAGATATCCAAGCAGTTATATATGGCATATATGGAAAACATATTGCAGAAAATGTGTTAAAAGTAGATTATACATATGAAGATATACACATTTCAGGTGTTATAGGAAAACCAGAAATAGCAAGGTCAAATAGGTCAAACCAATTATTCTTTGTAAACAATAGATATGTAAAAGACAAAACTTTATCAGGAGCGATAGAAAAAGGATTTAAAGGACTACTTACAATAGGAAAATATGCATTTTCAATTTTAAATATAGAAATGGATCCTTCAAAAGTAGATGTAAATGTTCATCCAGCAAAATTAGAAGTTAGATTTTCTGATGAGTCAAAAATATTTAAGTCTGTATATCATGCAGTAAATGATACTTTATTAAAAAATGACTTAATAAAAAATTCAGATAAGGGAGAGGAAAGCTCTAATATATCAAATAGCTCATTATTTGGAAATAGAAGTAAAATAGGAACAGAAATTAATAATAATAGGTTTAATAGTTTATTAGAATTACAAAGAAAAATAAAAGAAGATTTAGAAAAGAGTAAGCAAGATATAAATTATAATCCTTTAAAAAAGGATGAAGAGGAAAAAGTAGAGATTAATAATGAAAAAGAAACAAATCCAATAGCTGAAACTAAACCAGCAGAAGAAACTACACATGTAGAAACAGAACCAAAAGTAGAAAATCCTAATAATGATGTTAAAACAGAAGAAACAGTAACTGAGCCTAAAGAGGAGAAAAAATTAGATATTAAAGAACTAGAAGAAGCTAGTAAAGAGATAGACAAACAAATTGAAAATTTAACAAATAATAATATAAAAGAAGAAGAGAAAAAAGAAAGTTTTGACGAAATGTATTTTAAAATTTTTGGTACAAAACCACCAAAAATAGAAGATGATAATCAAAAACAAGAGCCACAAGCTATTACAAAAGAAGACAATACAACTTTATTTGAAAACTTAGAAGATGATTATAAATATAAACAACAATATAAATTTATAGGAATAGTATTTAATACATACATTATCTTTGAGATGGATGATGAAATGTATATAATGGATCAGCATGCTGCACATGAAAGAATTATGTTTGAAAAGGTAAAAAAGAATTTTTATTCAGATGAAGAAAAAGATTCACAATTAATGATTTTACCAGACATAATAACTTTAACACATAAAGAAATGGACATTGCTAAAGAAAATATGGAATTGTTTAGAAAAGCAGGATTTATAATAGAAGAATTCGGAGACAATACTATAAAAATTTCTGGAACACCAAGTATATGTTTAGATCTTAATACAAGAGACTTATTCCTAGAAACACTAGATGAAATAAATTCTGTTTCTAGAACTGCAAAACAAGAAATTGAAAATAAATTTTTAGCAACGATTGCATGTAAAGCAGCTGTAAAAGCACATATGGTTTTAACAAAAGAAGAGGTAGAAAGTTTAATGGATGAATTATTAAAATTAACAAATCCATTTACTTGTCCACATGGAAGACCAACGGTTATAAAGATGTCTAAATATGAAATAGAAAGAAAATTTGAAAGAAAATAAGATGGAGGAAAAAGTGGAAGAGGCAATATCAAAAAAAGATGTTATAGTAATAGGAGGACCAACTGCTTCAGGAAAAACTGGATTATCTATAGAACTTGCAAAAAGAATAAATGGACAAATTGTATCTGCAGATTCTATGCAAATATATAAAGATATGGATATTGGAACAGCTAAAGTTACAAAAGAAGAAATGCAGGGTGTAAAACATTATATGATTGATATTGTTTCTCCAGATAAGAGATATTCGGTTGCAGATTTCAAAGCAGATGCAGAAAATGCAATTGAAGAGATAATAAAAAATGGATATACACCTATAGTAGTAGGAGGAACAGGATTATATATAAATAGTCTAATATATAATATTAACTATCCAGAATTAGAATTTGATAAAGAATACAGAGAATTTTTAGAAGAAAAAGCTAGAACAGAAGGTTTAGAAAAATTATATGAACAAGCAGAAAAAATAGACAAAGAAGCTACTTCTAAAATTAGCCCAAATGATAGAAAGAGAATATTAAGGATATTAGAAATATATAATCAAACAGGAAAAACTAAAACAGAACTTGAAAAAATTTCAAGAGCAGAACCATCAAAATATAATTATAAAGTATTTGCAATAAATTATGATAGAAGTAAATTGTATGATAGAATAAACCTTAGAGTAGACAAAATGATAGAACAGGGACTTATTCAAGAAGTTAAAAATATAAAAGAAAAGTATAACGAATTCCCTACAGCTATGCAGGGGCTAGGATATAAGGAAGTTGTCCAATACTTAGAAAATAAATGTACATATGAAGAAATGGTGGAAAAAATAAAACAAGAAAGTAGAAGATATGCTAAAAGGCAAATTACATGGTTTAAAGCAATAAAAGAACTGATTTGGTTAGATGCAGAAGATGGAATCGAAAAGAACATAGAAATTATCTTGGAGGAGATAAATTGAAAGAAAAAATAGAAGGCAAAAGAAAAACAAATAAAATAAAAATTGTTTTTATAGTTATATTAGTTGTAGCAGTGCTAATATATGCTGGGTATACAGCTTGGCAATTATTTGCACATCCAACAGATGTATTTTTGGTAGAACAGGGTTCTATTTCAGAAGAAATAAAAGCAGAAGGATATATAATAAGAGATGAAACCAAAGTGCAAGGTAACAACTATAAAAATGGTATAGTTCAGATAAAAGCAGAAGGAGAAAAGTGTGCAAAAGACGAAAATATTTTTAGATATTATTCAACAGGAGAAGATGAACTTATACAAAAAATCCAAGAACTAGATGAAAAGATAGATGAAGCACAAAAAAGTGATACTACATCTATACTTCCTGGTGATATAAAATTATTGGATGAAGAAATAGAATTAAGATTGAAAGAAATTTCTAAAAATAATAATATTCAAAAAATTGCTGAATATAAAAAAGAGATAGAAAACTATATACTTAAAAAAACAAATATTGTTGGAGAAAATAGTAAGGCAGGTTCTTATTTAAATAATTTGATACAGGAAAGAAAGAATTATGAGAATCAATTAAACTCTGGTAGTGAATACATAAAAGCTCCAATGAGTGGAGTAGTATCATATAAAGTAGATGGATTAGAAGAGGTGTTAACACCAGATGATTTTAGTAGTTATAACAGATCTTTCTTTGAAGGTTTAAATTTAAAAACAGGTCAAACAGTTGCTACAAATACTGAATGTGGAAAAGTTGTAAATAATTATGAATGTTACATTGCGACGATTATAAAAAAAGACCAATTACATGACATAGAACAAGGAGATAAATTAAATTTACGTCTATCAAATGGAGATGAAATATCTAGCAGTGTTGAATATGTAATGGAACAAACAGATGATGATGTTTTAGTTGTTTTTAAAATAAGCAAAGATGTAGAAAAATTAATAAGTAATAGAAAGATTTCGTTTGATATTATATTCTGGCAATATTCAGGATATAAAGTACCTAACACAGCCATTATAAAGGAAAACGATTTAGCATATGTAGTTAGAAATAGAGCAGGATATTTAACGAGAGTTCTTGTAAAAGTAGAAAAAGAAAATGATAGCTATTCAATAATAGACAACTATAGTTCTGATGAACTAAAGGAAATGGGATATAATTCATCAGAATTAAATGTTAGTACAAAAATAAATATGTATGATGAAATACAAACAATAGCAAATCCAGAAATAAAGTAATATTACAACAATATTACAATAATGTTAAAAATAAATTACAAAGATAAAAAACTATTGACAATAATTAAAAAAAGTTAGATACTATATGCAAATACCAACAAAGGAGAAATATTAGGAGGTTTTTTTAATGGCAGGAGCTATAATGAACAAAGTATGGGATTTATTTGGAATGGATACAGAAAGAGACGCAGAAGAAGTAGAAGAAAAAACATATGATAACAATGATTACGATACATATGATGGATATGATGAAGAAGAAAATGATGAAATAGAAGATAGAAGAATTTTTGGAAAGAGAAACAAAGAAAAAGTTGTTTCTATGCCACAAACTCAACAAATAAAAATGGTGATTTCACAACCTACAACATTTGATCAATCAGAAGAAATATGCGAATTTTTAAAAGAGAAAAAATCAGTAATTGTAAATTTAGAATATGTAAATAAAGATGTTGCTAGAAGAATTGTAGACTTTATTAGTGGTGGAGTTTTTGCTCTAGATGGACACATTCAAAAAGTTTCAAATTCAATATTCTTAATAGCACCTTACAATTATGAAATTACAAATGAAATGGCAAGAGAAGAAATATCAAATAAATTATCAGTATCTTGGTTAAAAAATAATACAAAGAACTAAATATAAGCACGTATAATCGTGCTTATATTAAGGTTGAATAAATAAATAATAGACAAAAGGAGGCGTAGCAATATGCTTACACCATTAGATATAGAAAATAAAAAGTTCTCTAAACAAATGGTTAATGGTTACAGTGTAGAAGAAGTAGATGACTTTTTAGATGAATTAACTAAAGATTATGGAAAAGCTTATAAAGAAAGTACAGAAGCTAAAAAGACAATAGATGAACTAACACAAAGTTTAGCTCACTATAAAAATATAGAAGAAACTATACAAAGTACTTTAGTTATGGCTCAATCAACAGCAGAAGATGTAAAAAATGTAGCAAGACAACAAGCAGAACAAATAGTAAAAGATGCAAAAGGAAATGCACAAAAAGAGGCTGATGGTTTAGTACAAGAAATAAACATGAAGAAAAAAGAATTAGACGATCTTAAAAAACAATTTGATGTATATAAAGCTAAAATGGAAGCTTTATTAATATCTCAATTAGAATTATTAAAAGATATAAATAAAGAAGAAGAATAAATTTATAGCACAACTAAAGACAAGTTTTACTATTATTTGTAAAATTTGTCTTTTATTGGCTTTATTACAGAACTATTAAATGTATGTTACAATTATATTAATAATATTGACATATCTTTAATATTTAATAAAATATATGGTGTAAAGAGGTATTATGAGAATTATAGGCGGATTAGCAAGGGGAACAAAATTATATACTTTAGAGGGCTTGAATACTAGACCAACTTTGGACAAAGTTAGAGAAGCGATATTTAATATTTTACAAAATAACATAAGTGATACAGTTGTGTTAGATTTGTTCGCTGGCAGTGGTGCAGTTGGGCTAGAAAGCATAAGTAGAGGAGCAAAAAAAGCTATACTATGTGATAAGAATAAACAAGCCATTCAAATTATAAATAAAAATACTCAAAAAATGAGAGTAGAAGATAAAGTACAAATTCTGTGTATAGATTACGAAAAATTCTTAAATAATACACAGGAAAAGTTTGATTTTATTTATATAGATCCACCATATAATACCGATTATATTAGCAATAGTATTAAGTTAATAAATGATAGAAATTTATTAGCAGAAGATGGAATTATTATTGCAGAAACAGATGAAGAAGAACGAGTAAAAGATGAAATTGATAAATTGAAAACAAGTATAAATATTTATGATACTAGAAAATATGGTAGAGCAAGGTTAATATTTATGCGAAAGGAGTAGACAAATGGAGATTTTCACATTATTAGAGACCCTAGAGGAAATACTAGAACAAAGTAAGAAACTTCCATTTACAGATAAAGCAGTTGTTGATAAGGAAGCTATATTAGAAGTTATAAAAGAAATAAGACTAAAACTTCCAGACGAATTAAAACAAGCAAAATGGATTAAAGAAGAGAGACAAAGAATATTAACTGAAGCTCAAAAAGAAGCGAATGACATTGTAAAAGAGGCAGAAACAAGAATTATTTCTATGATTGATGAACATGAAATTACTAAAAAAGCATATGAACAAAAAGCACAAATAATAGAAACTGCAAATGAAATGTCAAGAGAGATATCACAAGGAACAAAAGAATATGCTGATAATGTCTTAGGAAGTATTCAAACAGCATTAGAAGATGCATTAAAAGTTATACAAAATAATAGAAAAGAATTAAAATAAATTGGAAGTCAGAGGTCGGTATGTATTTTTTTACTAGATGATACAGACATCTGACCTTTTTTTGTATATAGTAGAAATCGGAGGGAATGTAATGGCAAAAGCAAGAAGAGCAAAAAGTACTAGAAGAACATCAACTAGTAGAACTAATTCTAGAAGTACTACAAGAACAAGAAAGAAGAAAAATAATATAGATAAAAATTTAGTAGTTGTTGTAATGATAATAACAAGTTTATTACTTTGTGTTTTGATATATGCACAGTCAGGATGGATTGGTGAACATTTAAGCCCTGTGCTTGGAGGTATAATGGGATGGATAAAATATATTATACCTGTTGGAACATTAGCAATGGCGATTAAGATTGCTGTTGATGACAAAGAATATTTAAGTAAAAAAATAGTAAATTATATTATATTTTTAGTGTGTATTGCAGCAACTATGGTAATTGTAGAAATAAACAAAGGGGTTTTGTCGATAAATCTTGATTTCTCTACTTTCTTAGAAGAAGCTTATGACTTAGGAACACAAAATGTTGCAGGGGGAGTTATTGGAGCTATAATTGCAATGCCAGTATGTAAATTACTAGGAACAATCGGAGGAATTATACTATTAGTAGGAATTGCACTAATCACATTAATTAATTTATTTGAAATAAAACCAGCAGAAATAATTAGAGACTTCTTCGAAAGAATGAAAGAAAGAAGAGAGTATGAAGACGATGATGAAGATGATGAGGACGAAGAAGAGCTAGAAGACCAAAAAAGTGTATTAATAGAAAAGAAGAAAGATAAAGTAAAGAATAAGAAAAATAAGAAGGAAAAAGCAGAAGAGAAGGAAGAAAAAGAAGAAATTCCAATAGAAGAGCAAATAACAATTAATTTAAATGAAACAGAACCAAAGAAGAAAAAATTAAATCATGGTAAGGAAGAAAGTAATACAGGAACAAAAGAAAATAAACCAAATCAAATAGAAGCAAATTTATTTAAACAAGAACAAGAAAAGAAAGAAGAAAAGACAAAAGAGGTATTAGTATTAGAACATGGCTTAACAGAAGAAGAAGAAAACTATGAATTCCCACCAATCGAATTACTTAGTGAAGGCGAAGGAAGAGTATTTAAAGGTGGAAAAAAGGCATTAACAGATACTGCGGCAAAACTACAAAAAACTTTATATAGTTTTGGGGTATCTGCGAAAGTAGAAAATGTTTCTGTTGGACCTGCTATAACACGATATGAAGTAAAACCAGCAGAAGGTGTTAGAGTAAACAAAATTGCAAATCTGGCAGATGATATTGCATTAAGTTTAGCAGCAGAGAGCATAAGAATAGAAGCTCCAATTCCTGGTAAACAAGCTGTTGGAATAGAAATTCCAAATAAGGAAAATGAAGTAGTACATTTAAGAGATATTATAGAAACAGAAGAATTTGTAAATCATAAATCAAAATTAGCATTAGCATTAGGAAAAAATGTTGGTGGAGAGGCTGTTATTGCAGATGTTGCAAAAATGCCACATGTTTTAATAGCTGGAAGTACAGGTTCTGGAAAGAGTGTTTGTATAAATACATTAATTACAAGTATATTGTATAAAGCAAAACCAAATGAAGTAAAACTATTAATGGTAGACCCTAAAGTTGTTGAATTATCTGTATATAATGGAATTCCACATTTATTAATTCCAGTAGTAACAGATCCAAAAAAGGCTGCAGGAGCTTTAGCATGGGCTGTTCAAGAGATGGTAAATAGATATAGTCTTTTTGCAAACAAAGGTGTAAGAGACATAAAAGGATATAATGCAGCAATAGAAAAAGAAGGTGGAACAGGTAAATTGCCACAAATAGTAATAATAATAGATGAGCTTGCAGATTTAATGATGGTTGCAGCAAAAGATGTAGAAGATGCAATTTGTAGATTAGCACAAATGGCAAGAGCTGCAGGAATG
>USBY01000028.1 GCA_900553015.1 uncultured Clostridium sp. | reverse complement strand
ATTTTTTAATTCATTTATTTTATTTTTTATTAAATTATTTTCTTTTTCTATTTCATATTTTTCATCTTCATATTTTTCTAATTCTTTTTTTTCATTTTTTAAATTATCTATTTTATTTATTATTTTATTTATTGGTCTATCTTGACTTCTTTCTGTTCCTATTTCTTCTAATTGTTTTTTATTTAATTTATCTATACTTTTTTTATAAGAAATATTATCATTTCCTGTTGTGGCTAAATTAGATAATTTTTGAATTATTAAATTTTGATTTACTTTATCTATTTTTATTTCATTTTGAATAATTTCTGTACTATTAACAAATAAGTCTTCGTCTACTTTTGTTTGTTCATAAAAAAATGGAATTTCTTTATTTTTTTCTACATTAAATAATGGAGTAATATCGTCACCAAAATTATTATATATTTTTAATTCTTTATTTTTAAAATTACGATATATTTCGAATTCATTATTATTATCTAATTTATATTTTATTTTTCCAGAATATTTTTCTGTATTCCATGGTTTGTATTTTTCTAAATCGGATATATTTTTTCCTCTTTTATTTTTAGAAATTCCATATAACATACTATTTATAAATTTTAATAATGTAGATTTTCCACTTTCATTTTTTCCTATAATTATATTTATGCCATCATTTAATTCTATATTTTTATTTTCAAATTTTCCAAAACCATTTATTTGTATTTTTTCTATTTTCAATTTTTTCCTCCTATGTATTTTCTAATGAGTCTAATCCAATTTCTATTGCTTTTAAATATTTATTTATTTCTTCTTCATTATTTAATTCTTTTATTTTTTCTAAAATTAAATCTACATATATTCCTCTTAAACTATTTTCATTTTTTATTTTTTCTAAATCATAATTTATTTTTGTTTTATCTTTTAATTTTAAAATATTATTATTTTGAATTAATTTATTTATTTCTAAAATATTTATTTCAAAATTTCTTTTTCCGTTTAAAATTATTTTATAAAAATCATTTTTATTTAATTTTAATTCTTGTAATTTTTCTATTAATTCTTCTTTTGAATTAATATCTGATATATCATAATTAATTTCTTTAAATTCCCTTTCATCGATTGGAATAAATTCAATTTTTATTTCTTTATTTTTTATTTCTCCTGAAATAAAACCATGTGCTCCTAACTCGTCAAACCCAAAAGAAATTGGTGAACCTGGATATACAATTTTATTATCATATTTTGGTTTATGAATATGTCCCAATGCAACATAATCGAACTTTAATAAATCTCTTGTTGCCACTGGATTATATAATTCTTTTGCTTCTTTTGAAGCATCTAAATCAGCATGCATTATTAATATATTATTTTTCTGATTATCTATTTTTATCTCGTTTATATTTATTCCTTCAGAATAAAAACTACTAAAACCATAACCATATATATTAGCATCATCTAATTCAATTTTTTCTATATCGTATTTAAAAATATATACATTATTATTCCAATTAAATTTCATATAATATGAATTTATTAAATATGGATCATGATTTCCTGGTGCAATAAATATTTTTGTATTTGGAATTGTCTTAAACAAATTATTTATATATTCTATTGTGCTTTGTTTTACATAGTCATTTTCGTATAAATCTCCTGATATAAATAAGCACTCTATATTATTTTCTTGTATATATTCTATTATTTTTTTAAATATTTTTCTTTGTTCTAGTCTTCTTATATCTGATAATCCTTCTATTCTTCCCAAACTTGTAAATGGACTATCGAAATGCATATCTGCTATATGTACAAATTTCATTGCTTCCTCCTTTGTAAACATTTGTTTTTGATAATATATCACAAATACTTGTTTGTGTAAATTAAATTTTTAATTTTTATTGCTTACTTTTTACTACTTATACTAAAATATATTTGGTGATTTAAATGAGTTCAATTCTTGATAAAGCTTTACTTTATTTGATTTATTCTATAGTAGAAGAAATTCCTGCGGGTAAAGTCGCAACATATGGGCAAATTGCAAGATTAGCTGGTATTCCTAAAAATTCCAGACTAGTTGGAAAAGCATTAAAATATTCATCACTATATGGTGATTTTCCTTGTTATAGAGTTGTAAATTATAATGGTAGATTAGTTCCTGGATGGGATGAACAAATTGTCTTATTACAAAGTGAAGGAATTACTTTTAAAGATAATCTACATGTTGATTTAAAGAAACATTTATGGGATATGTAATTTTGTATATTATTTAAAATAAAAAACACTTCCATTTATATGGAAGTGTTGGTGCACCAGGAGGAATTCGAATCCCCGACCTTTCGGTTCGTAGCCGAATGCTCTATCCAGCTAAGCTACTGGTGCATATTCGTTTAATATTATAACAGTTCTCTTTTAATTATTCAAGTTTTTTTAAAATTTTCTGCAAAAAGGCTTGAAATTTTATTTTTATTATGTTATATTATATTGGTACTTTGTAATCGAGGTGTAGCGCAGTTGGTAGCGCGCGTGGTTTGGGACCATGAGGTCGCAGGTTCGATCCCTGTCACCTCGACCATAAAAAAGCTTGAAATCAAAAGATTTCAAGCTTTTTATTTTAATGTTTCAAAAAAATTCTTTTAAAGAAATTTACAATCTTTCTATACCATACTTCATTTTTTGTCTCAACTAATGCAACTTCATCTTTTGAATCATTTATATTATTATCATAAGATTTATTAAATATATTATCAGGATTATATTTTAGATATTTTTCTTTTTCAAGCTTTTCTTGATTCTTCTGTAACAAGTTCTTTAATATTTCTTTTTGCTTAGCTGTAGCAAAATAATCTCTAAATAGTGAAACTAATATGGCATTTGCCTTTCTGGAAATATTCTGTTCAGCCAAATCAATATTTGAATTTATTTTAAAATCGTACTCTCTATCTTTATGTTTTTCGTAAAAATCAATTTTTTCTTTTGGAATCTTTTTATATTCATCTTCAGAAAAATGATTGATAATCTCTAATACTTCTGTATATGCTTTTGCATATGAATTATTCATCTTTTGTTACTCCTTCTTCATTTCTTTTATTAGATAAAACATTTTCAACTCTATCCATTTGTTCCACCTGTTCTACATTAATTCCACTACTTATTGCATTTTTTATAATATCTTTTATAGAAAAATATTTATTCTGTTTAGCTTCTTGCTTTTTTATATCTTCTTCAATTTCCTTTTTATAAATCTGACAAAATTCATCAATTGGCATAAATTCTAAACTATATTCAGCAGTTTTAAATTTATGCATTTCTTCAGCATGATTTTCCTTATAAAATTCTATATCGCTAATTATTTCTTCTGGCATTTTTGAATAGTCCTCGCATGTTAAATTCATCATTAAATATTGAGCGAAATCAAATTTTGAATATGATAATTCTCCTGTTTGCTTGTTTCTTAGCATACATACTTTTAAATCATTAGGATTAATACTTTCTTTTGTTCCAGCATCAAAAGGATTTATATGACCGCTATTTCCTCCAGTATTTTCTATATTAGTACCATCAAAAATAAAGTACATACCATCTCCTAAAAACTCTTCAAAACTTTCTGACTCTAAGACTTTCTTTTCAATATCATGATTCGTTTTATCTGTATCCCTTTTTCCTGTTTTTATATCTGTATAGATTCTATAAAAATTTGCCATCAAACCAGCCGCAGCATATCTTCCATCTGAAAAGGAAACTTTTGCTGATGTGTCTTTTACTACTTGTGAATTATCTTCAACTCTTGCAGTTAGTCCTTTTTCCCTAATACTAAATGCTCTATTCAAATATGTAAAATGAAAACACTCTTTTGAACTCATATTTTTCTCCTAACGTTTTTACATTATTTTTTGATTTAATTATGTTTCTTCTTTTACCTTGTAATCATCTCATTTGGTTACTATTAATTTAATTTTCTCTGTTTTAACTACATCTACTAAAAAAACTTTTAATTTTCTTTAAAATTCTAGTAAATACATTTTCTGCTTTTGGTTCTTCTATGACAATCAATTTATTATTCTTCTTTTCTTGTTTAAATATACTATCCACATTATTTTTCTCTTTTCTCTCTACATCTTGTTTTCTTAATTTAAAATCTAATTCTTTTAAATATCCCTCTCTATCTTTGCATAGATAATCTTTATATATGAATGCAATTATTCCCCTCGTTAAATTAGATATTTTTTGCTCATTCAATCTTTTATTTGTGTCATAATTAAATGTATAAGTTTTGTCTTCAATATCTTTCAGAAATTCTTTAAAGTTATGAGGAATTTTATTCTTCACATCACTTGTTGAGTTTTCCAATATTATATTAACTTCTGTTGCCGCTTTACTTAATTCTTTTGTAACCATATCATTCTTCCTTACTCTAAACTTTTATCTTCTTTTTCATGTTCTATTTTTCGACTCTGTACAGCAGATTTAAGTGCTCTCATTGCATTTTTCATATTAGTTATTGGATTAACTCGTTCTATATCTTGCGCAACTTCAGCAAATTCATCAATTCCAATTTCCTCTGTTTTAAATCTTGAAAAATCTAATTGTGATGGAATTGCATCAAAAAAACTTTTTTCTTCTGCTAATGCTACTGTATATCTACCAATAAAATCATCTACAATTTCTTTAGATTCAGCATCGGTCTTTCCATTTAATAACATAGTTCTCAAATTTTCTATTTCATTTTCAGTTAATTCTGTTTTTCCTAATATTCTTGAATTTTCTATTTCTTCTTGTTTTTCTGGAGGATAATCTAATTTTTTTTCTAAGTCTCCAAATTTCCTAATAATCTTAGATTTTCTTGTTTTTCCCCTATCTGACATTTCTCCATAATCAGATATGTATTGTAATGCATTCTTTCCTTGTACATGAATTTGTTCAAGTTCTCCTTTTATTTTGTATGAATGACGTATAAAATCTGCAAAAGTTTGTCCTTGTCCTAAGTATTTATCTCTTGCTTCTATTACTTTAAAAGCCATTTGCGTTTTTTCAAAATACTTATCTGTTCTAATTTCTTGTTCTGGACAACCTAAACTTCTTGTTATTGCCACTGCAACTGCTTGTACAAAACCTTCTGTTACTTGATTATGTATTACCTCTTCACCATTAGGTAATATTTCAGTTGTTGTTAAACCCGTCGAAATATTAAATTGACTTTTTGCTGGTAAATCTATAACATCTGATATACTTCTTTCTCCATGTACATATTCCATTTTTCTATATTTATCAACTTTATTGTAATTACTGTATGTTCTTCCATCTATACTTGTATACATCTGTGGTTCATCTTTTGATACAAAATCTTTTTCCATATGATGAGTCACCTCATGAAAAAAAGTGTCTCTTAAATCTGTTAAATCTTGAAATGTTGCTCCCTCTCGTAGCTTTTTCCCTTCGCCATCTCTAACTTCTTTAAATATAGCTACTGTATCTGCTAACTTACCGTTTTTATCGAAATAGTTAAAGTTCATTGCTCCCGTATGCTTTCTTACAGTATCATAGTATTCTTGTGAATTTGCCATCATCATAGCTTTATCTTGATAATTCTTACCATATAATATATCATCATTATTTTCATTAAATTCACCTAGAACTAAATTATCAATTTCCATTAACTTAGTTAGTGCTTCATCAAAACTTACTATAGCATTAGTAATATTTTCGATTCCTTTTGAATATTCATATGCTAATAGTAATGTTATATTAACTTCTTCCCCATTTTCATCTATAATACTTTTCTGCCAAGTATCCTTTTCACTTAACGCTTCGCTTACTTTTGCTAAATTTTTCGAATCATTTTCTTCATATTTTCTTAATAATCCATCTACTTCGATTTTAATTGTCATATGTTTTCACCTTATTTATTTAAAATAACTGTATCCTGTTTTAAAGCTTTTTTCTTTTCTTTCTGCATAGCTATTAATATTCTTGGCCTATTATACCTTTGCATAATAATAAATTGACTATCAAAAGCCATAGCACAAAGTGCAGTTATAAGAAATATCCAAAATTGTCCCCATATTGCAGAAAAGAAAATTGTTGAAACAGAAATAGCTTCATTCACCCAATGGTCCAATTCTGATTTTGCCATTGTATTTGCTATTTCCTCTAATGAATGCTCTTTTAGTGAAAATGTTTCTGGATTATATGTAAGAGCCTTTCCTTTCCACTTTTTCACTTTTAATTTTTGATACAATTTATTTTCAAATTTTCTCTCTTTAAACCACCATTGTTTATATGTTATATGTTTTTTAAATAGCTTAGTAACATTTCCCATAATAATTCTCATCCAAAAATGATACATTATAGTAAATGCTGTTATACCAGTCCATAAAACAACTTCGCTTTTATATATATTTCCATAGTATAATGTAAAACAAATGATACTTGCTAAACATGTAACAATTATTACACTATGCATAAAAATTGCTGGTTTACTCATTTTATTTTTTTTCATTTTATTACTCCATTTTACTATTTCCTCTTGTTAGTTTACCTTGCCTCATCATCTTCATTTTCCCCTAATATATTACCTTGTCTTTGTTTTTCTTGGCTTATTCCTTCTTGAATCGCTGTTTTTATTAGGGCTGTTAGATGTTCTGGCTCTGGATAATCTTTTTTATCTAATGCTGCTAATACAAATTTATCCCTAATACTATACCTCCTAATTTTACCATTCTCATCTGTAACTCTAGAAAGTTGATCTAATAACATTGAAATATCCATCGGAAATCCATGTTCTTTTGCATAAATATCAGCAAACGCTAAAGTTGTTCTTGTATTTCCGTCTCTAAAAGGATGTACTCGCCAAATCCTTGCTAACCCCTGTGTAAATTCTGAGGCTATTTCCTCTATGTTTTTTCCTTTCCAACTAGTATTGTTTAAAACATTTAATGCTGAATCTAAATCTTCTGGAATGTCATCTGGTTCAGAATAATGTAAACTTAAACCTGGTATTACAACTTCTATTTTCTCGATTGGAACTGACCTAAATTCTCCAGCCCAATCAAAAATATCTTCAAAAATATGCTTATGTATTGTTTTAAAGAACTCTGCGTCATATCTCTTCTTAAAAGCTTTATTTACATCAATTAATTTTACAAATCCTATATCTTTTTCCGCCTTATTTAAATCATCATACTCTTCTATTCCTAATTTATTTTTTAGAGTTCCGTTTTCTTGTATATATGGATCTTTCATAACTATTCTCCTTATTTATTTTTATTATATTTATCTATAATTTTCTGTTGAAGTTCTTCCAATTCAATCTTGCCATCAACATAGTCTTTAGTTAAGTTTAAAGTTTCATCTGTTGGTACATCTGCTCCTGATATAGAAATCGCCAATGCTTTTTTTACTAATTTTATTCGATCTTTTCTAGTTGTTTTATCTACAGAATATTCCATACGTTTCATCCCTTCTTACATTTATTCTTATAAATTACGTATATTATATCAGATTGCTATAAATTTTTATATACAAACATATAAATATTCTTGCATTTTATTACGCTTATTCGTATAATTTTCGTAAACTATGAAAAAGGAGTAAATTATGGAAGAAATTTTTGATGTTTTTAACGAAAAAGGAGAATATTTAAATAAAACTGCAAGTCGAGAAGTTTGCCACTCTAAAGGCCTTTGGCATAAGGCTGTAGCTGCTTTTATTATTAATCCTAAGGAGCAAGTTTTGTTACAAAAACGTAGTCCTAATAAAAAACTATGGCCTAATTGTTGGGATATAACTGCAGGTGGTCATGTTCTAAGTGGAGAGTTTGGCTTTCAATCAATTATTCGCGAAGTAGAAGAAGAATTAGGCATTACTTTAACTAAAAATGATATATTATTCATTGGTAGTTCAATTTCTGTTAACGAAAAAGGAGATATTATTAATAAGCATTTTAATGAATATTATATAGTAAACAAAGATATAGATATTTCTAATTTAATTCTTCAAACCGAAGAAGTTTCAGAAGTTAAATGGGTTAATAAAGATGAGATTATTAAAAGAGTTAAAAATCACTATGACGGTATTACAGATAAAGAAGGTTGTTGGGAGTACTTAGTTAAATATTACGAATGGTTAGATAATCAATAAGATTAATAATTGTAAGCCTTATAATTTATATAATTCAGCTTTTATTCTATAGCAACCCTACATTATTTGTAACTAATAACCTATCCCCCTCATAATATATTCGATATATAATGATTTTACACAATTAGCTATATCGAATATTTTTTAGCTCTTTTCTTTTTAATAAATTTATGATATCTTGTTATAATAATTATATTAAGGAGTATTATGAAAGTAAGTAAAGATATTAAAGATTCAAAATTTAATATAAAAATACTTGGAATTTCTCTTCACGAGATCCTTTGGTACTTTATTTTATTTAGTATTGTCGGTCTTATACTTGAAACAGTATATTGTTATCAAACTACCGGCGTATTAGAAAGTAGAAAAGGTTTAATTTACGGACCATTTTGCCCTATTTATGGTGTTGGAGCAGTCTGTTTAATAGTTTTATTAAACCAGTACAAAAACAATCCAATAAAATTATTTCTATATGGAATATTACTAGGTAGCATATTAGAATATTTTTTAAGTTTTGCTTTAGAAGCTATATATGGCACTAGATTTTGGGAGTACTCTTATCTAAGATTTAATTTAAATGGTAGAATTTCTCTTGTATATTCTTTATTCTGGGGAATTCTAGCTATTTTCTTAATAAGATGGCTAAAGCCATTAGTAGATAAAATAATTGATAAATTAACAAATAGACTAACATTAACAGTAGAAATTGTAGTTGTTTCCTTTCTAGTATTTGATTTATTTGCAACAATATATTCCATTTCTATTTACAAGACAAAAGCTATAGATAAATATTATAATTTACCACCTAAACCTTATGGTAAAATAGAGACATTCATAAAAAATAAAATATTTCCTGATAGCTATATGAAAAGGAGCTTTCCAAATCTTCGTTTTATAGATAGCAATGGAAATGAAGTTTATATAAGAGATATTTTATAACTTGAAAAAGTAGCCTTAACAGCTACTTTTTTTGTATATCTTTAATTTGTAAAACAAAAAAGGGATTTAAGGAACGTCCCTAAATCCCCCCCTCAGAGGGACATCTCAAATCCCTAAATCTTATTTTGGTAAAACAATTTTTGTTTTTTCTTTATTTCTTTTATATAGTGTTATTTTATTTCCCATTATTTGCACAATTATAGAGTCTGTTTGTAACGAAATCTCTTCTGCAATATCTTTTATTGGTGCTTCAACACTTTCTAATACTTTTATCTTTATTAGCTCTCTTGCTTTTAACGCATCTTTTACCTGCTTTATTAAATTATCACTTATACCCATCTTGCCTACTTGAAAGATTGGTTCTATATGATTTGATAAACTCCTTAAGTAAGCACGTTGTTTACTTGTCATAGTATTACTCTCCTTTATAAATCTATGTATATATTTTAATATATTCTTACTTTTTTATCAATATTTTAATTTATTTTACACAAATTTTTTCTTTCATATTTTCAAACTTACTGTCACCTATTCCACTTACATTTTTTATATCCTCAATCGTCTTAAATTTACCATTAAGTTTTCTGTATTCTATTATCTTTTGTGCTGTAGCCTCACCTACGCCAGGAATCTCTTCCAATCCACTTTGATCTGCAGTATTTATATTTATTTTTTCATTTTCCTTACTTTTAATATTTAATGTTTCATCTTCTATTATTATGTCATCACCTGCTTCGTCTGTTACATATTCCTTTTGTAGTACTTTCTCTTCTCCATTTATTTTTTCATCATTAATTCTTGGAATATATATTTTTTGCCCATCTTCTAATTGATATGCTAAATTAATTTGAGAAATATCAGCATCTTCGGAAAATCCATTTGCCGCTTCTACAGCATCAGCAATTCTACTACCTTCTTTTATTTCTACTACACCTTCATTATTTACTGCTCCTGTAACATGTATGAATATTTTTGAAATATCTTCTTGTTCTTGCTCGATATTTGTTTCATTTTGTAACATATTATAATTATCTAGCTCTGTATATTCATTTTCTAGATTGCTACGCGTATAAAAAAAGACGCATAAAAAGATAATAATTATTATAGAAATAATTACAATTATTACTTTATTATCCTTTAAATTAAACTCGTTCATTTAACCTCCTATTCTATTTTACTAATTCGATAAAAAAAAGATTGAAATTTGTCGAAATATAATATATTATATATATATTCTTATAAAGGAGTAAAAATATGAAATTCAAAAAATTTATTTTATGCTTAATGGCTTGTATTTTAGGTTTATCAATCCTACTACCCGTAAGAACTTTTGCAGATAACAATAACTTAAATATCAATGCAGAATCTGCAATCTTAATTGATGGTGATACAGGAAAAGTATTATATGAAAAATCAGCAAATGAAAAGCGCGAACCCGCAAGTACAACAAAAATTATGACAGCATTACTAACATTGGAAAACTGTGATTTAAATGATATTGCAACTGTTACATCAGAGGCCATAACTTCTGTCCCATCAGGATATTCTACAGATTTATTAAAAATGGGAGAAGAATTAACTATAAAAGATTTACTATATGCCTTATTACTACCTTCTTCTAATGAAGCTGCTAATGTTTTAGCTATACATATAGCTGGAAGTATAGATAGTTTTGCTTCTATGATGAACACACGAGCAATAGAATTAGGTTGTAAAAATACTCACTTTGTAAATCCAAATGGAGTACATGATGATAACCACTATACAACAGCTTATGATTTATCAGTTATTGCAAGAGAAGCAATGAAGAACGATACATTTAGACAAATTGTATCTACCGCATCATATACTTTACCTAGTTCAAATAAATATTCTAGAATTGATAGAACTCTTATAACAACAAATGATTTGATAAAAAAGCAAAGTGAAAATTATTATGAACATGCAGTAGGAATAAAAACAGGATTTACTACACCAGCAGGAAATTGCTTAGTATCTTCTGCAACAAAAGATGATAAAAACTTAATTGCTGTTGTACTAAAATCTCGTACAGATAATGATAGATATAACGATGCAAAAACTTTATTTAATTACGGATTTGATAACTTTTCTAAAAAAGATATTGTAAAAACAGGAGACATTGTAAAAACAATAGATGTAAAAAATGCAACTTCTGCTACAAAGAACTTAAATTTAGTTGCTGAAACAGGTGTTAATACAATTGTTACTAATGATAAACTAAATGATACTATAGAGCCACAAATAACTTTAAATGAACAATTACAAGCACCAATAAAAAAAGATACAATAGTTGGTACAGCAACATATACTATAGATAATATTCAATATACTATTAACTTAAAGGCTGGAAACGATGTAAAGAAATCTTATGTTTTATATATAGTAATTGCAATAGCGATTATTGCTTTAATACTTATATTATTTGAAAAACCAAATAATAAGAAGAAACAAAAAGGTAGAAGAAAAAAATCAGCTGTTAGACCAACAGGATATTATAAAGCAAGGTAATTAATTACCTTGCTTTTTCTTTCGTATTAAATATTTAATTTAATTTTTCCCATAAATCTTCTAATTTATAATGTTCTCTGTCTGCTTCTGTAAATATATTAACAATTACATCTAAATAATCCATTAATATCCAAGAATTTGAGTTATATCCTTCTATTTTATGTGGATGAATATTTTCTTTCTCTAATTCTTCTTCTACATTGTCTGCTAATGCTTTTATATGTGTTGTAGATGTTCCACTTGCTACAACCATATAGTCTGCTAAAGAACTCTTTTCTTTTATATCTATAGTTTTTACATCTATAGCTTTCTTTTCGTCTAATATTTTTACTATTTTATTTAATAATTCGTTTTCCATATTTCCTCCTAATAATCCTGTCCAATTGTTATGGTAAAGTCTACATCTTCTGTGTCTTTACCTGTTTCTGTCTTGGCGGTTTCCTTTATTACATTTTTTACTTCTGTAACTGTTTCACTAGTTTGTTTCGTTCTATTTGTTATCTTTGTTTGTTTAACTTTTGATTCTGTATTACCTACTTTTAAAATATTATATCCCTTTTCTTTATATTTATTTACAACTTCTTCTAAGTTACTAAAATCGCTTGTTCCATTTAAAATTTGAAGTGTTGGCATCTCATTTGTTACTTCATCTTCTGTAGGACAATCAAAGAAATACTGTGCAATCATAGCTTGTGCCTCATCATCATCTGTTAAATATAACCATACTCCATTCATTTCTTTTGGTTCCCCTGGTAAAGTTGCTGTTTTTAAATTATCTGTAGAAAACTCTACTGCATATGGAATATAATCTTTTATGGTATCTAATGGTATATTTGTTTCTATATTGTTATTAGCTATATCTATTAATTCTCCAATTTTTGATATGTTACTTAATTTTAAAGTTTGTTTTAATAATGCTGATATAAAATCTCGTTGAGTTCTCATTCTTCCTGTATCTTGAGTTCCATAAGATGAAGGATATGTAGTACCATCATTATTATGTCTAAATCTTAAAACCTGTTCTGCTTGATCACCATTTAACTTTTGTAATCCTTCTTTTAAATTGATGTGTAAATCTTGGCTAGTATCATCATATTTCATATCCATTGGTACATAGAATTCTACTCCACCAATTGCATCAACTAGTTCTCTTAATCCTTTTGTGTCTATTGCAACATAATATTTTAAATCTAATCCTGTTAATTCATTTACTTCTTTTAATATTTTATCAGATTTCTTTCCTTGATATACAGAATTTATTTTGTCATAAGCAGTTGCCTTTTTAGGATTATCACCTATAAAAGTATCCCTTTGAATAGATACTAAAGATGCTTTTTGTGTATTAGGATCATATTTTCCAATCATTATTGTATCTGTTAAATTTAAACTTTCACCTAATATTAGGAATTCTATATCTGTCATATTTTTTCTTGTTTCTTCTGTTTGTCCAACTAATGTAGCAAGTAGTCCTTTAAGACCACCACCATTCATTACAACTTTACTTGTAAATACTCCTGCTAAAATAATTAATATTACTGCTATGAATAGTATTACTCTTTTTGCAATTACATGTTTCTTTTTATTTTTTTGTTTGCTTGATATATTTGATTTTTTTATATTATTTATTCTATTATTTTTTACCGGTCTTTTTGTGTTATTTGCTTTTTTTCTATTTATATTTCCATTATTATTATTTTTCATATGTTTACTTGCCAATTTTTTCACTCCTATTATAAGATATAACACATAGTATAGCAAAAAAATAATTAAACTTCAAGAATTTACTTGAAGTTTAATTATTTAAAAGAATAACATTAATAGTAAATTATTATTATATAGAATTGAAGCTATATATGATGTCTTAATTGCTAATTGTAATTCTTGTACATTTACAAATGATAATATTGCAAGAACTATATAAATAATTAATAGTCCTTCTATAAGACCATAGATAAATCCTCCTAATTTATCTAGTTGTTTTATTATTGGTAATGATGCAATCGCTCCAAATATAAATTTTAAGAAAAACATTATAATATTAATAATTATAAATAATACTACTATAACTATTAAATTAATAATAACTTCTGCTATACTTTTAGCAATTACATTATTTGTATTTTCTTTAACAGTTTCTACTTGTTTATTTATAGAATCTAATATAATGTTTGGTTCTGTACTTGTCTCTTCTACATTTTCATCTTTCGAATTTAAAGAATTTTCTATCGTACTTGTTAAATTATTATAAATGTCTGTATGATTTATAATTATTGCTGATACTGGCTTAAACAATATTAATGAAAGTACTAATGATATTACTATAGAAAGTAATCTAACAATTACTCCAGTTAATCCTCTCTTTACTCCAAAGAAGATACAAATTGCTAATATTAAAATAACTATAATATCTGCTATAATATTCATTCTATCCTCCTATAAATTTACAATCTCAATTTTATCTGAATAAACGATACCAGCTATACCTTCGCCTAAAATAATATCGTTTATTTCTGTAGATGAATTATATCTTTTTATTAACCAACCACTTGTATTTATAAAATCCACTTCTGTTCCTAGGTTTACTGCAATTACATCCCCTACAGCATTTAGACTTGTTGCTACACCATCTATATTATATATATTGTTTTTTCCGCTTGATATATTAGTTATCTCTACATCTATATTTGCAAATAAACCAGCTGATTTTTCTGTTACACATACAACGTTATCTTTTAAGTTTATATCTGAAAATGTATTTTTTGTATCAGAAATATCTAACAGCTTTTTATCTGAATTATTTTCTATAATATGTACTGAATCATCATACATGCAAATTAGTTTATTATTATCTTGATATTTTAGCTCTATTATTATTTCTTTTGATTCTGCTGGATAAATATATTCCACAGAATTAGATGGATCGCTTTGTGCTTTTTCTATTGATATTATTTTTACATTTGACTGAATAAAACTTCCAGATGTATCTACTTCCCCATATGCTAAATATTTATTATCATTTGATATAGCTACATCTATCGCTGTCGTTTGTGATAAAAATGTTCTAAATAACTCTGTTCCTTCTGGATTATATGTTATTATAACATTATTATGGCTTGTCCCTGTAACTACTATAGAGACATAACCATTTTTATTTACAAATATATGCTCTATATTTCCTTCTATATCTTTCTTCCAAAGTATATCTGTTCCAGATATAAGTTCTAGCTTTGAACCTTCATTTTCTGCCATTGCCAAGAACCTATTTTCTGTATCATATATACAATTACTAATTTCAACTTCTAGTTCTTTTTCTTTTTTACCATTTGTAGAATAAACACTTAGAATACTTTTATTTAATATTCCTATATAATTGTTGTAAGCTAAAATATTATTACTTTCTATTTGTGATGGTAGCTCAATTACAGGTCCATTATTTTCTTCTATATTTTTTCTAAAAATATACCTGTCAACATTATCCCTAAAAGTCTTATTTAACATATATATACTTGTAAGTATTGCTAGTATAATTATTACAACAACAATCGTAATTATTATAGCAACTTTTTTCCTATTTAATTTTCCTTTTGGCTTCGTATTTTTATACTGATTAAAGCTAATTAATTGCATTATTTTCTCCTTTGATTTGTTCCCATTCTTTTTCTTTAAATCCCTTTAAAATTAAAGTATTTGATATAAATAATGGTCTTTTTATTAGCATTCCGTCTGATGCTAATAGTTCATAAATTTCGTCTTCTGACATATCTTTTATCTTTTCTTTAATATTAAGTTCTCTATATTTCATTCCACTTGTATTAAAGAACTTTCTTACGTCTAATCCTGATTTAGGTATCCATTTTTTCAATTCATCTTTTGTTGGTGTTTCTGTTACTATATTTCTATCTACATACTCTATATTATTTTCATCTAGCCATTTCTTTGCCTTTTGACATGTTGAACATTTTGGATATTCTATAAATAAATTTTTCATTTTCCTCTCCACCTTTAATTTTGTATTTAAATCTTATCATAAAAAGAAAAAAATATAAATATATTTGCTAATTTTTTTAGGGATTTGGAGACGTTCCTTTTTTCCCTATTTTTATTCTATAAATATTATTTGAAATAAAATTTTTTACGTCTTGTTCTGCAATTACATCTGCAAAATACCTTTTATCTGTTAGATATAAAAACATGAGCTTTATATCAAAAAGCTCATGTTTTTTCCTATCTTTTTCTTCTTCTAATTTGCCATATAACTATTCCTATAATAATTATCACTAATGGTAAAATGAATATTATACTTCTTATTATTAAATCTTCTTTTTGTGTTGCTGTATATGTTACATATTCAGTTTTCTTTCTAATTGTAACTGCTGGATCTCTATCAGCTAAATATGATACTGTATTTAATAATATATCTGAGTTACTTCTAAAATTAATTGCATTTATTGATTGTGTTCCTGTAGAAGCTCTCATTGTTATTTGTGAATCAGAAACAAATAAATTATCTGCAAATATTATAAGTTTTGATTCTTTATCTTCTCCTAATGTTTTTGTTAGTTCTTCACCTATAGGGAATGTTCCTGTTTCTTCTCCCTCTTGTGCAGATGTATCTGTTATACTTTGATCTATTCTATAGTATGATGCATCTGATGATTGTATTATTGGCTCTGCTGTAACTCCTAAATTTTCTAATTCTTCATCACTCTTAAATTCCAATCTTGTTGCATTAAATAGAATTATATATCCATCAGATATATCTTCTGTAACTTTATGTGTGGATAAACTTGGTAATATAAAGTTTTGTGTTCCTGGCAACATTCTATCTGAATCTGTTTCTCTTACAATTCCGTTTCCAACACTTACTCCATACATGTCTAAAACTTTCTGAACATTTGTAAGTTCTGTTGTCATTGCATTACTAAACCATAATATATTTCCACCATTATTTATATAGTTTATTATTTTGTCTGTCTCTAAATCTGTAAAATCTTCAGTTGGTGTTGCAATTACTAAAACATCGCAATCTTCTGGGAATTCAGCTGTTAGTAAATCTAAATCTGCAACATCAATAACGTCATTTTGTAAGTATTGTTTTGCAAGAGACATATTATCTACCATTTCCCCATGACCTGTTAAGAAATATGCTTTAGGTTTATCTGCTGATGTAGTTTCTATTATTGCATTTGTTACTTTTTCCTCTGTTAAATCTGTTGTTTCTCCTGTTGTATAGTTATAACTACTTAAATCATATGCTGATATTGTTTTTGATCTTTCTGGAGATTGCACTACAATTGCAGATTCGCTATCTGATATATCATATTTTTGTAGTAAATCTGGTCTTTGTGTACTATCTACAACTTCCACTTTTATATTTGGATTTATTGCTGTGTATTGTTTAGCAAAATCAATAATTGTTGTATTTTCGTCTGCTCCGAAAAAATATAATGTTACTTCTTGCTCTATATCTTTTACTTTTTCTTTACTTTCATCTGATACAGAATATAATTTTTCTTCTGTAAAATCTAGTGTTGGTAAATTTAATTTATCTGCCAATATATTGATAGCTATATATGCTACAACCAGTAAAGCTACTAGCAATATAACTCTGGTTGTGTCTGCTATCCATTTTTTCTTTATTATTTCGAAAAACTTTCTCACTGTTATTCTCCTTCCTTTATTTAACACTTTTTCTTCTTTGTATAACTATAATTGTTAATAATACAAATAATACTGTATAAGAAATAAATGCTACTACTTCCGTACAAGCTATTTGACCATTTCCAAATCTGTTAAACATATTCATTAGTCCTAATGGTTCTAAGCTTTGGCTAAGATAAGGAGTTCCTATCCATGTTATTACATAAAATGCTATTGAGATAATAGCTGCAATTACTTGATTTTCTGTAATACTTGAAGCAAACATACCAAATGATATTAGTGCTGCTCCTAATAATATAAATCCAAAAACTGTTACAAGTGATGTTTTTATATTTGGATTTCCTAAAAACATTAAAATTATATAGTATATAAATGTTAATACTACTGCTATTAAAAGAACGATTAATGCAGCAAAGAATTTTCCTAAAACAATACTTGTTACACTTCTTGGTGCTGTTAATAATAGCTGTTCTGTTCCATCTTTTCTTTCTTCTGAAAAAGTTCTCATTGTTAACAATGGTACTATCATTATTAATATTGTTGACAATGAATAAAATATATTACTAAACATTGTTGAGCCTGTTACTAATACTTCTGAATAGAAAAATAAACTTGCCATTAATAAAAATAGCCCTACAAAAACATATCCTATCGGAGATAAGAAATATGTTCTAACTTCTTTTTTTATTATTGCCCACATTATTTTTTACCTCCTTTTTTCTTGTTAGCTTTTTTGTTATTCTTCTTTTCTTGTTTTTGTTCTTTCTTTTCTATTTTTTCCTGTTTCTTTTGTTCTTCCATTTGTTTCTTTTCTTCTTCTAATTGTTTTGCCTTCTCTTCTTTTTCCTTTTCATTTTTCTTAATTAAATCCATAAATGCTTCTTCCAAAGTTATTTCTGGTTTTTTAAGTTCGAATATTGTAATATTTTCTTTTGCTAAATCTGAAAATATAGATTTTCTTATATCATAATCTTTCTCTGGAATTATTCTATATTCTTTTGTATTATCATCATTTTTCTTTATTAATTCTATTTTCTTTGCACCTTGGATTTTTATTTTTTCTATTTTATTTTCTTTATCTTCTACTATTATATTTATTGCATTTTCTACATTTACTGTATCTTCCAAATGTTCTGGTGAATCTACTGCAACTATTTGTCCTTTATTTATTATTATAACCCTTTCACAAATTTGACTAATCTCAGATAATATATGTGAACTAATTATTAGAGTATGATTTTTTCCTAATTTTTTTATCAAATTTCTTATTTCTATTATTTGTTTTGGGTCTAGTCCTACTGTTGGTTCATCTAATATTATTATTTCTGGATTTCCTACTAAAGCTCCTGCCATACTAACACGTTGCTTATATCCCTTTGATAAGTTTCTTATAAGTACTTTTCTTACATTTTGAAGCCATGTATCTTGTATAGCTTGTTCTACGCTTTCTTTTATTTCATCTTTCTTTACGCCTTTAAGTTCTGCCATGTATGTAACGAATTCTTTTACTGTCATATCTTTGTACAAAGGAACTCCTTCTGGCATGTATCCTATACATTTTTTAGCTTTTTTAGGTTTTTTAGAAATATTATAACCATTAATAATAACTTCGCCTTCTGTTGGTTCGATAAATCCTGTTAAAATATTCATTGTTGTACTCTTTCCGGCTCCATTTGGTCCTAAAAGACCTATTATCTCACCATCGTTAATTTCGAAGCTAATGTTGTCTACGGCTTTGAACTTTCCATACTTTTTTGTAACATTTTTTACAGTTATCACCGATTCTTCCTCCTTTTACAAATATACGTAAATATTACCACTTAAGATTTTAAATTTCAATATAATTTATAATAATAGAGACTGTTTCACAAAAAATTTACATTTTGTAAACATTTTGAACTTTAGGGACGGGCTTAAAGTTCATTTGTTTACAGAATATCTAATTAGAGCAAAAAACTCCTTAAATGTTTACGCTTTTCGCAGTATAATTATTGCAGCAAAATAAAAGGGAATCTATAGTATTTAGCTACGATTCC
>USBY01000027.1 GCA_900553015.1 uncultured Clostridium sp. | reverse complement strand
TTAGTGCTCAAAAATATTGAAATCTAAGGGAAACCCCAACGAACAAAACTCATACGATAAATTTTTATAAGTTGCAATGTTATGTAAAGTTATGGTATAATAAAAATAGTCTTTCAATAAAATATTTCCTATTATCTGATAGTTAATATCAGTTCATTATAAATAAAAAACATCAAGTAAAAAGGAGGAAATAAGATGTTTGCAGGAATAATTTTCTTAATAATTTTTGTCGTTATGGGTTACGTTATGTCAGGACGAGAATTCAGAAAGCGGGTAAAGGAAATATTGTATCTGTATAATTCTACAGAACAATACCTTATAAGCTATACTGTATGGACAAGTCCAGTTCACTATAAGAGTGAATTTTATGAATTTGACTATTGTAATACTTTACAACTTGAAAGATGGATTACCTACATGATTTCCGATGCTTTAAAGTGTTTTAAAAAACAGGGTTCAATTGCTAAAATGAGAACAGAAAATTGGCATGATGAGCTGTTCTTTTTGCAAAGGAAAATGCTGTATATCCATACATTCAGGTAATATATATCGACAAACAAGAAAAGAAGGAAAGCTTTACATTTTAGAAAAGCTTGCCTTCTTTTCTGTTTAATATTTGGTGCCATTGGGCAGAATCGAACTGCCGACCTTCGGGTTACGAATCCGCTGCTCTACCAACTAAGCTACAACGGCATTAATATGTTTATAACTAAAAATAAAAGATTTAATTTCGAACACAGCTATAATTTTATACTCAAAAAATAACAAAAGCAATAGTTTTTTAGTTATTTTATAGAAATTTCAAAAATATTATGGTAAAATACTATGGACTACAAAAATAAAGAAGAAGGAAGAAAATATGGGATTTTTTAGTAAATTAAAAGAAGGTTTAAGTAAAACAAAAAATTCATTTGATGAAAAGATAAATAATGTATTTAGTCACTTTAGAAAAGTAGACGAAGAGCTTTTAGAGGAACTAGAAGAAGCATTAATTATGTCAGATGTTGGAATGGATACATCATTAGAAATAATTTCAAATTTAAGAGATAGAATAAAAAAAGAAAAAATAGAAGATGAAGAAGATGTAAAAAGAGTATTACGAGAAGAAATGCTAAAACTTCTAGATGTGGGAAATAATGATTTAAAATTAGAAACTACTCCATCAATAATATTAGTTGTAGGAGTAAATGGTGTAGGAAAAACTACTTCAATAGGAAAAATTGCAAACAAACTTGTAAAAGAAGGTAAGAAGGTAGTAATTGCAGCTGCAGACACATTTAGAGCAGCAGCAGTAGAGCAACTAGAGATTTGGGCTAACCGAGTTGGATGTGAAATGGTAAAAAAAGACGAAGGTTCAGATCCAGCTTCTGTAGTATTTGACGCCATAAAAATTGCAAAAGACAAAAATGCTGATGTATTAATTTGTGATACAGCAGGAAGACTTCACAATAAAAAATATCTAATGGATGAGTTAGGAAAGATTAATAAGATTATAAATAAAGAACTACCTGATGCAACAAAGGAAACATTATTAGTACTAGATGGTACAACAGGACAAAATGCTATAATGCAAGTAAAAGCTTTTAAAGAGACTGTAGATATAACAGGTTTAGTATTAACAAAATTAGATGGAACTGCAAAGGGTGGAGTTGTGATAGGAATAGTTGCAGAAAATAAGATACCAGTTAAATTTATTGGTGTCGGAGAGCAAATAGATGATATGGAAAAATTTAATGCAGAAGATTTTGTGAATGCAATTATATAATGGAGGTAAAAAAGATGGAAGAAAAAGTAGAAGCTAAAACACAAGTAAAGCCAGAAAAGAAAACAAAAACTAGAATGTTATTAGTACTATTATTTTTAGTTATAGTAGCAATAATAGGATATATTGCATTAAGAGGGCAATATTTAGAATTGCTAGAAATAGGAGAAAATTATACTTCTGTTTTTTGGCAAAATCTTACATATAAATCAGTAGCTTTTGGAATAAGTTTTGTAATATTATTTATAATAATATATTTAACCAATAAAGGAATAAAAAAAGAATTAAAACCATTTTTCGATGCAGAAAAAAGGTCGGTTCCAAAACTTTTAAATAAATCATTAGCATTGGTTGTTTCAATTATAGGTAGTGCTATTATAATGAGTGTATTTACAGAAAATGCAATGTTGTTTGTAAATAGTACTCAATTTGGTATAGGTGATCCTATATTTAATTTGGACATTGGATATTTTATTTTTCAAAAGCCATTTATAGAAATGATACTTATGCTTTTAATTAGTATAACAATTTGCGTGTTAGTATATTCAGTAATATATTATATAGTTACATTTAATGTATGTTTCGATGGAATAGATAGAAATACATTAAAACAAAGTAATTTAGTAAATAAAATTTTTAAATATATAAAAATAGTTGTTGTATTTTTAGGTGTTTATATTATTTTTAAAACACAAGATTTAGGAATAGACCAAAGTGTAACATTACAAGATGATGATTCAACAAGAATATATGGTGCAGGACTAACAAGTGTTACAATTAAACTATGGGGATATGTAATATTTGCTATACTAATGGTCGTTGCAGTATTTAAAGCAATTAAATTCTTTAAAGAAAAGAAAACTAAAAAAGTAGTTATTTCACTTGTAACTATACCAGGCTATTTATTAGCATTATTCATAGTAATGACAGTATTCCAATTTGCATTTGTTAAACCTAATGAATTAGACAGAGAAAAGCAATATATAGAAGCAAATATTAAAAATACAAGAACTGCATATAATATAAATGTTCAAGAAAATGAATTAGATAGTTCAGAATATAGTAATTTAGATGTAGTAAATGATAATTCAGAAACAGTAAATAATACAGCAATAGTTAGCCAAGATATAACATTGGATACTTTAAATGATAATCAAACAAGTTCTAATTATTACAGCTATAGCAATTCACAAATAGGAAAATATAATATTAATGGAAATGATGAATTAGTTTATTTATCACCAAGACAAATAGAAAGTAAAAATAATACAAGTTATAATAATAAAACATATGAATATACTCATGGGTATGGAACAGTAATTACATCAGCAACAGAAACTGATGAGACTGGAAATATGGAATATATTCAAAAATCATTTGATGGAAGTGATAATCAAATAAATGTAACACAACCTAGAATTTATTTTGGTCTTGATGAAAATACACCAATAGTTACAAACTCAAAGGATAAGTCAGAATTTGATTATCCAAAATCTGATACAGAGACTGCACAAAATACATATGATGGAAGCGCAGGTATTACAACAAACTTTTTAGATAGATTAGTATTAGGAATAAGGGAAAAGAATTTAAATATAACATTTTCTTCAAGTATAACAAATGAAAGTAAAATATTATTAAATAGAAATATTTTAGAAAGAGTTGAAAAGGTATTTCCATATGTAATTTATGATGAAAATCCATATCAAGTAATTACATCAGATGGAAGAATCGTGTGGGTAATAGATGGTTATACAACAGCTTCTAATTATCCATATTCACAAATGTCTGTTATAGAAAGAAATGGAACAAGAGAAAGATTAAACTATATTAGAAATTCTGTAAAAGTTGTAGTTGATAGCTATAATGGAACTGTTGATTTTTATATTACAGATACAACAGATCCAATAATTATGGCATATAAAGAAATTTATCCAGATCTATTTAAGACAAAAGAAGAAATACCACAAGATATATCAGAACATTTTGTTTATCCAGAATTTTTATATAACATACAAGCAGATATGTTAGAAAGATATCATAATGTTAAAGCAGATGTTTTATATAGAAGCAGTGATGTATGGGATAGAGCAACACATACAACAGGTCAAACATTAAGAACTACAGGAACACCTATAGAACCATATTACACAATGGTAAAAACAGTTGATAGCGAAGAATCACAATTAGGATTAGTTTTACCATATACATTAGATGAAAGACAAAGCCTAATTTCTTATCTAGTAGGAACATATGATGATAATGGAAATAGTAAATTAACACTATATAAATATTCTGTAGATAGCAATATAATTGGACCAATGCAATTAGATACTCAGATAGAACAAGATGAAGAAATATCATCAACATTACAAAATTTAAATGTTACAGGAACAAGATTAATAAGAAATATGATAATGGTTCCAATAGATAATACAATTTTATATGTAGAGCCAATATATCAAGTAATGTTAAATGAATCTGAGGTTCCAGTTCTTAAAAAAGTAATAGTTGCAGTAGGTAATAAAGTAGCAATAGGAAATAATTTAACAGAAGCGTTAAGAAATCTTGGTTCTCAATCTGCAATAAATATCGAAGTTTCAAATACTGATGATATTAATTCGATAATAGAAGAAATAATAAAGGCAAATAAAAATGTAGAAAATTCAACACAAAATAATGATTGGGATATGATAGGTAGTGATATGTCAAGCTTACAATCACTAATTGATAGATTAGAAGAACTAGTAACAGAACAAAAGGAACAAGAAGCAAAAGAGGCTGATAGCACATCAGATGAAAACACAATAACTGATGATACAAATTCAATAGATATGCAAGCAGTAAATGAAATTGAATAAAAATTCCAAAAAACACACACCATAATATTGGGTGTGTGTTTTTATGTTAGAAAAAGATATTAAAATATTGATAGAGAAAATAGATAATTTAAGTTATAATCTAAATAAAAATAAATTTATAGACTTAATTGAGGTAATGGGAAATAAAAAAGAAATGATCTTTAGAAACTTATTTTCTGGATTATGGAAGGGGATAGGAATAGGTATAGGTGTAACATTAGTAACTGCAATAATTATAGTAATTTTACAAAAAATAATTAAATTAAATATACCAATAATTAGTGAATATATAACAGATATAGTAGAAATTGTCGAAAAAACAAAGTCGATTAGATAAATAAATTGTATAAATTGTAAAAATATACTTTAAAAATAAAGATAGATTGTATATAATAATGTATATCAAAAACGGAGGGAGTACAAATGAATTTACCAAACAAATTAACAATATTTAGAATAATTTTAGTACCAATAATGGCAATAATACCATTTTTTAATTTTGATATAAAATGGATTGTAATAGATGTTATTTTTATCTTAGCCTCAATTACAGATAAATTAGATGGTTACATAGCGAGAAGTAAAAATCAAATAACTACATTTGGAAAATTTTTAGATCCAATTGCAGATAAAATATTAGTTTTAGCAGCAATGCTTATATTAGTAGAAGATAATAGATTACCTGCAATTATTCCTATAATAGTATTATTTAGAGAATTTATTGTTTCAGGATATAGATTAGTTGCTGTAGAAAAAGGTGGTAAAGTAATTGCAGCTTCTGTATGGGGAAAATTAAAAACTGTTACACAAATGCTTGCGTTAATTTTAGCTTTTGTAGATCAAAATGGATTTGCACAATGCTTTATGGGTGGACTAACAGGATTTGCATGGTGGTATAACTTTATTACAACAATATTAATGAGTGTATCAGTTGTTGCAGCTGTACTATCAGGTATAGATTATATAGCAAAAGGAAAAGACTTATTTAAAGAAGAGGTAAAAACAGATGGAAAAAAATAAAGCTAAAGAGGAAATATTAAAATTAAGAAAACAATTAGAAATATGGGCAAATAAATATTATGATGAAGATAACCCAGAAGTATCTGATTATGAATATGATATGACAATGAATAAATTAAAAGCACTAGAAAAAGAATTTCCGGATTTAGTTACAAAGGATTCTTTAACCCAAAAAGTTGGTGGACACGTAAAAGAAGGATTTGAAAAAGTAGAACATGAAGTTCCATTACAAAGCCTTCAAGATATATTTTCTTTTGGAGAGTTAGAAGAATTTAAAGAAAGAGTATATAAAGCAGCAAAAGAAAACAATATTAAAGAAGAGGATGTTAAATTTGTTGTAGAAACAAAAATAGATGGTTTGTCTGCAGCATTAGAGTATAGAGATGGAAAATTTGTAAGAGGCGCAACAAGAGGAAATGGTTTAGTAGGAGAAGATGTTACAGAGAATTTAAAAACTATAAAAACTATTCCAAAAGAGCTTCCAGAACCAATAAATATTATAGTTAGAGGAGAAGTATTTATTGGTAAAAAAGAATTCGAGAAGATGAATGAAGAAAGGGAACTTAATGAAGAAAAAACTTTTGCAAATGCAAGGAATGCAGCTGCTGGTTCATTAAGGCAATTAGATACAAAAATAACTAAAAAAAGACCGTTAGATATTTATATATTTAATGTACAAAAAATAGAAGGAAAAGAATTTAATTCGCATTTTGAAGAATTAAATTACTTAAAAAAACTAGGTTTTAATGTAAACCCAGTTTTAATTCCATGTAATAATATTCCAGAAGCGATAGATGCAATAAATAAAATTGGAGAAGAAAGAGAAGAATTAACATTTGGAATAGATGGAGCAGTTATAAAAGTTGATGATTTAAAATTAAGAGAGAAAATGGGAACAACATCTAAAGTTCCAAGATGGGCAATAGCATATAAATATCCACCAGAGAAAAAAGAGACTAAGTTAAAAGATATTATTTGCCAAGTTGGAAGAACAGGTGCGATAACTCCAATGGCAATATTAGAGCCAGTAAAAGTTGCAGGTTCTACAATATCAAAAACAACATTGCATAATGAAGATTTTATAAAAGAAAAAGATATAAGAGTGGGAGATACAATAGTAGTTCAAAAAGCTGGAGATGTAATTCCGGAAATCCTAGAAGTAAAAAAGAAAAAAAGAGATGGCACAGAGAAAGTTTTTGAAATGCCAAAAGTATGTCCAGTATGTGGAGCTCCAGTAGTAAGAGAAGAAGGAGAAGCAGTAAGTAGATGTATTGGAATTGAATGTCCTGCAAAACTAGTAAGAAATATTATACATTTTGTTTCTAGAGATTGTATGAATATTGACGGTCTTGGAGATAAAATAATAGAGCAATTAATAAATAAAAATTTAATAAGCAATATTGCAGATATATATTTTCTTAAATTTGAAGATATCGCAACATTAAAGAAAAATGGACAAAAGTTTACTCAAAATTTAATAGATGCCATAAACAATAGTAAAAATAATGATTTATATAGACTAATAGCTGCATTAGGAATAAGACATATAGGTACAAAAGCAGCTAAAACTTTAGCAAAAAAATATAAAACTATGGATAGTTTAATGAATGCATCTTTAGAGAGTTTAGCCATGACAGATGATATTGGCGAGATTTCAGCAAATAGTATATATGAGTTCTTTAGACAAGATCAAACTATAGATTTAATAAATAGATTAAAGGAAGCAAATGTTAATATGGAAGCATTAGAAAGTGAAGACATAGATAATAGGTTTGAGGGAAAAACTTTTGTATTAACAGGAACATTAGAGAAATTTACAAGAAAAGAAGCAAGTGATTTAATCGAAAAACATGGAGGAAAAACTTCTGGTTCAGTATCTAAGAAAACAGATTATGTGCTAGCTGGTGAAGATGCAGGAAGTAAACTAACAAAAGCACAAAGCTTAGGTGTAGAAATAATTACAGAAGAACAATTTGAAGAAATGATGAAATAAATGCAGAAAGGAATTTAATATGGATGGCAAGTATACATTCGAGAGATTTGAAAAAGAATTAGATGACGGATATCAAATGTATTACACATATGTAAGAAATAGATATTTATTATTTAAAACGGCAGAAAATTGTTATACACAGAAGCTAATATCTGATCATCCTAAAAATCCACAACCAAGGCAAACTGTAATAACACATAAAAGAATTGCAGAAATGTTTCCTTTTATGGAAGATATAGAATATAAAATCACATAAGAGATAATTACATCCTATGTTTGTAGGAGTTAATTATATAAAAAATAAACTAAGGAGGAAGAAAATGAGTATTGAAAAATTTGTATTAAACGAAACATCTTATTTTGGATTTGGAGCAAGGGAGGTTTTACCAGAAGAAATCAAAAACAGAGGATATAAGAAGGTTTTAGTTGTTACAGATAAATCTTTATTCGAGATAGGATTAACAAAAAAAGTAACAGATAAATTAGATGAAGCAGGAATAGAATATACAGTATTTAGCGATGTAAAACCTAATCCAACAGTAACAAATGTAAAAGATGGATTAAGAGTTTGTAGAGAATTTGGAGCAGATGTAATTGTTGCAGTAGGTGGAGGTTCTAGTATAGATACTGCTAAAGGAATTTCTATAGTTATGACAAACCCAGATAGAGAAGATATAGTTTCACTAAATGGAGCATCTAATACTGTAAATAAAGGAATGCCATTAATTGCACTTCCAACAACACATGGTACAGCTGCAGAAGTTACTATAAATTATGTAATAACAGATGAAGAAAGAGAAATAAAAATGGTATGTGTTGATCCACATGATATACCACTAGTTGCAATTGTAGATACAGAACTTATGTCCACATTACCAAAATCAATTGCAGCTTCAACAGGTATGGATGCTTTAACACATGCAATTGAAGGATATATAACAAAAGCTCATAATACAATGTCAGATATGTTCCATATGAGAGCTATAGAATTAATATTCGAGAATTTACCAGCAGCAGTTAATGAGAAAAATCAAGATGCAATAGATAAAATGGGATTAGCTCAATATATTGCAGGAATGGGATTCTCTAATGTTGGTCTTGGAATTGTTCATTCTATGGCACATCAATTAGGAGCTGTTTATGATACACCACATGGATTAGCAAATGCTATTTTATTACCAACAGTTATGAGATTTAATGGACAAGATCCAGCAACAGCACAAAGATTTAGAGAAATATTAGTAAGAATTGGAAGACCAGATGCTGAACATTTAAATGACCAAGATGTTATAAATACATTTGTATGGAAAATATCAGAATTATCTAAAGCAGTTGGAATTACACAAACAATAAAAGATGTAGGAGCAAAAGAAGAAGACTTCGGAATGCTTGCAGATAAAGCAATGGAAGATCCATGTAAACCAGGAAATCCAAGAGATGTATCAAGAGAAGACTTTATAGAATTATATAGACAAGCTATGTAATTAAGCCAATAAATAGGGATTTGGGGACGTTCCTTAAATCCCTATCTAAATGTAAATAGTTTTGTAATATACATAAAACAAAGGCTACTGAATTTTATATTCAGTAGCCTTCATTATATATTAAAATTATGTTTTTAAAGAAGCCTAGGATTTCTTTAAAAACGATAATTGACCATTCAAAAATTAGTCTAAATTATTTAAAATATTTGGTAAAATTTGTTTCTTTCTAGAAACAACGTTTTCAAGCATTGCTGTATTATTATCAACAGAAACACCAAAAGCTTTTTCTACAACTGGTGCATCGTTTCCTAAAGAAATAATCTTAGAATTAGAATTAATTATATCTGTTGCTGCAAATACATATAAATCTAAGTTTTCTTTTTCGATATCTTTTGCAATTGCTTGTTCGAAATAAGATTGATTCTTAAATATAGAATCTAAGTCAGCTGTATTTACTTGTGCAATTCTAAATTTTTTATTTCCTTTTTCGAATAATTTACAATCTATATTTATAATTTCTTCTGGAGTAAACTCGCTAATGTCAGTACCTGCTTTTAACATATCTGTACCATATACATTAATATCAAGTCCAGAAATTTCTTCTAGTTTTTTAACGATTTTTTTATCGTCTTCTGTAGTTGTTGGTGATTTTAAAATTAATGTATCAGAAGCGATTGCGCTAAGCATTAATGTAGCCATAGTTTTATCTATTTCTACATCATTTTCTTTATACATTTTATATAAAACTGTTGCAGTACATCCAACTGGTTCTGCTCTATAATATAATTGGTATGGAGCAACAAAATTCATTGTATGATGATCTACAACTTTTAATATTTTAGCATTAGATATATTTCCAACTGTTTGACTAGCTTCATTGTGGTCAACCAAAATAACGTCTTGGTTATCTTCTACATCTTCTATTAATTCTGGTGCTTCGATACCAAGATATTTTAAAACATATTGAGTTTCTTTGTTAACATTTCCTAATCTAACAGCTTTTGCATTTTCATTTCCTAATTTTTTCTCTAAATTTTCCATTACTAATGCAGATGTAATAGAGTCTGTATCTGGATTTTTGTGTCCAAATATTAATGTTTCTTTTGTCATATGAGTTCCTCCTTATTTGATTTATTCAAGTAAAAGTAATATAGCAGAATGGACATTCTGCATATATTTTTGTTATCACACTTTACATAAACTATTATACACTAAAATTATGTTTAAGTCAATATATTTAGCGTATTTCCGTATATAATTAGTCGGTTATAGATGGGGTTACATTTAATGTTTTATTATTTGTATATATAACCATTCCAGGCTTACTTCCGTTAGGCTTTTTTACATATTTTACAAAACAATAATCAACAGGTACATTACTAGAAAGTCTACCCTTACTATAGTAAGCTGCAAGCTTTGCACATTTTATTAATGTATCATTTGATATATTTTCAGAAGGATTTTTTAATATTACATGACTTCCATGAATATCTTTAGTGTGAAACCATATATCGTTTGGAGAAGCAAGCTTGGTTGTAAGATAATCATTTTGCTTATTATTTTTACCAACAAGAACAGTAAAACCATCTATATGATACTCTCTAGGTGTTGATATATTTGATTCTTTTTTAGTGTTAGTCTTATTATTGGATTGTATATAATCTTTAAAAATAGGATTTTCACTAATTTCATTATATATTTCATTAACTTCTTGAATATCTTTTGCATATTCTAATTCATATATTATACTTTCTATATATTGCAATTCTTCCTCTGTTTCTTTCTTTTGAAGAGTAACAATTTCTAAAGCGTTTTTTAATTTATTATATTTTTTAAAATATTTTTTTGCGTTATTAGCAATAGATATCGTATTATCTAAAGGAATAGTTAAAATAACATTATTATCATAGTAATTTTCTAATTCTACTTTATCAGAATTATAATCCTTAGAAAATTTATATAAATTTGCAGTTATTAATTCACCATATAATTTATATAAATCTTTATTTTTACATTCTTTTAACTTATTATTAATACTTTCCAATCTTAAAGAATATTTTTTTAGAATATGAGAGATTAGTTTTAATAAATTATTTCTGTAAGATACATAATTGTTATTTGTTTCCTTATTATAATAAAAATCATCAATATAAAAATTGATATCCAAATCAGATGATTTTGGTACTAAATCTATAACATAATCTAATTTACCTTTTTCATTAGAATATTTAATTAAAGATATTTCATTACTGTCTAAGTTATTAAGAATTTTAGAAAGATATTCATACATTTTTAAAATATCATCTTTTGAAAAATCAGTATTTCTTATATTTTGTTTTATAATTATATTTTTTATAAATGGTTTACTAAAACCAGTAAAATATTCTACTAAGAAATTGGTTAAATTTGTTACATTATTTCTTAGAATTAAATTATAAAATTCTTCAGAAGATTTTATGGTATAAAAATTATTTTTATTATTTTCTGGATAGATATATTCATGTGCTGGTAAAATATCTCTTTGCGAATTAGATAAAGTATCTAAATGCCTTAAACTATCAATAATAAAGAATTTGTCATTTAATAAGATTATATTACTATGTTTACCCATCAATTCAACCATTAAATACTTAGTAGTTAAATCATTTAATTCGTTATATCCTTCTAATTCAATTTTTATAATTCTTTCTAGATTATCATTAGAAGATATTGCTTTTATTTTATATCCAATTAAATGCTTCCTAAGTAACATGCAAAAGTTAGGAGCATTTAAAGGATTAGGTTTTGCATTAGTTGTTAAATGTATTCTATACAAATTAGAATCTATACATATGTTTAAAGCATAATTCTTACCATTTGCATATATACTTAATAAAATTTCATTTTTATTCGGTTCGAAAATTTTATTTATTTTTCCACCTAATATAGAATGTTGTAATTCATAAGAAATTGATTTTGTTGTTATTCCATCAAAAGCCATAATACTGCTGTATGTTATTAATTAACATACTCTCCTTTCTTAATTTATGTTTTGAGTTATTATATTACAAACTAAATAATATAGCAATTAAAAAAATCTTAATAAGCTGTAAAAAGTATTGACATTGTGCGTTTTTTTGACTTATAATGTGGCTTAGATATATTAGCAGGGGGTTACAATACACTTATGAAATACAGCAATATGTTTTATCCATTCGATTCAAAATACGAACTTATGCAAGATGAAGAAATAATTAATAAAATAAAAGCAGGGGATAAAAGCGCTCTAAATTACTTAATGGAAAAATATAAAGAACTTGTTAATATGAAAGTTAGTAAATATTACATAATAGGTGCAGAAAAAGAAGATATTGTTCAAGAAGGAATGATTGGATTATATAAAGCTATAAAAAGTTATTCAGAAGATAAAAATACTAGTTTTAAGTCTTTTGCAAATATGTGTATAGAAAGACAATTAATAACAGCAATAAAAACATCAAATAGACAAAAACATATGCCGCTTAATTCGTATTTATCATTAAATACAGCAGCATATGATGACGAGGATAATACAGAACTTATGGATGTTTTTAATAATAATACAGTAGAAGATCCATTAGAAACAATCACTAAAAAAGAGTATTATAAAACTGTAGAAAATGTAATAGATAAATCTTTAAGTGATTTTGAAAAGCAAGTATTAGCAAGATTTATGAAAGGTGAAAGCTATGTTGATATAGCAAATAAATTAGATGCACCAGTTAAATCTATCGATAATGCTATTCAAAGAATAAGGAAAAAAGCAATAAAAAATATTTTAAAAGAAAATAATTAAATTATAGCAGAAACATTTATTTTTGTGTCTAGAATAAATCTAAATTTTTTAACTAAGCTGCTGTCAAAATATGTGTTTTGGCAGCTTAACTTAATTATGCTTCTATAGCTCAGTCGGTAGAGCACTTCCGTGGTAAGGAAGAGGTCGTCAGTTCGATTCTGACTGGAAGCTCCAAAACAAAAATAAGAAGTAAGTAATCTGTAGCTTATTTCTTTTTTTTTTATGAGAATGCATAATTTAACATTGTAAAAAATGGTAGAACAAATAATATATTATTTGTTTACATTAATAAATTAATAATATATAATAAAAGCATACATTGACTTACGTGGGGGATAAAATGAATATTATAGAGATAATAAAAAGAAACATAGGAAAAAATCAAAAAATCAAGCTATTGGATACGCCTATAAATAAATCTAAAGTAATAGATTTGTTTTCTAAAATGCAAGATACTATAGGAATTTCAGATTTGAATCAAAATATAGAATATATAAATAGAGGAGAAGCGAAAAATTTAAAAGAACTATTCAATTATCAAGGAAATGAAATTACATATAATGATATGATTAAAACATGTATGGAATCTGGATCATATTCTGGAGATACTACATTATATATGGATGGAATGAAAACAACTCAAAATATTTTTTTGTATCGTATGCAAGATAATATTTTATTTTTTGTGAAAAATTTGGAAAAATATATACAGAAAAATGATAAATTAGAAAAAGAATTAAAAGAAAAAGATGAAAGTATAAAATCTAAAGATTTGTTTATTGCAAATCTTTCACATGAGATAAGAACTCCAATGAATATAATTGTAGGTATGATTTATTTCTTAAAATCTACAAGTCTAAATGATGTTCAATTGGAATATATAGAAAAATTAGAAGATTCTTCTAATATGCTTTTAGAAATAGTAAATAACATTTTAACACTTTCAAATAATAATAAATATAATGTATCTAATAAGGAAACTAATTTTAATCTTAAGAAGCTATTTGATAATATCAATGAAATATTTGAAGATAAAATAAAAAGTAAAGATTTAAAATGGTATATGGAATGTAATTTTGACGATGATATTATGGTTTATGCAGATAAGGGTAGATTTGCACAAATATTTATTAACCTAATTAATAATTCAATAAAATACACTGAAAGAGGCTATATCGAGTTAGATATGAAACAAGTAGAGGAAACAAGAACATCGTATAAATTACAATTTTGTTTAAAAGATACAGGAAAAGGCATAAAGAAAGAAGATACATTAAAAATATTTAAAGAATTTTCTCAAATTGAGGACCCATCAACCAAGACACAAGAAGGTTCAGGCTTAGGACTTGCTATAGCAAAGAAAATAATAGAAGATATGGACGGTAAAATTTGGGTAGAAAGTAATTATGGGTTAGGAAGTAAATTTTATTTTTATATTAGGATAGAAAAAGGTAAAAATGAAGAAGTAAATGAAGAAGTGATAGTAAAGCCAAAAGCATTTTTGCCTAAGAAAGATAAGGGCTTAGAAAATGATAGAGTCCTTTTAGTAGAGGATAATAAGATAAATGTAGAAATAACTTCTAAATTATTAAAAGAATTAAATATAAATGTAGATGTGGCATATAATGGTACAGAAGCTATTAAAAAGATAGAAGAATTTGGAAGAGATTACTATGATTTGATTTTAATGGATATACATATGCCTAAATATAACGGATATGAAATTTCTAAAATTATGAGAAATGATTTAAGCGTACAGGTACCAATTATAGCCTTAACAGCCACAAACATTACAGATCAAACTATAGAAGAAAACAAAGAAAATATTTCGGGATATATACAAAAGCCAATAAAACCAAATGAATTTAAACAGACAATTCAGGGATATTTAAAACGAGAAAATGATTTAACACATAAATTTACTTTTATAGATCAATATGACGAGTTTATGCAAAGAATAAATTATGACGAAAATATGGAGAACAAACTTATAAGTATGCTATACGAAGATTTTTCTGATATAAGAGAAAAAATCAATGGTATGGCAACAGAAGATAAAAAATTTTATTTGCATACCTTAAAAGGAGCTTTAGCAAGTTTAGGTGTTCAAAAACTTTCTGATGATATAAAAGTTATAGAAGACAAAATATATGAACCAGAGTCAAAAGAATTAATTGAAAATTTATTAAGTAGATTAGATGAAATATTTAAAGAGATAGAAAAAAGTAATGTTTTAAAAATAGATAAGACAATTATGTTGGTTACAACTGATGAAGAAAAGAGTACAATGCTAAAAGCTCAAATGTCAAAATCATTTAATATGATTGTAGTAAAAGATATAAAAGAAGTTGAGATAATTTTACAAGCGAGTAAAATAGATGCAGTAATAATAGATGAGTTTGATAGTATTGATAATATTATGAGTCTTATACAGTTTTTAAAATATCAATATAAAGAGATTCCGATATTAGTACTAAATGAGAAAAAAAATGAAGTACTAAAAGAAAAAGTTCGTAATGTGAATATAGATTCATATATTGAATCTAATTATGATATACAAAGTTTAATTTGGAATATAAAAAATATGATAAAAAAGAAACAAGAAGAACTTAAATTAAAATCTGACTTAAAAAAATATAATAATGAAATTGATAATGTATATGGTTTCTTATATGACAGCCTAGTAAATTTAACTTCTCTAAAGAGTAAAGAAACAGGTGAGCATATTTTAAGGACAAAAGAATATATGAAAGTTATGCTTAAAAAATATGAAGAATTTTATAGAGATGAATTATTTGCGAAAGATTCAGAAATAGAGAATATTGCTATAGCGGCAACTTTACATGATATTGGAAAAGTAGGAATACCAGATAATATATTAAATAAACCTGGTAGATTAACAGACGAAGAATATGAAATAATGAAGAGTCACACTATTATAGGTAGAGAAACATTGGAGTCTACATATAGTGATAAGCTTTCTAGTGAAGTTTTAGAGTATGCTAAAGATATTACATTACACCATCATGAAAAATATGATGGTACAGGATATCCAGAAAAATTAAAAGGTGATGAGATTACAATTATCTCAAGAATTATGGCAATTATAGACGTATATGATGCATTAGCAAATGATAGAGTTTATAAAAAAGCAATGCCACCAGAAGAGGTTGAGGAATATATTGTGTCTCAATCAGGAAAAGCTTTTGATCCAAAATTGATAAATGTTTTCTTGTTGGCAAAAGATGATCTAGCAAGAATTAATAGAGAAAATCAAAACAAAGATTCAAAGTTAAATCATAATTCTTAAATATTTAATAAAAAACTGCCTTGTAAAAATATGGCAGTTTTTTTATGTCTAATAATGTTATGTTTCCTTTAATAGACCTAGATTAATAGGTTGTTTTAATAATAAAAGTATGATAAAATAAAGAATAGACACTGTTGAAATAAATAATAGGAGGCATAATTTTTATGTTAAGAGAAGACAAGTTGTTTTGGGAGAAAGTTGCTGCATGTTTAGAAGTATGCCAGATATTCGACAAAGATTTACGGACACTCTTGGGTAAAAGAGTAGATGAATTCTATTCGAAGTCTGACGACTTAAAAGAAACCGAGAGACTAATCCGATGCTACTGTGAGGCAATTGGCACTGTAATGTCATTAAAAAAGGCAGTTGAGGAGGCTGTTAAAAACGATGCAAAAGAAATCAGTGCAAAAGTTTACATTCAAGAAGAATGGCCAGATGCCATTTGGAAAGAATGGAGTGCGTATTGTAGTTGTAATGGTATTGTCTATGAAGTAGATAAGGAAGAGGAGAAAATCTTTCTTTTCCGAGATGAGGAATGCGCAGGACTAATCGGAGATGATTACGATGGTTTCAATGAATTCGGAGATCTTGTAATAGATGGAGTAGTTTATAGCGAACAGTAACAGGTAAATACCAACCAAAACGGTCAGTAGGAGAAAGCTAACCACAAAAACAGCTTTCTCCTACTGTATGTATATATATAATTTAAAAATGAAATAATCTTGAAACTATGTATAAATTATGTTATATTAACAGACGAACGTAATAAGATTGATAATTAAAAATGGAGAAGTTATTATCCATTTATGAAGATAGGAGCGATAAAAAATGAAAATAGGAATAGTAGGACTTCCTAATGTAGGAAAAAGTACAATGTTTAATGCAATAACAAAAGCAGGGGCAGAATGTGCCAATTATCCATTTTGTACAATAGAACCTAATATAGGGATGGTACCTGTACCAGATGAAAGATTAGATAATTTAGCAAAAATATATAATCCAGAAAAAATAACACATGCAGTAATTGAATTTGTAGATATAGCTGGACTTGTAAAAGGAGCAAGTAAAGGTGAAGGCTTAGGAAATAAATTCCTATCACATATAAGAGAAGTAGATAGCATATTAGAAGTTGTAAGATGTTTTGAAGACCCTAATATTGTTCATGTTGATGGATCAATAGATCCAATAAGAGATATAGAAACAATTAATTTAGAACTTGTTTTTGCAGATTTAGAAACAGTAAATAAAAGATTAGAAAGAGCAAAAAAATTATTAAAGGGAGATAAATCTTATCAAACAGAGATAGATTTATTAGAAAAAGTAAAAGAAACATTAGAACAAGGTAAACCAGCAAGAATTCTTGATCTTTCAGATGAAGAAAAAGAAATTATAAAAGATAGTTTCTTACTTACTATGAAACCAATATTGTATGTTACAAATGTTTCAGAAAATGAAATATCAGAAGATAATGAATATGTAAAGAATGTAAGAGAATATGCAAAAAATGAAAATGCTAAAGTAATAAAATTATGTGTAAAAATAGAAGAGGAATTATCAGGATTAGAAGATGATGATAAAAAAGAAATGTTAGAAGCTTTAGGAATGGACGAATCTGGATTAGATAAAGTTATAAAAGAAAGTTATGATTTATTAGGATTAATGTCATTCTTAACTGCTGGAGAACCAGAAGTAAGAGCTTGGACAATAAAAAAAGGAACAAAGGCACCAGAAGCAGCAGGAAAAATTCATTCTGATATTCAAAGAGGTTTTATTAGAGCCGAAGTTGTTTCATATGATGATCTAATAAGATTAGGATCTTTAAATGAAGCTAAGGAAAAAGGTCTAGTAAGATCAGAAGGTAAAGATTATATTATGCAAGATGGAGATGTAGTTTTATTTAGATTTAATGTTTAAAAATTAAAATATAGACTTACCAAGTTTTGACATGGAAATTTATGAAAATTTAAAAATATATGTAAAAAAAACTTGCATTTTATATTAAAGTGTAGTATAAATAATATTAGTATTGAATATAATATTAACAAAAGAGAGAAAAGGTAGGGAAGGAAATGAAAAGAAATAGTTTAATTAAAGGAATTTTATTAGTTACAATCGTAGCAATTTTAATGTTAGTTACAAACAGTGTATATGCAGCAGATGCAATAGTATTATCACCAACAGATAATAATGCTGCAACAGAAAGTTCTACAGTAGACAACAATAGTGTAACAAATAATAGTGCATTAACTTCAACATTAACACCAACAACACCAGTAAATAATACTTCAACTTTAAATTCAAACTTACCTAAAACAGGTATAGCTGATAATACTGTAGTATTTATAATAGTAGGTGTATGTGCAGTTGCTGCAATCTATGCTTATAAAAAAGTAAGAGACTATAAAGGAATTTAATTAATTTTATATAAATTAATTTGTGGTCTAAATTATATTAACCGCATAAATTTTTGGCGAAGCCAATTAAATGGACTAGTTACACTAGTCCATTTCTTTTGCTTTTAGAATAAATCTATTTTTCTTTGTATTATTACATGTTATTAAAGTTAGTTCTTTTTTACCATTAGTATCTTGATTTAGTACAGAAGTATTATTAATTTCAACCTCAAATTCATCATATATCCTATATTCTAAAAAATTGTTGTTTAAATCATAAATTTTAATTGTATCACCTATAGATAGTTTACTTATATTGCTAAAAAATTTTCCGTTATCGTAATTGTGACCTGCAATGCAAAGATTTCCAATACCATTTGGCTCTGGCCCACAAAGACGACAAGGAGAGAGTTTTAATAATTCTTCCGAACATGTTGAAAGAATAGAATAATTTAAATTTATTTTTTCTATTGTAATTTTACCAATTATATGAGAAGAAGTAGAATTTGTGGTGGTATTATTAGTAGAATATAGAGATAATGTTTGATATTTTTCATCTAATTTTTCAGAAAAAGAATATAATTTTTGTTCTTTTTGCTTTTGAAAATAAAAATAGATAAAAATTGATAGAATAACCAAAATAAAAAAGACTAACAATATTAAAAATAAT
>USBY01000026.1 GCA_900553015.1 uncultured Clostridium sp. | reverse complement strand
TTGGTGCCTTTTAATTACTAATTCTTTACATATTTCTATGTGTTTTTTTCTCTTGCTACTCGGTCTTTAATTATATTACCATATCACCTTTTTATTGTCAACATATTTTTTCATTTTTTTTAATATTTTTTTAACATGAATTTATTATATAAAAAGTCGTCATTTCTTCTTTGTTGATTTCAAGCATTTTGGACAATAGATATCTCTATAATGTTGTTATATTTCTCGTTTGTAATATGTATATTTCTCCATCCTTTAAACACCATTCTATATCTTGTGGAGCTTTAAAGAATCTTTCTATATCTAATCCAATTCGGCTTAAAGTTTTGATCTCATTATCTGATAAGATTTCTTTTCCAATTCTATTTACTATTATTAATGTATTTTTATTAATTGTGATTTGTGTTGGAGTTACTTCCCCTTGCACTAATTTTTCTCCCAAACCTAATATACTTTCTATCATAATTGTGTCATTACCACTTACTGGGTTCTTAGTAAACATTACTCCAGAAATATCCCCGTCTATCATTTCTTGAACTATAACTGATACCTTTGTATTCTCATCTACTATATTTTTTTCATTTATATAACCTTTTATATTTTCAGATTTATTTGAGTTATAACATTTTTCTATACTTTTAATAATTTCTTCTTTATTTATATTAAGAAATGTTTCAAATTGACCAGCATATGAATTTTGTATTCCATCTTCACATATAGCAGATGATCTAACTGCTACTTTATCTAATTTTAATTTATTATACATATTATATATGTCTTCTATATTTTCCTTTGATGTACAAACAAATCCTCTAGGTACATTAAATCCTAATTTTATAAGCTCACCTAAATTAGCCGCTTTCCCTCCAACTTCTTGTACATCTTTTTTAGTTATTTCATCTAATTTATATATCATATTAATCCCTACCTAATATACATTCATCTTTAACTTTTGGTGGAGGTCCAATAAATAGTTCATCTTCTGTCTTTATTATAATTCCATCTTCCTTTACATTAAAAACAATCCCCTCATTATATCCAAACTCAGTTATGTTTGATAATTTTCTATTTTGAATAAAAGGTTCCATTGTTTCCCCATGAGTAATTAAAAATACACATACATTTGTATCTTGACTTTTTGAATAGTCCTTTGACCATTCTACTACATAATTTAATAGCTCTGTTATTTTCCTTCTTAAATCTGTTGGACCTTCTGCATCTTTATTGTATTGTTTCACTTCTTCTGAACTAGCAAGTTCTTTCCAAAATCCAGAATTCATTCCTCCATATCGTACTTTTAATTTCTCTATATAACTTGGTGCCAAATCATATACATTCGGTTCTGCTAATTTGTCTCTTAATTCTTCTATACTAAGTCCATTTGTTTTTTGCCTCGTATATATTTTGCGCTTTGAATAAAAATGAGATTTTGCCTCTTCTTCTGATAGACCTTCTTGTTTTAGTTCTTCCATTATTTCTGCTTTGGTTAGTTTTTCTGTTTCGATAGCTCGTCTTCCAAATCTTTCATCACTTAGCCAATAGGTAGGCGAGGCAATAATTAAAAATGTAGTATCTTTTAATTTATTACCTACTATCCTATCTATCCTTTTTTTGGTCTTCTCTGCTATTTCTCTTTTACCTTCTTCAGTAATATGTCCTATACTCAAGTCACTTTTATCTCTAGAATTATTATATCTTCCGTGCCTGGTTAATATTATATTTATATCCTTCATTTCATCACCTACAAATCATCTAAAGAAAAGTCAGTAAAATCTGGAGTCATAACTATTGCTTTTAAATCTGTTGGTAAATACCATACTAAATAATAGAACATTCCAGCTTGTCCAACTGAACGAATAGGCATGTTTGAATTAGCTTTTCTTAGCATTTCTCTTATTTCATCATGAATACCAAACCAAAATGGTAGTAACTTACCATCTACTGCTCCCATTACATCTTTATACATCGCAAAATTTTTAGCTTGTTCATATGACATCTTCAATAAATCATATTCATCAGTAGATAATTCCTTCTTAGCTTGTTCTAAAATATTGTCTATTTTCTTATGCATGTTATCGTACTTTTCTTGTAATTGTAAATTTTCTTTTCTAAATTCTATAGTATGTGTCAAAATATTATATAAAGGAAGCATTGAACTTCTAAATTTAACTTGATAAATTGCATGACGTAGTTTTTGCCCTATTATTTCATTATTTTCTATAACTTTCCAAATATCTTTCCAAATACTATTTATTTGCTCTATATTTTTCATCGGATCTTCATCTATTAATATAGTTACCTTTTCTAACTCTTCTTGTATTTCTTTTATATTTCTTAGTTCTTTTAACGCTGCATTACAATCTAATGCTTGTTCTAAATATTCATCTGCATAATCTGATTGCAATAGAGTTTGAATTATCTCTTCTACTTTTGCTTCATACTTTTCTGTTTCATCAGCTTTTACAGCCTTTCTTATTAATAATCTTAAATTATCAACATAAAAACTATGTATTGGACCATCTGCAAATAAATAATTTACTATCCAAAACCTAAAACAAAATAATTTATTTAATCTCTGGTCCATTTTTACCATATATTCTAAATCTTTATCTTTACGAGAATCATATTCCTTTTTTAGATTATCAAGCCCTACTATTAACTCCGCCTTTTGTGAATCACCATATTGTCTAAAACCAACTGGATCCATTGCATATTTCTGGGCAGCCTCTTCATATTTTTCTTTTATTAATGGAAATTTATTGGGATATGTAAAAATCATTCCCTCTATATCATTTGGTAAATATGTTGGCATTTTTAATAAATATTCTGGTATTTTAATATTCATATACTACACCTTCTCCTCCGTCTATTATTACTTTTTGCCCATCTTGTAAGACACTTGTTGCTATATTGGTTCCAACTACTGCAGGTATTCCAAACTCTCTAGATACTATTGCAGCATGACAAAGAGTTCCTCCCAAATCTGTAATTATTCCGCCAGCTCGTCTTATTGCAATTAAATACTGTGGTCTTGTCATAGCTGTTACTATAATATCTCCCTTATTTACCTTTTTTATTTCTTGTTCCATATTTCCACTATGAAACATATTTACCTGTCTTACCGTTCCTATAACTTTTCCTTTACTTGCTGGATATCCGGTTAATAATCTTTTAGGTTTATATTCATATTCCTTAAAATACTCCATTAATCTTTCTTCTACTTCTTTATATTCATCAGATGTTTTAACCCAGCCTTTTTTATCATGTGTTATATCTACTCCTGATATTTCTAGTTCTCCTATAATTTGTTTTATCTCCTGATTATTTGTAAGACCGATTTTATCAAAAACAGTAACTAATCTTCCTCTTCTAAATGTATTGAATCCATAATAGCTCTTGTTATATCCTGCTAATTGATAAGCCCACCAGCCTTTAATCTCACATTTTCCAATTTTGATGTCTATATTCTTTTTAGTACCTTCTATTATGTCTGGTTTAGGTACCACACATTTTTCTTCATTAAAATATAAATAAATCTCATCATTTAAAATAAAAGGTGCAAATCTTCTTCCTAATTCTTCTTTTATTTTTTGTAACAATTCATCTGTTAAATCTATCTTTAATTTTTTGACTTCTACTATTGTTCCATGTGATTTATCTTTTTTATCTTCTATTATAAATGGAAATTTAAACCAATCACCTTTTTGCAACCATTCATTTTCATCATATTTAATTATATATTCTTCGTTAGAATCTTCCATTTTGGTCTTTAGAACAAATTCTTCACCTAAAAAAGATGTTGCTGTTTTTAATCCTAGCCCAAATTCTCCAAGCTTTTCTTTTTTGCTTGAGTAGCCCAACCTTATAGAATCTTTTGCTTGTGATTTATTCATGCCCTTACCAGTATCTTCTATAATAATATGTTCTTTATTAATTGTAACTTTTATTGTTAGTTTCTCATTTTCTAATCTAGCATCTATAGAATTGTCTATTAATTCTGATATTGCTTCCTGTATAGAATATCCAGTTTGGCTTATCTTACACATTATGCTTCTATGTGGTGTGATATCTATAAACTCTTTTACCATAATTATCCCTCCTATAATAATTATAGGATTTTTTCTAATCTAATAATTGACATTTTCGGTACCAAAAATGTCTGTTTTATGTTAAAATATTTCTTAATTGGAGGAATTATGGATAATTTTGATAAATTCACTGAATTAATTAATTATATAGAAGCTAATTTAGCTGCAGATATTGAACCTAAAAAAATGGCACAAATTCTATGTGTTAACGAATACACTATGTATCGAATTTTTACATTTTTAACAGGAATGACATTAACAGAATACATTAGAAAAAGACGTTTAAGTATGGCTGCCATCGAACTTCAAAATTCGGATGTAAAGATTATAGATTTAGCAATTAAATATGGATATGAAAATTCAGAAAGCTTTTCTAGATCTTTTTATAAGTTTCACGGAATTAAACCAAGCAAAGTAAAAAAAGAAGGGAAGTATATAAAAAACTTTCCTCCATATTCATTTGCAAATATAAGAACTAATAAAGAATTACATTATAAAATAGAAGAACATGATGAAATTGAATTATATGGTATTCCTAGAAAGTGTTATATTCCAGATATCAAAAAAATTGCACCTGCTTTTTGGAAAGAACTTAGTAAAGATAAAATTTACGATAATATTCTAAATGATTATACAGCATATGGAGTTATAGAATACGATGAATTTTTCCCAAACTCTATTAATGCAAATTATTATATTGCTAGTACAGAACATATGCCACATGGTACAAAAATTACTATTCCAAGTTCTACATGGGCTGTATTTAAAATAGATGAAATATCTGGTGACTTTTTTAATAACTTTTCACATAATGCATATCGTAACTGGGTTCCTTATTCTGGTTATAATATTAGAAATATTCCAGAACTTGAAGTTTACAATGGTCCAGGTCATACAGAATGGTGGCTTCCTATAGAAACAAAATAGCGACATATAGTCGCTTTTTTTAATATTTTATATATATTGTAGGATCAACTTGTACATTATCTTTTAATATTTCGAAGTGTAAATGGCTTTCATCAGCGACTTCAAAAGTAGCTGTATTTCCTACTGTTCCTATTGTTTGTCCAGTAGTTACCTTTTCGCCTTCTACTACAAACTCAGAAGTTAATAAATTAGAATATACTGTTTTGTAACCATCATCATGTGCAATAATAACCGTTAATCCATATCTAGGATCATTTTTAATTGATTCTACTGTACCTTCATAAGCTGCTTTAACAACTGTAGTCTTTGCTGCTTTTATATCTATGCCTACATGAGTTGTCCACTCGTTTAGCGTATTAGAAAACACTAAATTATCTTTTGCAAACTCTTTAATTATTTCCCCTTCAACTGGCTTTTCAAATTTTATTTCTTTCTTTTCTTCTTTCTTTGTTGTTTGCTTTGATGCAGATGTAGTTGTATTTGTCGTTTTTGAAGTTGTATTAGTTTGTTTTTGGTTAGTAGTTGTATTTTGTGAACTTACTAAATTTTCTGTATTTAATGCTATTTTATTTTCTTTTACTTCATTTACTGTCTTATCAGAACTAGTACTTGCCTCTTCTATTGAATTACTTTCTTCTAAATAATTCACACTATCTGCAAGTTGTTTTCCACCACTTTCTGGCTCTTCTTTTCCCAATGAAAATAATGATATTAAGGAAACACCAATTACTATTACTGCAATAACAATTGCAAGAATAACACCTTTGGATACTTTTCTATATTCTCTCATAAAAATTTCCTCCTCGTTTTATTTAATTAAAGTATTTCCTTATTTTATGAATTTATACAATTTTTACATATCTTTTATTTCCACTCCAATATAAAAATGATGGATAATATCTTCATAAGTACTTCCATTACTTGCTAAACTATCTGCACCAGTCTGACTCATTCCGATTCCGTGACCATATCCTTTTACAGTAAATTTAATATTGTCACCTTCTATTGATACTTCAAAATTAGCAGACTTTAATCCAAAAATAGTTCTTGCTTCAACTCCTGACAAATTTTTATTTCCAATTTTTATAGTTTTTACTCTACCACTTTCTGTATACTCTAGTATTCCTATACAAGCTGAATCGTTAAAGTCTATAGTAAAATCTTGATATTTTTCTAACATCTTATTCTTTAACTCTTCTTTTGAAATCGTTACCTCTGAACTATATTGGCTATAATTTTCCTCACCAGATGTTTCTACCACCTGCAAATATGGCATATCACTGCCACCCCAAACATTTATAGGAATTTCGGTTTTTCCTCCACTATTTGAATGAAAGAACGCATTAATAGGTTCATTATTATATGTTATTATTTTTCCCTGTGTAGCATTTACTGCATTAACAATTTTATTCCAATTATTTTCTCGTTCGCTTTCTTCCCATTTTGCTAGTCTATCTTCTTTTGAAATCCACGCTTGGCAACAAGCAGAATTATCACATATTTGTGCATCTCCATGTTTTGTACTATTATTTATTATTTTATAAAGCGTATAAGTTCTTGCTACAACAGCTTGAGCTTTTAACGCTTCTTCCTGAAAATTTGCAGGCATTTCTGCAGACACAACACCATATAAATATTCGTCTAATTTTAGCTCTTCTATACTATTATCAGCAGTATGTAGAAGTTTAACTGTTTGATATTGTTTATAATCATAATTATTTTCTATAATACTTTGAGTAACTACATTATTCATAACATTACCATCTGCGGAAGTCTCTTTAATTCGTGAAGTACACACTATAGGTATAAGAAAAATAATAATTATTATTCCTACAAAATAAAATATAAATCTTTTCACTCTTCCTCCTATGATATTAACTCTATTTTCATCTTATTTAATATCTTTTTCTCTATTCTAGAAACCTGTACTTGTGAAATATTTAACATTTCTGCTACTTGTGATTGAGTCTTTCCATTAAAATACCTTAGCATAATAATTTGCCTATCTCTGCTATCCATTTTATTTAGTAATTCTTTTATGAAAATTCTATTTATCATTGTATCTGTTTCATCTTTTTCTGAGGCTACTTTATCTATTAATGCTAATTTATTATTTTCTGAATCTTCTTCATATATTGAATCTACCTGCTTCATAGAATCAATCGCAAGAACAATATCTTCTTTTTCTACTTTTAATTCTTTTGCAATTTCTTCTACTGTTACATTTTTCCCTTCCTTTATTGCTTTATTTTCTATATCTTTAATTTTTACACACAATTCTTTAATACTTCTGCTAACTTTTATTATTCCATCATCTCTTATAAATTTTTTTATCTCTCCTATAATATAAGTTACAGCATATGTAGATAATTTTACTTCATATTCTGGATTAAAATTTTTTATTGCTTTTATTAAACCTATATTTCCTATTTGGAATAAATCTTCATTTTCATATCCTCTTCCTTTAAATCTTTTTACAATACTCCATACTAAGCCACTATTATTTTCTACAATTTTACCTAGCTCTTCTTTGTCTGTTTGAGCTTTTAAAATCTCACTAATAGTATTTTCATACATAAAAATTCTCCTCTTGATTTTTCTCTTCATTTGTATTTTTATCAGCTATCTTTTTTTCCATTGTTACTTTTGTTCCCATTCCTAAAACCGATTCAACCTTTAAGTTGTCCATAAAATTATCCATTATAGTAAATCCCATTCCAGATCTTTCTAATTCTGGTTTTGTTGTATATAATGGTTGTTTTGCAATTTCTATATCTTCTATTCCTTTGCCTTGATCTGCAATTTCTATTCTTAATACATTGTCATAGATGTATGCATTTATCCTAATTATTCCTTCTTTGTTTTCATATCCGTGGATAATAGAATTTGTTACTGCTTCTGAAACAGCTGTTTTTATGTCTGATAATTCTTCTATTGTGGGGTCTAATTGTGCTGCAAAAGCTGCTACTGTAATACGTGCAAATGCTTCATTATTTGATTTGCTTAATATTTCCAATTGCATTTTATTTTTGTATCTTTTATTCATTTTTTCCTCCTAACATACATTAAATTTCATATCTAAATCATCATATATGTGTATTAGTTTTAATATCCCACACATATCTAATACTTTTTTTACACTTTTCTTAACATTAATTAATGCTACTTCTCCACCGTAACATATTTACTATCTTATACCTTCCTAATAACAATCCTATTCCTGCACTATCCATGAAGCTAACACTATCAAAATTAAATATAACTTTTTTAGGCATGTGTCTTTCAATTTCATAATCCATTTTCCTCCTTAAATCTTTTGTAGTATGATGGTCTATTTCTTCTTCCAGCGAAAAGAATAATAGCTTGTCCTGCTCTAAATATTTTATCTGCACCACTATCCCTCCTTTCGGATTATTATAATACCATTGGTAATATTTTCCAATAGCGATTCATGGGAAGTTTTGTCGATATGCCAAAAACTCATCGACTTTTTTCTGCATATTTCATAAAATAGATTTTTATGTTATAATTTTATAGATAACTTTTATTTAGAAAGGATTTATATGAAAAGAATTAATAATATTAAAATTTATGAAGATTTAGATAATAACGCTTTGATAAAATATATCTGTAAAAAATATCACATTTTACATGAAGATATTTTAGATTGGCATATTATAAAAAAATCTATTGATGCTCGTAATAAAGCTAATATTCATTATTTATATAATATTGCTCTCTCTTTTAAATCAGAGAAAAAATATTCTAAATTTGATGATTATAAAAAATTTGAATTGCCTGATATCAATATAAAAAATAATAGTTTAGAAAGACCCGTTATTGTTGGTGCAGGACCCGCTGGTCTATTTGCTGCACTAACTTTTATAAAAAATGGTATTAAACCAATTATTATAGAACAGGGCAAAAAAGTTGAAGATAGGAAAAAAGATGTTGATACATTTTTGAAAACGGGTAAATTAGATACTAATTCTAATATTCAGTTTGGTGAAGGTGGTGCTGGAACATTTTCTGACGGAAAACTTACTTCTGGAATTAATAATCCTTTATGTAGTATTGTTTTACAAGATTTTTATAAGTTTGGTGCACCTGAACAAATTTTATATTTGGCAAAGCCCCATATCGGAACAGATAATTTAGTAAGAATTATTAGTAATATAAGAAACTATATTATAGAAAATGGTGGAGAATTTTTATTTAATAGTAAAGTTGTTGATTTCAAAATAAGAGATAATAAAATTGAATCAGTTAAATATGTGAATGATGGAAAAGAACATGTTCTTGCCACTTCAAATGTTATCCTTGCTATTGGACATAGTAGTAGAGATACTTTTTATAAAATTTATGACAAAGGACTAAATATGGAAAGTAAAAACTTTTCAGTTGGTGTTAGAGTTGAACATTTACAAAAAGATATTAATTTTGCACAATATGGTAATAAAACCAATTTAAAACTTCCACCAGCAGAATATAAATTGGTATATCATGATAAAGATACTGGTAGGAGTTGCTATTCTTTTTGTATGTGTCCTGGTGGTACTGTTATGGCATCATCAAGTGAAGAAAATACTATTGTAACAAATGGAATGAGCATATTTAAACGTGATGGAACAAACGCTAATAGTGCAATTTTAGTTAATGTGACTCCTGCTGATTTTTCTTCTAGCAGTCCTTTAGCTGGAATTGATTTTCAAAAAGACTTAGAAGAAAAAGCATTTATTGCAGGTGGAAAAAACTATTATGCGCCTATCCAAAAATTGGGAGATTATTTAAATAACACATTATCTTGTGAATTTGGAAAAGTAAAACCTACTTACTTACCTGGTACAACATTTTATAATTTAAACAATATATTCCCTGATTTTGTTAATATAACTATGAAAAATGCCTTTTTGCATTTTGATAAACAGATTCATGGCTTTGCAAATCCTGATACTCTTTTAACAGGTGTTGAAACTAGAAGTTCTTCACCAGTTAGAATTCTTCGTAATGAATTACTTATGTCTAATGTAGAAGGATTATATCCTTGTGGCGAAGGTGCTGGATATGCTGGTGGTATCATGTCTGCTGCTGTTGATGGCATAAAATGTGCTTTAGCTACTATTAAAAATAATATTTAGCAACAAAATAACCTAAGCTATAAGCTTAGGTTATTTTTTATCCTTTTAAATTTGCTAATCTTTCTTTTGAAGCATTTAACATTTCCTCATATTTTGCTAATTTTTCTTTTTCTTCATTTACTTTTGCTTCTGGTGCTTTATTAACAAAGCCTGGGTTAGAAAGCATTTTATTACATCTTGCAACTTCTGCTTCTAATTTTGTAATTTCAGTTTCTAATCTTTTTATTTCTTCTGAAATATCTACTAATTCTTCAAAAGGAATATATAATTCAACTCCATCCTTTAAAATTGCTATAGCATTTTCTGGAATTCCATTTTTATCTTCTTGAATTTTAATATCTGTTGCAAATCCTAATTTCTTTAAGAATTCTTCAGATTCCTCTATTGCATTTTTATAGTCTTCAGTTACAAATATTAATTTTGTCTTTTTACTTGGATGCACATTCATATTAGCTCTTGTATTACGTATATCCACAATTATATCTTTTAATTTTTCTATTGTCTCTTCCTCTTTTTCGAATTGTGGAATTTCTCTGTATTCTGGCCAATTTGACATCATAATATCTACATCATCATAATGAACTAATTTTGAATAAATCTCTGATGTAACAAATGGCATAAATGGATGTAATAATTTTAATGCATTTCTTAATACATAATCTAATACAAAATCAACTTGAACTCTTTCTTTTGAATTCTCACTATATATTCTTGTTTTACAAATCTCTATATACCAATCACAGAATTCATTCCAAATAAAATTATATATTTTATCTAGAGCAATACCTAAATCGTAATCTTCTATTAATTTTGTAATATCTTTTATTAATGTATTTAATTTATTTAAAATCCATTTATCTTCTATTCTTAACATTTCGCCATTGAATTCTTTTTTCTCTGCATTATATACTTTATCGTAGAATTCAATTATTTTCTCATCTGGCTCCAATGAATTAGTTATAAATTTAGCAGCATTCCAAATCTTGTTTGCAAAATTTGATGCTTGATCTAATTTTTCTGGCATATATCTAATATCATTTCCCATTGTTGTTCCAGAAAGTACAGAAAATCTTAATGCGTCTGCACCATATTCATCAATTACTTCTAATGGATCAACACCATTTCCAAGTGTTTTAGACATTTTTCTACCTTGGCTATCTCTTACAATTCCATGAATTAAAACATCTTTAAATGGATTTTCTTTTGTAAGCTCTAAACTAGACACTATCATTCTTGATACCCAGAAAGTTATAATATCATATGCTGTAACTAATACATTTGTTGGGAAGAATGTCTTATAATCTTCACTTTCTGTATTTGGCCAACCTAATGTAGAAAATGGCCATAAAGCAGAGCTAAACCATGTATCTAATGTGTCTTCATCTTGATGAACATTTTTTGATTTACATTTTTCACATTCTGTTACTTCATTTCTTGATACAGTTATATGTCCACAATCATCACAATAATAAGCTGGAATTCTGTGTCCCCACCATAATTGTCTAGAAATACACCAATCTTGTATGTTATTCATCCAATTAAAATACATTTTCTCGTATTTTTTTGGAATAAATTTTATATCTCCATTTTCAACTGCTTTAATTGCTGGTTTTGCTAAATCTTCCATTTTAACAAACCATTGATCTGAAATTTTTGGTTCTATTGTTGTTTTACATCTTTCACATTTTCCTACATTATGTGTTAAGTCTTCTACTTTTACTAAAGCTCCTAATTCTTCTAGTTTTTCTACGATTTTTTCTCTCGCTTCTAGTAACTCCATTCCTTTATATTCTGGAACTAAATCTCCCATTTTGAAGTTTTCATCGAAAACTTCAATTATCTCTAGATTATGTCTTAATCCTGCTTGATAGTCATTCATATCATGTGCTGGTGTAATTTTAACAGCACCTGTACCAAATTCTGTCTCTACAAATCTATCTGCAATAATTGGAATTTCTTTATTCATAATTGGTAATATACATGTTTTTCCAACTAAATCTTTATATCTCTCATCATCTGGATGAACAGCAACAGCTGTATCACCAAGCATAGTTTCTGGTCTTGTTGTTGCTACAATTATATATCTATCTTCATCTTTAACTTTATACCTAATATACCATAAATGTGTATTTTCTTCATGATATTCAACTTCTACATCTGAAATTGTAGTATTACAATTTGGACACCAGTTAACCATTCTTTTGCCTTTATAAATTAGACCTTTTTCGTACAATCTAACAAATTGCTCTTTAACTGCTTCTGAAAGGCCTTCATCTAATGTGAATCTGCGTCTCTCCCAATCACAAGAACATCCTAGTTTCTTTTGTTGTTCTTGTATTGTTCCACCATATAAATGTGTCCAATCCCAAGTCTCTTTTAAGAATTCTTCTCTACCAATTTGATGTTTTGTTTTTCCTTCTTTTTTTAATTTTTGAACTACTTTCATTTCTGTTGAAATTGAAGCATGATCAGAACCTGGAAGCCATAACGCATTATATCCTTGCATTCTTTTAAAACGAATTAATATATCTTGTATTGTTCCATCCAAAGCATGCCCCATATGTAGCTTTCCAGTTACATTTGGTGGAGGCATCATTATACAATAAGCTTCTTTGCTTTTATCCATATTTGGTTTAAAGTAACCTTTTTCTTCTGTTTCTTTATAAATCTTTTCTTCGAAGTCTTTTGGATTATACTTATCGTTTAATTTGTGATTATAATTCATAAATATTCCTCCTTATTTATTTTATTACATAATTTATGTAAATTATTTGAACTTTTAGCTCCGTCCCTAAAGTTCAAAGTTCAAATAAAAAAAGAGTAAGCCTGCCTTTAAGGGCAAGATTACTCTTACGGTACCACCTTAATATTTTAATAATACTCATTATAGCTTTTAACGGAGCCAACCCGGATATACTTACTATTAGTTCACTATATCTACCAAAAAAAGCTACCTTCATTATATCTTCATATAAAAGGCTCCCAGCTACTAACCTTTATTCTCTAAATACTCCAATATAATTACTCCTCTTTTTTATTGTATTTATTATTCATCTATAAAATTAAATTCATCTTTAAATTTTTCTTTGAACATTTCGAATACTGCATTTAAAGTATCTTCATCGTCTATGCTAACATAAGTTTCCATATCTGGATCATCTTCTACATCTTCTACTTTTAAGATAACAACTTCGTCATTATCTTCTCCTTCTTCTGTTGGTAATAATATTATATATTCTTCTCCTTCATATTCCATTAAATCTAAAAATTCAAATTTTACTTCGTTTCCATTTTCGTCATTTAAAATTATTATATTGTCTAATTCTTCACCATTATTTGGTGTGTTGATATCTTCACTCATATTATTCTCCTTTCGATATCTTGATATTATTATTTTCAATTTTTCTTATCATATACTATTTTTGTAATTTTTGCAACTATTTTTTCTGTTCTTTTCCAAGATATGTCTCTAAAATATATACAGCTGCTATAGTATCGACAATATTTTTTTTATTTTTTTTATTCACGTCCAAAAAGTTCATTGTTTTATGCGCTTGAACTGTTGTTAGCCTTTCATCTATGACTTCGATAGGCATTTTTCCAAATTTACATTTTAATTTATGGATAAATTTTTCCGTTTTCTCTGCTCGTACAGTCTTTTCTCCTTTTAAATTTAATGGCATTCCTATTACTATTTTTTCTACATTATATTCTGTTACTATTTCTTCAAGTTCTCGTAATAAAATCCTATCACTATTTTGATTATTTATAGTTTTTAGTCCTTGAGCTGTGATACCTAATGGATCTGTTATAGCTACTCCAGTTCTTACATCTCCATAATCAATTCCTAATATCCTCATATTATTTATCATCTAATCCTATATAATTTTTCACCATTTTTTCTAATAACTCATCACGCTCTATAAGTCTTATTTTATTTCTTGCATCATTATAACTTGTTATATATGTTGGATCTCCTGAAAGAATATATCCAACTATTTGGTTTATTGGATTATATCCTTTCTCTACTAGCGCATCATAAACCTCTTTTAAAATTTCCTTTACTTTAAGATTCTGGTCTCTTTCCACCTTAAAACTCATTGTTTTATCAAAATTTGCCATGTTACATTCCTCCTTTTAAATATAATTTATATCACTTTCAGATTTATCAGCATTATCAATATATTCTTCTAACTTTTTAGTTAATCCATCCATTGATGTTCCTTTATAATATGATGTTAACACAAAATTTAATCTTGGACTAACATATATTTCTTCTTTATTTTTTACATTTGCTATTGCCTTGTCATCTAAATCTGGGTGTATTTGCATTTCTTCTATTTGTGCTTTAATATCTTCCAAGAAGTTAGCAACATCTTCAGATTGAACTCCAGAAAATACTATTACAAATTTTGGTCCCATATATCTTACAAATAGGTAGTCTTTAGATATATTGTTCTCGAAAAATCTGCTTACTTCTGTAATTACTTTATTTCCTAAATGTCTACTTATTTTTTCATTTATTTCTTCTATGTTAGTTATTCTAAACATACAAACTGTTGAGATTGTATATTTATCTACCTCTTTCTTTCCTAATCCATATAAGTATTCAGCAGAATTTAGTCCTGTAAATAAGTCAGTTCTTACTGTATTTTCTACTGTGTTTTGATATTGAACAGTTTTTAATATTGTAACAATATTATCTCTTATTACTTCTATTATTGCTGTATCTATATTATCAAAAGCATGAATTTCGCTACTTTCAATTAGCCAATATCCAATATAAACATTGTCTATATATAAAGGAAAGAACATTGCTGATTTAGCTCGTCCAAATTCCATTTTTTGATATGGCAATTTTTCTGATTCTTTTTCTACAGTTATATATTTAGGTGTTGCTGTTGCAATACTATCTTTAAAAATTTCTTCATCACCTAATTTAGTTAATGTTTGCCAGTGCTTTTCGTCTACATTTGAAGCTTTTAATTCGTATTCTGCTCCATTAAATACTACTATTGTTGAATATTTCAAAATACTATATTTGTTTAAAATAATTTCATTAATTTTCTCTATTTTTTCTTCAACACTAGAATATTCGCCTATTGTATCCATAAAATTTTGTAATACATTTAAGCCATTTATTTTTTCACTAATATTACTAAATTTCGTTATCTTTTTATGAATAGAAATATTGTATGCCATTAATGCTATTATTATGCAAACTAATATAACTATAGTTATTAATATTGCTACTGTCAAAACTTTCTCACCTCTATATTATTCTAAAAATTTTTCTTCATTTGATTTAATGTATCATTCATTTCGTTTGAAAATCTAGTTCTTTCATAATTGTTATTGCTTTTAGCACCTCTATTTGAAGCAGGTGTTGGTTCCATTAATGGATATACCATATTTTCTAATGTTCTTAATGCTTGCATAAATTCCTTTGAATATCCATTTAAAGAAATTTTACAGTTAACTAATCCTTCTAAGTATTTTGAATATGTTGCAATTTCAAATGGAATTGTACAATATTTAGCTGTTTCCCTATTAAATAATTCTCTCATAAATGACATTGAAGGATCATTGTAGAAAGATAATCCACCGATAATATTTTTTACAGTTAAAGTTTTAACAGGTAATTCTTTATTTATAACAATTCTTAAATTTTCTGGTTGATAAATATTTTTACTTTGTAAATCTCTGAAAAATGCTGTAAGTGGTTGAATTGTTAAAATATCCATACTTTGTACTAAATATATTTCCTGTGATGCAGCAAAATATCCAAAATCTGTTTCAAAATCACAGTCTATTAATATTAATGAGTGATTTTTTACTAATGTTGATAATATTTCTTCATATTGTTCCATTGGTACATCATCATCTGGTAATGCTGTATATACAGTTAAATTCTTTTCTACTTTTAGTCCAGCTGCAACCCCATTAATTAAATTTGGAATACTTTTCTCTGCAATTTGTCTTAAATCTTCTTCATTTTCTGTAAAAATATAATATGCATTTCTATTTTTTGTTGCGTCTAATATTGCTACATCAATTCCTTTTTTAGACAGACTAAGTGCAAGATTATTTACTAAGAATGATGTTCCGTTTTTACTTGTTCCAACAAATGTTACAATTTTCTTTTCTCTAGTTAATAACGCATCTATTGCATCTGTTGGATATGTTCTTCTTGTATTTGTTAATTTTGTTTGATTATAATCATTTGATCTTCCATTAGATGAATTTAAGTCAAATGGCATATACCCATTGGTTTGAGTAGCACTTGAAAAGTCCGAACTATTGTCTATTGGTGGTTCATTATCGTCATCGTCAAAACCTGGTATTGTGTTTGTTTGTAGGTCATCGCCATCATCATCAAAGCCTGGCATTGCATCTACTTGTGGTTCATCATCGTTAAAACCTGGCATTGCATTTACTTGTGATTCATCATCGTCATCATCAAAACCTGGCATTGCATTTACTTGTGGTTCATCATCATCATCAAAACCTGGCATTGCATTTACTTGTGGTTCATCGTCGTCATCAAAACCTGGCATTGTATTTACTTGTGGTTCATCATCGTTAAAACCTGGCATTGTAATTTCTTCTTGTTTCTTTTTAGGTGGTCTACCTCTTCTTTTTGGTTTATTTTCTTCTGTTTTAGCAAGTTCTTCTTCTGTTTTCTTCTTAGGTGGTCTACCCCTTCTTTTTGGTTTTACTTCTTCTACTGGTTCTGGAGCAACTGAAGTATCTTCGTCATCGATACCATCTATTATTGGCTCGATTGGTTCCGGAATATTTAAACCAGATGAAGTTGCAGTTTTTGCTGACATTTTCTTTACTTTATTTGTATTTACAGCTGATGGAATAATAACTGGTCTACCAAGATTTCTTTTACCATTTGAAGATTCTATAAATCCTATTTTTAAACCATTATCTTCTTCATCTTTATTTTTAGCTGTTCCTGTTGAACTTCTTTTTTCTCCCATTAATGACATAATTTGTTGATATTTAGGAGATTTTTCCTCTAATATTGCCTTTACATTTAAAGGAAGGAAGCTCGCTATTACTTTTAATTGAACATCTGTATATTGTTGTGCTATAGAATCAAAACTATCTACGCACTTTTGCTCATCTCTTCCTATTTTCTTATAATGTGCTAAAATACTTTGTATTTCTGATTCACTTACATCATTTTCATTTTCTGATTGATAAGTAACTTCTTCTGCATCAATTTTATAATATATTTTGGCTTCTTTTTTAGTTCTAGGCACTTTTATTAATTTACAAATTTCATCTATATTTCTATCTGTTCCAATAAGAGCATTATATATACCTATACTAAATAATTTTACTAATATTTCGTCAGACTTTGTACGTCTATCTGAACATATTAAAATTATTGGAGTATCAGCTCTTGTAGAATTTGTAGCCTCGTCACTAATATTATCTAATCTTTCAAAAATAAATTTATCGATTTGTTCATAATTATTATTTGTAAAAGGCTCTAAGTCTTCGCTTATTATAATCCTATCATAAGTATTATCTTTTTGTAATTCTTTTAAGATAGCATTAAAATAATATACATTTTTATATGATATTATTTCTTTATAATCACTTTGATATTTCTTTATAATGGATTTTGATATTTTCTCATTATTTACAGCAAATAATATTTTCATTCGTTAACCCCTCCAACCTTTTACAACTATAGCAAATATAAGTGGTAATAGTTGTGTTATTACTAGTACAGTTATACATCCTATCATAATTCCAAAGCCTCTATCTCTTTCATCAAGCTTACGGATACCTATTACTTGGTAAATTCCTCCTATTGCTATTCCTACAAAGCATACTGGTATACTATATATTCTTACTGCATTTAATATGTATGCTGCAATACCATAGGCATCAGAGCCATATTCTTCTTTGTAATCTTCTAGTTTCTTTTCTGAATTTTCTTTTATTTGAACTAATTGCCCTGCTCCTTGTGCTTCTAATTGATTTACAGAATCTGCATATACCATTTGACCACTTAGTACAAAAAGTAAAATTATAAAGCAACAAGATAGTACTTTTTTTATTATTTTATTCATTAGGTTTTTACCCCTTTCTGCTTGATTTTATTATACTCTATTATCATACAATACAATCGTTAAAATATCAATAATTTATAATTATTTTTTTTAATTATATTAGAAAAATCTTTGACTTTTCTAATAATTATAGTTAGTTTTTAGAACAATATATATGATATTATTTGCTACAAAAAAAGATAGAGCTTTGCCCTATCTTATATTCTATTTATAAATACTATTAAAACAACTATTCCTATTATTATTCTGTAAACCGCAAATATTTTAAAGTTACCTGTTTGTAAATATTTTAATAAGAATTTTATTACTACTATTCCTACTAAGAAACTTACTAAAATTCCTACAAAAAATGGTACACTAAAAACAAAATCTTTTATCTTAAATATAGTTGCAGCTAATACTATTGGTGCAGATAACATAAAAGAATATCTTGCTGCTGATTCACGTTCTATTCCCATTGCTCTGGCTGTAGTCATTGTTACTCCAGATCTAGAAACACCTGGTATGAATGCTAGTGATTGTGATAATCCAATCAAAAATGTTTGTTTAAAAGTCATATCTTCATATTTTACTTTAGATTTTGCTTTTTTATCTATAACATATAAAATAATACCCATAAAAATTAACGCACAACCAATAATTTCTGGCTTTGTTAATATATCTGCACAATAATGGTCTAATAAAAATCCAATAATTCCACCCGGAATTGTTGCAAATACAATATACCAAAACATTTTTCCTTCAAATGTTTTTTTCTTTTTGGCAACTTGTTCATAACCACCTTTTATTAATTTAATCCAATCTTTAAAGAAGAATATTCCAATTGCAAGCAATGTTCCAAAATGCAAAGCAACGTCAAAATCTCCTATTTCTCCCCAATTAAATAACCATGGTATTATAAACAAATGTGCAGAACTTGATATTGGAAGTAATTCTGTAAGACCTTGAACTGCTCCTAATATTATTGCTCTAAAAACTGTTATTTCCATCATTTTAAATTTTCTCCTTAGCTATTGTTTTTTATATCTTTTAGTATATTTTCTAATGTTTCCTTAATAAATTCTGCAGATGTTATAGGTGCAACTCTACCTGGTAAAGAAAGTGCCCAAATTAATTTTATACCTATCTCTTTTGCAGCTTTTCTATCAACTCCTCCTGGATTTGAAGCAATATCTATTATAAGACAATCTCTTTTTAAAAGTTTTAATTTTTCTTTATTTAATATAATATGAGGAATTGTGTTTATTATTATATCAAATTTCCCTAATTTGTTATCTAATTCATCAAGTAATATTGGTTTATATCCATATGCTTTTATCCATGCACAATTGACAGTTGTTCTTGTTTCACAATATACTTCTGCGCCAATTCCCTTTAACATATTTGATAAGATTTTGCTAACTCTTCCAAATCCCATTACTAAAATCTTACTACCATGTAAAGTCTTAGTTGATTCTTCCATAGCAATTTGAATTGCACCTTCCGCAGTAGATATTGTATTTAATACTGTTAATTCCTCTCTTTTTAATAAATCGATAATCTTTGTTTCACTAAATTTTTGATATAATTCCTCTTCTATTCTTCCTGCAATAAAAGTTTTTCCTTTAATGCAATTAGCAACCTCTGATATCTCTATTTTATTTTTGCTAAAAGGTGTATTTATATTTATTCCGTCACTTGAAAGTGGAATTGAACTTACAATTATGTCAGATTTTGATGTAACTTCTTCTATACTAGTACATTTTACTATATCATTGTTGCTACGAGCTTGTTCTAGTCCATATGTATATACCTCGTACCCATCTGCTTTTAACATATCTGCAAGTTTTACAATCCTTAAGTCCCCACCAATAATAGAAATATTTTTCATAATAAGCCTCCTATAAATTTTCTCTTTCATCTTTTTGTATATCTATGCTTTTTCCTTTGACAGTATTCATATTTTTTAATTCATTTTTACTTATTTTACCAACCAATAGATAAGTATCTTCCAGATGTTTTTTTACTAATAGCTCTGGTTTGGTCATAGTTACCTTTTTTCTAACAATTTTATTTATATTTTTTGGAATATATCTTTCTATAGATAAAAAGACTTGGTCTTTAGCTGCTTTTTCTGCAAAAGAACTATCCAAATTTATTGCTCTATCTAAATAATTTATAGCCCTTTCTTTTTCTCCTTTTATAATATATATTCTAGCTAATTGATAACAACTTTCTGGCTCTGTATCTTCTACTTTTATTCCTTCTATAAAATATTTTTCTGCTTCGTCCAAATCATCATATAGCATTGAGATTAATCCTAAATTATAATAGCCTTTATAATTTAACGCATTTATTTTTGCAGCCTTTTCATAACAACTTTTTGCATTTTGAAAATCGTTTAATCTTGTATATGCAATTCCTAAATTATAATAAATTTCGAAACTTTCTTTATCATTATATTTTAAAGCATTCATATACACATTTATCGCTTCTTTAAAATTTTCTTGTTCGCATAATAGACCACCTAATAATTTTGAGGCATTATAATAATCTGGTTTATTATGTATTAAATTAGTTAACATTTGGATAGCTTCATCTTTTTTCCCTAAATTTACTAATAATTCTGATATTTTATAATAGGAATCATAATCTTTTTTATTGATATCTATTGCTTTAACATATTCGTCTATAGCTTTTCTCATTCCGCCTTCTTTTTCGTAATTTTGCGCAAGTAATCTATGTCCATTATAACTTTCTGGATATTTATTAATTAAATTCATTAATAATTGTTTTGCTTTTTTATTATTGTTAAATATATTACATAATCTTGCAAGAAAAATATATAGCAATTCAGAAAAATTAAGTCCATATTTTTCTATTAAAATTATAGCAAGTGGTAATACTATTGCTAATAAATATGTTATTACCCTAATAAACGTCCCCAAAAATCTTCCAATTAAAATTTCTATTAATCCAATTGCTATTCCTATTGCTTCTAAAATTAATGGAACAACATATGTTGTATCATTTTTTTTGATTATTTTAAAGAAGATTATTATAAAAAGAGAAAAGGATAATATATTAAAAATTATTCTTTCTAACATTTCTTTTTCCCCGCAATCTAAAATTATCTTAAAAACTTTTCATTATAATTATTTATACATTTTTCTATGATTTTTTCAGCTTCTTCTCTTCCTAACATTTCTTTTACTTCTGTTTTCTTGTCTTCTAATTGTTTGTATACTTCAAAAAAGTGCATAATTTCTGCTGAATATTGTTCTGGTAAATCCTTGATATCTTTACAATCTTTTAAGAATGGATCAGATTTTGGAATTGCAATAATTTTTTCATCCAAATCATCATTATCTGTCATTAACATTACACCTATTGGATAACATTCTACTAATGTTAATGGAACTATCTTTTCTTGACATATTACCAAAACATCTAATGGATCTCCGTCTCCAGCATATGTTCTTGGTATAAATCCATAATTTGCTGGATAATGTGTTGCTGTATATAAAACTCTATCTAATCTTAAAAGACCAGTCGCTTTATCTAATTCATATTTATTTGTTCCACCTTTTTCTATTTCTACAACTGCTATAAAATCATCTTTTTTAATTCTATCAGCAGATATATCATGCCAAATATTCATATTATTACCTCCTACACTTTATTTATTTTAAGCTATATTTATAAAAAAGTCTACAAATTTTTTACATTTTAATAATTTTATAATATTATTATTTTTTTTGCTAAAAATAATAATATGAATAAATTTTATAAAAATAAAACAT
>USBY01000025.1 GCA_900553015.1 uncultured Clostridium sp. | reverse complement strand
TTAATAAAGTTTTCATTTTTTATTACGGTTGGAAGATTTGTTATTTTTTCTTCTGCTTTCTTATATTCTTTATTAAGACTATTTTGTCTAAATTCTTCTAATCGTTCATTTGCAGATTCTTGGAACTCTTTAGAATTATTGACTAATATTTCTTTAATACGATTCTTCTGTTCATTAGATGCAATATATTTAGTTACAATATAAATTATCGTTCCCAGTGCTCGTCTTGAAATTTGGTCTTCTAATGGATTTGCTTTGTCTATTACTAGTGTATAATTACTCCCACTTGCTTTTGCTTCTATTAAATTAATCAAATTTATAGGTATTTTGTTTCTATCCTGTATAGAAAAATTATTTAATACCTCTTTTACTTGCACATATTCTTTTTTATCTAGCTCCATTTTGTTTAATACTCTCACTTTCCTTTGTATTTTCCAGTGCTATACCCAATCCCTCTATTTCTCCTAATGTAAATTTTCCTTTTATTGCAATTCTTGTTATGTCAGCTGTAGAATAATGTTCTTGCTTTTTAGGTTCATTTTCTAATATAATTCCATGTTTGTCTAAAACCTCTGCTATATTTTTATCTATCCAAAGCTCAGGCGCTCCTGTTGTAAGTACCTTAATTGTTCCTTCTCTATCTGTTTGCAATGCAGTATCTAACTGTTCTAAATATGTATATTGTAGCTCTTCTACTTTGTCTAATACAAATAAATTATTAGCGCTCATATTTTTTTGTCTAGTTAACATACCTTTATATACAGGAATTATTTCTTTATATTTTTTTAACGATTCTGTTAGAGTTTGCCCTTCTTCTACTTTTTTTACTTCTGCATCAAAACATTTTGACCATTTTTCTTCCATGGCTACTCCAACATTATATAAGTCATACCACACTATACTTGAATTTTTTAATATTTCCATAGAATGACTTGCTAACTCTTCCTCTGGTAAAGAACTAATTACCTCATTTTTATAATCATTAAATCCTACAATACAATCTTCGTTTTGTTTTTCTACTAAATCTATAAATTCAGTAAGTTCTGCTGGATCAATTTCATATAATCTTCTGTCATTAAAATATTGTGATGCTATATAAGTACAACTATAACTACCTTCGGGACGATGTAGTAAATTAATTCCTTTATCTTCTAGTCTATTTTGTAAGATATACTCTGGTAATAGCCAATTTCTTCTGAAATAAATTGAATCTTTATCTATATTTCTAAATTCATCTCTGTGTGCATTAAATATTTCCTCTGCTGAAGTCACAATTTGTGAATTTCCAAAATAATCTTTTGTTTTTTTAGCTGCTATTTCTTTTCCTAGTACCATGTCCAAATATTTATTTTTATCACCTAATTCGTATTCTGCTAATGTCAAATCATCTGTTCCGACTTTCTTTTAATGGATATAACATCGTTCTTTGCCAGCCAGCTTCTTTAGAATAAGCAGAAGATGAAATATATGGATAATCTAATCTTAAATCTCTTCCATTAAGTTCTACTCTGCCATGTTTTTCTAAATAATGATTTATAACTTTTTCTTCTAATAAATCTTGCGTTCCTTCTTCTATTTGTATAGATCCGCCATTAAGATATTCTGTTTCTTTAGAATAAAAATTGGAAAATAAATGCCCATTCTCATGAATTAAACATGTTACAATTCTTTTGCTATTTCCTTTAAGTCTAGAATTTATATTTATTATATTATGATATGCATAAGCTCTACCATTAACATTAGAAGGAAGTGTATTATTAAAATAAACATCACTTATGTTAAAAGTCATTTGCATTCTTTCTCTTTTATCTTGTGTAAAATTTTCTCCTAAAGTATCTTCAAAATATTCTGTTATCATTTTTTGAACTAATGTGACTTCTGCTTGTAGATCTGAATCAATACTATTTTCTAGACTACCAATGATTTTATCTCTATTGTCTTTCTCTTGTATAGATTTTAAAAATTCCATCTTCATGTCATTATCTTTTAGAGAACATATAAAACCTGTTTTTTCTTCTTCTGTTTCCAGTTGTTCTAATATTTTCTTAGACGCTTGATACTCTTTTAATAAATCAATAAAGTCCTGGCTTTTGTCAAATCCGAAAGAATCTATATAATCTTTATTTAATATTATTCTGCTTCTAATATAGTCATCCTTTATTTCTGTTATTACTTCAGTTGGTTTAATTTTTTTTGAAATACATATTAAAGCTTTATAGTATTCATCATCTAAATAAAGAGCTATTGCAGCAATTTTGTTTAAATCATTTCCATATATTTTTATAGCTTCATCAACTAATATATCTTTGTTTTTACCATTTTCATTAATATAATCAAATACATTAATATCTGCAACTGTATAATACATGTATTGTGATCTTTTATCTCCATTAACTGTATCTATTTTGTCTAAAAAAGCAAACTTATCTTCTTCTGATAATATTTTTTGCACATCTACAAATACATTATTATCCATTAATTCTAAAATCATATTAGCTTTTTCTTCTGGATTTAATCCTTGTTGAGCCTCACCTATTCTTTTAGCCATATAATTTGAAAAGTATTCAGAACTTTCATAAAAGTTATAAATTTCTTCCAACATTTCAGTAGATATATTTTTATAATCTTCATTTAAGGTTTCTAAGGCCCTTCTCATATCTTCAACATTATTTATAGGAAACTCATAAAATGCCCATATTCTATCTGAAGTATTGTTTATCATATTATACATTTGTATTAATTCTTTTGTATTCATTCTTATATCTCCTTAATCATATATTGCTCCTGGATTTTCTTCGGTTGGTGTATACCAATTGATATTATAGTTTTCTTTTAACACTTGTTTCTTTACATTCCAATATTTATGGCAATATCCCATATATGGCGCTATATTCATATAATTAGCTATTAACTTGTTTATTGTTTCTTCACTGTTAAAATCTATTTTTTCATCTATTAGTGACTCTAAAAATCTTTTATAATCTTCTGAATGTTTTGCTTCTTCTAAATCTTGCTCTACAACTTTTTCTGTTATTTCTTTATCTAAATTTTTGATTTCTTTAATTTTATTTATTACTTCTTCTGAATTTTTCAATGCCTCAATCCTCCTATTTTAATTATCTATTTATATTATCCATTTCTATTCTTGATAAATCTGTAGTTGGACTTTCTCCTCTATCATCATTTTGATTAGTCATAAAACATCTTGTTTGAATATAATCTGTTAAACCTTGAATATTTTCATCCTCCATTTTGCTACAAATTGATTGGTCTGTATATAATCCCTTATTATATGTATCATAATCTGTAACCACCGAATCCATATATTTAATATATTCTGACTTTGTATATTTTTCAAATGTAGCACATAAATCCCTATTACTTAATAATGAATTCGTTACTGCTCTTGCAGTTCTACCATTTCCATCTATAAATGGATGTATTCTAACGAACCTAAAATGAAATTTTACTACTTGTTTAATATATTCTTCATCAGACATTTGGCTTGAATTTTCTAAGAAATCTGCCATGTCTTTTGCATATAACTTCATTGCTTGTGGTACAAATTCATTTTCTAAAAGACCTACACTTTCTGTATTATTTCTTCCAAATGTAACATTTGCACTTCTATAGCCATCATCTTTTGTAAGTTCTTTATCTTTGTTATTTACAGTTCTATTTAAGTTTACAATTGTTTCTTCTATCTGTTTTGGATCTGGAACTAACTCAGTACTTATTGCTTCTAATTGTTCGTCTATGTTTGAATAAATATTTTCAATTTCTGTTAATCTATCATTTGGATTTGCTATTCCAGCCATTATATCAATTACATTAACAGTCATGTTTTGTAACATTCCTGTATAACTATTATGTATTTTTTCTCCTTTTTTTGTTATACCAGTTCCATTTATTTCATCAGTTATAATATCACTTTTAATTCTATCACTGCCTAAAATATTCACTACAAAATATCTAGACATATTTTCTCTTTTTTCCTCATCCAAATCAGTATTTTTTTCTAAATATTTTGAATATCTTTTTTGTAATTCAGCAGTAGATAATTTTTTTGGTCTAAATGGGTTTAATCTTCTACTCCAAGCATGTCTTTTTGATAATCCTTCGTTTTCTTCGCAAAGACCTGCAACATATGGCTTTATTATTTTTTCTTTTAATTCTTTTTCATTATATGTGCCAGTTAGTATATCTTTAAAATTATCTGGAAAAGGCTTTTCTATATCTAACTTTAACTTACCTTGTTCATCAACTGTTTTAGTTACTTTAAGTTCTTTTGCTAGACCTAAAATTCCATTATCTCTCATTACTACTCCAGCTTGTACTGAACCTATTGTATTTCTATCACTCATCAATTGATCAACAATTTCTCTTATATGACCTATAGATATTTCGCTTTCGTATTTTTGTAGTTTCCCATCTGAATTTCTGACAAGTGATTTACATTCGTTTACAATAACATCTATTATTTTTCCCGTTTCTTTGTCATAGTAATTAGAAAATTTTCCACTAATTCCTTTTCCTGCTCGTAATAATTCTAATAAACTCTTTGCTTTTGCTTTTATCATAATTTTCTCCTATGTATATTTTGATATAATTTTATCATTTAAATAATTTTTATTCAATTTAAAAGCTTATTTTATATAAATATATAAAATAAGCTCTTATGAAAATAAAAAGGGATATATATATCGTGCCAAACGTTTCTCTACGAGTGGCACAATAATATTTTTTATATTGTTATTCCAACTAAATCAACAAAAAGTCCAGCAATCAAAGCAAATAAAATTACATATACTAAATAAAATATAAAATGTTTTATTCCTAGCACTATTTTTAACGCACCTAAATTTGTTATTTTAGTTGCAGGACCTGTAACCATAAATGCTGTTCCAGCTCCCATTGACATTCCCATATGTAACCATTCGTTAAGTAGTGGAATAGTTCCACCTCCACAAACATAAACTGGTACACCTAAGGTTGCAGCCATTAATACTCCAAAACCAGTATTATTTCCAAACAATTCTGCAAATCCTTCTTGAGGCACATACATTTGAAATAAAACAGTAAGTATTATTCCAAATAAAAAATACAAACCTGTAGCTTTAATATTTCTACCTATATTTTTTAATAATCTTTTAAACATATTTGGATCTGTATCTTTATTATGTTTTTCTTCAAATCCTTTAAAATTAAAGAAACTTTTATCCTTATAAAATATTTTTATAAGAATACCTGCTAAAAATCCACATAACCTATTTATCAAAACTTCCACTAGTTAGTCCATTTAAATCTAATGTTACATATTTAAAACCTAGATTTTTAATACTATCTATTGCTTCAAAATTTTGCATTATTATTTCAAAGTATTCTTTTTCTACTTCGATTCTTGCGATATCTTGATGTACTCTTACTCTTACTTTTGGTATTCCTAATCTTTTTAATACTTCTTCTCCTTGTTCAACCTTTTTTAAATCTTCTTCGGTTAAAATTGTATTATATGGAAATCTTGTTGCTAAACAAGAATTAGATGGTTTATTCCAAATTTTAAGGCCTAACTTCTTGCTCTCTTCTCTTATATTTTCTTTTGAAAATCCAATTTCTGCTAGAGGACTTATTATACCTACTTCTTCTGTTGCTTTATTACCAGGTCTATATACTTTTAAATCATCTTTGTTCTTTCCGTCTAATACATTTTCAAAACCATTTTTATTTGCTTCTTCTTTTATACTGCTCATAAGTTTTTTCTTGCAATAATAGCATCTATCTTTTCTATTTTCTTTAAACTCTTTTATTTCTAATGGTTTATATTCTATTTCTTTATAATTGATTTTATTTTCTTTTAAGAATTCTATTGCTTCTTCATAATCTTTTCTTGGTACCATATTAACATTTGCTATAATTGCTAGTACATTTTCTTTAGGTAATGTGATTTTTGCAACATATAGCAAAAAGCTAGAATCTATTCCTCCTGAAAAGCTAATAGCTACTTTATTTAATTCTTTTAGTCTGTCTTGTAATTTTTTTAACATATATTTCATCCTTTTCACTAATGCTCACTAACGGCATAATCACATCATTGTTTACAACTTCGTTTCACTCAGTTGCATAACTCATCCGTATAGCTCACTTACGTTCGCTAACGGCATACTTAAATCATTGTTTACAACCTCTCTTCGTTCGGTTGCATAACTCATCCATAAAGCTCACTTACGTTCGCTAACGGCATACTTGAATCATTGTTTACAACCTCTCTTCGTTCGGTTGCATAACTCATCCGTAAAGCTCACTAATGCTCGCTAACGGCTGAGTTAATTTGGTTGGCAATGTAACCAGCACCATAACCATTGTCTATGTTTACTGTTGCAATTCCGTTTGCACATGAGTTTAACATGCTAAGTAGTGCTGATACTCCTCCAAAATTTGCTCCATATCCAATAGATGTAGGCACTGCTATTACTGGTACTTTGCTAAGTCCTGCAACAACAGAGGCTAATGCCCCTTCCATTCCAGCTACAACTATTATGCATGTTGCTTTTTCTAATTTATCCATATTACTTAGTAATCTATGAATACCAGCAACACCAACATCATAAACTCTTTCTACATAACTACCCAAAAACTCTGCAGTTTGGGCTGCCTCTTCTGCAACCGGAATATCTGCTGTCCCTCCTGTACAAATTACAATATTTCCTACTAACTTCTTTTCTTTTTCTATTTTTAATATCCTAGAAATAGAGTCATATTTTACATTTGGTATATCCTTTTTTACTAATTCATATTGTTCTTTAGATGCTCTTGTACCTAATACTTCTCCATTTTCTCTATAAATAGTATTATATATTTTAGTTAAAAATTCATCTGGTTTTCCTTGGCAAAATACCACTTCACTCGCTCCAGATCTTTCTTTTCTATTATGATCTATTTTTGCATAACCTAAATCTTCATATTGATTATTTTTTATCGCTTTTTCAGCATCTTCTATAGATATTTTATTTTCCTGTAAATTTGTCAAAATTTCTTTTATGTCCATATGCAATTATGCTCTCCTTTTGATTTATAATTATTTTAGCTCCTCTAATTTATATAATTCCTTTAAAGGAATATTATTCTCTTCTGCTATTTTTTTCATGCTTTCATATTCAGGATATACATATGTTTCACCATTATTAGTTACTTTTTTTGCTCTTATTTTTCCATATTTTGTATCTATTTCTACAAATTCTCTACCTAATTCTGTTCTACTTTCAAAACGATATCTAATTCCTATTGTTGTTGTTTCCTTAAAAATAATATTTTGAAGTTTAAACATATCTTCTTTTCTACAAGCAACAGATAATCTATATGCTGGTCTATTTTTCTTCATAAATATTGGTGTATAAAATACATCTAAAGCTCCATTGGCAAATAATTTTTCTGATGTATATCCTAATATTTCTCCTGAACAATCATCTACATTTGTTTCCATTACCACAAAATTTTGATTTTCTTCTTGTATTTCACCATAGTATACTTTTAAAACATTTGGTATTTTTAAATCTTTTGATCCAGTTCCCCAACCAATTTTTTCTGTTACCATTGCAGGCAATGTTGTAAAATCTTCTGCAAGCTCTGCTATAATTGCAGCTCCTGTCGGAGTTACAAGTTCTGTATCTATATCTATTTGCCTAAACTTCACATTAGATGCTGCAAATATTTCACTTGTAGCTGGAACTGGTACAGCCATAGTTCCATGTGCACATTCTATAAAACCGTATCCATCATTAACAACGCTTGCAATTACTTTATCTGGATTAATTTTATTTATTAAAATTGCTGTTCCAACAATATCTACAATTGAATCAATTGCTCCAACTTCATGAAAATGTACTTCATCTAGTGGTTTATTATGAACTTTTGATTCTGCCTTTGCCACTCTTAAAAATATTCTTTTTGCCAAAGCCTTAGTATTTTCATCTAATGAACTATTATCTATAATATTGTTAACATCATATAAATTTCTATGTTCATGATGGTGATGATGTTCATGCTCATGTTCGTGAACATGAGTGTGTTCGTGATCATGATGATGTTGCTCATGTTCTAATATAACATCAACATATGTTCCTGTAATACCGTTTTTGACTTGTTTAGAAATTTCTATTTTATACCCATCAACATTCAATCTCTTTAATTCTTCTAATAAATATCTTTCATCTCCTACAATTTCTAATAATGCTCCAAGTGTCATATTCCCACTAATTCCACTTGAACAATCAAAATATAGTGTTTTCATAAATTTATCTTCCCTTCTACACAATTTTACCTATTATAACATAAATATGATATATCATTTAGAGTTTACTCCAAGTCAATACTTTAACATATATTTTTACATTTATTCAAAAAAATACCCAGCCTTTCTAAGCTAGGTATCTATATTACTTATATTTCTCTTGAACTTCTTTTGGCATTTCATCAAACTGAACTTCTTCCCAATTTATGACTCCTCTAGTTAACATTACTTCTAATTTTATATATGCATCTTCTCTTAATTCTCTATTTGTTTTAAACTTTACTTCTTTTTCTTTGCCTTTCTCATTATATGCAGTTAGGGTATACTGATATTTCATATTATCTGTCGTGGAAAGACCCTCTATTTTGCTATTATCTATTTGTGTATAATATTCACTATTTTGAATAACCAATAAATAATATATTCCATATAAAAATAAAATGAAAACTATTATTCCTATTACTACCGCAATCTTACTTTTTATCCCATCCATAATTATCATCCTCCTCTATGATAATTATAATGTTTATTAAAATAATTGCCATTTATTTACCTTACATTAACCTTACACTTTTGTCATTAAGTATCTGTTGAGCCAAAATAGCTAACAGTAGGTTCTTCATTACTTATAGTAGCTCTATCTAATACAATACTTACAAAATCATGAGTTGCATTATTTAATGTTTCTACATTATATGCTAATCCACTTTTGCTATGAATTTCTGTAGTTTGATTTACAATAACGTTTTTAGTAAATATTTCATGATTATTAAAATATTCTGCATAAGGATCTTCAAAATTTATAGTTAATATTGCTTTTTCCTTATTAACTATATTTACCTTCTCTATACCTACTCCCACTTCTGTTTCTTTAAAAGTTAATCCCATTAATAAGTCTCTTTCTAGTGTTTTGCCAGAAATATTTTTTGCAATTCCTATAATAAAGTTATCTGTAGATTTATCTATATCAATAACATCTCCTACTTCTATAATTGAAGTATCATTAATTCTTTCCTTTGTTCTAGCATTAACTACTTCAATATTATTCGTTATTGTAATTTCATATTTTTTGTTTTCATTTTCTATAAAACTAACAGTATTCCCATCAATATTAGTAATTTTTCCTATACCCAAAAAATACTTATCTTGTATATTGTTTACATCAATAATCTCATTAGTTGTTGTCATATTTTGTGTACTACTACCAATTTCTATATCATTTATATTTCCTACTGTATTAATCTTATTTATTTCATTAGTATCACTATTAGCATCTTTAACAGCTATAAGCACAAAAATTAATATACCAACTATTACTACTATTCCTAATATCTTTAATATTTTCATAGATTCCTCCCTTTATTAAATTTCATTCCATGTTTTTCCATTATCTTCTGAACAATACTTTTTAGAATCTCCTCCATTATAATCTCCATCATTTCCTTGACCAACTTCTAAATAAAGTTTTCCATCTTCTATAGTTGGCAAATAATAATAATCATAAATCTGTTCATCACTTAAAGTAACTTTTGTAAAATTTATACCTCCGTCTTCAGAATAATATAGGTCAGAGTCATCCCCACTGGCATATGGCATTGTAACAAAAGCAATATTTTCATTTACAAACAATAACTGGCTTCCACTTCTAAATGTACCTTCAGTCGGACTTCCAATTCCATTATTTATAGTCGTCCATGTTTTTCCTCCATCTGTAGTTTTATCAATATGTCCAAAAGTAACTCCTCCTAAGGCATAATCTTCAAATTGTAATATAAAGCCTACATCTTTATTTAAAAATTGGATAGATTGGATATCTCCGTTAGTAGCTAAATTAACTGTATTCCAAGTATTGCCCTTATCATCTGAATATACTAAATATTTTCTCCCATTTCCAGTATAGAAAAATACTGTTTTTTCTTCAGAAATTATATAATTATGATCATTATAAGCTGATTTATCATTTGAAAAATCTCCTGGAACCTCTATTATGTTTTCGCCATCATAACTAAAATATAAAATTCCATTATCTATTTTAAAATTATTTGCTTCTACTGTTATACCACTATAATTGTTTAAATTCTCATCCTTATATACTGTACAATATAATGTTTCTTTTATTGTCTTTTTCATCGAAATATCGCAAAATGTAATCGTTCCACCATTCTTTATATATGTAGTATCATCATCGATTTCACAATCATCGTTTAGTGCAATTACATATTTAGGAATATCCTCTTTATAAAGAACTAATGCTGTAACACCATATTGTTTGCAATCACTAAATTCAAATTGTTCAGCTGTATCATCTCGTGTTACTTTTATCCCTTTTTCATCTACAGTTAATTTTGTATTACCTACGGAATCTGCCTGTGTTTGCCATCTTCCTAATAATGCATGAAATACATAATAATATGAATCTGTTCCTTTTCTACTTCCATATGTTGCTACATAATTTCTTAAATTATCATCTTCATCCGTATAAGTTATATTGCAAATATCATTTGTAAGCCACTGATGTTTTATGTCTCCAATTACTGAATATTCAAATCGTTCATATGGTTTTGCAAATAAAATTAATTTGGCATATTTATATAGTCTAGTTTCACCATTTTCCTTATTCTGTTTTAGTACTAATTCATTTGAAAAATCGTTAGAAAAACTTAATATAGTTTTTATATTCATACCATTATTAATCATAAATGATAAATTAATAATACTCAAAATAACTGCAATAATTACAGTAACAGTCTTTATAATCTTTAATTTTTTTAGTTGTAAAATAAGAAATGCAACTCCAGTTATCATTATCAATTCATTTACAATATAAAATATTGAATCATTTATATATTCATATCCATTTGGCTTCATTATGCATAAATATCCTAATTGTAATAAAAGCATTAATACAAATATTATAATAGATACTATTTTTACAACTTTAATTAATTTTCTTTTTCTGTTTTCTTTCTTTTCTTTTTCTTTAGTAACTTTCTCTACAGCCTCTTGTACTGCTTTTTCTACATCAATAGTATCTTTTTTTCCTATTTCTGCATTTAACACTTCTGATGCTGTAATACCAAAAGTTTCTGCTAATAAATTAATAATTGTAATATCAGGAAAACCTAATCCTCTTTCCCATTTTGAAACAGCTTTATCTGTTACATTTAATTTTTCTCCTAATTCCTTTTGTGTCATGTTTGCTTTTTTTCTTAAGTCTCTTATAAATCTTCCGAATTTTTGATTATCCATTTTTAGTCTCCTTAAAAGTTTTTTCGATATAAAAATGTTATCACTCTTAGCTATTTTTAGCAATCTACTTTTAGTAGAATTGTTATTTTTGCTCGAAATATCAGCAAATCTAGTTTTCAAAATTTTATATACAATTTTGTAAAAAATAAGTCACGATTTAATCGTGACTTAAAATTAAAAATAACCTCGTCCACATGGAAAAAGGGATTTAAGGAACGTCCCTAAATCCCGAATAGGAAAAAAGACCGCCCACAAATCCCGAATGGGGAAAAAAGGAACGTCCCCAAATCCCTGATAGGAACGCCCCTAATCCCGAATCTATTTTAGTTTTTCTGCTACTTTTTCTAGTTCTTGTCTTATTTTTATGTGTTGAGGGCAAACTTGCTCACATCTACCACATTTTATACATTCTTCTGCTTTTTTAAGTCCGTGACCACTTACAAGCCAATCTTCTTGGTGTTTAGCTGCTCCCATATCATTATATAATGTTAAATAATTCATTGCTGTAAATGAACCAGAAATTCCTATTTTCATTGGACAAACTTTTGCACAGTAATTACATGTTGTACATGGTATTAATGGAATACTGTTTAATACCTCTTGAGCTTTCTTTATTGTAGCTTCTTCGTCATCAGATAATTTTGTAAAATCTTTCATATAAGATATATTATCTTCCATTTGTTCTATATTACTCATTCCAGAAAGTACTGTTATAACACCATCTAAGCTTGCAGCAAATTTAATTGCCCATGAAGCAATTGATGCATCAGGATTAGCTTGTTTAAATACTTCTTGTACTTGCTCTGGTGGATTTGCAAGCATTCCACCTTTAACAGGTTCCATAATTATTACTGGCTTACCATGTTTTCTTGCAACTTCATAACACTCTCTAGATTTAATTGCTGGATTTTCCCAATCTGCATAATTTATTTGAAGTTGTACAAATTCCATTTCTGGATGTTTAGTTAATATTTCTTCTAACTCCTCAGGTGTTGAATGGAAAGAAAATCCTATATGTTTAATTTTTCCTTGTGCTTTCATTTCTTGAATCCAACTCCACATATCAAAATCATCAAATGCTTTTGTTCTAGATTCTCCTAAGTTATGTAATAGATAGAAATCAAAATATCCAGCACCTGTTTGTTTTAAAGAAGTATCAAATTGAGCAATTGCTTCTTCTCTAGTTTTACAATTTATCCATGCAGCATTTTTAGTTGCTAATTGGAACTTCTCTCTTGGATAACGTTCTACTAATGCTTGTCTTATTGCATCTTCACTTCCTGCATATGCCCATGCTGTATCAAAATATGTAAATCCTGCATCTAAAAATTTATCTACCATTACTTTTGTTTGCTCTATATCTATTTTTCCATCTTTTTGAGGTAATCTCATTAGACCAAATCCTAATTTTTTAATTTCTTCACCTAAATATCCCATTTTAGCCCTCCTATTTATAATTCTTTAATCCATTCATCTATTTCATCTGGTGATGTAACTAATTGATTTTCGCTATAATTCTCTGTAAATACAATATTCATTTCTTTACCTATAGTTGAATTTGGACATAAGTCTTTTATTTCTTTAAATGTACGTCCAAGCCATCCTGCATTTGTTGCAAAAGGCATAATTTTTTTATTACTTAAATCATTTTCTTTCAAGAAAGTCCTTACAACTGGTGCTATCGTATACCACCATACTGGTGTTCCCAATATTATTTCATCATATTTAGATAAATCTAAATTTTTATTTTCTATTTCTGGTGTTTTCTTTGTACTTTCATTATTTTGCTCTTGTCCAACAACAGTATTATAGTCAGTAGAATATGGTTTTACAGGTTTTAATTCTATAATGTCACATTGTAATTGTTTTTGTATATCTTCAGCTATCTGTTTAGTATGATTTGTATAAGAATAGTATACTATTAATTTATTGCTCATGATTATCCTCCTATGGTTTTTCTGCAAAGTCTTTTAATTTGCCTTTTTCTATTTCTTCGTATTTTTCTATTTTATAATTTAATCTATCTAATGTAGCTTTTATGTCTTCTTGTTTTTTTAGTAGCTTTTCTCTTTGTTCTATTAATAATATTTTTCTTTCTTTTACAGTTTTTGTTCCTTGCCTAAATAAACTTACATATTTTTTTAAAGTTTCAATTTCAAGACCAGCACTTCTCATGCATTTTATAAATTCTATCCAACCACAAGAATTTTCATCAAAATCTCTTATCCCATTTTTATCCCTTGGTACTGTTGGAATTAGTCCTTCTTTTTCATAATATCTAATTGTATCTGCTGTTAAATTATATTTTTTACTTACCTCAGATATTGTCATTCTACATCCTCCATATTTTATAAATTATCATATTGCTCATTTGTTACTGGTTCACACCATTCATTATTTGTATTTTCTCCTGGTACTTCTATAGCTAAATGACTAAACCAACTATCTTTTTTAGCTCCATGCCAATGTTTAACATTTGCAGGAATTACAACTATATCTCCTGGTTTTAGACTTCTAGCTTCTTTTCCTTCTTCTTGATACCATCCTTCTCCATCAACACATATAAGAATTTGACCACCATCTTTTGTAGCATGATGAATATGCCAATTGTTTCTACAACCTGGCTCGAATGTTACATTTGCTATAAAAATACTAGATTCACCTGGTTTTGTTAGTGGATTTAAATATGAATTTCCTATAAAATATTGTGCATAGTTTGAATTTGGCTCACCTAGTCCAAACCATCCACCATGTTCTTCTTTTGCAGGTTCGTCATCTGCATATACTTCTTTTGCCATATTAAATACTGCCCATGCATTTGGCCAACCAGCATAAAAAGCAGCATGTGTAATAATCTCTGCCATTTCTTCTTTTGTTATTCCGTTATTTTTTGCGTTCAAAATATGATATTTTAAAGAACTATCTACTAATCCTTTCCCCATAAATACACATATTGTTACTAAAGATCTATCTCTTAAAGATAGTTTGTCTTCTCTTGACCATACTTCCCCAAATAATACATCATCATTTAATTCTGCAAATTTTGGTGCAAATTCACCTAATTGATCTCTTCCAGCAGTTTGTTTTTTCATAATTCATTCCTCCTTTTAAACTTTTTTTATGATAGCACTTAAAGTTAACTCCAAGTCAATATTATTTTTTAATCTATTAAAACTTTTTTTGTTTTAATAGATTTTTTTCTAAATTCTAAGGCTCTTTTAAAGTTCTTACTTCTGTCCATTCTTCTGGATCTTTCATTATCTCTTCTTTAATATGTTCTAAGTCCAAGTTTGACAAATCTTCTATAAATTTATCTATTACTTCTTTTGATAAAATTTTAAGACTTTTACCTTGTTCTGCAACATGTACATATTTTTTTATTTTATTTGGTAATTTTACATCATACTTCTTTAATAGATATGGATTTAACAAATCATAATCTGTATATATATCTGTTGACCAATATTCTATATATTTATTGTAAAATAAGTAGTCTGTTAATAAATGTAAAAAATACCCCCTATTAAAACTACTATCAATCTTATTCTCCTTTAAAAAATTATATAAATTAACTGATCTCATTTCATTCCAATAATGTGTTTTATATTTGTCATCTCTTTCATCTGGATAGATGACTCCATATATAAATTCATTATATTTTTCGATCTTATTTTTTTCTAAATATTTTTCTGCAATTGCTAAATGTATTACATATCCTGGCATAATTTTTTCTCCTTTTTGAATTATATCATAATAACTTTATATTTTAAATGATCAAAATTCATTTCATCCTCATTGACATAAGTTTATAACGAAGAAACGGAGCCTTGGTTCATCGAACCAAAGCTCCTTCGCTTGAACAATTTTTACATCAGAGCTAAATGGTGAGCATTCGCAATTGCTCTTTTTAAAGCCCGCTGATGTTTGCCACAAAGGCCTGTTGACCTTGCCGGTTTCATTCGAGTCCCATCGAAAACGAACTTTTTCAGTTCGTCAACCCGTTTGTAATCCGGTTTTTTATGTTGTTCACAATAATAACACATTTTACTCATATCGAAACTCCTTTCATGATGTGTATCTTGGATTTGTATAATCCGCAAATGAAGAACTAATCATATTCTTAGCTTCCTCTTTTAATATTTCCACATACGTCATTGTAAAAGTAGTAAGAACTTCTTTTTCTGTAAGATACAAAAGTTCCTCTTCTACACCCTTAAGCGACTTTCCTGAAATTGTAAGAATATTTTTCAGTGCATTTGATAAAACATTCACTTTTGTATTAAATTCAAGTGCCGTTAAAAAAGCACTTCTTAGATTTTCAATATCTGCATCTGAAATATTAAACTGTGACTTGTATTCATCTACAAACCGCATCATATCTTCGAAGCAGATAGAAAAACTTTCTGAGTTGAAGAATTCTCTTAATTTTGCCTCCACCATTGGGTATTGCCTTAAAATTTCTTCAACTTGTGAAGTTTTTGCTAGAAGTGGTATCTGGAAATAACCTTCATTTGCTTCTTTGATTTCACTCATAAAAGCCCTCCTTTTAAAGATAAAAAGCAAAAAGTTATTAAGTTACTATTTGGCAATATGAAAAATATTAATTTTACTCACTTTTCAACATTTGCCATATGACTATTATATAACTGATTTACATAATTTTCAAGTACTATTCAATTTTATTTACCTTATTAGAATATATGTAATCCATAACACTATCTGGATAATATTCGTCACAGAATCTATCTAAACTACTATTTGCGGCAACACCTTCTATTCTTTCCCTTTGCCTATTTGCTGCTATACAAGAAATTCCAACATCAAATGCAAGTAATACTAATAAAATTACTGTTATTTGTTTTAAAGCTAATACATCAATTTTATTTATTAATTTTTCTATAAAAGGATATACATATTTAACAAATAGTACTCCTCCTGTACCCCAATATAGACAATGTAATAAACTTGTTCTACCATTTAAATTAAACCATAAATTGCTATAATCCCATGAAACCGTTCCAAAAAACTTTTCTTGGAAAAAAGAAAATAAATATTCTACAATTCCACCTAAAACCATAGTAATAATAAATATCTTTAAATTACCCTTATCTTTTATTTTTGAAATAACTAAATAATATGCCACTAAGCCAACACCATATACTGGTATTAAAGGACCATATAATAGACCTTGCCTAGATGCAAAATGTCCATTTTGTATAATAGCTACTATTGTTTCTACTCCATATCCTATCATGCTTCCTATAATAAAAACCCAAAATATAATTAGTACAAATTTAAAAACATCTTTCCTTTTCATATATTATCACCTCAATTTACTATAAATTAGCATATAATCATTAATATAATTTTTATAATTTATTAAAATTATATTAATTTTTCGTAAATTGAAACATCGATTTAATATAAAAAAAGCTTACACTTTTGTAAGCTCTTTTATCATTATTATGAATTTTCTTTTTCCAGTTCAAGCAGTCTTCTTTTTAAATCAAGTCCTAATGCATAACCGCCTAATTTTTTATTTTCATTTATCACTCTGTGGCAAGGTACAATTATTAATATTGGATTATTATGATTAGCCATGCCAACAGCTCTACATGCATTTGGATTACCAATTTTAATAGATATATCTTTATAAGAAACTGTTTTTCCATATGGTATTTTTAAAAGTTCATTCCACACTTTCTTTTGAAATTCTGTACCAATCAATTTAATAGGTATGTCAAACTCTTTTCTTTTGCCATCAAAATATTCTTCTAACTGCAAAACTGTTTTTTCAGTTAACTCATTTTTTATTCCTTGCTCTTTTTCATCTTTCGCAGAAGTAATTCCAGTTATTGCATCATTATCATATTCAATTTTTAGTTTTCCTATTTTAGTATTATATACTGCAAACATTAATAAATCTCTCCATTTAATTTTTTATATTCATTAAATAAATGTATACAATCTTCTCTATCTATTTGTTTTTCATCTAGTAAACTCTTATTGTTTGTCTCTAGAAATTCATATATTGCGTCATCTCTAAAACCAATTTCTCCTGCATCTTTTCTAGTACAAGCATAATATACTTCTTTAATATTTGCCCAAATAATTGCAGATAAACACATTGGACATGGTTCGCAAGATGTATATAAAATATATCCAGATAAATCATGTGTATTAAGCTTTTTGCAAGCCTCTCGTATAGCTTGTACTTCGGCATGTGCTGTTGGATCATTATTTTTTAGCACTTGATTATTAGCTACTGAAATAATATTTCCATCTTTATCTGTAATAACAGCTCCAAAAGGACCTCCTTCATTACTCTTCATACCTTTTTCTGCTTGATCTTTTGCCATTTTCATATATTCGTTCATTTTATCCTCCTACATAACATATAATAATATTGTAAAAAATTGTAATAAACTTCCTAATAAAATAAATAAATGAAATACTGAATGCATATATTTATGCTTCTTTCCTAATCCATACAGTATAGCTCCTATCGTATACGCTAAACCTCCTAGTAGTAATAGTACAAAACCTGCTGTTCCTAATAATTCTGGTAATAGGTTTATTTTAAATACAATACACCAACCCATTACTAAGTAACAAATCATAGAAAACACTCTAAATTTCTTTATATCGATAGAATTTAGTATGATTCCTAATATTGCTACAAACCAAATAACTCCAAATATGGTCCAACCTAATGCAGTACTATACTCTCTTAAAGTGCATAATGCAAATGGCGTATATGAGCCTGCAATTAATAAGTATATAGAACAATGGTCTAACACCTGAAATACTTTTTTAGCTTTTCTTTTAGGATTTAAGCCATGATATATACTAGACATTGTATATAAAATTACCATAGTAACCCCGTATATTGCACCACTTACAACCCCATAACCATTACCATGAACTGCTGCAAATACTACACATAACACCAATGCAACAATTCCTAACGCTCCACCTACAATATGTGAAGTCATATTAAAAATTTCTTCTCCCTTTGTATATTTAGGAAGTATTCTATCTCTTAATTTCGTTCTCTTCATAATTCTCCTAACTAATCCCTAAATATTCTCTTAAAGCGTCCAAATTCTTTTCTGCTTCAGCAATTCCTTCTTTATATAAGTTTTCTAATTTTTCTTTATCTTTTTCAAGTCTAGAAACTGTTACTTCTTTTTCTGGTCTTATTATAAATATTTTGCCTTCTTTTTCTAAGTCTATTAATTCCTCTTGTAATTTATTATATCTTTCTGGCATTGTATTTAATTTTTCTATTAATTTTGGATATTTGTGATATGCCAATTTATATAGTTTTTTCATTTTATTTGATAGCATTGGTTTTCTATAGGTTTTATCCCTTGTTAAAACAACAACTACTTTTTCATAGCCCTGTTCTAAAGCCCATTTTACAGGAATACTTGTTGTAACTGCTCCATCTAAATAGTGATTATTATTTATTTCTACCATTGCAGAAGCAAGTGGCATACTTGATGAGGCTTGTGCTGCTTTAAATAAATCATTACAATTACTTTTTTCCAAGTACTCTGTTTCTGCTTTTTCACAATTTGTAGTTACTATTATAAATCTTTGGCTTGTATTTTCGAAAGCTTTATAGTCAAATGGAACCTTATTTTCTGATATATCACCAAATAGATAATCATATCCTATTATTCCTTTATTTTTTATAAATGCTTTTCTTCCTATATATCTTGGGTCATCACAATATTCTAAATTAATTTTTGCTGATCTTCCTGGTTGTTTTGATATGTAGCTCATTGCATTTAATGCGCCTGCAGAGACACCTGCTACACATTCAAATTCCATATTATTTTTTAAAAATGTATCTAATACACCAGAGGTATACATTCCTCTTAATGCACCACCTTCTAATACTAATGCTGCTTTTATCATTTTCTTCCTCCTGGAATTATTTAATAACATCATTATTCTACCACAAATATTATTATTTAGTGTAAATTTTTTGTAAATTCTTAATTAATATAAAAATTTTTAATTCAGATAGAAATATTGGTCATCCAGTTGTACTTTATGTAAATTTGTTGTATAATATATTCGGTGTAACTGTTGGAAGGATTGGAATAGGAGGCTCTATGGATAACGTATTTGAGGAACTTCAAAAGTACATTGATAAGCGGGTTGACGAAGCTGTTGATGCAAAAATAGAAGAATTAAAAGCATATCTTCTTAACCCTGCTAGTATGACATTAAAAGAGTTTCTACTCCGACTTGGCATTGGAGCAACAAAATGGGGGCATGGCTTGGAATGCACACTGTTTGCAGTTGAATATTGCCATAACAATAATATTAAACCTGGCGAGAAACTTTATACTGCACTTGAAGAAAATGGTTTTTCTGAAAGAGAGTTGCGTTCTGCAAAAGAAATTGCATGTAAAATAAAAACCCCCTTATATAAACGAGTATTTGAAATGTACGAACTGTCTTTACGTCCACCTTCAAATACCCAGTTTATTACAACAATTGAGATATATTACTATAGCTCCGAAGCATCAAGCGAAAAGACTGAATCACATTAACGTGATTCAGTCTTTTTAACTTACTTTGGATATTAATTATTCAACAATATTTCATCTCTAAACTTTTCTTTTTTAAAACTCTCCATTGCAGCATCATACCCAGCTTTAACACATTGTTCTACCTCTTCTTCATTTCCAATTATATCAACATCTTTGCAGTCAACCTTTATAATTAAATCTGCTGCTTCTCTTTGCCAAACTATTGCTGTTCTCCTCATACTTTGAAAAGTATTTCGTATTCCTGTAATTATATTTACTTTCCTTTGATTCGTTTCTTTATAATATACATTCTCCACCCCAATAACGTAATCAGCAAATTGATTCATTCGGTGTGTTGGAATATTATGTGTCATTCCTCCATCCAAAAATTGATGCAATTTGCCATCTATATAAACATTATTAGGTACATATAACAATGGTAATGAACAAGTATTTTTTACAGCCTCTTCTATTGGTCTATCCATATAGCATTCTTCATTTTTAATCATTCTTGAAGTATAATATACAGTCTTTTTCTCTGTAATATCCATAGTTGGAATAAATACTGGCATATCTAAATCGCTCATTAGTTTTTTTCCTTTAGCCTCTGTAGCCTCCCTTATAGTTTTAGTAATTATAGTTGGATTTTTTCCACCACCTCGTGCTAAAAGTTTAAATGGAGCTAATATTTTATCTTTAACTGTAAATTTTGGATATTCTATTGTATATATTTTTAATTTATCTTCTATTTCGTCCGTTGTATAACCCATTGCATATAAAACTGCGATACAGCTTCCAATACTTGTTCCAGAAATCGCAGATATTTTTATATTTAGATCTTCTAAAGCTTTTATTACTCCTAAATTACTAAGTGCTTTTGTTCCACCACCTGTACAGGCTAAACCTATTGTTTTCATTTTACGTCTCCTTTTATAACATCTTAGTTAAATTTATATATACTTGATTTGTTAGTACACAATCATTTAAAGCTCTATGTTCATCTCTTTTTACTAAATTAAAATAATCTATTAAATTATCCAGTTTGTGATGTCTAAGATTAGGCAATACCTTCCTTGAAATTCTTAATGTATCTACAAAATCATTTGTTAAATACTCATTCATATTTTTGTACATGCTATCATAAATAAAGTTAATATCAAAATTAACATTATGACCTACTATAATGTCTCTATCTAAAAAATCTTTGAACTGTTGCAATACATAAATTAAATCTTTTCCTTCATTTTGAACCATCTCATTTGTAATTCCAGTTAATCTTGTAGTAAATGCACCTAATCTATTTTCTGTTTTTATTAATTCTGAAAAAGTGTCTACTTCTTTTTTATTTCTAACCTTTATTGCACTTATTTCTACTATTTCTCCAGTAAAAGAATCTAAACTTGTTGTTTCTATATCTAATACTGTATAATCATTTAAATTTTTTATTAAACTATGTCCTTTATATAATCTGTTATATTTGTCCATTACTTCTCTCCTATATTATTGTAAAATCCATTTAATTCCCTTAGCCATTCTTAATACTGCATCTTTAAAATGGTTTCCATCATTTTCTTCGTAAATTGTTTTAATCCCTTGTGACTTATACACCTGCTCAAGCTTTTTAGTATTTTCTTCTACCGTAGCTAATACCTCATTTCTAACTTTACTTTCTTTATTACCAAGTGAAAAATATATTTTATCTATATTTTCAGAAATTGTATTTTTATTTGCAAATTCTATAAAGTTAGGATACCAAAAAGAGCCAGAAGCAGATGCAATTCTTGAAAATAAATTGGTTCTATATGCAGAATATATTGCAAATAGTCCTCCTAAAGAATAACCTGCAATTGCATAGTAGCTTATATTTACATGTAATTCATTCTCTATATATTTTTTAGTTTCTGGAATAATTTTTTCTATTAAAGTTTTTAAGTAATCATCTGCTTTGCCTAAACAGTCTTTGTCATTATTATTTAACTTCGGAGCAAACCATGGTGTCATATCATTATCCCAGTCCAAATTTGAAATAGCTATTAGTATAAATTCCTTTGTTTGAATCTTGTTGCATCTTTCGAAAATTTCTTTTCCTTCATTTCCATATGTATTTAAAATAACAACTGGTATATTTTCTTTATGATTTTCGTTGCTAAAAACATTTACTAATTTATTTTCTATTTTTAATTCTTTAATCATATTAATCACCCAGAAAATTGTTTCTATATATAAAGATAACATAAAATAATTATTTATTCTATAAATATAAAAAA
>USBY01000024.1 GCA_900553015.1 uncultured Clostridium sp. | reverse complement strand
AAAATACACCTCCAAATGTTAGATTTTTGTCTAACATTTGGGGTGCACTTCAAATATATACTGTGTTTTTATTTACAAATCGGGATTTAAGGAACGTCCCCAAACCCCTATCCGAATCCCGATTTTTCTTCTTACATATTCATATACTATAATACTTGTTGCAACTGATGCGTTTAAACTTTCTGTTTTTCCTAGCATTGGAATAATAATTTTTTCATCGGCCATATCTAATAATTCTTTAGATATTCCATTAGCTTCGTTTCCAATTACTAATATTTTTTTATTATAATCTATTTCATAAATATTTTTACTTGCTGTTAAGTCTGTACACATAACTTTATATTTATGTCTTTTCATTTCTTTTAAAGTTTCTTTAAGATTTTCTGCTTCTACTATATTAACTCTAAAAATTGCTCCCATTGTTGATCTTACAACCTTAGGATTATATGCATCAACTGTATCTTTAGATACTATAACTTGTGATAAATTTGCACTATCTAAAGTTCGTAATATAGTTCCTAAATTTCCTGGATCTTGCAGACCATCTAATGCCACAATTATATCTTCATTATAATTAATATCCTTTTTATTATTCTTTTCTACTACTGCTAATATTCCTTGTGGTTTAGAAACATCTGTAAGACCTTCAAAAATCTTTTTGCTTACATACAAACAATCATATTTAGCTATTTCATACAAAAGTTTTTCATCTATTATGTTATTAGCTAGGCATTCTTCACATATTACAATTTTTTTAATGACAGCTTTTTCTTGAATAGCTTCCTTTAATATTTTTACTCCTTCTATTATATATTCATTATTTAAATCTCTATATTTTCTTTCCTTTAGTTTTTTGATACTTTTTATATTTTCATTATCTTTACTAGTAATAATTTGCATACTTACCTCCTAGTTTTCGCATAAGAATTTTAAGAATTCTTTAATACTAAACAAAATCTTATCATCTGATATATCCTCTATTTTGTATGTAATATATGGGTCTTTTCCTGGGGAAAATTTAATTTTATTTCTATACTCTTTAAGTAGTTTATCCACAATATCAAATTTAAAACTCTCACCTTCAAAAGAAAATACCACTCCATTAGCTTTTTGTTGAATTCTAAAAATATGTAGTTTCTTAGCTAAAGACTTTATCCTTGCAATATTTAATAGATTCTCTACCTCTGCTGGAATCTCGCCATAAATATCAATCATTTCATCTATTATATTTTGAATATCCTCTTCTGTCCTACACAAAGCAATATCTTGATAAATTTTTATCTTTTGGCTTGAATCTGTTATATAACTGTCTGGAATATAGCTTGATACATTTAAGTCTATTTGTACATCTTTTTCCTCTTCTTCTTGAGGAATATCTTTCATTTCCTTTATAACTTGATCTAATAAATTGCAATATGTATCATAACCAACTTGTTCCATATGTCCATGTTGGATTTCCCCAAGCATACTTCCTGCTCCTCTTATTTCTAAGTCTCTCATAGCAATCTTAAATCCAGAACCAAACTCTGTAAATTCCTTCATTGCTTTTAATCTTTTATCTGCAACTTCTGATAATAGCTTATCCCTCTTATAAGTGATATATGCATATGCTTGTGCATCACTTCTTCCAACTCTTCCTCTTATTTGATACAACTGAGCCAATCCTAATCTATCTGCATTTTCTACAATTATTGTATTTGCATTTGGAATATCAATTCCAGATTCTAAAATTGTTGTACAAACTAATACATTTGTTTCACCATTAATAAAATCAAGCATTATATTCTCTAACTCATTACCAGACATTTTGCCATGTGCATAACTTACTTTTGCTTCTGGCACTAATTTTAATATTTCATTTGCCTTTCTTTCTATACCTTCTACATTATTGTATAAGTAAAATACTTGACCATCTCTTTCTAGCTCTTTTGTAATGGCTTCTCTTACTACTTCTTCATCATATTCTAATACATATGTCTGCACAGGCTTTCTATTTTGAGGTGGTTCATATATTATAGACATATCTCTTACACCAACTATTGACATATGCAATGTCCTTGGAATTGGTGTAGCAGTCATTGTTAATACATCGATACTGTTTTTATATTCTTTTATTTTCTCTTTATCTTTAACTCCAAATCTATGCTCTTCATCAATTATTAATAAGCCTAAATCTTTAAATTCTATATCTTTACTTAATATTCTATGTGTTCCTATAACTATATCAATTTCACCTAATTTTAGTTTTCTAATGATTTCTTGTTGCTCTTTTTTAGTTCTAAATCTATTTAAAACTTCTATATTAACTGGAAAATCTTGCATTCTTTCTTTAAAACTTTTATATTGTTGATCTGCAAGAACTGTAGTTGGTACTAAATATGCAACCTGCTTTTGGTCCATAACAGCTTTAAATGCAGCTCTAATTGCAACTTCTGTTTTACCATAACCAACATCACCGCATAATAACCTATCCATTGGCTTTTGCATTTCCATATCTTTTTTTATTTCTTCGATACATCTTAATTGGTCATCTGTTTCTTGGTACATAAAGCTATTTTCAAATTCTTGTTGCCAAGGGGTATCTTTAGAAAAAGCATAACCTTTAGATTTTTGCCTTTTTGCATATAATTCGATTAATTCTCGTGCAACTTCTCTTAAATTCTTCTTTACTCTTTCTTTAGTATTTTCCCATTCTTTACTTCCAAGTCTGTTAATCTTTGGAAGAGTATCTCCTCCTCCAATATATTTTTTTACATTATCTAATTGGTCTGTTGGTACATAAAGCATATCATCATTTTTATATTTTATTTTTATATAATCTTTTGTTGTTTTATCTGTAACAATAGTATTTACTCCAACGAATTGACCTATACCATGAATTTTATGTACTACATAATCCCCTTGTTTTAATTCTGAGAAAATAATTTTTTCGGCTTCATTAAAAAGCTTACTTGCTTTTCTTCTTTTTCTTTTTTCTATACTAATTAAATCATTTGCTACTATTACTAGAATATTAGTCTCATAACTTTCATAGCCTTGTTCTAGACTTCCTACAATAATTTTTACAGCAATTCCATTGCTTATTTCAGAATATTTTAAATCTTCTTTGTATTCGGAAATAATTTCATTTTCATCTAAAACAGCCTGTAATTTTTTAGCCTTTTCTTTAGAATTAACATATAAATATAGTTTTTTCCCTTCAGCTTTTGCTTTTAGAATATCATCAATAAATTTATTAAAGTCTGATCTATTATAATTTAATGTCCTAAATCTAAAATAATATTTTTCAGCTTCTAGGCTATCTCCCAAATCATCAGAAATTAAATATATCTTTTTCATTTCATTAATATTATTAGAGAACTCTTCTGTACTTATATAATTTTCTAACGCATTTGGAATTATTCTTTCTTTTTCTATTAAAGCATTTTCTAATCCTTCTATATCTTTTAATATGTTTTTACCTCTAGCTAGGATTTTCTTTGGTTCTTCTAAAAATAAAATGTATTTTTCAGTAATGTAATCTAGTAATGAGGATTTCTTACTATAAAAGAATTTAAAATATTTATCAACTTTTGAAATATATTCTCCTGTTTTGATTAATTCTATATCTTCTTTAACATTATTTTTTTGATTCTCTGTATACTCATCTATATTGTTTAATATTTTATTACAAACTTCTTCTAAACTATTTTCTAATAAATATTCATGCAGTGGATTTATTTCTACTTCTTGAATCATCTCTACAGATCTTTGAGTTTGTATATCAAATTTTCTAATAGAATCTACTTCATCACCCCAGAATTCTATCCTTATTCCATATTTATCATCAAATGATAAATCTAAAATTCCACCTCTACTACTAAATTCACCTTTTCCATCTATCATTTCTGTTTTAGTATAACCTAACATAGAGATTTTTCTTTTTAATTCTTCTAAATCGTAAGTTTCTCCAACTTTTACAGATATTTTATTTTTAAACAAAATATCTTCTGAAATTATTGGTTGTAATAAAGATTCAATAGAACACACTAAAACCTTAATTTTTCCATTTTTAATATTTTTTAAAACTTCTATTCTTTCATATGGAAGTTCTTTGCTTTCTGCAACATAATCATATGTGAGTATTTCTCTTTTCGGAAAAAAGAACACTCCATTAATATAACTTCTTATCTCTTCTGCAAGTTTTTTTGCTTGTAATTCATTATATGTTATAAGACATACTGGTCTTTTTATATTTTCTTCTGTAGAAGCTACAATTTGTGGTGCTCCCACGCCAGCTAACCCCAATATAGATATTGGGGCATTTGATTTTTTTATTCTTTCTAAATATTCATTAAATTTGTCCGATTTAGTAAGTTCTGCTAATACTGGATTCATATTTCTCTCCTTTAACAGTATATATTATATAATATTTTCCAAAAAATTGAAATATATATAGTAATAAATATTCAATTTAAGGAGAACCTATGAAGATACTTACTTTTTCACTTAGAAAAAACTTTTTTAGTATTATTTTTGTGCTTTTTACAATATTACTTGTATTATTCTCGACATCTAACCTGGCTTCTGCCAAAAACGGATTATATTTATGGGCAAATAATATTATTCCTGCTCTTTTTCCATTCTTTGTTGCCACAGAACTTTTAAGCCATACAAATGTAATAGCTATTCTAGGTAAATTTTTTAATAAATTGATGAGACCACTATTTAACGTTCCTGGAGAAGGTAGTTATCCATTAATTATGGGAATTGTTAGTGGATACCCTGTTGGTGCAAAAATTGTATGTGATTTAAGAAATAAAAATATTTTAACTAAACCAGAAGCAGAACGTTTATTAGCATTTACTAATAATTCCGGTCCATTATTTATTTTAGGAACAATTGGTATTGGACTTTTTAAAGATACCACAACAGGAATTATATTATTAGTTACTCATATTTTAGCTTCATTAACAGTAGGTATTATTTTTAGATTTTGGAAATATAAAGATGTAAATATTGCAACTTCCTCTTCTACAACTCGTATTACAAATACTACTGTTAATCGTTCTAATATTGGAGATGTATTGATGTCAGCAATAAAGAATTCTATCTTTACAATACTAAATATTGGTGGATTTATTGTTCTTTTTTCTGTAATTATCTCTATTTTTAATAGGACACATCTTATAGATTTAAGTAGTGCCATATTAAGTCCATTATTTAATTTATTACATATTACTCCTGACTTTGCTCAAGGTATTTTAAATGGATTTTTAGAAATAACAAATGGATTACAACAAATAAGTAGTATTCCTATTAAAAATATTTCTTTTAGTATTATTATTTGTGCTTTTATATTAGGTTTTGGTGGAATATCTGTTTTATTGCAAGTATATAGTTTTACTGCTAAATCAGATGTTTCAATTAAGTCATATATTTTAGGCAAATTTTTACAAGGAGTTATTGCTGCTTTTTATACTTTTTTAGTATTTCATTTTTTTAGCTTTTTATCTTTAGATTTAAGTAATATTGTTAGTATTTTTGAATATGTATAACTAGGAGGTTGATTTTATGGATAAAAATATTGATTTTTCAAATTTAAATGGTTATCAGTCATATGATTTTCCTGACCCTGAAAATTTCTTTAATCCCATGAATCAATATGAACAAGGATATATGTACTATAAATGTTTATGCATGCAAATGGACTATAAAATAAAATGCAAAGAATATGAAAAGATGTGTAATGGAAAAAGTTGATAGAAATTTTTGTTTTCTATCAACTTTCTTTATTGCGTAGGAAATCTCTTCATATTTTTCTGAATAAACAAGGTAAAATTACCTATATTCTTACGATTGCGAAGCAACTTTTCTTATTTATTCTATTATATCGATAATTGTATTCTCTTCTATTTTTTCTTGTCCAATTTTGTATATTTTTAGAAGTTCATTTTCTGTATCTTTAGCTTTCTCTATATCATTTGCATATATTGTAGCTAACTTGTCACCTTTATTTACAAAATCTCCTATTTTCTTATTTAAAATAATTCCTACTTGTAAATCAATTTTGTCCTTTTTAGTTTTTCTTCCTGCACCTAAATCGCATGATAATTTACCTATTTCTTCAGCATTAATTTCTTGCACATATCCTTCAGTAGTCGAAATCACTTCTTGTATTATTTTAGCTTTTTCAAATTTAGTTACATCTTTAACATATTCTATATCTCCACCTTGATTTTGTACAAGTTCGATAAACTTATTATATGCTTTACCATTTTGTATATTTTCTAATAGCATTTTTTTATTTTCTTCTATATTTGAACCTTTTCCTGCAAGTTTAACCATATACGCACCAAGTTCTAACACAACTTGTTTTAAGTCTTCTGGCATCTTACCTTGTAAAAATTCTATAGCTTCTATTATCTCTAAACTATTTCCAACTGCAAAACCAAGTGGTTCATTCATATTAGTAATTACACATACAGTTTCTCTATTAGCTAAATTTCCTATTTCTATCATAGTTCTTGAAAGTTCTCTTGCATCTTCTATGTTTTTCATAAAAGCACCAAAACCACAAGTAACATCTAAAACAATTTTATTTGCTCCACTTGCAATTTTTTTGCTCATTATACTAGAAGCTATTAGTGGAATGCTTTCTGTACATGCAATAGTATCTCTTAATGCATATATTTTTTTGTCAGCAGGTGCTAAATTAAGTGTTTGGGTAATTAAACTTATACCTATATTTTTTACATTATCTATAAATTCTTTTTCAGAAATTCCTGTATTATAACCTGGAATAGCCTCAATCTTATCTGCAGTTCCACCAGTATATCCTAAGCCTCTTCCAGACATTTTAGCAACAGGAATACCTAATGATGCAATTAGTGGTGCTAAGATTATAGTAACCTTATCTCCAACTCCTCCAGTACTGTGTTTGTCTACAACATTCTCTCCTAATTCTGATAAATCTAACACATCACCAGAACTAGCCATGGCCATAGTTAAGTCTTTGGTTTCTCTATAACTCATACCATTTATATATATTGCCATAACTAATGCTGCAGCTTGATAGTCTTCTATATTATTATTGGTATACTCTTTTATAAAAAAATTTATTTCATCGGTATTTAATTCTTTGCCATCTCTTTTTTTAGCAATAATATCTATAATATTCATTTCTATCTCCAATATTTATCTTTTTAATCAACAAAATGTTTTATAAATGTTTTTCTATGTATTGGACATGGACCATATTCCTTAAGAGCCTCTATATGAGCTTTTGTTCCATAGCCTTTATGTTTTGCAAATCCATACTGTGGATATACTTCGTCCCATTGTCTCATTATCCTATCCCTTGTAACTTTTGCAAGTATTGATGCTGCAGAAATACTGTAGCATTTCGCATCACCTTTTATTATAGAATCATATTTTATATTACAAGTATCTATTTCATTTAATGCATCAACTAAAATTAATTCAGGTTTTGTTTTTAAACCTTGTATTGCCTCTGTAACACCTTTTTTGGTAGCATTAAGAATATTAAGTTCATCAATATCTTGCTTGTCTATTATCGCAACAGACCAGCTTATCGCATTTTCTATTATTTCATCATATAGTTTTTCTCTTTTCTTTTCAGAAACTTTCTTAGAATCATTTATTCCTTCTATCATCGAATCTTCAGGCATTATTACACATCCAATAACAACAGGCCCAGCTAGTGGACCTCTTCCTGCTTCATCTATTCCAGCTATATATTTTATACCTTTTTTATGATACTCAAGTTCTATTTTTTTTAGTTCTTTTAATCTTTTTTCTTCTTTTTCTTTCATTTTTCCTCCGTTATTTTACTACTAAATTGCTAATATCTGTTAAAGAATAAACAATATTGTTATCATCAGTTTTATATCCATCTAAATAATAAACTTCTTCAGTTTCATAATTTATAACAAAGTCTTTTTCTTGTTTTATTTCTGTAACCTCTAATTCTTCTAAATCCTCTTTTGCTAAAAGCCTTATTTTTCCATTATCTTCTATATTTAATTTTTTTAAATCCTCTTCTGAAATTTCTTTTCCTATATAATCACTTGTATTATTCACTTTATTTCTTTCATTTATAACTTTTGCTTTAGCTTGAATTTGTAACATTGTAGTACTTAAACTTTGTAATTCTTGTTCATGTAAGTTGTTTTTTACGTAAAAAACTGCTCCTATTACTAATATTACTATTACTAAAACAATTAATATTAATTTAAGATTTAAAAATCCTTTTTTTCTCATAATTCCCTCCAATTTTTCTTATTATATATTCTTTTTTGCATTATTACAATAAAGAAATACACATTTTTCACAGTTTTTTCACAAAAGTATTGTATCTTTTAATTAGTTTAGTATAAGATAATAAAAATGGAGGTAATTTTATGTCAGAGAATAATGAAAAGAATATCGAAAATAAAAAATTTAATTTTCCACAAAATAATAAAGGTTTTAAAGAAAAAGGAAAAACTGGTTTTGGAAAAAGTGTTTTAATTCCTTTTTGCTCAGGAGTTATAGGAGCTGCTTTAGTTGTTGGTGTTTGTTTTGGTGTGCCAACAATTAAAAATAGTTTAATGGGGTCAAACTCAAATTCTTCAACCTCTAGCACTCAAGCTGTTGGAACTCAAAATTTAGTTTCTTTATCAGGTTATTCTGATACAGCAACAAATGTAGCAGCAAAGGTTTTACCATCAATAGTTGGAATTAAAGTTCAATACACTGTAAATTCTATATTTAATGGATCACAAGCTGCAACTGCAGAAGGTTCAGGAATTATACTTAGTGAAGATGGATATATCTTAACAAATAACCATGTTGTTAGTTCAAGTGATTCATCATCTTACTATTCTGTTTCTGAAGCAGCAAAAATATCTGTAACATTATATAATGATTCTACTGAATATGAAGCAAAAGTTGTTGGAACAGATTCACAAACAGATTTAGCTGTTATAAAAATAGATAAGACAGATTTAACTCCAGCAGAATTAGGTGATTCAAGTAGTGTTGTAGTTGGTGAGTTTGCAATGGCTATAGGTAACCCTCTAGGTATGCAAAGTTCTGTAACATCAGGTATAATTAGTGCAGTTAATAGAACAGTACAAAGTACAGATGGAAATACTTATAATCTAATTCAAACAGATGCAGCTATAAATTCTGGTAACAGTGGTGGTGCATTAGTAAATAGCGAAGGTAAAGTTATTGGTATAAACACTTTAAAATTAAATGGAACTGGTGTTGAAGGAATGGGATTTGCTATTCCTATAGATTCTGCAAAACCAATATTTGAACAATTAATTTCTACTGGTAAAGTTGCAAGACCTTATATCGGATTAACAGGTAGAGATTTAACTGAACAAACAGCAAAAGCAAACAATTTAGTCGAAGGTGTTTATGTTGTTTCTGTTGAACCATTCTGCGCAGCAGAAAAAGCTGGTATAAAAGCTGGTGATGTAATAATTGGAATAGATGGAACTTCTATAACAACAATGGATGAATTAAATAATATAAAAAATCAACATCAAATTGGTGATGAAATCACTTTAAAAATAAATAGAGATGGTAAAGAAATGGATATGAAGGTTACCTTACAAGAACAACCTTCAGAAAATAATTAATTATTTATGGACACGAAAAATAAACTTCGTGTCCATTACAATTTTAAGCAAAGTAATTTTATTTTTTCAAACATATCACTTTAAGTTCACAAAATGAACAAATTTAATTGTTATATTATAGGAGAAGTCAGTAATACTTATTACTCCAATTACTGACTGTATGTTTAAAAACATCCCCTTTTATTTTCAAAGAAGAAGCACTACAAAGTGCTTCTTTTTTTGCATATAAATACTAATTAACAAAAAATAAAAGTAACATTTTTACATGTTACTTTTAAAATATTACTATATCTGTTACATCTGTATTGCTAGAATTTCCATATGCATAAATAACATATACATTATTATTTTCGTCTATGAAAAAGTTACTTATATTTTCTACATCATATCTATCACTTCTTAAATCTCTTATATAAACCGAATAACCTAATTGCTGTAAAGCCTTAGCTTCTTCTTGTTTTCCCTGTATTTGTTTTCTTATTTTTTCTTGTACTGTATTAGTATCTAAGTTTTTAAGTGTCATAATATCAGAAAATTCTACTTTTTTCATTTCTTTAATATTATAACAATAAGTTTGTATAATTACTCTTTGCGGATTACTTCCCTCTTTTAAAGTTGATCTTATAACAATTGATAAAATGTTATTATTTAAAAAAGCTTCATAATCTACCGAATATACAGATCTATTTGAGCCACCATTTAAAATACTCTCTGCTTTATCTTGAAATACTTGTTTGATGTCTTCATTATATGATTTTATTTCCTCAGAATTTATATTAATCACTGGTATTTTTACATCTATTTCATAATTCCCTGAATTTACTTCTGTTTTCTCATAATTTGTATATATATAATCTTTATCTGCATCTATTTTTTCTGCCTCTTCTGATGTGTTAGTATTTTTAAATGAATTTTGAAATACATCATCAAAATTATCAACTAAATTTGTGTCTGTAATTTGTGCATTGCTTAAACTATTATCGGCTATATTCTCCTTATCTTGAATATTTGGATTCATAACATAATATAAAGCTTCTACAATAGCGATTATACATACAATCATTATGAGAGAAAAGCAAAATATTTGGCTTTTAGGTATCTTTACTCTTCTCATACGTACTCCTTTTCTAAACTTACATCTAATTATAACATTTAGGTATATAATTTTCAACTTTTTTAAGTATATATATTGTTTGAAATCATTGACTATTGTGGTATAATAATATAGTATTATATATATTGTATAAACTATATATTAATATAAATTTTCGATAAAGGAGAACTTAATTAATGATTTGTTCAGAATGTAAAAAGAATACTGCAATCATATTTATAAATTCAATAGATCAAGACGGTAAAGAGTCTTTAAAGGGTTTATGTTATGATTGTGCCAAGAAAAAAGGAATTGATCCATTAGATGTTATTGCAAAACAAAATAACATTTTAAATAATAATATAAATAATAACAATAATATGTCTAACCAAATAGAATCTTTATTTAAAGATTTATCAAAAAATTTAAATTTAGAATCTTTAAATTTGGTTAATTTAGGAAATGATCCAACAGATTCAGACGATGATGACTCTGCTGATAAAAATATTAATGGTATGCCACTAGAATCACTATTTGCAGGTTTTATAACCCCTAATAATGATTCAAATGATTCAGAAAATACTAACACTAAACAACAAAGAAAAACTTCAAAAAATAAGAAAAAGAAAAGAAAATTTTTAGATTCATATGGTACCAATTTAACACAAAAAGCTAAAAACAATGAGTTAGATAATGTAATTGGTAGAAATAAAGAAATCGAAAGAATGATTCAAATTTTAAACAGAAGATCTAAAAATAACCCATGCTTAATTGGTGAACCTGGTGTTGGTAAAACAGCTTTGGCACAAGGACTTGCTATAAAAATTTCTAATAAAGAAGTTCCACCAAAATTACTAGATAAAGAAGTTTATCTAATAGACATGACTGCTTTAATTGCAGGAACTCAATTTAGAGGTCAATTCGAAGCTAGAATAAAGTCTTTAGTAGATGAATGTAAAGATTTAGGTAATATCATATTAGTAATAGACGAAATTCATAATATTATTGGTGCTGGTGATGCAGATCATTCTATGAACGCTGCTAACATATTAAAACCATCTTTAGCAAATGGTGAAATCCAATTAATTGGAACAACCACTTTAAAGGAATATAGAAAATATATAGAAAAGGATTCAGCTTTAGAAAGAAGATTCCAACCAATTATCGTTCAAGAACCTAATATTCAAGACACTGTAGAAATTCTTGAAGGAATTAAACAATATTATGAAAAATTCCATGGTGTAAAAATTTCTAAAGAAGTTATAGAAAAAACTGTTTCTATGTCAGAAAAATATATACATGATAGATTCTTACCAGATAAAGCAATCGATATCTTAGATGAAGCTTGCTCTAGAATTAATTTAAATAATCAAGACCTATTTAAATTACAAGTATTAAAAAAGAGATTACAAGAAGTAAAAGATGAACAAGAAGAAATTGCTGCCGAAAGTGCAAAAGCTACTAACGAAAACGATTCTAATCAAGACTATGAAAAAGCAGCGAAATTAAAAGCAACAGAATGCTCAATTGCTCAAGAAATAGATGACATTCAAAAAAATATTACTGTTCCAAATTTAACTGTTCAGGATATTGCGCAAGTTATAGAAAGTTGGACTAAAATTCCTGTAACAAAAATAACAGAGGCTGAAACAGAAAAATTATTAAATTTAGAAAAAAATCTTCATACTAGAATAATTGGTCAAAACGAAGCTGTAAATAGTGTTGCTCGTGCAATAAGAAGAAATCGTGCAGGACTAAAAAGTACTAAAAGACCACCATCTTTCATCTTTGTTGGACCTACAGGTGTTGGTAAAACAGAACTTGCTAAATCTCTAGCATACGAAATGTTTGGAAACGAAGACATGATTATAAGAATTGATATGTCCGAATATATGGAAAGCAATTCCACATCAAAATTGATTGGCTCTCCTCCAGGATATGTTGGTTATGATGATGCTGGTCAATTAACAGAAAAAGTTAAAAGACAACCATACTCAATTGTTCTTTTTGATGAAATAGAAAAAGCTCATCCAGATGTATTTAATTTATTATTACAAATATTAGATGATGGAAGACTTACAGATTCACAAGGTAATACAGTAAGTTTCGAAAATACAATTATTATAATGACTTCTAACGTTGGCTCTAATGCTAATGTAAACTCAATTGGATTCAATTCATCTAAAACATTTAATAAAGAAAAAATAGAATCTAGTCTAAGAGAAACATTTAGACCGGAATTTTTAAATAGAGTAGATGAAATTGTTATTTTTGACAGTTTAACTGAGAATGAATTAATTCAAATCGTTGATATTATGCTTGCAGATACTAGTAAAGCTCTTGCAGATAAAAATATTAGTTTAATCGTAAGCGACGAAGCAAAAAAATATTTAATGAAAAAAGGAACAGACCTAAAATATGGTGCAAGACCATTAAGAAGAGCTATTCAACGTTATATTGAAGATGAATTATCAGAAAAAGTTTTACGACAAGAAATAAATAGTGGTAATACTGTAAAAGTAGATTTAGAAAATGACGAATTAAAATTCACAATATTATAAATGTATTTAATGGAGGACTATAGATGAAAAAAATTGCTAGACAAATTCCTAACATATTAACAATATTTAGATTTATACTTATACCTTTTATTGTAATCAATTTAGTTTATGATTCATATATTGCAGCATTCATTATCTTTACAATATCAGGCTTAACAGATATTTTAGATGGATTTATCGCAAGAAAATATAATTTTATAACTAATTTTGGAAAATTAATTGACCCATTAGCAGATAAATGTACACAAATAATAACTTTAGGAACTTTAGCTATAAAAGATATAATTCCTATGTGGATACTTGTTATAGTTATTTTAAAAGAATTTATAATGGTTGCAGGTGCTTCCTTCCTATATGGAAAAGAATTAGTTGTTTCTAGTAGATGGTATGGAAAACTTGCTACAGTATTATTCTATATAGCTATTGTTTGCTCATTATTTATAAAACAATTTGATTTTTCATTTGACTTTAGTATATACATTTATTACTTAGCTCTAATTTCTACAATCTTTTCTTTAATTATGTATATAAAAGCTTTTTATATGCAAGGTTACTTGAAAAAGGAAAACTTAAAAATAAATGAACAATTTGTAGATAAAACAAAAGACAGTTCTAAAAAATAGAACTGTCTTTTATGTTATTCAAAATCTTCTATTAAGCTGTTTAAATTTTCTCTTCCAAAAATTTTTATTCCATCTCTTAAACTTATTTTATCTGTTTCTGGTAAATATTCTGTAGAAATTCCCGTATTTTGATATATCTCTTCTGTACCATCAGCTAAAAGCTTATAAATAACAATATTACTATTTTCATCTTTTACAATATAATGTTCATCACATTGTCCTTCTTCCTCTTTCAATAAAACAATTTTGTTATTGTCAAAGCTTTCTATTTTGTAATCTGGGTATAATTCTTCTACTTCCTTTTGCGTTTTATTTACCATATCATTTGTAACTTCTCTTACCTCTTCTGTTGTGTGTCCACATTCATTATAATATTTTTTTATAACTAGTTCTGCATTTGGTGACACCTTAGTTTCTGTTTCACTTACTTTTATTTCGTCTATATCATTTTCGATTTCGTTATTCTCATAAATACATTCATCTGTCACTTTTTCTTCTTCCTTTGCCAATTTATCATATTTTATATTTTGATATACTACAGCACTTGTTAATATCACCAACGCTATTGTAAATATTGATATTATAACTATTTTTAATTTGCTCATATAAATCTCCTGCCTTCTCTACTGTTTTATATTATTATGTAGAATTATTAGAAAATTTATACATTTTTTATGTAGAAATATCATCGTCATCTCCACTAAATACTCCACTTAGTCAATCATATGAGCTATATATTCCAGCTTTTTTACATTATTTGGATTATATCTATATAACCTAAAATTATAATACTATTTTAGCTTACTATTAACCCAGATCTTCCCTATGTTGTTTACTTTTATAGTAATCTCTCCATTTAAATCCGTTCTATATATTTTTGTTCCGTAGCATGCTTAATCTATCTAGAACTCCTGCATTTGGATGTCCAAATTTATTATTCTTTCCTACTCCAATTACAGCTATTTTTGGATTTACTTTTTCTAAAAATTCTGCTATTGATGATGATTTTGACCCATGATGTGCTACCTTTAAAATATCTGCAGTTAATTTTTCTGTATTTTCATATTTTTGAAGTAATTTTTGTTCTGCTATCTCTTCAATATCACCTGTAAAAAGCATTTTAAAATTTTTATAACAAAGTCTTACAATCATTGAATTATTATTTAAAACATTATCTGTAATTTGTTTTTCTTCTGGCCATAAAATATCTAAATATGTATTTTTATCTAGATTAATTGTATTTCCTTCTCCAACTATTTTTACCTTTATATTTCTTTTCTTTATAATATCCAAAAATTTATTATAATTCTCTGAATATTCCACTTGTTTTGGTATTAATACCTGTTTTACATTTAATTCTTCTAAAATCGTTAAAATTCCTCCAACATGGTCTGAGTCAAAGTGAGAAATAATAACATAATCTAATTTATCAATTTTTTTCTTTAATAGATATGGTAATAATGTTTTCTCCCCCACATCAAAAGTTGAACCAAATTCGCTTCCTCCGCCATCTATTAATATCTTTTTATTAAACTGCGTAGTTATAAGTGTAGAATCACCTTGTCCAACATCTATAAAATTAATATACAAATCTTTTGGTATATTTTTATAAATAAATGCTGTACCGATACTTAGCAGCAAAATTAGTACTATTATCTTTTTATATTTTCTAAAAAAATGCTTGATTTTATAAATATAGTCCCTTCTTAGCATATAATATAAATATATACTCATTACATAATAAATTATTATTTCTTTTATATTGGGAATAATACAATAGATTTTAGAAATACCTATATCCGAAAAAAATCCAACTATGTTTATTGTTAGTTCTATTAATGGTTCTACAAAGCAAAACATTGGTAATGGGCATATCATGATAAATAGTCCAATAATTGTAATTACCGTCGATAATGGAATAATTAATAAATTCGAAAAAATAAAAGTTAATGAAATGGTTCCAAAAACATATAATATTATTGGAAAAATAAAAATTTGAGCAGCCACAGAACTAATTACAATATTAAAAATATATCTTAAAATATTATTTTTAATTACTTTATTAACTTCCTTTATAGTAAAACTTCCTAATACTATAATTCCTAAAAAGCCAAAATATGATAACAAAACACTCAAACTATTAATTGCAAAAGGATTATTTATTAATATGATAAGTAAAGATATTCCTAAACTATTTGCTATATCATACCTTCTAATAATTAATCCACTAATCAAATTTATAATACACATTATGCAAGCCCTAATAATTGAAGGTGTTAAACCTGTAAGAAACATAAATTCAATTAAAATTACTATACACAAGGCATCCATTATTTTTTTATGTATTTTTAACAATCTAAAAAGAATTGTAATTCCTATAATAATATTCGAAACTTGTCCCCCAGATACTGACAAAATATGATATAAATTACTGTTTAAAAAATCTGTTTTTAATTCTTCACTTAAATCTTCCGTATCGCCTAAAATCATAGCAATAAGCAAATTTTTATTTTCTTCTTTTTTTATTACTTTACTTATATTACTCTTTAGAATTTCTTTTAATCTAGCTGTATATAGTATTAATTTATTTATTCTACCCTTTTTTATTACTTTATAATGATTAATTTCAACTGTTCCATATATTTCTAATGTTTTTAAATATTCTTTGTAATTAAATCCTCTTTCATTTCTAGCAACATCTGGTTCAACATATGTTCCATCAATTACTAACATATCTCCTACTTCAATATTCGCTTGCTTATTTACTCTTATATATAATTTTGTACCATTTCTTGCACTATTTTTACTATTAATAATTTTAACCTTATATAAGTCTTTATACTCTTTTGGCTCTTTGTCAGCAATCACAATGCAATGTTCTGCTATTTCTTCTTCTTCGTATATGTTATCATATTTTTGCTCTAGAATATTTGTATACAGAAAGCCAAAAGTCATACTAATCAAAATTAGTAATTCAGTATATCTTTTTAAGAATCTCCTTAAAAATCTAAAATATTTATTATTTATTTTTCTGATGCCCAAAAGACACATTGCAATAATTAGTATAAAACAAAAGAAGGCTATACTATTTATGTATAAGCCCCCTAATATACCTATAATATATGAAATTAATATTATTATAATCGGTCTTTTCAAATTACCTCGTTTCTATTTGCCCCCAATTATAATACTCTTTTAGCTGTTTTATAATTTGTTGTATAGTATCCATCAGATAATGATGTTATTACGACTCCTTTTTGTGGATTTGCAGCATGTATAAAGCTATTATTTCCTACAAATATTCCTACATGCCCTATAGAACTCCCACCTTGTGAAAAGAATACCATATCTCCTAATTGTAAATTTACTTTTGAAACTGTAGTTCCTATATTAGCCTGTGCAGATGCTGAATGTGATAAATTAACACCAAATTTACTATATACGTATTGAGTAAATCCTGAACAATCAAAAGAATTTGGACCTACTCCTCCATAAACATATGATTTTCCTAATAACGTTTTGGCATAATTAACTACTTCTTCACCTTTGCTTACAACTGTATTTGTATCTTCTGATTCTGTTGCATCAGCTGTAGTATTTGGTAAATCTACAATTTTTTGAGTTCTTTCACTATCACTTCTGTTTGTTGATTGAACTTGCTCATCTGAAATATATTCACTTGACACATATCCACTAACACCTGTACTTGTTGTTATTCTTGTCCAACCATTTTCTTGTCCTTCTATAGTAACTGCTGTATTTCTTGTTAATGTTGTAACAACATTTGCAGAAGTACTTGCACTTGCTCTAACATTAACACTACTTGCACTAATATAACCTGTTTGTGTCTCTGTTGTAGTAGCCGGTGTTTCTTCTTCTGGCTCTGTGTTTTCTGTTTGTTCTGGTGAATTTTGTTCTGCTTCTTCTGCAGTTAACTTATCTGCTCTTATCCATCCAGAAACTGTATCAGTTGATATGAACGCCCAACCATTTACCTCATCATCTACAGTTACTGTTGTATCTTTAACTAATGTTTGTACTGTCTCAGCATTTATTAGTGGTAATATTTTTAATTCACAATCTTCTAATAATTTTTGACTTGTTCCTATAATGCTATTTTGTGTTTCAGAGTTCGTTGTATCTGTTGTGGTATTAGTTACTGTATTATTTGCATTTACATTTTCCTGTGGAATAGTTTCATTTGAAACGGCATTTACTACAGAATTAACTGTATTTTCTACAGTATTGTTAGTAACTTTATTAGTAGTAGCTGTATTATCTACGACTTCACCTTCTACATCTATATAATCTGCATATACATATCCTTCATATTCTTTATACTTTACCTGATACCAGTCTCCTTCTTTTCCCAATACTTCAACTTTATTATCAACTGAAAGTAATGTAACAAGTCCAGCATCTAAGCTTGGAGCCTTACGTAATTTTACAGTTTCACCTGTAATTACTCCATTTGTTGCAGCATTTGAAATAACTGTCATTACAGATAATATTGCAATAATAATTAAAATTATTAATAATTTCTTTTTGTACATCCTAATTCTTCTCCTTAGAAATATAGTTTAAATTCTTATTTTTCATAGGTATTAGTATATAATGAATCCTTTAAAAAGTCAATTAGTTTGCTCCCATTAAGTTCTCTATAAAAATAGCACATCTATCTGCTGCCATCTTTAAATATTTATTAAAATCAATTTGGTTCTCTTCATTTGGACTATCTGAAATTGATCTTATGATTATAAAAGGAGTATCAGATAAATATGCTGTCTGTGCAATAGCTGCTCCTTCCATCTCTACACAATCCGCATCAAATTTTGTGCGTATTTTATCCTTCATTTTTCTGCTTGTACAGAATATATCTCCTGTTGCAATTGTTCCAATTACACATTTATAATTGTTCTCTTTCATATTTTTTATTACATATTCGCATCTTTTAATTAATTTTGTATTACTCTCTAACTTAACACCAATATTGCTTATATATCCTTTTTCATGTCCAAAAGCTGTAATGTCAAAATCGTGTTGTAATACATATTTACCAATTACAATATCGCCATATTCTACATCATCATTAATGCTTCCAGCAGAACCTATATTTATAATATAATCTATATCAAATTTATCTATCATTATTTGTGTAGTTCTTGCAGCATTTACTTTTCCAACACCACATTTTACTAAAATTATTTTTTGATTTTTTATTTTTCCTTCAAAGAATTTTAAATTAAAAATATCTACTTCTTTAGTGTTTATCATTTTACTTTTTATTGCTTCCATTTCTTCTGGCATTGCAGCAATAATTCCAACATATTTTCCCATAATCATGCCTCCTTTTGCAAAGATTATAACATAAAAAAAAGAAATTGCATATAAAATACAATTTCTTTTTTATTATAAAATTATTCTTAAACAAATAATTTACTAAGCTAATTCGATAACAGCTCCAGCTGCTGTGAATTTTTCTTTAATTTCTTCAGCTTCTTCTTTAGAAACTCCTTCTTTAACTGTTTTTGGAGCTCCATCAACTAAATCTTTAGCTTCTTTTAATCCTAATCCTGTAACATCTCTAACAACTTTGATTACTTGGATTTTGTTAGCTCCAACTTCTTTTAATACAACATTGAAAGAAGATTTTTCTTCAGCAGCTGCTCCTGCTGCTGCTCCTGCTGCTGGTGCAGCAGCTGCTACTGCAGATACTCCATATTTTTCTTCAATTCCTTTTACTAATTCTGATAATTCAACTACTGTTAAACCATCAATTTTTTCTAATAATTCTTCAACTATAGTCATTTTTTATTCCTCCTAATTTTTATTATTGTGGTTTAAGTCCACTACTCTATTAAATTTATTTAATTATTCATTAGTTTCTTTTTGAACTCTAACTTGATCTAATGCAACTGCAAGTTTTGAAATATTTCCAAGTAAAGCGCCTGCAAGCATAGATATAAGTGTTTCTCTTGATGGTAATTTTGCAAGAGTGATTAATTCTTCTGTTGTCATTACTTTTCCATCAATAACTCCACCTTTTATTTTGTAAGTTTCATTATTTTTTGCATATTCATAAACTGCTTTTAAGGGTTCTAAGTAATCTTCACTAGCAAGAACTACTGCTGTAGGTCCAACTAATAAATCTTCTAATCCTTCAATTTTAGCTTCTGCTAATGCTCTTCTTGTAATATTGTTTTTAATAACTTTATATTCAGCATCTACTTTTCTTAAATTAGATCTTAATCCTGTAACATCTTCTACAGATATTCCTCTATAATCTGTTAATAATACTAATTTTGATTCTTTCATTTTTTCTGCTAATGCTGATACTTCTGATTGTTTCTTTTCAATAGCTTTTTGATTTGCCATTTTAGTATTCACCTCCTAAATAAATAAACCTAATCTTTATAGCCAATTTACGAGGCATAAAGATTAGGATAATCCGCACTTTTTGCCTCGGTAGGACTTACTGATTGCCTACTTTCTTTGGCCTATATAAAATTATTTTTGATTAACATATACACTTGGTCCCATTGTTTTTGCAATTGCAACACTCTTTATGTATTGTCCTTTTGCAGCAGCTGGTTTTGCTTTTATAATAGCATCTATAACTGTTTTATAGTTTTCTTCTAATTTATCAGCTCCAAATGAAACCTTTCCAAATCCAAGGTGAATAATATTAGTTTTATCTAATCTATATTCAACTTTTCCTGATTTAATTTCTTGTATAGCTTTTGCTACATCCATAGTAACTGTTCCAGATTTTGGGTTTGGCATTAATCCTTTTGGTCCTAAAATCTTTCCTAGTCTTCCTACAACACCCATCATATTAGGTGTAGCAACTATAACATCATAATCAAACCAATTTTCTTTTTCTATTTTTGGTATTAATTCTTCAGCACCAACAAAGTCTGCTCCAGCTTCTTCAGCTTCTTTAGCTTTGTCACCTTTTGCAAATACAAGAACTTTTAATGTTTTTCCTGTTCCATTAGGAAGTACAACAGTTCCTCTAACTTGTTGTTCTGCATGTTTAGAATCAACACCTAATTTTACATGTAACTCAACTGTTTCATCAAAATTTGCTTTAGGCATTTTTTCAATTAATTCTAAAGCTTCTTTAGCTTCATATAATTTACCTTTTTCAATAAGCTTTGCAGCTTCTTGATATTTCTTTCCTCTTTTCATATTTTACCTCCTCTGGTTTTAGCGAATTTACATTCTCCCAATTTTATAATTAGTCTACAACTACAACTCCCATACTACGAGCTGTTCCTTTTACCATACTCATAGCAGCTTCTAATGATGCTGCATTTAAGTCTTCCATTTTTTGTTCAGCTATAGCTTTAACTTGTTCTGTTGTTATTTTAGCTACTTTATCTTTATTTGGTTTTCCTGAACCTTTTTCTATTTTTAATGCTTTTTTAATAAGTACAGCAACTGGTGGAACTTTTGTTATGAAAGTGAATGATTTATCTTTATATACTGTTATAACAACTGGAATTATCATTCCTGGTTGATTTGCAGTTTTATCATTAAATTCTTTAACAAATTGCATGATATTAACACCACTTGAACCTAATGCTGGACCTACTGGTGGAGCTGGAGTAGCTTTACCAGCTTCTATTTGTAATTTTATAACATTTACAACTTCTTTCTCTGCCATCTTACATTGCACCTCCTTTAATGAATTTTCAATTGTATTTTTTATTGAAATCTAAGACCTCAATATTATACTTTTTGCACTTGTGAAAATTCTAGTTCTACTGGAGTTTCTCTTCCAAACATAGATACCAAAACTTTAACTTTGTGTTTTTCTTTATTTATTTCTTGTACAACTCCTACAAAGTTTTCTAATGGTCCATTTAATATTTTTACAGAATCGTTAATGTCATAATCAACATTAACTTCTGTTAATTCAAATCCCATTTTTCTTATTTCTTCTTCAGTAAGAGGAATAGGATCTGTCCCTGAACCAACAAAACCTGTAACGCCTCTAGTATTTCTTACGATATACCAAGATTCTTCGGTTACAATCATCTTTACTAAAACATATCCTGGAAAAACTTTTTTCAAATTAGTTTTTCTTTTACCATCTTTTATTTCGATTTGTTCTTCCATAGGAACAACAATATCAAAGATATAATCTTCTAATTCTCTATTTTTAACTGTTTTTTCCAAGTCAGTTTTAACTTTGTTTTCGTAACCAGAATAAGTATGTACAACATACCATTTAGGTTGCATGTCCTTTTCTTGAGACATAATTGGCCTCCTTGCTAAAAATTTTATTCTACTGTATTTTCAGCAGCATTCAATTCATTTTCTGTAATTGCGTTCTCTACTAATTCATTTTCGTCTGAAGTTACAGTATTGTCAGCATTTTCTTCTATTACAATAGAATTTTGTAATTTTTCTATGCCATTAACTTCTAGTCTGTTTAGTGATTCAAAAGCTAAATCTAAAATAATTACAATAGCAGCAACAATGAATACTATTGCAAGTACAGCTGCTGTACTATTAAAAAGTTCTTTCGCTGTTGGCCATTTAACTTTCTTTAATTCTGCTCTGTAATCCTTCCAAAAATGTTTCTTCTTCTTATCTTCACTAGCATTTACTTTCTTCTTATCTTTGGCCATTCTCTTTCCTCCTTAAAAATAGCTTATTTTGTTTCTTTATGTTTTGTATGTTTTTTACAGAATTTACAATATTTAGCTATTTCTAATCTTTCGGTATTATTTCTCTTGTTTTTAAATGTTGTATAATTTCTTCTTTTACAATCTGTGCATTCTAAGATGATCATCTCTCTTGCTCCTTTTGCTGCCACTATAATACACCTCCGTTACTAATATTTCTTTGAAACGATGTGAGCCATGTAATATCTCATACATACGCTTGAATATTTTATCATGTTTTTTTTAATAAGTCAACAATAATAATGCATTTCTTAGAGTTTTTTTGTACTTTTTTTACGTTTTTTATTTTTTCTTTTTTGAACGGAAAATCCAAACTTTCCAATCTTTTTTCCTAATGAATAATAACCTCCATTTGCATATGCAATCAAGTCACATTTTGATATGTCAAATGCTCCTTTTTCATCAATATACTTTTCATCCGCATCTATAGAAAGTACTTCGGCTACAAACATATCATGTGAACCTAGTTTTATAATATCTTTTACCTTGCATTCTATAGAAACAGGACTTTCTTTTATTAAAGGTGCTTTAACAAACTGTGCCTTTTCTTTATGTAATTTCATTTCTTTAAATTTATCAAATTTTTCACCAGATCTTACTCCGCACCAATCAGTAGCATATGCCAATTGTTTGTTAGTTAGATTAATTACAAATTCTCCGGATTCTTTAATTAAATTATATGAATATCTTATAGGTCTTATAGATATGTATACCATTGCTGGATTAGTATTTAAAATTCCTGTCCATGCAACTGTTATAATATTGCTTTTTTCCATAGTCCCACATGATACCATAACCGCTGGTAATGGATACTCAAAAGTGCCAGCTTTCCAAATTTTTCTTCCCATAATTTTCTCCTCTACATATTAATTTATATTATAAAAACAAAAAAAGAAATTACAAATTAAACAACCTTTAATCTCTAATTTCTTTTCTTATTTAAATATAAATAAAAAAAATCTAGCGAAAGCCTATCTTCCCAACAAGGTAACTCGTAAGTATTTTCGGCACATTAGAGCTTGACTTCTGTGTTCGGTATGGGAACAGGTATTTCCTCTATGTATCTTCACTAGAAATTCTTCGTATGCTTCTTTTCTTAGCACACTCAAAAATACATAGAATAAAACTTCTTCTCTAGAGCTTAATTTGTGGTTAAGCCCTCGATCTATTAGTATTGGTCAGCTTAATACATTACTGTACTTACACCCCCAACCTATCTACCATGTAGTCTTCATGGGATCTTACTTGCTTATGCAATGGGATATCTTATCTTAAGGTGGGCTTCACACTTAGATGCTTTCAGCGTTTATCCCTTCCATACTTAGCTACTCAGCCGTGCCACTGGTGTGACAACTGATACACCATCGGTATGTCCATCCTGGTCCTCTCGTACTAAGGACAGCTCCCTTCAAATATCCTACGCCTGCGACAGATAAGGACCGAACTGTCTCACGACGTTCTGAACCCAGCTCGCGTACCGCTTTAATGGGCGAACAGCCCAACCCTTGGAACCGACTTCAGCTCCAGGATGCGATGAGCCGACATCGAGGTGCCAAACCTCCCCGTCGATGTGAACTCTTGGGGGAGATAAGCCTGTTATCCCCAGGGTAACTTTTGTCCGTTGAGCGACGGCATTTCCACTCACTACCGCCGGATCACTAAGCCCTACTTTCGTATCTGCTCGACTTGTCAGTCTCCCAGTTAAGCTTCCTTCTGCCTTTACACTCTTATGCACGATTTCTGTCCGTGCTGAGGAAACCTTTGGGCGCCTCCGTTACTCTTTAGGAGGCGACCGCCCCAGTCAAACTGCC
>USBY01000023.1 GCA_900553015.1 uncultured Clostridium sp. | reverse complement strand
AATATTCAATACCGCCTTTTAGGTGGTGAGCAAGTAATTCCCCTTCTAGGGGATGGGCAAACCACCCGTTCACGGGTGGTTATGATTAAAACATAAAAATAAGAAAATTTAAGCCATTTTGTTGACAATAATAAAAAAACATGTTATTATATATAAGCGATTAAAGAAGAAGGTAACCACTTCCACCTTGTCTATAATGATAGAAAGGTAAATAATTAAATATAAATATGTATATTATAATTATTTAAGTGGGTTAACTTGCGTCTTTAAGTTAATTCATTTTTTTATTGTCTAAAATAAAATTAGACGAAAATATATGGAGGTGTTTTAGAATAAAACAGGATTTACCTATTAACGAAAAAATTAGAGCCAAAGAAGTCAATCTAATAGACGAAAATGGTGAAAAATTAGGAGTAATGTCACTTAACGAAGCACTTAATATAGCTTCAGAGAAAAATTTGGATGTAGCTTTAGTTTCTCCAAATACAGTACCACCTGTTTGCAAAATTATGAATTATGGTAAATATAAATTCGAGCAAGCAAAAAGGGAAAAAGAAGCTAAAAAGAAACAAAAAGTATTCGAGTTAAAAGAAATTAGAGTAACACCTAATATTGAAGAACATGATTTTGGCTTTAAATCTAAAAATGCAAGAAAATTCTTAGAAGATGGAGCAAAAGTAAAAATAACAGTTAGATTTAGAGGAAGAGAAGTTAATAATGTTAAATTAGGAGAAGCAGTTATCAACAAGTTTATAGAAGAATTAAGTGATATAGCATCTCCAGAAAAGAAACCTTTATTAGAAGGTAGAAATATGTTTGTAATTTTATCAAAAAAAGCATAAATAGAAAGGAGCAATTAAAATGCCAAAATTAAAAACAAATAAAGCTGCAAGCAAAAGATATGGTTTTACAGCAAAAGGAAAAGTAAAAAGAACATCTGCAAATGCAAGACACAGATTATCTACAAAAACAAGTAGACAAAAAATGTCTAGAAAACAAAATTCTTATGCAGACAAAACATGTGTTGAAGGAATCAAAAAATTATTACCTTATGGTTAATAAAAAGAACGAAGAATGAGGAGGAATAGAAAATGGCAAGAGTAAAAACAGCAAGAATTACTCGTAAAAAACATAAAAAAGTATTAAAACAAGCAAAAGGATATTTTGGTGCAAAAAGATACAGATTTAGAATGGCTAAACAAGCTGTTATGAAATCTGGAATGTATGCATATATAGCTAGAAAAGATAAAAAGAGTAATTTTAGAAAATTATGGATAGCAAGAATAAATGCAGCTGCAAGAATGAATGGAATTTCTTATAGCAAATTAATAGCTGGATTAAAGAAAGCTAATGTAACAATTAATAGAAAAATGTTAGCAGATATCGCTATAACAGATCCAAAAGCATTCACAGAAATTGCTGAAATTGCAAAAAAAGCATAGTAAAATAAATTCTAAGATACTAGTTTGTTAAAAACTAGTATTTTTGTGCATAAAAATACATATTATATAGTAGAAAGGGGGAATATTTTTATGGCAGAAGATCAAAAAATTTTGTCAATTATAGATTATATAAATCAAAATAATATATGTAATAAATACTTAGATAAATTAAAAAATATAATTGGCAATAACAATGTAGAAATATTATCTAGGGTTAAAGAAAAGCAATCAGCACTAGATAAAATGAAAGTTAGACATTTTGTTTCTGCAAATCAAATAAGTGATTTTATTGGATATATGATAATTACAGATACAGTTGAAGATGTATATAAAATTAAAAATAGAATAGAAAATGACTTAGGAAATTGTCTAGAGGAAGACTATATAAAAAATCCTAAAAATGGATATAAGAGTATACACTTAAATTATTTAGTTGAAAAAAATATTCCTCTAGAGATACAGATAAAAACAAAGCAAATGAAAGCTGCACAAGACATAGTACATGATAAAATATATAAAAATTTTAGTTTGTCAGAAGACTTAAGAAATGTGCTTAGCAATTTAGTATTTTTAAAAGTTTTAAAGCAATAAAGAAGTAATCTTTATTGCTTTTTCATTTTTGGTTTTGCAATCAATGATGCTATATAACCAAAGAATATTGCAGCAGCAATACCTCCTGCTGCATTTTTTATACCTCCAGTAAATGCACCTAAAAGACCTGCAGATTTTACTCCTTCAATAGCGCCTTTTGCTAAGTTATATCCGAATCCAGTAAGAGGAACTGTTGCTCCAGCACCTGCAAAATCAACTAAATATTTATATAGGCCAAGCCCACCTAATATAACACCAGCAGTAACAAATGTAACTAATATTCTAGCAGAAGTTAATTTTGTTTTATCAATTAAAATTTGACCTATTACACATATAAGCCCACCTACGACAAAAGCCTTTAAAAGTGTAGACCATTCAAAAACACTTGACCAATCAATATTACTCATGAAATCTCCTCCCAGGGATTTGGGGACGTTCCTTTTTTTCCGAATAAGGATTTCAAAGAACGTCCCTAAATCCCGATTAATCTTATATTAGTATTTTGTGCATGAAATAATAATTTTATACAATTTTACAATATTGAATGTCAAAAAAAGTTATGATAAAATTATTTAAAAATTGATTTTTAAAGGATGCAAAAGATGATTGAAAGTGAAGTTTTTAAGAGGTATCAATTACCAATAGAAGAGTTACGACCAAAAATAATCGATACAATAGTAGAAGTTTATGGTGAAAGACATAGAGCTCAAATAGAAGATAGATTAAATAATTTGTATATAAATACATATGTTACAGCCGAGGATGTACAAAATGATTATAATACAAAAAATAGCCATTTTGTCTCAATGCTATCAGTAAAATTTTTACGAAATATTGGAATAGAGGTTTCAAAAGAAACAGAAGATGAAGTGTATAAAAGAGGAACTTTTGCTTTGTCAGAGGAACATAAAGAAGTTTTAAAACAATATTTCGGAACTTCTAATTTTACTGATTATGGAAAAATTCTCTCTTTTAATGATGAATTAATAAATTCAGAAAACGACTATGCAAACAGAATGCATAAAGCAAATAGATGTGAACTTTTAAAATCTATGGGATTAGAAATTTCGCCAGAAGATTATGATGAAGTTATACAAACTAAGCAAGGGCAAGAATGTTTAAAAAGAGTAATGGATATATACAAAGTAGCTGCTGAGTGTAAGAACGAGTTTGACCAATTTAAGGAAGATAATAAAGATTACATAGAATATTTAGAAAAAGTAAAAAAATATGAACAAGAATTAAAATTTAAATATATGAAGAAATATGCATCTCGAATTGTACCTCATTGTGATAAAGAACTTGGAGCTAAAATAGAAGAAGTATTAGCAAAAAATTATACTGCAGATTATAGATTTACACAAGAAGTAGATAAAGATGGACTATATATTGCAAGGTATGGAGAACCTCTAATTTTTGCTTTTTCAAAAGATGCAGAAGAAAAATTAGCTAAAGATAATTTTGAATCTGTGAGAGTAAAATCTGATAGAGTAAAGTACTTTAAAGCTAAAGGATTAGATTTAGGTAATAATTATGTGGATTATGAAAATAGTGAGGAAGCAAAAAAATTATTGCCTGACAAAGAGCTAGTAGAAACATTATATACAATAAAAGAAGAATGTGACAAAGAAATGGACATGGAGTTCTTTCTAAATACAGGAAATTACGAGGCTTGTAAAAAGAATATATTAGCACAAGGTATAAAAATACAGGATAATTTTAGCAAAGAATTTGTCGAAAAGGGTGTACCATGTATAGTTCCAAATGTTAGAGAAGATGCTGATGGAAACTATAGTTTATTTAATATAGTTCATTTACCACTAGTAAAAATTTTACGAGAGTATAAAGATGTGCAGATAATACATGAATTATTACATACTGTTGAATCAAGCATGAAACAAATTTCAGAAGATGAGATATATTTTAAATTTGGTTTTGATGAAGCTGTAGAACCGATATGCCATAATGAAGATGAACTTATTGTAGACGATAGGAAAATCGATCCAAATGAGCCAAGAAGAAACTATGAATTATTATCTGAAAATTTACATCAAGAATTAGCAATTGAAGTTACCAGAAGATTACATGAAAAAGGAATATATTTATATGGAGACCAAAAACTAGCTAAAGAAGCTGGGGCTACTTCGTATGAACGTTATAATGTTGTAACTATAAATTTTCAAAAAGAATATAGAGAAGAAATGATTGATGGAATGATGGCACCTACTAGAGATGGAATAACAGAAATCGTTGGAAAAGAAAATTTCGAGAATTTAAATGCAGCTGTAACCGAATATGCTGAATTACCATATTATAAAATGATGGATGATGTTTTAGCTAAAAGAGATACAGACCTAACAAGGAAAAGGATAGAACTTGCTAATAGAGGTAAACAAATAGTAGTAGACATGAAAGAATATGAACAAAATAAAGAAGAATATAGCGTATCTGTCCAAAAAATAGGTAAGGCAACAGTACATAGATCACTACAAAATAAAAAAGATGCAATGCAAGCACTTACAAAAGATAAGACTAAAGTTTTGGAAGGAGAACAATCAAGAAATGAACAATAATTATTCTAAAGCATATGTAGAAGTATTAGAAATTTTAAAATATATTCCAAAAGAAGATTTAGAAAAAGTTCCAAAAGATATAATGTATACTTTGGGAAAATGTGCTGATAAAGAGTATATCTTTAAAATTAATAAAAGTGTTCCTTTTGAAGAACAGGATTTAATGGAAGAGACAAAAGATATACTTGCTAATTTTTTTAGAGATTATTGGGCGACTGACTTTCAAAGAGAACAGATTTTAATAAAAGAAAAACAAGATGAGTATGAATTAGAAAAGAACAAGATAAAAATTAACTATGATGAAGTATTTAAGAATAAAAAGATAGAGGAAAAAACAAAAACAGAAATAGCAGTAATACCAGAAAAGAAATGGTATGCGAAGTTTTTGGATTATATGAAGAAAATATTTAAATTCAAAAGGGATTGAGGGATGTTCCCAGGGATTTGGGGACGTTCCTCAAATCCCTTTTTCTATATTTCTATGCTAACTGCGTGTGCAATTCCAGGAATACTTTCACCTTGTTGAGTAGAGGTTGAATTCATTAATGCTCCAGTTGCGATTAATAATATTTTTTTATACTTTTTAGTTTGAAGCATATTAAATAAATAGCCAGAGAATACTGTACCACAACAAGCACAACCACTTCCACCAGCATGTGTGTCTTGGGTTGCTTTATCAAAAATTAGAACTCCACAATCATTATAGTTAGATTTTATATTGAATCCTTTAGTTTGTGCAAGTTCAATTAAGATTTCTTTTCCAACATGTCCAAGGTCACCGGTTATTATTGCATCATAATAACTTGGATTTCGACCAGTATCACTAAAATGTGTAATTAAAGTATCTAAAGCAGCAGGCGCCATTGCAGCTCCCATATTATTACCATCTTTAATTCCCATATCTATAATTCTACCAGGAGTAAAATGTGTTACAAAAGGGCCTGTTCCAACAGAAGATAGAATTGCAGCACCAGAACCAGTAACAGTCCATTGTGAAGATTGTGGTCTCTGGTTTCCAAGTTCCAATGGAAATCTAAATTGTTTTTCTGCACTACAGAAGTGGCTAGAAGCAGCACAAATAACATTATCAGCAGCACCGCCATCAATAAATACAGAACCTAAGCCTAAGCCTTCAACAAAAGTAGAGCATGCACCAAATATGCCTATAAATGGTATATTTGAATCTCGTAAACCAAAACTAGAAGAAATACATTGATTTAATAAATCACCAGCAAAACAGTAATCTATACTGGATATTGGAAGATTAGATTTTTTTACTGCTGAATAGACTGTTTCTTTCAATATTTTACTTTCAGCTTTTTCCCAAGTTTTTTCACCCCAAAACTCGTCTTCTAAGCATTTATCAAAATACTTAGCAAGAGGCCCCTCTGCTTCTTTTGGACCAACAATACTTGCTGTATCTAAAATAGTAGGAGGCTTAGTAAATTTAATAGTTTGTTTTCCTAATTTCTCCAAAAAATCATCTCCTTATGCTAAAGTAATACCTTGAGTATTAAAAATTAGATATACAATACCAACAATAATAGAAGTACAAATACCAAAAACTAATACAGGTCCAGCAATAGTAAACATTTTACTACCAACACCCATAACATAACCTTCAGATTTGAATTCTATTGAAGGTGCAACAATAGAGTTAGCAAAACCAGTAATAGGAACTAAAGAACCTGCACCTGCAAATTTTCCTATTTTATTAAATATATTTAAGCCTGTTAAAAATGCACTAATTGCTATTAAAATGATAGAAACTATAGTCCCAGAAGTTGCTTCATCAAAGCCACGTGCTTTACATATAAGTGAGATAATTTGACCAAAAGTGCAAATTAAACCTCCAACCCAGAATGCATTAAAACAATTCTTTAATATTGGCGAATTAGGGGATTTTTTATCTACATATTCTTGGTATTTTTTTTGTGTTTCGATAGGTTGCATAATTACTCCTTTCTACACATTAGAATGATCTATATAAAATGTAAGTTCTATTTCAGCAAAATATTCAGTAATTTTACCATCTTGAATATTTGCTGTTTGGTCAATTACCTTAACCTCAGATATATAATTTATTGTTTTTGAAGCTTCACTAATAGTTTGTACAATAGCATCTTTCCAAGATATGTTAGAAGAACCTCTAACACGAATGTGTTTTTCTACAGTCATTACAATACCTCCTATAAATAAAATTACTAATATTTTTTCCATTTAATTTAATTTTATACAGATGGATGATATAATATAAAAAAGGATTTTAGGGATTTGGGGACGTTCCTCAAATCCCGGGCAGGGAAAAAAGGAACGTCCCAAAATCCCGAGAAAGGATTGGAAATGATGAAAATCGATTTTGCACGTAATATTGCGCTTAAAAGTTTATATGAAATAAATACAAAACAAGCATATTCTAATATTGTGCTCGACAAATTTATAAATGAAAATAGAGAAAAATTAAGTAACTTAGATATAAATTTTATATCCGAATTAGTATATGGTGTTGTAACATGGAAACTAACATTAGAATATATCATTCAAAAATATTCAAAAACAAAAATAAAGAAAATGTCTGACTGGGTAAAAAATATTTTGTATTTAGGGAGTTATCAAATAATATTTCTAGATAAAGTTCCAAAATCTGCAGCAGTAAATGAAAGTGTCAATTTATGTAAAAAATATAATTTTAAATCAGTTGGATTAGTTAATGCTATTTTAAGAAAAATAGAAAAAAGTGATTATAAAGAAATTAGTAATATAACTAATAGTATAACTAGAATAAGTTTAAAATATTCAATGCCAGAATGGATAGTAAAAAAGTTTTGTGATGAATATGGAGAGGAAGAAACAGCAAATATTTGCCAAAACTTAAATTTAAGACCTAATATTTCGGTAAGAATAAATAAATTAAAAGGAAAAGTAGAACTAGGAGAAAAAGGAATTTTAGAGGATTTTAGAACTATTACTGGTACAAAAAACATTACTAAAACAAAAGAATATATAGAAGGAAATATAACTATTCAAGATGAAGCAGCTGGATTAAGTAGTTTCATTTTAGCACCAAAAGAAGGAGAGATAGTTTTAGATGCATGTAGTGCTCCTGGTGGAAAGACCACTTACTTAGCAGAACTTATGCACAACAAAGGAAAGATTGTAGCTTGGGATATTTACGAAGAAAGACTAAAACAAGTTGATCAAAATGCTAAAAGATTAGGAATTGATATTATACAAACAGAAGTACATGATGCAACTAAATTAAAAGAAGAATATGTAGAAAAATTTGATAAAATTTTACTGGATGTTCCATGTTTAGGTTTAGGAGTAATAAGAAGGAAGCCAGATATAAAATGGAATAGACAAGAAGGTGATATAAAAGAAATTTCTGATATTCAATTTAATATACTAAAAATATGTTCTAAATATTTAAAAAATAATGGAGTTTTGGTATATTCTACTTGTAGCATGTTAAAAGAAGAAAATGATGAAATAATAGAAAAATTCATAAAAGAAGAAAACTTTGAAACAGTTAATATAGACGAGCAAATACCAAATGAATTTTCTAAAATAACTACTAATAATATGGTACAATTTTTACCAAGTCAAAAACATGATGGATTTTTTATAACAATGCTAAAGAAAATATAAGGGGAAATAAAATGAGAAAAAAGTTATTAAAAATATTTATAATTTTAGGCGCAATAATATTATTATATATAATATGCCCAAAAGAAACATTTGCAGCGAGTGCAATATTAAATAATTTGGAATTTAACGCCAAATTAACAGAACATGGAGATATGACTGTTGTAGAGGATTGGGATATAACTCTAGACGATGCAAGCAATATATATAAAAGCTTTAAAAAAGATATGTCAAAATATTTTGGTGTAGGAGGCTTACAAGTATATGAAATAATTGATGGAGCCCAAGTACCTCTTAAAGTAGGAAATGAATTTCAAAGTGGCTGTTATAAAGTAACCGAAGATAGTACCAAAACAGTAGTATCTTGGGGAACAGGAACAGCAGGTAAAAAAGTACGTAAAAAATATAGATTAGCATATAATGTAAAAAATATTATAACGAAATATAATGATTGTTCAGAATTATATTGGCAGTTCCTTGGAGAGGACTTTTCTATACCAGCCAAAAAAATTACTGGAACAATATCAATTCAAGGTAATATAGATCATAAGTCACAAATAAAAGCATGGGGTCATATAAATAGCATGACTGGATCAATTAGAATAAAAGATAAAAATACAGTAACATTTAATATTTCACGTTATAGTGCAAATCAATTTTTAGAAGTAAGGTTATTATTGCCACCAAATATTGTGCAAAATGAAAATAGATATCAGAATGTAGCAATGAAAGACACAATAATAAATGAAGAAAAGAGTTTAGCAAATGATTCGAACAAATATAGAATTTTAAATACAATACTTTTAATTGGAATACTTGCATTATACATATATATAATTATATATGAAGTTAAAAAAATAAAAAAATTGACACAAAAATTAAAACAGATAAAATTATATAATACAAGATATGAGTACTTTAGAGAGATTCCAAACGAAAATTCTTCACCAGGAAGAGCAGCATTTTTATTAAATTCTAGTTTTCAAGTTGAACATGGTGATTTTAATAAAATTTTTGCAGCAACAATCTTAGACTTAAAATATAAAGGTTATATTGATATAAAAGAAAAGCTTGTAAAAGATAAGATGATTTCTTATATAGAATTATCGGATAATACCCAAAAATATAAAGGAAAACAAAAATATGTACAAACAGAAATAAAAGAATTATCAAAAGATGAAAATATGATATTAGATTATATTATTAGTCTTACCAATGATGATGGTATATTGCCAATACAAGATATAAATGGACATATAAATTACAACGAGGCAAACAAAAGTGAATTTGTAGAACTAGCAAGTAATGTATACAGCAAAATAGAAGTTATCGAAACTTTAAATGGTAATGTAAGAAAGGTAAATAGTGAAAAGAGAAAAAGAATTCATGGTGAGTATTCATGGGATATTAGTGTTAATCTAGGAATTATTATACTTGTAATTGGACTTACATGGTTTTTCCTAAACTTATTATTTATGATTATTGCTATATTACCAGTTATCTCTTTAGTATTACTATTTAGAATACGAAGAGTTACATATTATTTAAGTGAAAAAGGATTGGAAGAAAGCCAAAAATGGCAAGGACTAAAAAAATATTTAGAAGATTATTCTTTGTTAAATGAAAAGAGAACAAGAGATTTAGGATTATGGGAACAATTTCTAGTTTATGCAACTGCATTTGGAATTTCTGATAAAGTAATAGAAGAAATAAAAACAGAAATTAAACCAAATGAAGATGATAATGAAAATGATGATTCAGTTAGCATATACGAAATAAGGCAAGATTTAAGAATAGTAGAGAATTTAGTTCTTAATATAAATATAGACTTTTCACAATTATTATCAGAATTATATCTAAATTCATCAATCGATTTGGCAGCAGCAAGTTCATTTAACTTAGTATCTGGTTTAGGATTAGGAGGAGGCTTCTCTAAAGGTGGAGGAAAAGGTGCCGGAGGAGGCGCTGGAGGCGTAAGGTAGATATAATATTACGTAAATATTACATTATTATTATGTTTAAATTAAATACCTTGACTTTTTTATATAAACAGATAAAATATTGTTAGAAGAAAACTGCAAAAGTGTTACGCGCAATATATATACAAAAGAAGGGAGACGTTTATATGTTAAATAAGGTAAGAGAAGAAAAGGGAATAACATTAGTAGTTTTAATAATAACAATAATTGTATTACTATGTTTAGCAGGAGTTATAGTATACTTAGTATTTGGTCAAGATGGATTAACAGGAAAAGATAATGCATTAGAGGCAGAAAGAGATAAAGCATATGCTAAAGATATTGTAACAATGGCATTAAAAGTAGTAGAAAAAGAACAAGAACAATCTGAAATGAATGTTAATGGATTAGTACAAACAAATACAAATCCAGATGTTATAGATGCAGTTGTAAAAGCAATAGATAAAGCTTCAAACTTTAAAGAAGGAGCAGATGGAAGCTCTGTAGAATATGTTACAAACAATGGAGATAAATATGTAGTTACAATAGATACACAAAACTTGAAAGTAAAAGATGTAAACTAAAAATATAGTGATTTAGGCTATAACTTAAAATTGTAAATTAAATATTTATATGATAGAATAGGCATATACATTAGTATATGCCTAAAAAAATGTTAGGAGAAAAAAATGATTAATTTTATATTTAGTATAATATATTTATTAGTTTTAATAGGTATTGCAATTATAGATAAAAAAGAGCATAAAATTTCTAAAAGGATTTTACTTGTAGGTTTTATTGTAGAAGCAATACAAATAATTTATTTATATGTTAATAATAAATATCATTTAATTGAGTATTTAATTTATTTAGTCATATTTGTAATATTATTAATAATAGATACGATTATTATAAGAAAAAAAGGTGAGTCATTATATGTATTGCAAATTTTAATGCTTTGCATGTATATGGCAATATTTACAGATAAATATATTTTTGCAGTAACAGTTATATATACGTTATTAGTTATTGGATTATATATTTTAATTGGAAAAATTTCTACAATACGAAAAAGAAGAGTAATTAAAAAGCAGAATGCTAAAGAACTTGCAAAATTACCAATAGGTTTTTATTTATGTTTAGCAGATATACTAGTTTTAATATATAGTATAATTGTATAAAAGTACTAAAAGCATAGGGAGAGTGGAAGTATGAATATAGGAATAGATATAGGTGGAAGTCATATAGGAGTAGGTCTTGTAGGTTCAAGTGGTAAAATAATAAATAAAAAAGAAGTAGATATTACAGAAAAAGACAAGAAAAACATAGAGAAAATGATTATAAATACAATTACAAATTTTATTAAAGTGATTTTAAAAGAGCAAGACATAGAAACTAAAGAACTTGGATATATAGGGATTGCATCACCAGGAACTATAGAAAATAATTGTATATATAATGTTGTAAATTTAGGTGTAGAAAAACTAGATATAGCAAAAATTTTAAATAAAGAATTTGGATTAGAGGTAAAAATAAAAAATGATGCTAAATGTGCTGGTATTGCAGAAAGTATGTATGGAAGTACAAAATCAGCACAGGATAATATATATTTATGTTTAGGAACAGGAATAGGTGGAGCAGCGTTCATAAATAATAAATTAGTAGAACCTAGATATAAATCTGGAATGGAATTTGGTCATATGATAATACAAAAAGATGGTAGAGAATGTAAATGCGGAAGTAAGGGCTGTTTCGAAACATATTGCTCTATGAAAGTGTTAAAAAGAGAAATATCAGAAACCTTAGAATTAAATGAAAACGAGACAGGAGCCAATGTTGTAAATGAAATCAGAAAACATATAGATGATTTAAGAATAAAGCCACTTATAGAAGAATATATACAATATTTGGCAATAGGAATAGCAAATTTAATAAATATATTTGAACCAGAAATTATATGTATTGGTGGAAGTTTTGTTTATATTGGGGATCTAATTATTCCAAGGTTAAAAAAGGCAATTCAAGAAAAAGGCCTATTATTTAATTCAAGAAAAGAAATAAGTATAGTTCTTGCTAGTTTAGGTAATGATGCCGGAATTATTGGAGCCGCAAGCTTATTGTAGAAAAAAATTACTTAAATACTTGTACAAATTTTAAGATTGTGATATAAATTATGTATGGAATTTTATAAGAAAGGTGGAACATTTGTGGAAGGCGAAACAAGTACTGATAAAAAAACGATATTAATTGTGGATGATGAACAACCAATAATTGATATGCTAGTATATAATTTGGAAAAAGAGGGATATAATACCCTAGAGGCAACAGATGGGGAAAAAGCAGTAGATATAGCTTTAAATAATACACCTGACTTAATATTATTAGATATTATGATTCCTAAAATGGACGGATTATCTGTTTGCAAAAGAATAAGACATACTTTAAATGTTCCAATTATAATGCTTAGTGCAAAGGGTGAAGAAATAGATAAAATATTAGGATTAGAATTAGGAGCAGATGATTATATAACAAAACCTTTTAGTATAAGAGAGTTGATGGCAAGAATAAAAGCTAACTTAAGAAAAGGTAAAGGAAGCTACGAAGACGGAAAAACAGAAGCAAATACTAATAAAATAATTGTAGGAGATTTACAATTAGATGTTGATAAATTCGAAACAAGAGTAAAAAATAAAGTTATAGATTTAACATTAAGAGAATTTGAAGTTTTAAAATATTTAGCAAATCAATTAGGTCAAGTTGTAACAAGAGAAACTCTACTAGAAAAAGTATGGGGTTATGAATATTATGGTGATATTAGAACTGTAGATGTTACTGTAAGAAGAATAAGAGAAAAGATAGAAGAGGATACATCAAATCCGAAAATATTAATAACTAAAAGAGGAGTAGGTTATTATATAGCTACAGGTGATAAATAAATATAAATAAAGCTACTATTAAAATATTTAGTAGGTTATAATTGGAGTAAATCCAATAAATTGTGGAAAAAAGTCACAATGCAAATGAGTAAAAATCGTCGGTCGAAATACAGATATGTAGTCTATTTTAACTGGCGATTTTATTAGTATAATGAATCACTTAAAAGTAGTGTAGCAAGGAGTAATAAATGATAAAGAATATACAATTAAAAATAGTATTAATATTTTTTATATTAGGAATGTTTATAATTATAGGATTAGGATTATTTTTTACTAACTCATTAGAAGCGATAAATACAGCTTTAAACACAGCTCAAATTACAGATGTAATAATAGAAGAAATTAATAATATTAAAACTGTATCAATGATTTCTTTAGTATTATTAGGAGTAATTAGCATTATTGTAGGAATTTTCCTTTCAAAAACAGTCGTAAAGCCAATCGATAAATTAATAAAGAATGCAGAAAAGTTGACATCAAAGGAAAAAAATGCTCATGTAAAAAATAAGAATGAGATAGACAATTTGGCAGATACTTTTGAGGAAATGACAACAAAATTGCAAACTAATTTATCAGAGATTTCTACACAAAAAAAGCAAATGGAAACAATTCTTTTACATATGAGTGATGGTATAATTGCTTTTAACATGGAAGGAAAGGTTATTTTAATAAATCCAGCTGCAACAAGATCATTATCCATAATGGAAGAAGATACAGATTTTGAAACTATTTTTAAGAATGTAAATATAGACATTAACATGGAAAAAATAATCTACCTAGAAGATTGGACATCATCAGAGCAAAAAGTAAAAGTAAAAGATAGATATTTAAACTTAGCATTTGAAATATTAAAAGATGAAAAAGATAGACCAGCAGGAGTTATGGTTCTTATACAAGATATAACAGAGCATGTAAAACTAGATAATATGAGAAAAGAATTTGTAGCAGATGTATCACATGAATTAAAAACGCCAATAACATCAATAATGGGATATGCAGATACTTTGCTAGAGACAGACCATGATAAAGCAATAGAGACTAAATTTTTAGGTGTAATATCTTCAGAAGCGAAAAGAATGTCAAAATTAGTAACAGATTTATTATCTCTTTCTAGATTTGATAGCAATAAGACAAATATAGTAAAAGAAGAGTTTGATTTAGGTGAACTTGCTAAGAAGTGCCAAGAGAAACTTCAAATAGAAATAGATAAGAAACATTTAAAAGTACATTGTTTAGTTACTGCAAATGTACCACCTGTATATGCAGAAAAGGACGGAATAGAAAGAGTAATAATAAATATACTATCAAATAGTATTAAATATACAAATGAAAATGGAACAATTAACATTTATGTAGGATTTGTATATAATGATGCATACATAAAATTTATAGATACAGGAATAGGTATTCCAGAAGAAGATTTGGAAAGAATTTTCGAAAGATTTTATAGAGTAGATAAAGCCAGAACAAGAGAAATGGGTGGAACTGGTTTAGGACTTTCTATAGCAAAAGAAATATTAGATAGAAATAATGGAACAATAGATATAAAGAGTAAACTTAATGAAGGAACAGAAGTTGTAATAAGAATACCTACAAAGACAAATAACAAATTTATCCTAAAGGAGGAAGAAAACTTAAATGAAGGAGAAGCTAGAAGACAACCAAATATCCAGGAACAAAAAGATAATTAAAGAAATTGGTGGCTGGATTATTTGTATAGTAATTGCAATTATATTAGCTTTATTAATAAAATATTTTATTTTAACTCCAACAGTTGTAAAACAGGAATCAATGTATCCTACATTAGAAGAAAACCAAAGATTAATTTTAAATAGACTAGGAAGAACTTTTAAACAAATGCCAAAAAGAGGAGATATAATTACGTTTGAAGCTCCAACTGTTACGTACAGAACAGAAGAAGATACAGATATTTCTAATCCTGTAGCAATTTATGAAGATGAAGAAAGAAATATTTTTGAAAGTTTTAGCTACAATGTATTAGAAATTGGAAAGACAAGTTATATTAAAAGAGTTATAGGATTGCCAGGTGACCATGTACAAATAAAAAATGGTAAAGTATATATAAATGAAGAAGAATTAAAAGAAGATTATTTACAGTCAGGAATTATAACTGATGATGCAGAGGGAATGTTTTCTGATATTATAGTTCCAGAAAATACTGTATTTGCAATGGGAGATAATAGAAACTCAAGTGTAGACTGTAGAGCTTTTGGATGTATTCCACTAGAAAGAATAGAAGGAAAAGTCTTAATAAGATTTTGGCCACTTAATGAATTTGGAAAAGTAGAAGAGTAGGAGGAATAGACTTGTTTGAAAATATTGCAGGTCATGAAAATATAAAAAATATATTATCAAATAACATAAATACAAAAAATATATTGCATAGTTATTTATTTATAGGTGAAGAAGGGATAGGAAAAAAGATGCTTGCAAAAGAATTTGCAAAAGCAATTTTGTGTACTTCAGAAAATAATAGACCATGCAATATTTGTAAATCATGTGTAGAGTTTAATACAAATAATAATGCAAATTTTAATTTGATAAACGAAGAAGGAAGCGCAATAAAAATAGAGCAAATAAGAAATATGCAAGTTAAAATTGCAGAAAAGCCAATAAATTCGGACTATAAAGTATATTTAATTAATGATGCAGAACTTATGACGCAAGAGGCACAAAACTGTTTATTAAAAACATTAGAAGAGCCACCAGAGTATATTGTTATAATTCTTATAACATCAAATGAAAATAAAGTTTTAAATACTATAAAATCTAGATGTATGAAATTATATTTTAATAATTTAGATAAAAACAGTGTAAAAAAAGTGCTAACAGAACAGTTCGAAATGAAAGATATAAATGACTCTTTTTTAGATGCTGTAGGTGGAAGTATAAAAAAAGCACTATTAATTAAAGAAAAATCGTCAGAATACGAGCAAATAACTAAATTATTTGATATAATAGATAAAGAGAATTTAGTTAACTTTATAAATTCAGCAAGTATAATATATGAAAATAAAGATGATATTTATAATATTTTAGATTATATAAATATTTTATTAGATATCAAAATTAGATCAAATTCAAACAATTCGTTTAAATTTGCAAATTGTATTTTTACAGTAGAAGAAGTTAAAAAAAGATTAAGAGCAAATAGTAATTATGATATGTCTATAGACTATCTACTAATGAATATGTGGAAGGAGATTAATAGTGAAAGAAGTAGTAGGTATTAAATTTAAAAAGCCAGGTAAAATATATTTTTTTGATCCAGCAGGCTTAAAGTTAAATTTACAGGATACAGTTATAGCTGATACTGCAAATGGTGAAGAATTTGCTAAAATAGCTATGGCTAATAAATTAATGCCTGATGAAAAGATTGTAGAACCTTTAAGAAAAGTATTAAGAGTTGCTACAAAGAAAGATATAAGACAAAATGAAGAGAACAAACAAAAGGAAAAAGAAGCTTTTAAGATTGCCTTAGATAAGATTGCAAAACATAAATTACCAATGAAGCTTATAGATGTAGAATATAAATTTGATAGATCAAAAATATTATTTTATTTTACAGCAGATGGTAGAATTGACTTTAGAGAATTAGTAAAAGATCTAGCTGCAATATTTAAAACAAGAATAGAACTTAGACAAATTGGTGTAAGAGACGAAGTTAGAAGAATGGGTGGCAATGGAGTTTGTGGTAGAGAGCTTTGTTGCTGTAGTTTTCTAAATAACTTTGATGCAGTTTCTATAAAAATGGCTAAAGAACAAAACATGTCACTAAATCCATCTAAAATATCTGGAGTATGTGGTAGATTAATGTGTTGTTTAAAATATGAGCAAGAGGCATACGAAGAAAAATTAGGAAGACTACCAAAAGTAGGTTCTATTGTAGAAACAGCTGACGGAGAAGGAACTGTAGATAGTGTAGAAATCCTTAAGGAAAATGTAAGAGTAAAATTTGAAGATGATGATGGATATCATTATAAAAAATATAAGGCAGAGGATGTAAAGCTAATTAAAGCAAGCGAAACAGAGGAAATTGACCCAGAAGAAAAAGAAAATGAAAAAGAATTAGAAGAACTTGAAAATTTAGCAAAAAATGATATATTAGTAGAAGACGATATGTAATGTAATAAATGTTTTATTATAACATATAATGAATTAATGGTTTAACGTAATTAATGCTCGAACGTAGCAGATAAGTAGTAGCAATAATGTAGTAAAAAATATAGTACTGAAAGGTGGTGAATATTATGGCATATAAAATAACAGATAAATGTATAAGTTGTGGAGCTTGTGCAGCAGAATGTCCAGTAGGATGCATTTCACAAGGAGATGATAAATTCGTAATAGATCCAGAAGCTTGTATCTCTTGTGGTACATGTGCAGGAGTTTGCCCAGTTGAAGCGCCAGAAGAAGAATAATTACATAGATTTAATTAGGGATTTGGGGACGTTCTTTAAATCCCTAAATTATTTTAAAGAACGTTCCATTATAATTAAGTATTTTTATATCTTTAGAATTTTTATAATCATTTTTTCTTATAATTAAAAATTAATTTTTTCTATTATTATCTAATTTATTATTAATTCCAAAATTATATCCAAATTAGTAAAATAAATAGGAGGGCTGATGTCTAGAATTGCTAGAAAAAATATAGTATCTAAATTTGTACATATTGTTGCAAAAGGTATAAAGAGTGAATTTATTTTTTATAAACAAGAATACAAGGAAAAGTATACTTTTTTATTAAATAAATGTATTAAAGAATTAGAGGGGATAGATTTAATAGCATATTGTGTTATGGATAATCATGCACATTTATTAATACATACTAAAGAAATAAATAAAGTAGAAACACTTATGCGAAAAATAAATACAGCATATGCTATATTTTATAACTTACAAGAAGAGAGATCTGGATATGTTTTTTTCAATAGATATCATTCTGAAATGATAGAAAATGGGATTCATTTGCTTTCTTGTATAAAATATATCCATGAAAATCCAGTGAAAGCTGGGATAGTAGAAAAAGCTCATTTTTATCAATATTCTTCATGTAAAGATTTTTTAGAGGACAAGATGAGGAATGATATTTTATGTTCAATTTTCGGAGAAAATTTTAAATATGCATCTACCGATGTAGATAAAAGAATAGAATATCATTTTATTGATGAAGATGAAAGATTGGAAAAAGTTGAAAGACAAAGTGTAGAAATAATCATCGAGGAATTTTGTAATAAGTATAATACATCTATAGCTGAAATTAGAAAATCTAATAGCTTAATTTTAGAGTTCAAAAAATTTTTAAAGGTGAAATATAAAATAAGCAATAAAAATATTTGTGCTATATTAGGAATAGGTAAAAATAGAATTTCGGTAATAGAGAAAAAACTAAAATAAGAAATAGTTAAGAATTTATAATAAAAATAGTAGTAAAAGCGGGATTTAAAGAACGTCCCCAAATCCCTAAAGGAGATGTACAAATGAAAATAACTTGGCTAACTAGAAGAAAAAGTTTCGAAGAGATTAAGCCAAATAGAAAGGTAAGATATGAACAAATTCTAGAAAGTTTATGTATGGGAAATAAAACTGCTAAAGAAATTGCGGTTGAATTATATAAGCAAAAATTAACAAATACAGATGAACGTAACACAACCGCTCCAAGATTAACCGAATTAGAAAAAATGGGTTTTGTAGAAGCAACTGCTAAAAAAACTTGTAAATATACAGGAAAAACAGTTACAGTTTATAAAATAACAAAATTAGGGTTTGAAATTATAAATAATAGGGAAATACATAAAAAGAGTTAAGATAAAGAAATCTTAACTCTTAAAAATTTAAGTTATAAAAGAATAAAATCATCATAGATTTGTAACTTAAGTATATTGAAAAAGAGGGAAAAAAGGAACGTCCCCAAATCCCTCTTCAGTATTTATTCTTTATTTGTCATTTCTTCTAATTGTAATAATTCATTCCATCTCTTATCAACTATTCTTTGGAATTCTTCTATCATCCACTCATTTCCTGGTTTAAACATATGTCTAAAACGTTTTTGTGGTTTTAAGAATTCTTCTACTGGAAGTTTCTTAGCTGGTTTATATGTTATTTTATATTTACCATCTACAACTTCATATAGTGGCCAATAACATGTATCTGCAGCTAATTTGTTAATTTGCATTAAGTCTTCTGTTGGGTATCCCCATCCTCTTGGGCAAGGAGCCATTACATTTAAGAATGTTGGTCCTTCTGTATATATTGCTTTTTCTGCTTTTTCATATAAATCTTTAAAATTAGTCATAGCAAGAGTTTGAGCAACATATGGTAAATGATGTGATACCATTATTTCTGTTAAATCTTTTCTTTCTTGTGCTTTACCTGGGATAACTGTTCCAGCAGGTGAAGTTGTTGTATCTGCAAATTTAGGGGTTGCAGAAGAACGTTGAATACCTGTGTTCATATATGCACCATTATCGTAACATACATAAACCATGTCATGACCTCTTTCCATAGCACCTGAAAGTGATTGTAAACCTATATCATAAGTTCCACCATCTCCACCAAATGCGATGAATTTTGTATGTGTATCTTCTTCTAATTTTCCTTGTTTCTTTAAAGATTTGTATGCAGCTTCAACACCAGATAATGTACTTCCAGCATTTTCGAAAGCTGTATGAATAAATGAATCTGTCCAAGATGTATATGGGTATGTAAATGTAGAAACTTCCATACATCCAGTAGCTGTAGCGATTACAGCATGATCTTCTGGTTTTAATGCACGTAAAACCATTCTAGCAACTGGTGGAGCTCCACAACCTGCACACATTTTATGTCCTTCAGAAAATCTTGAAGGTTTATTTGCGACTACTTCTTTTAAATTATATGGCATTATTTTTCAGCTCCTTTCGTTCTTAATCCTAAATGTCTATAAGGATTATCTATTTTTCCTGTTTCTACGATTTCTAATAAATCATTGTAAACTTTTTCGATGTCATCAGATTTTGTATCTCTACCGCCAATTCCATAGATATAACTTACTGTAGGTACATGAATATTATTTACATACATACCAGATGTAACATCTGTAAATAATGCACCACCAGCAGCATTTAAAGAATCTGCTTTATCTAATACTGCAACTGCTTTTACATTTGCTAAAGCTTTAGCAATTTCTTCTGCAGGGAATGGTCTAAATACACGAACTTTTAATAGTCCAGCTTTAACACCTTTACTACGTAAATCATCTACTACAAATTTTGCAGTACCTGCTGTAGAGTTCATACAAACAATAGCAACATCTGCATCTTCTAATTTATATTCTTCGAATAAACCATATTTTCTACCTGTTAATTTTTCGAATTCTTCTGCTACTTCTAAAATAACTTTTTTAGCATTTTTCATAGCTTGTGCTTGTTGAGCCTTATGTTCGAATAAATATCCTTGTAAATCTAAAGGTCCCATAGAAATAGGTTCTTTACTATTTAATAAGTAATGTTCTGGCTTATATGTACCAACAAACTCTTTTACTTTATCATCTTCTACTAAATCTATTGTTTCTATAGAATGTGATGTAATAAATCCATCTTGACAAACCATTAATGGTAATAAAACATCTTTATGTTCTGCTATTCTATGAGCCATTAATAAGTTATCATATGCTTCTTGATTACTTTCTGAGAATAACATTATCCATCCAGCATCACGAACACCCATTGCATCAGAGTGATCATTGTGGATATTTAATGGTCCAGATACAGCTCTATTAACAAGTGACATTACTATAGGTAAACGTAATGATGAAGCTATATATATCATTTCCCACATGAAAGATAATCCGTTTGAAGATGTAGCTGTCATAGCTCTAGCACCTGCAGCTTCTGCACCAACACAGGCACTCATTGCACTATGTTCACTTTCTACTGCAACGAATTCTGTATCAACAGCACCATTGCTAACAAAAGTAGAAAAATATTGTGGTATTTCTGTTGATGGTGTAATAGGGAAGGCAGCAACAACGTCTGGATTTATTTGCTTCATAGCTGTAGCTGCAGCTTCATTACCACTTAAACGTTCTCTAATACTCATTATTCAATTCCCTCCTCTACCATTGAGATTGCTTTAAAAGGACAAACTTTGGCACAAACGCCACATCCTTTACAATAATCATAATTAAAATCTGTTCTTTTCATATCTTTTCCAACTGGAATCGCGTTTTCTGGGCAAACAGGGAAACATAACCCACATTGTTTACATTTTTCACTATCAAATATAGGTTTCATGCTTCTCCAATCTCCAGTTTTAACTTCGCGAGAATTTCCAGCATTATATATTGTTCCTCCAATTGTCATATCTTCCATTGGAGTTGAGTTATTTATATTTGTCTTATCCATTTTTAAACTCCTTTCTTATGAACTTTGGGGACGGGGCTTAAAGTTCATTTGTAAACATAAAAACAAAACTTTAAGTAGAATTTTAATATAGGAATGTCCCTCTAATCCCTGTTATTGTACTTGTATAACTTTTTGTAATGCTATTTCTAATGCTTTCATATTTCCACCTATAACTTCTGGTTTCTTTGCAAATTTGTGTTTAAAAGAACCTTCCATATCTTGTAAGAATTCTTTTTCAGGAATAATTCCTGTTACTTTAACAACTGCAGCAAGCATAGGAGTATTTGGAAAATACTTTCCTAAAGCTTCGATGGAAACAGTTCTTGCATCTATTGTATATATGTGTCCTTTATATCCTTTTAATAATCTTTTTAGTGTTTCACCGTCTTTTGTAGTATTAATAATGATTGCTCCAGATTCTTTTAAACCTGCAGTAACATCTACAGAATTTAACAAAGTGTCATCAACAACTACTACATAATCTGGATTGTAAATATTACAATGTATTCTAATAGGTGTTGTACTAATTCTGTTATAAGCTGTGATTGGCGCACCCATTCTTTCAGCTCCGTATTCAGGAAATCCTTGTATATATTTTCCTGTGTTAAATGCTGCATCAGCTAGTAACAAAGAAGCTGTTTTTGCACCTTGACCACCTCTACCATGCCATCTAATTTCAATTAAATCGTTCATTGGTTTGAAATTACCTCCTTTTAGTAAATTTACGTATAAATATACACTTAAAGTATATTCTTAAAAGCCGTAAGTGTCAAGGCAATTTGTTAGAATAAATGGTCATAAAAAAATAAAAATCTTAAGTAGACATAATCTGCGGAAAGTGATATACTATAAAGGCTAAAAGCAAGTTGAAAAAGGTCTAAGAAGGAGGAGAAAATCATTATGTTAATACGTAAGAAGCTAAGACCAAAGGAACTAAATGAATTTAATCGGTATTTTGGAGATTTAAAACATGCTTCAAAATTACCTAATTCAGGGACAACGAAGGAAATAATCGAGGACGGGAAAATAAGTTCGCGAGTTATATTATCATCGGAGAAGATGTTTACTCAAGAGTTGCCAAAAGGCGTGGAAAAGATACATAGTAATATTTTGTCAACATTTGAGCAGGATATGAACCGTGTTCAGAAACAGATATTGGCTATATTTTGCGAAATGCAAAGAAATGAATATCTTGTACTTATGGGTGAAAAAATAAAAACTGCAGAAATGGAAGATGTAGCTAAAATAAGGCAAATTATTTATGCTGAACTGTTATCTGAAGAATTTATAAAAGCAATGAGAAACACTTCAGCTCTATATGAAATAGAGCTTGAAGTAGCAGATAACGGTTATCCCACAGTAGCTGGATATATAACAGAGGAAAATGATTTTGGAAAAATGGAATTTCCAAAATATATGAAAGAAAAAGTAGAATCATATAGTCTTACCAGGATAGAAGAAAACAGACTGAAATTCTACTACTTACTTCTATTAGATATCTTGGCACACCCTTTTTTGCAAAGTAGTCTATTGGTAATTAAATTAAATAGACCAATTTATTGGTGCTTAGTCAGAGTCCTGAGAAATATGGACGGTGATTTTAGAGCATTCTGGCAAAGTGCAGGAAGGTTTGTAGAAGGTAAGCTTTACCCAAAAGATGAAAACATACTATATAAAGAGCTACTTGAAGGAGCAGACGAGCGAAGAGGTGAGGAACTTTTAAAAGAAAATTTCTATTATAATATTGCGACAGGCCTCATATTAAGCAATGAGTTACAAATACAAAACTTTTTAAATTTGACATCTAAAGACGAAAAAAATATTGTAATTAACGAGGCTGTTAAATTAGTACGATGCATTATAAAAAACATAGAAAAAGACTTTGGTAACTTTACTCCGCAAATGCTTTTTTCACCAAGTGATAATGAACTAAAAATTCGGGAGATAGTTTTTATCATGTCTACGTTTAGGTTTTCACATATAAAATTTGAGGAGCTCTTGCTTAGTAAAGGACTTCAAAAACCGGAGTGGTACTTTTTTAAAAGCCTGGTTAGAACCTATTCGGAAGAATACATGGAAAAAGCTTATGAAGAGTATAACAATGCGAATATTGATACGATTTTAGAGCTAAATAGTTTGGCGATAAACTATTCGTTAAATTCCATTGCTACAGCAAATCCAAATCTTACGCAATTAGGTAAATATGTAATTGTGTTTGAACTGGCTCTCATGGATTTAAGTAAAGAAGAAAAAGCGTTAGAGCAGATCTGCCAAGAGCTTATAGCACTTACCGGGAGCAAGCGAAAAATGAACATAAACAAAGAAGTGGTTCTGGAAGCGCAGAAAAGAAAAGGCGTAGAAGAAAAACGTCTTAGATTATTTACTTTTTTTGTAGAGGAAATTTTATATTTGTAAACGGATGAAGCAGGATGTTATCCTGCTTTTTTCCTTTCTAAAAATATAGAGTAAAAAAACGTATAAATCTTACGCAAATAAGCTTTCTAAGATTGACTTTTTATACTTTTTCATATATTATAGTAATGTCAAATTTTATGTATAAATGAGATATAAAAGCACTAGCTTAAGGAGGAAGATTTATGGGAGAAGTAATAGTTATAACATCTGGTAAAGGAGGAGTAGGAAAAACAACTACAACAGCTAACTTAGGTTCTGCCCTAGCATTAGAAGGAAAAAAAGTAGTATTAGTAGATACAGATATAGGACTTCGTAACTTGGATGTCGTAATGGGACTAGAAAATAGAATTGTTTATGATATCGTAGATGTTGTAGAAGAAAAATGTAAATTAAGACAAGCATTAATTAAGGACAAGCGTTTTCAAGAATTATTCCTATTACCTGCTGCCCAAACAAGAGATAAAAGTGCAATAACAGAAGAACAAATGAGAGATTTAACAAAGCAATTAAAAGAAGAATTTGACTATATTTTAATAGACTGTCCAGCAGGAA
>USBY01000022.1 GCA_900553015.1 uncultured Clostridium sp. | reverse complement strand
ATAGGGATTTGGGGACGCTCCTTTTTTCCCTAAACAAAAAAAAGCGACTTTAAAAGTCGCTTTTTTATTTATTTCTTAAATTTGGCTTGCCAATTTATCTATGGTTACCCCACCTTTATTAGCTTCCCAATCTATTTCTATAGCATTAAATTTTTCATTTTGAAATTCATTTAATAGTTGTACATCTTCTTGTTGTAATTTAAAGTCCAATGCTTCTAAATTACTATCTATATATTCTTTCTGTGATGTTTTTATTAATGTAAATAATCCTTTTTCTTTTAACATCCAATTAATTAAAATTTGGTTTTGGGTTTTATTATATTTTTTTGCCATTTCTACTAAAAATTTATAATTTGCTTCTGCTATCTTATTTCTTCTTAGTGCTTGATAGCATATAAATTTTATATTGTTCTTTTTACAATAATCTACTACTCCAATATTCTCATATATTTTGCAGTCTAAATTATATACTCCCTCAAAACTATATATTCCAAAGTTTTTATTTAATTCTTCTAATTGCTCCAAAGTTGTATTACTAGTAGATAAATATCTAACCTTTCCTTTTTCACACATTTTTTGCATTTCATAATACACATCTAGTAATGGTATTTTACATACTTCTGGAGTATGTATTTGCAATGCATCTATATAATCTATGTTCATTCTTGTTAAATACTCATCTACTTGCTTTTCTACATCATTTTTATTCTCTATATATTTTTCTAAGTGTGACATTACAAATATATCTTCCCTGTTGATCTTCGCAAATAATTGTTTTAAAAAATCGACAATTTCATAGTTTGAATACATTAAACTTGTACTTATATAATTTTGTCCTTTTTTTACCGAATATAATAATCCTTCTAATGTTTCTTCTTTATTTTCCATATCTAATTTATATGTTCCGATTCCTATAGGGTTAAGTTCATTAATCATTTTATTTCTCCATTCTTTTAACTAACAATATCTTTTATAATTGAACTATATCATATTCATTTTACATTCAAAAGTAATTTTTATTTTATATAATAAATAATTGCAATATTATTAATAGTACTGCACCTGGCAATCCCAATAATCCAACTAAAGCAGACGTAAAAATATTTAGCCCTATATGAAAATTAAATCCTTGACCTATATAGTTTATTACTAATATTAATAAACCTCCTAGAACTGAATTTAGTGCTAATTTGCATACAAATTTAAGTGGCTTTACGAATATCCTTCCAAATAAAAATATAAAACATATTGATGCTGCAAAAACTAACATATTATTATAGTCCATATACATCACTCCTACTAATATTTATGAAGTCATATGGACAAATATACATTACATTGCTTCTTGTTTAATTAAATTTCTAATATCTCTTTCTTGAATATTATCTATTATCAGTCCTCTTCTTTTTATCTTTTTTAATAAATAATTTATTTTGGCTTGATTAGCTTTTATCTGATATGCATAATAATCTACAAGCTCTCCATCAGCAAATTCAAAATTTTTACTTGCCAATTCTAAATCCATTTTTGTCTTTATTAATGACTTAACTAAATCAAGACTTTTCTCTTCATCTGTCTTGTCTATAATTTTACTTTCTTTAATATATGTTTCATAAATCATTTTATCACCTCAATCATCCTATAGTAAGTATATTCAAATTTTCTCAAATTATTCCAAAAAATTTATTATTATGATTGATATTGATTGAATTATAAATAGATTTAATGTATTAGATACCAAAAGATTATTACTAGCTTCTATTACACCTAATTCTTCGTTACTATTTTTATGAAATTTTTGACTTTCTATAAATGTAACAAATTCTGGTATACTTGTTGCAATTCCCAAAACTATACCTATAATAATTTCTGAAACATCAAAAATATAGCGTAAATTTTCTAGCGTGTCACTTAGCAAATTTCCTACTAAATATAATATAATTCCTATTAGCAAAATATATACAAAATAAATAGGTATCTTCTTTTTATTTGTTTTTACATGTGAAATCGTTTCTTTAGTTTCAATATTGAATTTTCCGTTATAATGCTTATTTATTTTATTGAAAACATAAAATAAGATAATATATATTACTGCTATTGCTACACTATCTCCTATATCTATTTTCCAGATAATTATTGGAATTATTATCGTTATCAATACTAATACAAGATTTATTTTTAATGCTTTATTTTTTAAAACTTTTAGATTTTTATTTATGGCCATAGCCAATATATATTGAATACAATTAATAATATTAGAACTTAGTATATTAAAAATCCCTGCATCTGCCATTCCACTAATAGATGAAAATGTTACTGTTAAAAATTCAGGAATACTTGTCGCAATTCCAGAAATATTCCCTATAGTTTGTGGCTTTAATTCTAAAAGTTCTCCAACTTTTCTAAGTACTGGAACTAATAGATTCTTAGACACAAAGATTATGATTAATAATTCTATTATTAATTTTATAATTTCCCAAATAAAATTCATATATCTCTCCTATATATTAATTATTTACATTATAAAAAAAACTACACCTAAAATACTAAATTATATTTAATATTTTAGGTGTAGTTTATATATTTATTAATTATTTTAATAATTCTAATATTGCCATTTCTGCAGCGTCACCTTTACGAGGTCCTACTTTAATTATTCTTGTATATCCTCCAACTTTTCCAGCTGTAGCATATCTTTCTGCTAATTCTCCAAATAATTTTGCTGGAATGTCTATGTTTCTTCCATCTGCATCTTTAACTTTGCAAACAGTATTCATTATTTTTCTTCTTGCATTTAATCTTGAAGGCATATCTTTTTGTCTTTTTTCTGTTACTTCTTCTTTAACAACTTTTAAATATTCTTTACCGTTTTTGCTTTTTACTAATTCTGTAACTTTGTTTCCATTAGTATCTCTTTTTGCTCTTACTATTTTTTTATCTTCCATTTCGAAATTATCTTTTTCTTTAATAGCTAAAGCAATTAGACTATTAGCTATAGCTTGAGTTTCTTTAGCTCTAGCTAATGTTGTAGTTATTTTTTCGTTTACTAATAAATCAGTTACTTGTGTTCTTAGCAATGCTTTTCTTTGTGCAGTTGTTTTTCCTAGTTTTCTATTCTTTGCCACTTCTTTCACACCTTTCTAATTTATTTTAATCATCATCTGGCGCAAAGTCTAATCCTAATGAATGTAATTTATTTGTTACTTCATCTAATGACTTTTTACCTAAATTCCTTACTTTCATCATTTCTGACTGAGTTTTATTTACTAAATCTTCTACTGTTACAATACCAGCTCTCTTTAAACAGTTAAATGAACGTACAGAAAGCTCTAAATCTTCTATTGTCATTTCTAATACTTTTTCTTTCTTAGATTCTTCTTTTTCTACCATTACTTGAGTATTTTTTGCAGCTTCTGATAAATCAATAAATAATTCTAAGTGTCCAGTCATAACTTTAGCTGCTAAGCTAAGAGCTTCATATGGTTTTAAGCTACCATCTGTCCAAACTTCTATTACTAATTTATCATAATCTACCATTTGTCCAACTCTAGTATTTTCTACAGAATAATTTACTTTCTTTACAGGTGTATAAATTGAATCTATTGGAAGTACAGATATATCTTGTCCTTCTTTCTTATTTTGTTCTGCAGTATTATATCCTCTTCCTGTATTAACTGTCATTTCAATAACTAAATGTCCACCTTCTGAAACTGTTGCAATATGTAAGTCTTTATTTAAAACTTCTACAACACCATCAGTTATTATATCTCCAGCTGTAACTTCTCCTTCTTTTGCATCAATTCTAATAACTCTCTCTTCATTTCCATCCATTTTTAGACGAACATCTTTTAAGTTAACAATAAGTTCTGGCACGTCTTCCACTACATTTGGAATTGTAGAGAATTCATGTAAAACACCTTCTATTTTAATACTTGTAATTGCTGTTCCAGGTAAAGAAGAAAGTAATATTCTTCTTAATGAATTACCTATTGTTACACCATATCCACGTTCTAATGGTTCACAAACGAATTTAGAATAATTTCTTTTTTCATCAACTTCCAAGCATTGTATGTCTGGCTTTTCAAATTCAATCATATTTACCTCCTAATAGAGTTGCATTGATATAGCAACCTTTAAAATATTTACCACTTTGCTATGGTATACTATTATTTTGAGTAAAGTTCTACTATTAAATGCTCTTCTACTGGTAAATCAATATCTTCTCTTGATGCTAATCTAACTACTTTACCTGTTAAATTGTCTAGATCTCTTTCTAGCCAATCTGGAGTAGGTCTGCTAGCATTTTCTTCTACATTAGCTTTAATTGTAGCATTATCTTTCTTAATTTCTCTTACAGAAATTACATCTCCTGGTTTTACTAAATATGATGGTATATCACATTTCTTTCCATTTACATCAAATTGTGAATGATTTACAAATTGTCTAGCTTGTGCTCTTGAAGAAGCAAATCCTAATCTATATACAACGTTGTCTAATCTGCTTTCTAATATTGTTAATAATTCTTCACCAGTAATTCCTTTTTTGTTTGAAGCCATTTCAAAATATTTTCTGAATTGTTTTTCTCCAACTCCATAATACATTTTTGTTTTTTGTTTTTCTCTTAATTGTGTACCATATTCAGAAAGTTTATTTCTTTTTTGACCATGTTCTCCTGGTCCATAATTTCTTCTAGCAATACTACATTTTTCTGAATAACATCTGCTACCTTTTAAGAATAATTTTTGACCTTCTCTACGGCATATACGGCATTGTTCATCTTTATATCTTGCCATTTGTCTTTTACACCTCTTCTTTCAAATTTATTATTTCTTAATTATACTCTTCTTCTTTTTGGTGGTCTACAACCATTGTGTGGTATTGGTGTTACATCTTTGATGCTGCTTATTTCTAGACCTGTTGTTTGAAGTGATCTTATTGCAGCTTCTCTACCAGAACCTGGTCCTTTAACAAAAACATCAACTGTTTTTAATCCATGTTCCATAGCTTTTTTAGCTGCTGTTTCTGCAACTTCTCCTGCAGCAAATGGTGTGCTTTTTCTAGAACCTTTAAATCCTAATCCTCCAGCACTTGCCCAAGATATAACATTACCTTTAACGTCTGTAATTGTAACTATTGTATTGTTAAAACTAGAATGAATATGAGCTGAACCTTTTTCTATATTTTTTCTATCTCTTCTTCTAGTTACTGTCTTTTTTGTTACATTTTTAGCCATCTTTCTAGCTTACCTCCCTTTTTTATACTCTTACGAGCCTAAAAATTATTTCTTTTTGCTTACTAATTTTCTAGGACCTTTTCTTGTACGAGCATTAGTTTTTGTTCTTTGTCCTCTTACTGGAAGACCTCTTCTATGTCTTAATCCTCTATAGCATCCTATTTCTGTAAGTCTTTTAATATTTAATGCAACTTCTCTTCTTAAATCTCCTTCTAATAATAGGTGATTTGAATCAATTGCTTTTCTAATTGCTTGTACTTGATCTTCTGTTAAATCTTTTACTCTAGTATCTGGATTTACCTCTGCTTCTTTTAATAGTTTTTGTGATGTTGAAAGACCAATACCATAAATATATGTTAATCCAACTTCTACTCTTTTTTCTCTAGGTAAATCAATTCCTGATATACGAGCCATAATTGCACCTCCAAATTTTTTGTTTTTTAAGTATTAAGATTTATATATGAACACAAATTTGATAAAGAGATATACTCTTCAGCCGCTACCATTTTTGTGCTTATACCATAGGATTTGTATAATTGGTTTCCCAATTATAACTGTATGTATAAACTACGCTGTCTAACTATCCTTGTCTTTGTTTGTGTTTAGGGTTTTCACAAATAACTCTAACAACACCTTTTCTTTTAATAACCTTGCACTTTGGGCATATAGGTTTTACTGATGCTCTAACTTTCATTTGATACACCTCCTGTTATTACTCATTTTTTATACATTTTACTTGAGCAATTATGAAGCGTGAAATCAGATGTGTGGTTTAAATACACATCTCATCTCACACTTCATACCTAAGTTAATAGGATTTATTTAGCTCTCCATGTTATTCTTCCTCTATTTAAATCATATGGTGATAATTCTACTTTTACTCTATCACCTGGTAATATTTTTATATAGTTCATTCTAAGTTTTCCTGAAATATGTGCCAATATTTGATGACCATTTTCAAGTTCTACTTTAAAATTAGTATTTGGTAGTGTTTCTACAACAACTCCTTCTACTTCGATTACATCTTCTTTTGCCAAATTTATTCCCTCCCGAATAATTTAAACATTATTTTAAATATAAATAGCTAATATAGTATACACCATTTTTACACTATAGTCAAGATTTTTGGCTCTTTTTCTGTAATTAAAATTGTATTTTCATAATGTGCTGCTCTTGTTCCATCTTCTGTTATAATTCCCCAGCCATCATCTAATTCTAAAATGTTTGGTTTTCCTGCTATTACCATAGGTTCAATTGCTAATGTCATTCCTGGCTCTAACCTAGGTCCTCTACCTGCTTTTCCGTAATTTGGAATTCCTGGATCTTCATGCATTTCTCTTCCTATACCATGTCCTTGAAATTCTCTTACTACTGAAAAACCATTTTTTTCTACATATTCACCTATTGCATGTGATATGTCACCTAGTCTATTACCTTTTTTAGCATATTTAATTCCTTCAAAGAAAGCTTGTTTTGTTACATCTATTAGTCTTTGACTTGCTTTATCTATTTTTCCAACAGCATATGTTCTACAGCAATCTCCATTAAATCCGTCTTTATATGCTACTAAATCTACACTTACAATATCTCCTTCTTTTAGCACTTCTCTTTTAGAAGGAATTCCATGAATTACTACATCATTTACAGAACTACAAATACTTGCTGGAAAATCTGGAACTCCATCTACTCCACTTGGGTATCCTTTTTCTGCTGGGATTGCTCCATTTTTTCTCATTGTTTCTTCTGCAATTTTGTCTAATTCATAAGTTGTAATTCCTGGTTTTATTGCTGCTTCTATAGCTTTTTGTGCAAGAAATGCAACCCTACAAGCCTCTTTCATTTTTTCTATTTCTTTTGGAGATTTTATATATATCATTTATATTACTTCCTTATCTATTTTCATTATAGTTTTTTAACCATTCACTTATCATTTCTTCTGTTATATTTACATTTGCATGCAATTTTACTTTATAAAGTAATCCTTTTTCTTCATAATATTCTATAAGCTCTTTTGATTGTTCATGATATACTCTTAATCTTTCTGTTATAGTTTCTTCATTATCATCTTTTCTTTGAATTAATTTGCTTCCACAAATATCACATATACCTTCTACTTTTGGTTTCTTATATTCTAAATTATATATTGCTCCACAATCTTTGTTTGAACAAATTCTTCTCTTTACAGTTCTATATATTATGTCTTCATCTGGAATATCTAAAAATAATGCTAAATCTACTTTTTGATTTTGTTCTTCTAGCATTTCTTCTAATGCTTCTGCTTGTTTTTTATTTCTTGGAAATCCATCAAATACTACACCATTTGAATCTTTAAATTGATTTATTTTTCCTTTTAACATATTAATTGTTATTTCATCTGGTACTAAATTTCCTTTATCAATATATTCTTGTGCTTTTTTTCCTAATTCTGTTCCATTTTTTATTTCTTCTCTAAACATATCTCCAGTTGCAATATGCCCCATATTTTGTGTCTTTTCAAATAAATTTGATACTGTTCCTTTACCACTACCTGGTCCACCTAATAAAACAATATTCATTCTCTTCACTCCTATCTTTTCTTATGCAAATATTATTTTTTAAATATATATTTTGCAGTATATATTTAAAAAATAATATTTGATTATCCTAAAATAATCATTTTATTGTGATTTAATTGCATGGGCACGACCAAGGTTAGTCCAGAGTCGTACCCTGATACAATAAATTTTATTCTAAGAATCCCTTGTAATGTCTCATTACTAATTGTGATTCTAATTGTTGAACTGTTTCTAATGCAACACCAACTATAATAAGTATAGATGTTCCTCCAAATGCTACATTTAAATTTGTAAATCTCATAAACATTGGAAGTATAGCTATAAGTGCTAAGAATAATCCACCAAATAATGTTAATTTAGTAAGCACTGATGATAGATATTCTGTAGTTGGTTTTCCAGCTCTTATTCCTGGTATGAATCCACCATTTTTCTTAATATTTGCAGAAACCTCAGCTGGGTTAAATGTCGCATATATATAGAAGAATGTGAATCCTACTATTAATAGTAAATACACTATTGCATTTGCTATTGTATATCCAAGTGCTACATCTGAACTTGAAGTAGCTATTGAGAAATTATATATTACATTCCAGAATCCAGTATGTGTTGCAATACTTGGATCAAATATTTGAATTATCATTGCTGGGAATGTCATAAATGATGATGCAAATATTATTGGCATAACACCAGCCATAGCTATTTTTAATGGTATATATGTATTTTGTGCACCCATCATTTTTCTTCCAACAACTTTCTTAGCATATTGTACAGGTATTCTTCTTTCTGCTTGTTGTATAAATACAACTGCAGTAACTAATATTAAAGCTCCTATTACAATAGCTAATGCTACTAATAATCCAGTTGTACTAAATCCTGATTCTGTCATTATTAAAGACCAAATTGAACTTACTGCACTTGGTAATCTTGAAACTATACCAATAAAGATAATCATAGAAACTCCATTACCAATTCCTTTATTAGTAATTTGGTCACCAATCCACATAAGTAATGCTGTACCAGCCATAAGACCTGTTACGACTAATACACCTGATAATATTCCTGAATCTACGAATATTCCTTGTGCTTGATATGATAAATATAAACCAATTCCTTCTATTAATGCTAACACAATAGAAAGTGCTTTTGTATATTTATCTACCTTTTGTCTTCCAACTTCTCCACCCTCTTTTGCTAATCTTTCTAAAGAAGGTATAATCATTGTTAATAATTGTATAACAATTGAAGCTGTGATATATGGTGTTACTGACATAGCAAATATTGAGAAATTAGAAAATGCTCCACCAGAGATTATATCAATCAATCCAACTAATCCATTGGTATTTGAACCTCTCATAGCTTCTAATTGTACTACATCTACGCCAGGAACAGTTATAAAACATCCTAACCTAAACACTATAATCAATACTAATGTGTATAATAATCTTTTTCTTACTTCAGGTGTCTTTAATGCATTTTTTATAGTTTTAAACAACTAAATCACCTCAATCTTTCCTCCTGCTGCTTCTATTTTTTCTGCAGCTGCTTTTGTAAATCTCTTAGCTTTAACAGTTAATTTTTTCTCTAATTTTCCTGTAGCTATTACTACTATTCCATCATTAACTTTTCCGATAATTCCTTCTGCTAATAGGCTTTCTGCTGTAACTTCTGAAGCTTCGCTTTTATTTAACATTGTTAAAGTTACTTCTGTATATTTTTTAGCATGGATATTATTGAATCCTCTTTTTGGAAGTCTTCTATATAAAGGTGTTTGACCTCCTTCGAATCCTCTTCTTACTCCTCCGCCAGATCTAGCTTTTTGTCCTTTATGTCCTTTTCCAGATGTTTTTCCAAGACCTGAACCGATACCACGACCTAATCTTTTTCTCTTAATTCTAACGTTTGATGGTCCTAATTCTCCTAATTGCATTTCGTAAATTGCACCTCCTTAAAATTTGATATTATTATTATAATATATCAGAAACTTTTTTTCCTCTTTTTTTAGCAATTTGTTCTACTGTTCTCATATTTTCTAATCCATTCATTGTTGCATACACAACATTTCTTGGATTGTTTGTACCAAGAACTTTAGTTTTTATATCTTTGTATCCAGCTAATTCTAATACAGCTCTTGCACTTCCTCCTGCAATAACTCCAGAACCTTCTACAGCTGGTTTTAACATTACTCTTGCACTTCCGAATTTACCAATAAATTCGTGAGGGATTGTTGTTCCAACTACTGGTACTTCTTTTAAATTTTTTCTAGCATCATCTATTGCTTTCTTTATTGCATCAGGTACTTCTGCTGCCTTTCCATTTCCAACACCAACGTGTCCGTTTCCGTCACCAACAACTACTAAAGCACTAAATCTAAAAGTTCTACCACCTTTAACAACTTTAGCAACTCTGTTTATTGCAACAACTTTCTCTTTTAATTCAACTGCATTCTCTTCTTGCATCGGTTTTCTTTCCTCCTTTTCTTTTTGAATATATCTAATATATTTTAGAAGTTTTTATTTTTATTCTTTATTTATTAGAAGTTTAATCCACCATTTCTTGCAGCATCTGCTAATTCTTTAATAACTCCATGATAGATATATCCACCTCTATCAAAAACAACATCTTTAATATTTTTTTCTAATGCTCTTTTTGCTATAAGTGCTCCAACTTCTTTTGCTGCTTCTTTGTTTGCATATTTAGTTTTAACTTCTTTATCTAATGTAGAAGCTGAAACTAAAGTTTTTCCAGCAACATCATCAATTACTTGTACATATAAATTTGTATTACTTCTATATACACATAATCTTGGACGTTCAGCTGTTCCACTTATTTTTCTACGAACACGAGCATGTCTTCTTGCTCTTTCCATTTTTCTGTTTGTTTTTGTAATCACTTTGCTCTCTCCTTTCTATAAACTAAAGTCTATTTTTTACCAGCTTTACCTTCTTTACGTCTGATAACTTCATAATCATATTTAATACCTTTTCCACCATAAACTTCTGGTGCTCTTTTAGATCTGATAACTGCTGCTGTTTGACCAACTAATTCTTTATCAATTCCCTTTACAATGATTGTATTTGCATCTGGAACGTCAAATGTGATTCCTTCTGGAGCTTCGAATATTACTGGGTGTGAATAACCTAATGTTAAGTTTAAGTTATTTCCTTGTTTTTGTACTCTATATCCAACACCATTAATTTGTAATGTTCTTGTAAATTCGTGTTTTACTCCTTCTATCATGTTTTTAATTAAAGTTCTTGTTAAACCATGTAAACCTTTGTTAAAGTTTTCATCGTCTGGTCTTGTAACTTTAACTTCATTATCTTCTATTGTAACAGTGATATTTTTATGAATATCTCTTTCTAATGTACCTTTTGGTCCTTTTACAGTTAAATGTTGTCCGTCTAATTTTACTTCAACACCTTCTGGTATTGCAACAGGTGCATTTCCTATTCTTGACATTTCGTTTTTCCCTCCTTCTTGTTAAAATTACCAAATATATGCTAAAACTTCTCCTCCAAGATTTTCTTTTCTTGCTTCTTTATCTGTTTTAATTCCTTTTGATGTAGAAATTAAAGCGATTCCTAAACCATTTAAAACTTTTGGTAATTTTTCTGCAGAAGCATATACTCTTAATCCTGGTTTACTTATTCTTTTAATTCCAGCTATTACTTTAGCTCCATTTTCATCATATTTTAAAGCTATTCTTAATATTCCTTGATTTTCGTTTGCTATTTCTTCAACAGATTTAATATATCCTTCATTATATAATATATCTGCTATTGCTTTTTTCATTTTTGAAGCAGGAACGTCAACTGTTTTATGCTTTGCAGCACTTGCATTTCTAATTCTTGTTAACATATCTGCTATTGGATCTGTAGTATTCACTTAAGTTTCCCTCCTTTTTATATTCTACCAGCTTGCTTTTTTAACACCTGGGATTTCTCCTTTATGTGCTAAATTTCTAAAGCAAACACGGCAAATTCCATATTTTCTTATATATCCATGTGGTCTTCCACATATTTTACATCTATTATATTCTCTAGTAGCATATTTTTGTGGTCTTTGTTGTTTTACTTTTAAAGATTTTTTAGCCATATTAATCTCCTTTCTTTGGACTAATTTTTGAATGGCATACCTAGAAGTTTTAATAATTCCTTTCCTTCTTCATCAGTTTTTGCTGTTGTAACAAAAATAATATCCATTCCTCTTAATTTATCTACTTTATCATATTCTATTTCTGGGAATATTAATTGTTCTTTAACACCCATAGAGAAATTTCCTCTTCCATCAAAAGAATTTGCTGAAATTCCTCTGAAATCTCTTATTCTTGGCATAGCAACATTGAATAATTTGTATGCGAAATCATACATTTTTCCTCTTCTTAATGTTACTTTACATCCAACATTAACTCCCTCTCTTAATTTAAAAGCAGCTATTGATTTTCTTGCTTTTGTTACGATTGGTTTTTGTCCTGTTATTATAGCTAAATCATTCATTGCGTTATCTAATGATTTTGGATTATCTTTAATATCTCCAAGACCAATATTTATAACGATTTTATCTAATTTTGGAACTTCCATTATTGATTTATAATTAAATTTTTTCATCATTGCTGGAACTACTTCTTTTTCATATTGTTCTCTTAATTTTTCCATTAGGATACAAATCCTCCTTTCTTAACATTATTTTATTTCTGCATTACATTTTTTACATACACGAACTTTACTATCTTTTTCTACTTTGTATGCAATTCTTGTTACTTTTCCACATTTAGGGCAAACTACACCAACTTTGCTACTATGTATTGGGTATTCAGCTGGTATAATTCCTCCTTCTTCACCTTGTCTTCTTGGTTTTACATGTTTTTTTCTGATGTTAACTCCTTTAACAACAATTTTTTGTGTTTTTGGAATTACTTCTAATACTTCTCCTGTTTTACCTTTATCATTTCCAGATAAAACTTTAACTGTATCACCTTTTTTTATTCTCATTATAGGATTCTCCTCCTTTTCTACAATTTTTGCTTTTATCTCATTATGTTTAATAATTAGCTCGATTTATAAAAGATACTTAGTTATATTTCTTTTCTAAGTTTTACAAAAATCATTTCATGATTTTTGTATCTTTAATTTGTAACATTTCAAAATATCGCAGATATTTTGAAATTAACAGCTTAAAGAACTTCTGGAGCTAATGATAAAATTTTCATGTAATTTTTATCTCTTAATTCTCTTGCAACAGGCCCAAATATACGTGTTCCTCTTGGGTTTCCGTCTTCTTTAATAAGTACTGCTGCGTTTTCATCAAATCTTACATATGATCCGTCTGCTCTTTTTGTAGGTTTCTTTGTTCTAACTACAACTGCTTTAACAACATCACCTTTTTTTACTTGTCCTCCAGGTATTGCTGTCTTTACAGAAGCTACTATAACATCACCTATTCTAGCATATTTTCTATATGAACCACCTAAACATCTAATACACATAATTTCTCTTGCACCAGTGTTATCAGCAACTTTTAATATAGTTTGTTGTTGTACCATGTTAATTAGTACCTCCTTTTCCTTCTATAATAAGTTATTTTATAACTGCTTTTTCAATAACTTCAACTAATCTCCATCTTTTATCTTTAGAAAGTGGTCTAGTTTCCATTACTCTTACTCTATCTCCAATTTGACATTCGTTATTTTCGTCATGAGCTTTTAATTTATATGTTTTCTTAACGAATTTTCCATATTTTTTATGTTTTTCACTAGTTTCAACTGCAACAACGATTGTTTTATCCATTTTATTAGATACAACTGTTCCAACTAAAACTTTACGAAGATTTCTTTCTTCCATTAGAACTTCTCCTTTCTAAGCATTTTTGCTTTCAGCTATTTTTCTTTCTGTTAAAACTGTATTTATTCTTGCTATGTCTTTTCTTACTTCTTTTATTCTCATTGGATTATCTAATCCATGTGTAGCTAAACTAAATCTTAATTTGAATAATTCTGTTTTTAATTCAGATAATTCTTTTTCTAGTTCTGGTGAAGACATTTCCTTAATTTTACTAATCTTCATTGCTATCACCCACCTTATCTTCAGATTCTCTTGCTACGAATTTACATTTTACTGATAATTTATTCATAGCTAGTCTTAAAGCTTCTCTTGCTGTTGCTTCAGGAACTCCAGCTATTTCGAACATAACTCTTCCTGGTTTTACTGGAGCTACATAATATTCTACAGCACCTTTACCTTTACCGCCACGAGTTCCGGCTGGTTTACTTGTAATAGGTTTGTCTGGGAATATTTTTATCCAAACTTTTCCACCTCTTTTGATATAACGTGTCATAGCAATACGTGCTGCTTCTATTTGATTTCCTGTTATTAATCCTGCTTCTAATGTTTGAATTCCATATTCTCCGTTTGTAACTTTTGTTCCTCTTGTTGCTTTTCCTCTATTTCTACCTTTTTGTTGTTTTCTGTATTTTGTTCTTTTTGGCATTAATGGCATTATTGCTCTCCTCCTTCCACGTTTTTCTTAGTTGGAAGAACTTCTCCTTTATAAATCCAAACTTTTACACCAACTTTTCCATATGTTGTATCTGCTTCTGCAAATCCATAGTCAATGTCAGCTCTTAAAGTTTGAAGTGGTATAGTACCATCTTTGTAGAACTCTGTTCTAGCCATGTCAGCTCCACCTAATCTTCCAGAGCATGCTGTTTTAATTCCTTGAGCTCCTGCTCTCATTGTTTTTTGCATACATTGTTTCATAGCTCTTCTGAATGAAATTCTTCTCTCTAATTGTCCTGCAATATTTTCTGCAACTAATTGCGCATCTAAATCTACATTTTTAACTTCAACTATATTTAAGTTTACAGTTTTTCCTATCATTTTTTGTAATTCTTCTTTTAATGTTTCAACTAAATTTCCACCTTTACCGATAACTAAACCTGGTTTAGCTGTGTAAACGCTTACTTTAACAAATTTAGCTGTTCTTTCTATTTCAATTTTAGAAATTCCACTTGCATATAATTTTTTCTTTAATACTTTACGAATGTTGTAATCTTCTACAAGGTAATCGCCAAAGTTTTTAGAATCAGCATACCATTTTGAATCCCAGTTTTTGATTACTCCAACTCTTACACCATGTGGATTAACTTTTTGTCCCATTTCTAAAATTCCTCCTCTCTTAATCTTCACATTCTCTTAATACTATTGTTATATGTGTTGTTCTTTTTCTAATTCTTACTGCTGAACCTTTTGCAGCTGGTCTAATTCTTTTTAGAGTTGGACCTTGGTTAGCATATATTTCAGATATATATAATTTTTCATGACTCATATCATGATTATTCTCTGCATTTGCAATTGCTGATTTTAATAACTTTTCTAGTATTGGTGATGATGCTTTAGGTGTAAATTTCATTATAGCTAATGCTTCATCAACTTTTTTACCTCTTACTAAATCTGCAACTATTTTTACTTTTCTAGCTGATATTCTAGCAAATTTTAATTGTGCTCTTGCTTCATTAATTGTTGCTTGCTCTTGCATTATTTTCCCTCCTTGTTATTTTTATTTCTTAACTGTAGATTTTTTATCTCCAGCGTGACCTTTAAAAGTTCTTGTAGGAGCGAATTCTCCTAATTTATGACCTATCATTTCTTCTGTTAAATAAACAGGTACATGTTTTCTACCATCATGAACTGCTATTGTATGTCCAACCATTTGAGGATATATTGTAGAAGCTCTTGACCATGTTTTTAATACTTCTTTTTTTCCTGTTTCATTCATTTCTTCTATTCTCTTTAGAAGTTTTTCTTGTACATAAGGTTTCTTTTTGCTTGATCTTGACATTTATTTATTTCCCTCCTTTAAGACTATTTTCTTCTCTTAACTATGAATTTATTTGATAATTTCTTTTTATTTCTTGTCTTGTATCCAAGTGCTGGTTTACCCCAAGGTGTTAATGGTCCTGCGTGTCCTACTGGTGCTCTACCTTCACCACCACCATGTGGGTGATCTACTGGGTTCATAACAGATCCTCTAACTTGTGGTCTCCATCCCATATGTCTCTTTCTACCAGCTTTACCAATTTTAATTGTATCATGTTCAGCATTTCCAACTGTTCCAATTGTAGCTCTACATCTTGTTAAGATTAATCTCATTTCTCCTGAAGGAAGTCTTACGTGTGCATATTTACCTTCTTTTGCCATAAGTTGTGCTTCTTGACCTGCACTTCTTACTAATTTTCCACCTTGTCCTGGATTTAATTCTATATTGTGAATCATTGTACCTACTGGTATAGATTCGATTGGCATACAGTTACCTGGTTTGATATCTACTTTAGCTCCAGATACAACTTTGTCTCCATCTTTTAATCCTAAAGGTGCTAAGATATATGCTTTTGTTCCATCTTCATATTGAATTAAAGCTATATTTGCACTTCTGTTTGGATCATATTCGATTCCTATAACTGTTGCTGTCATATCATCTTTTATACGTTTAAAATCTATTATTCTGTATTTTTGTCTATTTCCTCCACCTTGATGTCTAACAGTAATTCTTCCATATGAATTTCTTCCTGCTTTTTCTTTTTTCTTTGCTAATAAAGATTTTTCAGGTGTCTTTTTTGTTATTTCATCAAATGCAGAAACTGTCATGTTTCTTCTTGATGGTGTATATGCTTTAAATCTTTTAACTGCCATTTTAAATTTTCCTTTCTTAATTTATATTTGTAGATTTTTTCCTGCTCTACATGCAGATATTCTTTATTATCCTGGTATTTTCCAGATAGTTTTCTTTTGATTGTAATCTATATAATTACAAAATTAAGCTCCCATAAATTCATCAATAGAATCTTTATATTTCTTAGAAATTTTTGTTGTTTTTCCACCTTTTGCTAAATATGTTTTTTGCTCTGGATTTGTATCTATTGTAACAATAGCTTTTTTCCAGTCAGATGTTTTTCCAACATATCTTCCCATTCTTTTTTGTTTTCCACTTACATTCATAGTATTAACTTTTAATACTTTAACTTCGAAAAGTTTTTCAACAGCATTTTTAATATCTATTTTTGTAGCTTTTGGATTTACTTCAAAGGTATACTTTCCTTCATTTAGTCCATCATTACTTTTTTCTGTAATTATTGGAGCAATTATTATTTCTTCTGGTCTCATTATGCGTACACCTCCTCTAATTTCTTAACAGCATCTAGAGTTACAACTAGTTTATTGTATTTTAATAAATCATAAACATTTATTGTATTTACTAATGTTGTTTTTACGTTTTTGATGTTTCTTGCTGATTTTTGAACGTTTTCATTTCTTTCTGGTAATAAGATTAGTGTTTTTCCTTCTACTTTTAAGTTTGCTAAAGTTTTAACCATAGCTTGTGTTTTTATTTCTTTCATTTCTGCTTTGTCTAAAACAACTAAATTGTTTTCTAAAACTTTTGAACTTAATACTGAACGTATTGCTAATCTTCTTTCTTTTTTATTAACAGTATATTTGTATGAACGAGGTTTTGGTCCTAATGCTATTCCACCTTTTACCCATTGTGGTGCTCTTATAGAACCTTGTCTTGCTCTACCTGTTCCTTTTTGTCTCCATGGTTTTCTACCACCACCAGATACTTCTGATCTTGTTTTTGTACTTTGTGTTCCTTGTCTTTGGTTAGCTAAGTAGTTAACTAATACACTATGTACTACTGCTTCATTTGGTTCAATTCCAAATACATTATCATTTAATTCTACGTCGCTAACTTTTTTACCTTCCATATTATATACATCTATTTTAGGCATTGTACTTTTCCTCCCTTCCTATTTACTCATTTTTACGCTTGATTTTATTTTTAGGATAGCTCCTTTTGGTCCTGGAACGCTTCCTTTTACTAATAATACATTTTTATCCATATCAACTTTGATTATTTCTAAGTTTTGGATTGTTATTTTTTGTACACCCATGTGTCCTGGTAATTTCTTACCTTTAAATACTCTACCTGGTGTAGATGTTGATCCCATTGAACCTGGTCTTCTATGATACATAGAACCATGTCCCATTGGTCCTCTGTGTTGTCCATGTCTTTTGATAACACCTTGGAATCCTTTTCCTTTTGATATTCCTTGAACATCAACTTTTTCACCTTGTTCAAATGTATCAGCTTTTACTTCATCTCCAACTTTTACATTTTGAACATCGTCTAATCTAAATTCTCTTAAATGTTTTTTTGCTTCAACATTTGCTTTTGCAAAATGTCCAGCTTGTGGTTTGTTTACTTTGTGAGATTTTACTTCTCCAAATCCTAATTGGATAGCATTGTATCCATCTGTTTCTACTGTTTTAACTTGTGCTACTACACAAGGTCCAGCTTCTATAACTGTTACTGGAATGATCATACCTTTTTCATCAAATATTTGTGTCATTCCAACTTTTTTTCCTATTAATCCTTTTTTCATTTTTCTTTCCTCCTATACGTTTCACCGTATAAGTTATTCGTAGCTCGCTACGCTTCGCACGACTAACTTAACTATTGGCTAATTACATTTATTTGGTAACTAGCTTGGCTTCGTTATTTTTTTTATTATTTTTTATAATTTTATTTCTATATCAACACCTGCTGGTAATTCTAACTTCATTAAGTTATCAACAGTTTTTTGTGTTGGATAAAGAATATCGATAACTCTCTTATGTGTTCTCATTTCAAATTGTTCTCTTGAATCTTTATATTTGTGTGGAGAACGTAAGATTGTTACAACTTCTTTTTGTGTTGGAAGTGGAATTGGTCCTGAAACTTTTGCTCCTGTTTTTTTAGCAGTATCTACTATCTTTTCAGCAGACTGATCTAAAATAACATGATCATAAGCTTTTAACCTTATTCTTATTTTTTCGCTTCCTACCATTTGATTTGTTGTTGCCATAGTATAATTTCCCTCCTTAAAATATTTAAATGTACCTAGGCAAGTTTAAACGCACCCTGGTGTTTTGTAAAACTCCAATATAAAAACCCAAGTTGGCATGATTATCTTGGGATAAGTGCATTATGTATTTTGTAGCTCGTGTTAGTGCTCTACTGATTTTTCTTATGCAACTTTGCCGCATAAGTTATCCGTAGTTTGCTTCGTTCACACAGCTAACTTAACTTACCGCCCGGTCTAAGCCAAGACATACTCCATAGAAGTTCCCTCCAAACCTACGTATTGTAAGCTTGTAGCCACATTCTACTTCATCGCTAATCTCATGCCCAATAATTATACAACGCATACGCCCGCAAGTCAATAGATATTTGTAATATTTTTGTAATTTTTTAATTTAATTTAAAAATAGGTATAAGATTTTTCATCTTATACCTATTTTCTATTTTCTAAATTATCCTTTTATAACTTTATCTATCTCATCTTTCATAGACATTAATGTTTCACAACTCTTATCGAATTTTGCTTTTTCGTCACCTTCTAAAGGTAATTCTAATACTTCTCTTGCACCTTTTCTATTTATAATTGTTGGAACACCAATATATAGTCCTTCATGACCATATTCACCTTTTAAATATGTTGATACTGTCATTATTTCATTTTGGTCATTTAATATAGCTTTTATTATTTTTGTTAAACCTAAACCAATTCCATAATATGTTGCTTTCTTTCTATTTATAATTTCATAAGCTGCTTGTTGTACTTCTGTATATATTTTCTCTAAATCTGACATTGGATGTTTATTATCTTTCATGATTTCTGTCATTTTTTTGCATCCTACATTAGCATGATTCCATGGAACAAATGATGAGTCCCCATGTTCTCCCATTATATATGCATGTACATTTTTACTAGAAACTTTTAAATATTTTCCTATTAAATATCTTAATCTAGCTGTATCTAAAACTGTTCCTGAACCAATAACTTTTGAACTATCAAATCCAGAAACTTCTCTTACTACATATGTCATTAAATCTACTGGATTACTTGCAATTAAAAATATTCCTTTAAATCCGCTAGCAACTACGCTTTCTGTAATTTCTTTCATTATTTTAGCATTTGCAGAAGCTAAATCTAATCTTGTTTGTCCTGGTTTTTGACTTAGTCCAGCTGTTATTACTACTATGTTAGCATCTTTACATTCATCATAATCTCCAGCTTTAATAATCATGTCATTTGGAGCACAAGGCATACCATGTGCTAAGTCCATTGCTTCTCCTTCAGCTTTATCCTTTAACACATCGATTAATACTAATTCATTAATTCCTCCTTGATTTAATAAAGAATAAGCCATACTCATTCCAACAAAACCTGTTCCTACTAATACAATTTTTCTTTTATCAACCATATCAAAAACTTCCTTTCTCTATTTTATCTTTCCAGTCTAATATTATACACTTAATACTAAGTATCTGTCAAATTTTTTTGCAGCAAAATACGTTTCTAAATATTTTTGTCTCATATTATAATAATTTATTATAACTTAAAAATATTTTTTTATTAGGCTTTTCAAAAAATTTTATAAATAAAAACATGGTATCTTTCTTACGAGTACCATGTTTTTTATTGCTTTTATTATTTTTCTATTAATTTTGCTTGTACAATTATTCTATATTCAGATGTATCATCACAAGTATATAATGTAATAATTTTATCATTAGCATTCACTTCTGTATTAAAATCATATATGCTTCTATTCTTTATACTTTCTATATAGTTTATAAATTCATTTTCTTCATAATAATTGCTTACTATAAAATCAGAAGCTTTTATCTTATATACAGATATTATTTCTCCAATATAGTTTTTATATTCAGTATTAAATGTAATATATTTATTGTTTTCATTTTCATACCAATCTGCATTCAATGTATTTTCTAATTCTGCAAACATTGTATCATTCAATCTGTTATGTCCATATAAAATTGTATTTTTATCTAATGTTTCTAAATTATTTCTATAGTCTGCAAAAATCCATCCTGCTGAGTTTTTTTCTTTATATAAATTATGAGTTAAATAAAAACTATTATTAGATGCTTGTACAACAGGATAATTAATATTTGTATTGTTAACTTTTATCCAAGCCTTAATATCAGCATTTTTTTCTTTTAATTTATTAAAATCTGTTTCTACCGTTTCTATTTCTTTGTCTCCTATTTTAATAAGCTTATTTTCTATACTGTTATCATTTATTTCTGAACTTATATCTGCATTACTTTTATTATTCAAAAACCAAATTATAATGTTAGCGATCAAAACAATTATAGATATGTATATAAGCAATTTCCATAAATTTATACTAATTCTAATTTTTCCTCTTTTTTCATCTTTTACAATCAAATTATTTCACCACTATTTTTCTAATTTTATTAATTCCAAGAAGTAATACTAGTATTCCAAGTGCACTTACATAATATATAATGTTATCTCCTGTTTTTATTACTTCTCCACTTTCATTTATTAGTTTCCAATCAATTTGTGGCACAGGAAAATCTTTTCTAATATTTTCATTCAAATGATTTACATATTCTAAATATGCCTCCTTATTTGTATCATATTTTCCTGTTTGTCTACTTGTTCCATCATCATATAAATTTACAGTTTCTGTTAAGTATACAGTATATTCAAGAGAATAACCCGTATTATCTATATTTCCTATATTCCATGAAAATGTTTTAGAGTTTGAATCATAAGACACATAATCACTTTCAATTTTATATGTATCTCCTTCAACTGTCATTATGTTTTTATCTTGTTGTAAATTAGAATATGCCTCTGTTCCAGTTTCATTAAAAGTAATTTCCTCAACAATTTCTTCTCCATGTTTTATCTGAATTTTTGTATTTAACTCATTAGTATTTTTATTTAATAAAACTACGTCTTCTCCTAAAACATCTGTTACTTTACTATCTTTTGGATATATGTAAAAATCCTTAAATATATCATTATATATATTTTCTAGTTCTTCTGGCATATTAGCCCAATCATAAAAATATGATTTTCCTGTAGATAAATTTTGTAATAGTTGTTTTGTATCTTCTGAATTTACGACAAATGCACCTGTACTAGTAATGGCTTTATCTGAGTTTTCTGAACCAATTGTATATATTTTAGTTCCTGCTTTTTTCATTAATGTATTTTCTTTTAATTCATTATTTAAAAAGTAATTTACCCAATTATCTGCATGATGTCCTACTTCACCATCTGTTGTTTCTTTATATACAGTATATTTTAGTCTATTATAAATTGATGGTGCACCATCTGATATAAATACTACTACTGAATCTCTATTCTCTGGAGCTACTGTCTCTAAAAGTTCATTTGCTTCTCTAAACGCCTCTGTGTAATTAGTACCTCCATCAAAATTAGTTTTGTCTTTATTAATTAATTCTGTTATTTTTTCTATATCATTAGAAAAGCCTAAATTTTCTGTTTCTTGCTCATCTATAATTTCACCAGCAAATTTTACAACTGCAATTCTATTATCTGAATTAAATTCTAGTACTTTACTTGCAAATTCACTAGCAGTCTCTTTTATTGTATCTACTTTTCTATCTTCACTATTTTCATTTATTTTTTCATATACACTATTTGAATCATCCAATACTAGTACTACATCTGTATTTTTCTTAATTGGTTGTGCTACTGTTTCTAATTTTACAGTTGCTGTTCCGTTTTCTTCATATTTGTCACTTACTGTTGCTTCTTTATTTATGCTAACAGAACCTGGATTTGGATATTGAGGTTCACTTTCTATATTTGATACCTCATACTCTCCTCTTGGAGTGTAATTTTTTACCACTTCATAAATTTTTACTTTTGCAGCTTTTCCTGGTGTACTTGATAAAAATCTTTTATCAGAGGATAAGAATCTTAAATAACTATATTTGGCAATTCCATTATTTTGTTCTAATTTTACATATCCATTACCATCAAAATGGAAATTAAAAGTATATCCGTTAGATGTATATTCTATTCCTGCTGGATTTCTTTGTGTATTTGTAACACTAAATTCAAGTTGTTTTCTTACTTCATTATCACCATCATATACTGAGGCAGCAGCTTCTATTACTGGTTTATCTTCTCCTTCTGATACCGAATTTAGACTTTTGGTAAATAACCAAAGTATATTTTGATCTCCATTATATGTTAATGTATCATTTTCGATATCAACTTCTTCTGCATTATCTAGCCCCATCGCAAATAAAGGACTATCTTCCTTTACTGTACTTGCTAAAGCATAATTTACATTATCCTCTTCATAAACAATTAAATACTCATTACCTGAACTGCTTGTTATTTCATTTTCATTTGTTATTTGTCTTATTTTATAAGTTGTTTCTGTTGTATTAGCAGCTTTTACTTTAGTTACATTAACAGTAGAAAAAATAACTAATAATATTACTACTATACTAAACGTTTTTTTAAGTAACTTCATCATTAGTATCTCCTCCCTTTTAACTTATAGCATCAACAATTGCTTTTATTATAATATTGTTTTCATATAAATTATGTAGCCATCTGTTAGTTGCAGGAATTTTATATATAATAAAACATATTAATGCAAGAACTGCAATTACACTTACTATTGCAATTACTTTTCTAATAAAGCCTTGCAATCTTAGTTTTCGTAACTCTTTATTATATTCTTTTTTAAATTGTTTATTTATAGCTTTATTTTTTTCTGCTTCTCTTTGTACATTTGTATATTGTCTTGCATATACATTGCTAATATTATTAACATAGTTTTGATGTTCTACTTGTTTCCTTTTTTCCTCTTCTTGTTTAAGTCTTGCTATTTTTGCATCATAAGCTTGCTTCTTTTGGGGATTAGATAGTACTTCATATGCTTCATTTAAACTCTTTATTTTCTCTTCGGCAGCTTTTTTATTTTTTTCTTCTTGTAAATCCGGATGATATTTTTTAGCTAAAACTTTATATGCTTTATCTATTACTTCCTTAGATGCATTTTCATTAACTTCTAATATTTCATAATAATTTTTCATTATTCCCTCCGCTGACTAACAATATTATTAAAAGCAACTATTTAATAATTCAATCAATTGGTATAATTATAACATTTCTTATATAAATAGTATAGTATTTTTTGTAGTTTAGTGTTATAATTTCTGTATTATTACATAAGGAGTTGAACAATAAATGAAATTATCTTCTGATAAAGACACGATGGCAGAATTAAAAGCACTAATTTTATATATTCTTTATAAAATAAATAAACCTATTACAAATGATGAATTTTTAAAATTAGTATTAACTATAACAGACATTAATTATTTTTACTTCCAACAGTTTTTATTAGATTTGATGGCTGCAGAATATATATCTTCAATAAAAATAGATGACAATACTCTTTATAAAATAACACCAAAAGGTATAGAGGCTTTAAGATTAACAGGTGATATGATTCCTGGTATTTTAAAATTAAAAGTAGATAAAAATTTCAAAAACGAATTAAATATAATAGAAAATGAAGTTTCTGTTTCAGCAGAATATATTCCTAAAAATGATAAATCTTTTAAAATCTTTTGTAAAATTACAGAAAATGGTGAAACAGTGTTCGAAATAAGAACCCTTGCCGGATCTAGTGAACACGCAAAACGAATTGTAGATAATTGGAAAAATAATGCTACAGATATATATCCTAAAATTATGAAAGCTTTAAATTGCGAAGATGAAGAAAATGATTAAATATTTTTACTAATAAAAACACAGTATATAAAATTGAACTGAACCCAAAAAGTTAGACGCTTTTTGATTAAGTTTATATTAGGCT
>USBY01000021.1 GCA_900553015.1 uncultured Clostridium sp. | reverse complement strand
TTATTTAATTCATTTATTTAATTCATTTATTTATTTAATTTAATTATTTATTTTAATTATTTAATTTAATTATTTATTTATAATGATAATTTATTTTATTTAAATTTAAAAGTCAAAGCTTGGAAATATTTAAGATTTTGGAATTAAAATTCCAATTATTTTTTCTTATTTATTACCCAGAACTTTGACTTCTGTTTTATCTTTATTAAATTATTTTAAATCTACTATTATTCTTCTGTTTGGCTCTTCCCCAACACTATAAGTTTTTACCTTTGAATTATTTTGTAATTTTGTGTGTATTATTTTTCTTTCATAAGCAGACATTGGTTCTAACTCTATTTTCTTTCTATTTTTTACTACTGTTTTTGATATTTTTTCTGCTAATTCTTCTAATACAACTTTTCTCTTTTCTCTATAATTTTCAATATCTAATATTACACTACATTTATGTTTAAGACTTTTATTAGCAACATTTGAAAAGATTAATTGTAAATAATTAAGTGTTTCTCCTCTATATCCTATTAAATAATTAATATCGTCTCCAGTTACAGAAATATATATTCTTTTTTCTTTTTCTTCAACATTTATACTTAAATTATTTATTTTTAATTGATTAAAAAAGTCATTTGAAAACTTTTTCATTGTTTCTAATACTTCGTTTAATTCTTCGTCTGTAATATTAGCCTTTTTAATTTTTACAGGTTCTTTTAATGTTAATTCTACTTTTATTTTTGTTGGTTCTAAAATACTAAAAAAACTTCTTTTCTCTTCATTACCTATTACATTAATAATTACATCTTCTCTTTTTGCATTAAGTTGTTTTAATCCATTTTCTATAGCTTCGTTTGTAGTTCTTCCTTCTGCAAATATACTATTTGGCATTTTCTTTTTCCTCCTTAGATTTAAGATATTTACTTATAAAAAATCTCTCTAATATCATTAGTACATTGCTAGTTAACCAATATAAAGCTAGTCCTAATGGTGCTACTAAAGAAATTGATATTGACATTATAGGCATTAACAAAGACATACTTTTATTAGTTTGTTCTACCATGTCTACTTCTTCAACTTCTTTTTTAACTTCTTTACTTTCTCCTTCATATTCTTCTATATGATCATTTAGAAGTTTCTTATCTTTATCCTTTTTATTCATATTTGTTGATATTTTTGTACTAATAAATGTAGATAAAATATATAAAATAGGAATAATATAAACTTTAGGATCAGATAAATTTTGCATTGGAACTTTATTTAAATCCAAACCTAAAAATTCCATATTTAAATATACTTTTTCATCTTCATTTCCTTTATGTTGAATTATTGAAATCTCAGGATATGCTTGATTTATTTCTATATTTGCAGATTGAAGTTCATTCTTATAATTATTTATATCTTCTTCAGAAACATTTTTTACAAATGTTAATGGACTTTTTACCATATAAAATACTGCTAACAATATGACTAATTGAAGTATTGCACTTAAACATCCACTAAAAGGACTCATATTTTCAGATTTATATAGCTTCATTGTCTCTTGATTTAATTTTTCTGGATCATTTTTATATTTAAACTGCAATGATTTCATCTGTTCTTGAATTTTTGAAGTTTTTTGCATTGTTCTCTGTTGTTTTATAGATAATGGCAATAACACTATTTTCAATAATACAGAAAATAAAATTATTGCAAAACCATAATTATTTACAATATTATAAATAAAATATAATATCGTACCAAATATACTTGCTAAAAATGACATATTTTTATCTCCTTTATTTTAATGGATCATATCCACCCTTTGAAAAAGGATTACATTTTAAAATTCTCTTTATCCCTAAGAAACTTCCTTTTACTGAACCATATTTATTAATAGCTTGTTTAGTATATTCAGAACATGTAGGATAAAATTTACAATGTATTCCCTCTTTTGATATAAGAGAAGATATATGTTTTTGATATATATTTATAAAAAAAATTAATATTTTTTTCATTAATCCTCATCTTTTTTTAATAAATTACTTTTATTTAATGTTTTAATTATATCATATTTAATATTAAAAAAATTAGCTTCAGAAATATTTTTATTTTTTTTCCATAAAAAAATTATATCATACCCAACAGAAATCTTATCCTCTAGTAATCTATAATTTTCTCTAATTAATCTTTTTATTCTATTTCTTTTTACAGCTTTTCCTACTTTTACGCTTACTGCTATACCTATATAATTGAAATTCTTATTATTTTTTTTTATATAAATATCAATATAATTTCCATTATAGTATTTTCCTTTTGTTAAAACATTTTTAAATTCGTAATTCTTTTTTAATGTATCTGTATTTAACATTTCTTACCACTCTTTATTTTTTATAGATTGCAAAAAGACCACTTAATGTGGCCATATACTTAAGCTGATAATTTTTTTCTTCCTTTACTTCTTCTTGCTTTTAAAACATTTCTTCCTGCTCTAGTTTTCATTCTTTTCATGAAACCATGTTCTTTACTTCTTTGTCTTGTTTTTGGTTGATAAGTCATTTTCATTTTTATGCACCTCCTATTATATTGTTGTAAAAATATATAAATATTTATCTCTAAAATTAAAAAGCATATCAATTATACTATAGGAAATAAGTATTTGTCAACATTTTATTATATATTATTTACAATCTGAAACATATACAAAACAAACTTATACACATAGTGGATAAAAACTTATTCACACCCTAAAAATGTTATTTATTGTCGTAAAAAGAAAAAATCTGTTCTCTATTGTAATATTACGGTATTCTAGCATTTATAAAATTTGTAATATTTTGTAATAAAATGTAATTTTTATATTTTTTATACACTTATCCACAAAATTATCCACATTATACACAGATTTATTTAAGTTTTTTGTCCTTTATTATTGACTAAGTAACTTTATTTATATATAATGTAAAAACAATAGGGAATAGTAATATTTTTTATTTTTTTTTGTAAATATTGACACTTGTATTACAGTATTTTTACATATTTTTCAAAGTTATCAACAGTTGTGGATACTGTTGTGGATAACGAAAAAAAATCACGTTATTCTTTATTCCCTTATACTTTTTAGGAAGGATTGAAAGAAATGTCAAATGAACTAAATGAACTTTTAACTAAAGCAAAAGATCTTTTAAAAGATGAAATGACAAATATTTCTTATGAAACATGGATAAAATCATTAGAAATAAGAGATTTTACTGATGATAAAATAATATTAATCGCTTCTTCACCTTTTCAAAAAGATGCTGTGGAAACAAGATATTATGATTTAGTAACAAATACTTTCAAATTTATTACAAATAAAGATTGTAAAATCATAGTAGAATATAAGGATCCAGATTCAGAAGAAGATGATGTTAAGTTAGAAGAAAAAAGTTTTAATGACAATGAAATTGGTGTTTCAAATAATTCTTTAAATCCAAAATACACATTTGATACATTTGTAGTTGGAAATAACAATAGATTTGCACACGCTGCTTCTTTAGCAGTTGCAGAAGCACCAGGAACTTCATATAATCCATTATTCTTATATGGAGATGTAGGATTAGGAAAAACTCACTTAATGCATGCAATTGGACATCAAGTAATAAAAAATAATCCAAATTCAAATGTATTATATGTAACTTCAGAAAAATTCACTAATCAATTAATTAATGCTATAAAAGATAATAAAAATGAACAATTTAGAAATAAATATAGAAATATTGATGTTCTATTAATAGATGATATTCAATTTATAGCTGGAAAAGAAAGAATTCAAGAAGAATTTTTCCACACATTTAATACACTACATGATAATAGAAAACAAATTGTAATCTCTAGTGATAGACCACCAAAAGATATTCCTTTATTAGAAGATAGATTAAAATCAAGATTCGAATGGGGATTAATTGCAGATATATCAATTCCAGATTATGAAACACGTTTAGCTATATTAAGGAAAAAAGCTCAAACAGACAATATAATAGTAGATGATGTAATTTTATCAACAATAGCTACAAGAGTTGCTTCTAATATAAGAGAATTAGAAGGAGTTTTTAACAAATTAGTTGCTTTTTCCACATTAGCTAATGGACCAATAACTATAGAAATGGCAGAAAAAGCAATAAATGATATTTCTGCACAAAAAGAAAAAGTAATTTCAGCAGATTATATACAAGATGTAGTAGCAAAATATTTCAATATAAATAAGAAAGATTTAAAAAGTTCAAAAAGATCAAATGATATTGCTTATCCTAGACAAATAGCAATGTACTTGTGTAGGGAAGTGGCTGGTCTTTCATTTCCTAAAATTGGAGAAGAATTTGGAAAGAGAGATCATACAACAGTAATGCATGGATGTAATAAAATAGAAAAAGAAATAAAAGAAAATACAAATACAAAATTAATTGTGGAAAGTGTGAAAAAAATAATTTTAGAAAAAAAATAAAGTAAATATCAACCAAAAATAAAATTTTTTAAAACTTTGGTTCGCCAAAACAAATTTTTGAAAAAAGTTTTGCTTTTTTACTTACGGAAGTAATACATTAGATATACACAGGCAGATGTTAATAATGTGTATATAAACTGTTAATATTTCATTAATCCACATTTTTTTCAAAACCATGTGGATTAAATTACAACTTTTCCACGAAAATATAAACATAGTTTTTTTACGGAAATAGGGACTTTCAGAACTTTTCCCCACAATTAACAACACCTAATACTATTACTTCTATAATTATTATTTATTAATAAAGGAGAGAGAAAAATGAAGATAGTTTGTTATAAAGACAAAATTCTTAAAGCTATTAATTCCGTAGTAAAAGCTGTAGCATCAAAAACTACAATGCCTATACTAGAAGGAATACTTATTCAAACAAATGATAATGAAATAAAATTAACAACATATGATTTAGAAATAGGTATTGAATACATAATGGATTGTGAAGTAGAAGAACAAGGTTCTACAGTAGTAAATGCAATAATGTTTAGTGAAATTATAAGAAAATTACCTGATACAGAAATAAAAATTTATTTAGATGATAACAATTTATTAGTTATTGAATGTGAAGGTTCATTATATAAATTAGCAACTATGGATCCAACAGAATTTCCAGAATTACCAAGAATAAATGTTGAAAACTCAATACAAATAGAACAAAATGTATTAAAAAATATGATTAGAAGAACTATATTTGCTGTTAGTAATGAAGAAAACAGACCTATTTTTACAGGTTGTTTATTTGAAGTTGTAAACAATAAGTTAAATGTTGTAGCAGTAGATGGTTTTAGATTAGCATGGAGAAGCAGTTTCTTAAATGTACAAGCAAATGATTTTAGTGCTGTAATTCCTGGTAAAACATTAAATGAAGTAAATAAAATTATTTCAGATTCTTTTGAACCTATAAAAATAGGAATTTCAAAAAATCAGGCACTATTTGAAATGGATAATTGTAAAATAGTAACAAGAGTTTTAGATGGGGAATTCTTAAATTATGCTAATGTAATACCAAAAGAATGGGATACAAGAATAAGAGTAAATAAAAATATTTTACAAAGTTGTTTTGAAAGAATTAGTTTAATTTCTTCTTCATCTGTGGAAAAAGAGAAAAAATATCCTGTAAAAGTAACTGTTGATATTGGAAAATTAACAATTTCTTGTGCAAACCAAACAGGTGATGCAAAAGAAGAAATATATGTATCAACAGAAGGAAAAAATATAGAAGCAGGATTTAATCCAAAATATTTCTTAGATGCATTAAAAGTTATCGATGATGAAGAAGTTTACGTTCATTTTGGTTCTAGTATATCACCATGTATTATTAGACCTGTTGATGAAGGTGACTATGTATACATGATATTACCAATAAGATTAAAAGATTAATAAATAATTAAATAGAAAATAAGCTATTATAATAGCTTATTTTTAATTTGTTTAAAAAAAGAACTTGCTTTATTTTTTGATTATGTGTATAATGCAATATATATTTAAAAAATATCCACAGAATCTTACGGAAATGTGGATAACTAAGTGGAGAACTTTATGAATATAACAAAATTAAAATTAGAGAATTTTAGAAATTATGATAGCCAAGAAATAGAATTTAATAAAGGAATAAATGTCATTTATGGCGATAATGCACAAGGAAAAACAAATATATTAGAGGCTATTTTTTTATGCTCAATGGGAAAATCTTTTAGGACAAGTAAAGATAAAGAGCTTATAAAATTAAATAAAGATTTTGCTAAATTAAATATTGAATATGAAAAAAGTGATAGGGAAGGAAAAATAGAATATATAATTTCTGAAAAGAAAAGCATAGCTATAAATGGGGTAAAGATAAAAAAATTAAGTGAATTGTTAGGAAATATAAATTCTATTATTTTTTCTCCAGATGATATGGAAATTCTTAAAGATGGTCCACAAAAAAGAAGAAAATTTTTAAATATGCTAATAAGTCAGTTAAGACCAAGATATTTATTTAATTTAAATGCTTATAATAAAACTTTAGAACAAAGAAATAATTATTTAAGACAAATAAAGTTTGAAAATAAGTCAAAAAATATGTTGGAAATCTGGGATGAAAAATTAGCTAATCATGCACAAATTATATATGATTATAGGAGAGAATTTGTTGATAAAATATTAAACAAAATAGTAGATATCCACAAAAATATAACAGATAATTTAGAAGAAATAAATATAAAATATATAAGTGATTTTAAAGATAAGGAATCATATATAAAAAGATTAAATGAAAAAGTAGAAAATGATGTATATAGAGGCTATACTTCTTCAGGAATTCATAGAGATGATTTTGAAGTATATCTTAATGGGAAAAACATTAATCTATATGGTTCACAAGGACAATTTAGAACAGCGATATTGTCATTAAAATTAGCTGAATTATATGTTATTTATGATGAAATTGGGGAATATCCAATTTTGCTATTAGATGATTTTATGTCGGAATTAGATGAGAAGAGACGTAGAAAATTTGTGGAAAACATTACGGATGCTCAAGTAATATTAACAGGTACTCACAAATTGCTACTTGAAAATTTTAATTATAATATATATAATGTAAAAGATGGACAAGTAAAAAAAGAAGAACAATTTTAACAAAAGAGGGATTATAAATGTTTGTACACATAGGAAATAATATAATTTTAGAAGAAAAAGATATAATTGGAATATATAACATAGAATCAATGAGGGATTCAGAAGAATATAAAAATTTAATAGAAAGCTTAAAAAGAACAGATAATCTTGTTTCACAAGCAAATGGAGATGCAAGATCATTAATAATGACAAAAGAAAATGGCAAAATAGTTGGATACGAAACAAATGTATCTACTATGTCTATAGCAAAAAGAGCAGAAGATAATAAAAATAAGAAAGGTACATTATTAGGAGGTTTTTATAATGGAAAAATATAAACATGAATATGGGGCAGAACAAATACAAGTATTAGAGGGGCTAGAAGCTGTTAGAAAAAGACCAGGTATGTACATAGGAAGTGTTTCTGCAAGAGGATTACACCATCTTGTGTATGAAATAGTAGATAACTGTGTTGATGAAGCTTTAGCTGGATATTGTAAAAATATTCATGTTCAAATAAAACCAGGAAATATTGTAACAGTTCAGGATGATGGTAGAGGTATTCCTGTTGAAATACATCCTAAAACTAAAATATCTACTGCAGAAACAGTTTATACAATGTTACATGCAGGAGGAAAATTCGGTGGAGACAGTGGATATAAAGTATCTGGAGGTCTTCATGGTGTTGGTGCTTCTGTTGTAAATGCTTTATCTGAATGGACTGAAGTCGAAATATGTCGTGATGGCGGAAAATATAGAATGAAATTCGCAAGAGGAAAAACTGTAGAACCATTAAAGAAAATAGAAGATTCAGACAAAACTGGAACAAAAGTAACATTCTTAGCAGATAGTACAATTTTTGAAACGACTAATTACGATTTTTCTATATTAGAAGAAAGATTTAGAGAGATTGCATTCTTAACTAAAGGTTTAAGAATAAAAGTAGAAGATTTAAGAGAAGAACCAGTAAAAAAAGCAGATTTCTGTTTTGAAGGTGGTCTAAATTCTTTTGTAGAATATTTAAATCAAAATAAAGAAACTCTTCACAAAAAACCAATTTATATTGAAAAAACAGATGGAGAAGTTCCTGTAGAAATAGCAATTCAATATACTACAGCATATTCAGAGAACATTTATACTTTTGTTAATAATATAAATACTGTTGAAGGTGGAACTCATTTAGAAGGATTTAAAAGAGCATTAACAAAAGTATTTAATGACTATGCAAGAAAACATAACATTTTAAAAGAAAAAGATTCAAACCTACAAGGTGAAGATATAAGAGAGGGAATAACAGCAGTTATTTCTGTTAAAGTAAAAGAACCTCAATTCGAAGGACAAACAAAAACAAAATTAGGAAATAGTAATGTTACAGGTATTGTTCAATCAATGGTAAACGAAGCTTTATCTGATTTCTTAGAAGAAAATCCTGCTGTTGCAAAAGCAATATTAGAAAAATGTATTGGAGCTTCTAGAGCTAGGGAAGCTGCAAGAAAAGCAAGAGAATTAGTAAGAAGAAAGAGTGCTTTAGAAACATCTACTTTACCAGGTAAATTGGCTGACTGTAGTGAGAAAAATGCAGATTTATGCGAAGTATATATAGTTGAGGGAGATTCTGCTGGTGGTAGTGCAAAACAAGGAAGAGACAGAAAATTCCAAGCAATACTTCCTTTATGGGGAAAAATGCTTAATGTTGAAAAGTCAAGAGCAGATAAAATATATAATAACGATAAATTGCAACCAGTAATATTGGCTGTTGGTGCTGGAATTGGTGCAGACTTTGATATAACAAAAATAAGATATGGAAAAGTTATAATAATGGCTGATGCCGATGTTGATGGTGCACATATTAGAACATTATTATTAACATTCTTCTTTAGATATATGAGACCTTTAATAGAAAATGGAAATGTATATTTAGCTCAACCACCATTATTTAAACTTTCTAAAAAAGGTATGAAAGATATATATTGCTATACAGATGAAGAACTAGAAGAAAAATATAAAGAGCTAGAAGAAAAAGGAATTTCAAGAGATTCTATATCTATTCAAAGATATAAAGGTCTAGGAGAAATGAATCCAGAACAATTATGGGATACAACAATGAACCCAGAAACAAGAATACTAATAAAAGTTACAATGGATGATGCAATAAAAGCAGACCAAATATTTACAATATTAATGGGGGATGAAGTTGCACCTAGAAGAAAATTCATTGAAGAAAATGCAAAATACGTTAAGAATCTTGATGTATAAAAAAAGAATCCTTTGGGATTCTTTTTTTGTAGTATATTTATCTATAAATGTCGATTTTTGTATGACGAATTTCGTTGACAAATAATGGAAATGAGAGTATTATTGAACAAAGATTAGAGGTGATATATGTAAAAGCAGATAATAAATCCACACAAAATTGGTTAATTATAGAAAGTATAGATAAAAATGGAATTATAAAAATAAAAAATAAAAATATTTTTATAAAACTAATAAGAGTTCAACCAATAAATTTTAATTTAAAAACAACTTTGGAAAAAGAAGCTATTTTAAATTCATATAAGATTCTTTTAAAAACATGTAATTTTAATCTTCAAATTTTAATTCATACAAATAAAGAAGATATTTCAAAAATCGTAAGTAATGTTAAAAAGTCAAATAATAATTCAATTTCAATTATTTCTAAAAATTATATTGAATTTCTAAACAAAATTAATTCTGAAAAGCAAACATCCACAAAAAATTATTATATTATCATAGATGAACAAAGTGAAATAGAAAATGAAAATTTAGCCAATATTTATTATATGTTAAACGAAAAATATTTTAAGATAAAAGAATGTCTTAATAAATGTGGAAATCAAGTAAAAGAATGTAAAAAAGAAGATGTTATAAAGGTTTTACATTTTTTCTTAAATACTAATTATAATTTTAATAGGTAGGTGATTGAAAGAAATATTTTAAAAAAGTTTTTTATTAAAAATACAAAAGAAAAACAATGTCTGGAAGAAAATTATATTTGTCCTTCATACATAAATAATCAAAATCCTAAATACTTAGAAATAGATAATATGTATTATGCTGGTTTAATGATTGTAAATTATCTAAGAGAGAATGAAGACTTAATTTTAAAAGGAATAATAGATACAGATATAAATATGAATATTTCAATATTTTACGAAAAACAGAATAAATATAAAACTTTGAAAGAATTAACTTATAATATTGGGAATGTATCTGCAGATTTAAAAGAGATAAATAATAACAGGCAAGATGTTGATATAGCGCAATATACATACAATGATGCAAAATATATAAGAAAAGAAATGCAAATAAACAACCAAGATATATATTATTTATATATTTATATTAATGTTTTTGCAGAAACTATAAAAGAATTAGAATTTAATCTAAGTAAAGTTGAAGGTATATTGCAAGGCTCTGGCTTGCAAACTAGAAGAGCAAATTTTAGACAAGAACAAATATATAAGTCGAGTCTACCTTTAATGCATAATGATAAAGACTTACAATTAGCTACAAGAAGAAATATTTTAACAAATGGGCTTGTAAGCACATATCCATTTATTTCTTCATCAATTTTTGATGAAAAAGGAGTATATATAGGCAGAAATATTCATAATAATTCTATGATTTTTATAGATAGATATAATACTCAAAAATATAAAAATCCCAATATGTGTGTATTTGGAATGTCAGGAGCGGGAAAATCATTTTATATAAAATTATTAATATTAAGATATGGAATACAAGAAATAAATCAATATGTTATAGATCCAGATAGAGAATATGGAAATGTATGTAAAGCACTGAATGGAACATTAATAAAAATAGGACCAACTTCCAATACATATGTTAATGTATTCGATATAAGAGAAGAAAGTATAGAGAAAGACGAAAAGGGATATCTTGCTATTAAAATTGATAAACTTAAAGGCTTTTTTAATTTAATATTTGGAGAAATGAATGAAGAAGAAAAATCTATTATAGAAGAAAAGTTAATTAAGTTATATGAAAGTAAAAATATAAATTTTAATGATAAAAGTCTATATAAAGTAAAAAATAAAAAAGTAGTTTTTAAGGAAAGTACAGATATGCCAATATTACAAGATTTTTATGAATTATTAGGTCAAGATAAAAGAACGAAAAAATTCCATATTAAATTGTTACCGTTTGTAAAAGGAAGTTTAAATTATTTTAATAAATATACAAATATAAAGATAAAAAATAAATTAATTATTGCAGATATATATGAATTAGGTGAAGAAAACATAAAGTATGGTATGTATATTTTTGTAGATCTATTTTGGGATTTAATCAAGATAAATCGAAAAGAAAGAAAAGTTATTTACTTAGATGAAATTTGGAGATTAATAGGTATAACATCTAATAAAGAAGTTGCTTCATTTATATATAAAATATTTAAAACTATTAGAAAATATGGTGGTAGTGGAGTTGCTATAACACAAGATGTATCTGATTTATTTAGTCTAGATAATGGAACATATGGAAAAAGTATCTTAAATAATTCAAATATAAAAGTATTTTTTTGCTTAGAAGAAGAAAATATAAATATATTGGAAAAATATGCAAAGTTGTCAGAAAAAGAAAAGATAGAAATAAAATCATTTTCAAAAGGAGAATGTTTAATGTTTGTTGGAAACGATCACATATTAGTAAAAATAGATTCATCAGACTTTGAAAAGAATATTATAGAAAAAGGGGAGATAGATAATTAAAAAGATAATAAATATATTTGGAGCCAATGGTGTAGGTAAAAGCATAATAACAATACTATTAGCTAATATAATGGCAGAAAATAAACTTAAGGTTCTAATAATAGATTATACACAAAATATTTATACAATCTTTAATAAAAAACCAGAAAAAAATGCAATAAAAATCGAAAATATATATTTATTAAATAAATTTTATAAAGCTGAAAGTAATAAATATAATATAGTCATTTTTGATAATCCACAAATAAGCTTTTTGAAAAAAACAGAATTATTAAATAATTCTACAAATATATTTTTATCAGAGTGTAATTTACTAGGGATAAAAAAATTAAGTAAATTAATTGGGATTACTACAAAAGATATACGAAAAGAAAATATAAATATTATTTTTAATAAATACAATTCAAATTCATTAGATAAAGAAATATTATATAATATTTTTAAATCTATAAAAATTCTAGGAAAAATAGATTATAGTAAAAAAATAGATACAATATTAAATACGGAAAAAATAATAAATATAAATTCAATAAGAAAAGATTTATTAAAAATAAGGGATAATTTATTAAAGGAGAATAAAGTATATGGAGATAAACATACAAAATGACTTAAATAATAAAAATTTAGAAGTAGGGAAAGAACAAAAAAGTTTTTTAGAAACTACTTTAGGAGGGATTATAAATATAGGGCTAAATCTTGGAATTAAATATTTATTACCGGACTTTGTAGAAGACGAGGTAATAAAAATAAAAGATACTATACTTAATGAAGGCTTTAAAGAAGGATTAAATACAGCAATAGATGAGGCAGTAGATTTTGGTAAAAGTGCAATAGGTATTGTAACTGGAAAATTCGACGATATTTCGCAAATGCAAAAAGCTGTAGAAACTGGAGGAATAATAGATACTATATCAAAAGGAATAGATACTGCTATTAATAAAGTAAATGAAAAAGGAAAGTTAAATGATACTATAAGTAATGTTATAAAAAAAGGTAAGAACCTAATTCTAGATAACATTAGTAGCAACATAGAAGAAATGATTGTTGAACAAGGAAATGAGATAAATAAATTTGAAACTTCAATTAATGAATGGAAAAAAGGCTATGAAAATAAAGACTTCGATTTAATGGAAAAAGAAATGAAGAATATAAATAAATATTTAGAAAAAATAATGCCACTAGAAAATATAATTAAAGAAGCTAGAATAGTAGAAAATATACATAACTTAATTAAAAATAATAATAAAAATTTCGAAATAAATGAAGTGGAATTAGAAGCTGCAAATGTACTGGCATAAAAGAATGAAGAACGATCAAATATTTTAAAGAATTAACAAGTTTAAGTGACATTAGGATTACTAATAAAAAAAGTAATTGTAGATACATGTTAAAGTCACTTTTCTTTTAATTCCGTAAGATTTTCGAATAATTTCCTTGCATATTTTTTTCTGTTTTAGTATAATACATTGTGTAGCAGAAAGAAGAAAAGAGGTAAAGAAATGGACAACCATGATGGAAAAATAATTGAAAGAGATATCGAAAACGAGATGAAGACAGCATACATTAGTTATGCTATGAGTGTTATTGTACAAAGAGCTTTACCAGATGTAAGAGATGGTTTAAAACCAGTTCACAGAAGAATTTTATATGCAATGCACGAAGATGGAATTACGTCAGATAAACCATACAGAAAATGTGCAAATACTGTAGGATCTGTTTTAGGAAGATACCATCCACATGGAGATTCTTCAGTTTATGATGCAATGGTAAGAATGGCACAAGACTTTTCATTAAGATACATGTTAATAGATGGACATGGAAACTTTGGTTCTATAGATGGTGATGGTGCCGCAGCAATGAGGTACACAGAAGCTAGGATGTCTAAAATAGCAGAATATATGCTTACAGATATAGAGAAAAATACAGTTGACTTTATGCCAAACTATGATGATAGATTACAAGAGCCAACAGTGTTACCATCAAAAATACCACAATTATTAATTAATGGTTCATCAGGTATAGCAGTTGGAATGGCAACAAATATACCTCCACATAACTTAACAGAAGTTTGTGATGGTCTTATTAGAATAATTGAAAATCCAAATACCACAGATGAAGAGTTAATGTCAATCATTAAAGGACCAGATTTCCCAACAGGAGGAATGATCTTAGGAAAAGATGGTATAAAAGAAGCATATAGAACAGGAAAAGGAAAAATAATCGTAAGAGCCGAAGCAGAAATCGAAGAAATGGCAAATAATAAACAAAGAATAATTGTAACATCATTGCCATATCAAGTTAATAAAGCTAGATTAATAGAAAATATATCTAAATTAGTAAGAGAAAAAAGAATAGAAGGAATATCTGAATTAAGAGATGAATCAGATAGAAATGATAGAGTTAGAATAGTAATAGAATTAAAAAGAGATGCTAGGGCTCAAGTTGTTTTAAATCAACTATATAAAAATACTCAAATGCAAGATACATTTGGAGCAATATTATTAGCATTAGTAGATGGAGAGCCAAAAATATTAACACTAAGACAATGTTTAGATTATTATATTGACCATAGAAAAACAGTAATTTTAAGAAGAACTAAATTCGAACTAGATAAAGCTTTAGCAAGAGCACATATCTTAGAAGGTTTAAGAATTGCAATAGATAATATAGACGAAGTTATTAGTATTATTAGAAGTTCATATGATGATGCTAAAGAAAGATTAATAGAAAGATTTGGTTTAACAGATATACAAGCTCAAGCAATACTAGATATGAGATTAAAAACATTATCTGGTTTGCAAAGAGAAAAAATCGAAGAAGAATATAAACAATTAATGGAATTAATCGCACATCTAAGAGAAATCTTAAATAATGAACAACTTGTATATGACATTATTAAAGAAGATTTAGAAGAAGTTAAAACTAAATTTGGAGATGAAAGATTAACTAAAATAAAACCTGCAGAGGGAGATATAGAAGAAGAAGACTTAATAAAAGAAGAACAAACAATAGTAGCATTGACACATTTCGGATATATTAAGAGAATGCCTGCAGATACATATAAAAGCCAACGTAGAGGAGGAAAAGGTATTACTGGTATTTCTACAAGAGCTGATGACTTTGTTACAGAAATATTTACAGCTTCTACACATGATACTATTTTATTCTTTAGTAATAAAGGTAAGTTATATAGATTACGTGGATATGAAATTCCAGAAGCAGGAAGAACAGCAAAAGGTACTGCGATCGTTAACTTATTAAGTTTAGATCCTGGAGAAAAAATAACAGCAGTTATTCCAATTTCTAATTTTGCTGAAGGAAAATACCTACTAATGGCTACTCAAAAAGGATTTATCAAGAAAACAGCTCTTACAGAATATAATTCAGCAAGAAAGACAGGACTTCAAGCAATCACATTAAAAGAAGAAGACGAATTAATAGCTGTAAGATTAACAGATGGACAAGATAATGTTGTTTTAGTAACCGAAGATGGAATGAGTATTACTTTTAGTGAGCAAGATGTAAGACCAATGGGTAGAACAGCACAAGGCGTAATAGGAATTAAACTTGGAGATGGAGATAAAGTTATCGGAATGGAATCTATTATAGCAGGTGCTAATGCGACATTATTGGCAATAACAGAACACGGATTTGGTAAAAGAACAGATTTAGATGAATATAGAGTACAAAATAGAGGTGGAAGAGGAGTAATAACATATAAAGTTACTCAAAAAACAGGAAAATTAGTTGGAATTAGAGTTACAGATGATTCAAATGATATAATGATGATCACAGATACAGGTACAATAATTAGAATAAGTGTTAAGGATGTAAGTGTATTGGGTAGATCAACACAAGGTGTAACTTTAATGAGAACAAACGACGGAGGAAAAGTAGTAAGTATTGAATTAGTCGAACCTGAAGACGCTAATGAAGAATAAATGATAATAGATATACAATAACATACAAATATTTCAAAAGAGTCTAATAGAATATCTATTAGACTCTTTTTACAATAATAGTATTGGAGATGAAATAATGAATAAAAAAATCAATCAAACAATGATGCAATATTTTGAATGGTATTTACCAGCTGATTGTGGATTATGGAAAAAAGTTGCAAATGAAGCGAGTTACTTGGATAGTATTGGAATTACAGGAGTATGGTTACCACCGGCTTATAAGGGAGAAGGAGGAAATCATGATACTGGATATGGTGTTTATGATTTATATGACTTAGGTGAGTTTGATCAAAAAGGATCTGTAAATACTAAGTATGGTAGTAAAGATGAATATATAAATGCAATAAAAGTGTTAAAGGGAAATAATTTAGAAGTATATGCAGATATTGTTTTAAATCATAGATTAGGAGCAGACGGAACAGAAGAAGTTATGGCAATAGAGGATCAACCTAATAACAGAAATGTAGAAATAAATGCACCTATATTTATAGAAGCATGGACAAAATATAATTTTGATGCAAGAAATAATAAATATTCAGATTTTAAATGGAATTGGACACATTTTCATGGTGTTGACTGGGATGAAAAACAAAAAAGAAAAGGAATATTTAAATTCTATGGAAAACACTGGGATGTAGATGTTGACAAAGAAAATGGGAATTTCGATTATTTAATGGGTGCAGATGTTGATTTTAATAATGTAGATGTTATTCAGGAATTAAATAAATGGGGAGATTGGTATGTAAATACTACTAATGTTGACGGATTTAGACTAGATGCAGTAAAACATATTAGAGCAGGATTCTATAAAGAGTGGCTAGAAAATATGAAAGAAGAATTTGCAAAAGATTTCTTTACAGTAGGAGAATATTGGAGTACTAATATTTTAGCTATAAATAATTACTTAAAAGAAGTTGACTATTCTATGAAATTATTTGATGTACCATTACATTATAATTTATTTAATGCATCAAATTCTTCTGGAAATTATGATATGAGAACTATTCTAGATAATACACTTGTAAAGGAGAATCCAGAATATGCAGTAACATTTGTAGATAATCATGATACGCAATTAGGTCAATCATTAAATTCTTGGGTACAAGATTGGTTTAAACCATTAGCATATGCGTTAATTTTATTAAGAAAAGATGGAATTCCATGTATTTTCTATGGAGATTACTATGGAATAGAACACGATAATATTCCACCAAAGAAAAAATTATTGGAGAATATGATAAAGGCAAGAAAACATTTTTCTTATGGAAAACAAAGAGATTACTTTAAAAACGAAAATATAATCGGTTGGGTTAGAGAAGGAGATAGTGATCACACGGACTCTGGATTAGCTGTTGTAATGAGTGATAATGCTGGAGGATGCATTGAGATGAATATGGGAGAAAGATTGGCAAATACAGTATTTTACGATTGTACAGGAAACTTAGATGAAACCGTATATGTAGATGCAAATGGAAATGGAATTTTTTACTGTGATGGAGGAAGTGTTTCTGTTTGGATAAAGAAAGATAATATATATGATAAAAGTGAAGAAGAATAAAAACAACTAAAAAAAGAGAATCTTTAAAGATTCTCTTTTTTTCTGGTTGCGGGGGGAGGACTCGAACCTCCGACCTTTGGGTTATGAGTTTTTCTCCTTACTTTTTGTGTTATTATGATGAGTTTATTAGTTGATAAATTTCATAATTTATCTTAAAATACTGTTTTTATAATTTTATCAGTTCCATCTATTAAGGTTTGAACCTGATCTTTTGTTGGTTCTTGCTTTTTATCATGGTCACATAAATTTCTTATATCTCCTAATAATTGAATATGTCGCCATGTTGGAACATCTATTATATTTTGATTTTTTAATAATTCATTATAGTCATTGATAGTAGGGTTTTTCTTTGATAGACTCAAAGAATGGCTATCAAGAACAGTAGAAAAATGTTTCTCTAATACTACTCCACAAATTGCACCAGAAGCACGAATAAATCCCTTTTTCAATAATTCTTTTGAAGTATCTATTTCAGAATCAAAAATATCTGCTTGTACTAATTGTTGAATATTATTCAAACTGCTATCTAATACTTCTAGTACTGAATCTACAATGTTTATTTGTTGTTGAACTTTACTGATTGCGCTTTTTGGAGAAGCCTTTATTTCTCCATATCCATTGCTTATCGTTAAACCGAGCAATGCATCAGATATTGTATAAGTCGAATAAGTAATTTTTTTTCGTTTATCTAATTTGTATAAACTAACAAAATCAGATAATCTATCTGGTAAGAATTGCTTTATTACTAAATAACTTTTAGAATACCATTGTTCATAGTTCAATATAAAATCAGGTAAATCCTTTTCTTGTTTAGGTTTATCTAATATTTTACATTTTATTGCAAAAGATTCTAATAGTAAAGTACCTTCCTCTCTTAATTTTTGACATTCTTCTTTGATCTTTTTTATTTTATCACTTCCCATTTATTTACACCTTCTTATTATAATTCAGACACATTTTATCATATTTTACTATATATTCCTATATATCTTAATAATAAACATATTAATTGTATATTTTTTTAGATTTTACTATTACTTATTTTTGTACTTACTTTGCTCATTTTCCAATTCTTACTAAGACAACCCAGGAATGTCAAAGATGATTTTAACAAAGTCTTTTCAAGTCAAATTAAATTAAAAGTTCATAAGATTCATTTAAGAATCTTAATTTTTAGTTGGTAGACGGAGTGACCAAGTACTACTACTCTAATGAAAACTAATTTTGTTCAAACTCGAAAGGAAGATAAATCGAGGAAGGCTACATGAGAAAAATTTAGTAAAATAAAAACAAGAATAACATATCAACAAGTAGTAGATATTATGTGGCAAAGTGGCTTTGTCAACAGAAAGATCATATGGTAATTAATCAATGAAAATGTATTATTGATATGATTCAAATGGAATTTCAAAAATAATAATTTCACTCATAAAAGGAGAAGTAAGTGGTAAAACTCAAATTAGATTGAAGTAAAAATAATTTATGATAATTATAAAATAGTATATTTTGATAGATAAAAACACGTTCTCTAAACAAAATTAAAAAATTGTTTAGAGAGTTGTTTAATTAGACTAAAAAATGAGAAAAATAAATATTAAAAATTATAATAAAAATTATAATAAAAATATAATAGTTAAAAACAATAAAATAGCTTGTATCCTTAGATACAAGCTATTTAAAACGATTTATTCGTTGGTTGCGGGGGGAGGACTCGAACCTCCGACCTTTGGGTTATGAGCCCAACGAGCTGCCAACTGCTCCACCCCGCGATGTGCTACAAGAATTATTATACAACTAAGGGTATCTGTTGTCAATACATATAAGTTAATTTATTTATATTATATGCAAAAATTAGTAAAATATTACAGTAAATTTTAATTAAAAATCGGGATTTAAGGAACGTCCCCAAATCCCAGAAATGTCTCAAAATCTCTGAATAGGGAAAAAAGGAACGTCCCCAAATCCCGGATCACAAAAGCCCTATATCCAATTATATTACCAAGAACTTCCGCCTCCGCCTCCGGAACCTCCACCAGAAAAGCCTCCTCCAGAAGAGCCGCCAGAACTAGAGCTTGAAGGTCTAGATGTCATAGAAGTATTTACACTAGTCATTGTACTATTCATAAAAGTACCAAAAGAGTGAACTGAAAATGCAGTACTAGAATAATACCATGATGGTGGTTCAACTGCAATATTTTCAAATTGTTCTACCCATTTATCTGATACACCTAAAGCATAAGTATAAGGTAAGATATTATAGAAATATTCTGGTTCCTTTTCAACCATTGCTTCTAGTTGATCCTTTTCAGCAGTTTCTAAGAAACGTTTAAATCCTTTAATTTTTCCTAAAATTTCTAAACCAAAAGGAGTCCTTTTTAATATAATTTTTCTAAATACATAAAGAACTATTATGCATAAGATTCCTATAAGATATGTAATAGCAGATATTGAATTTGAAAATATAACCGGCAGTATGATTAAAAAAGTAGGTATACCACCAAATAATAATCCCCAAATAACGATAAATATCTTTGTTGATATAGGACCACTTGATGTTAATATTGATATCATAAGTGAAAAACCAATTCCTGGGAATATTAGAGCAACAGGAAGCTCACTTAACATTCCTGCATCATAGAAAGATTTTGCAGTTATTAAAACAAATATTATAAGCATCATTGGAATAATAAGTTTTTTTAAGCTTAAAGATTTTTTATCAAAAATCTTGGTTTTATTTTCTTTCTTATTTAAAAGTTTCTTTATACGATTTACTGTTATATAAAAACGATTAGTTAAATCTGAAGATGTAACAGCAGATCTTGTTCTAAATAGACCGTTAAAGAAAAGTTTTTCTATTTCATTTGTTCCATCGTATTCTTTCAATTTATATATTATAAAATCTTTTGTACTTGCAAATAATGCTTTATTTTCGATTTCTTCAATTTTTAAATAGCCTTTACTTGCTAGATAAATTAATAGTGAAACTATAGCTTTATCATCTGTTTCGCCTTTATATAAAAACGCAAGTTCAGCTGAATTATAACCGCCTGGAGGATAAAACTCTACAGTTTCTATAACAGGTTTATCTCTACCAAATAATAACCATAGAACAAATGCAATAAATACGATAAATAAACATATACCTATAATTATATAATAATCTGTTTTATTATCATGAGCTCCAACAAAGTAGTTGTCAGGTAAAGTAAGTCTAATAGTAAGGCCATTTCCTGCAGGTAATGTATCTGTATAAATACCACTGATTGTATTACCATTTACAGAATAAGAAACACTGTTATTATCGGTATATCCATATCTACCAGAAGAAAATCCCAATGATGAAGCATCAAATTCTTTTGGCATTGTGATAGAAAAACTAATATTAGAAATACTTGTATCCCATTCATTTCCAATTAAATTATAATAAAATTCATCAGCATCCTTTACAGGATCAGCGCCTATATCATATGTATATTTAATTATATATTTTTGTAGTCCAGTTACATAAGTATCTTGATTTCCTATTTTTATAGCTAGATTACCATTACTATTACTTTTTGAATATTTATTATTTACTTGTAAGTTTGTAATTTTTACACGATTAGTAGATTTAGAACCATCTAATCTTTCAATAGTATTTTTTAAAGGAATAGTTCTAATTATTCCATGTTTCCTCATATAAAAATTAGCGGTAATTGTTTCTGTAATATCAAATGTATTATTTTCATTTACTTTTACGTCAATATCATAAGAATTTATTACATAATCTGTAACAGCATATGAATTATTAGGTAAAAAAGAAATTAATATAAATGATAAAATAAAAAGAATAACTCCAATAAGCTTTTTAGTCATTTAAATTCACCCCAATATTATTTTTTTCTTCTGCATTTGCCTCAAACATTTTAAATTCTTTGAAGCTGAATAGTTTAGCAAGAATATTATTTGGAAACATTTGAATTTTATTATTAAAATTTCGCACAGTACCATTATAATATTTTCTACTATTTGCAATTTCATCTTCTATACTTATTAAATTATTACTTAAATTAGCATATAATTCATTTGCTTTTAATTCTGGATAGTTTTCTGAAACTGCAAAGATATTTGATAAACATTTAGACAATTCTTCATTTATATTAATTTTATTATCCATAGTTAACTCATCATAACTAGAGCTTCTTAAAGAAGTAATTTTAGTTAGAGTTTCATTTTCATATTTTGAATATCCTTTTACAACTTCTATTAAATTAGGAATAAGATCCCATCTTTTTTTTAGATAGATATCCATTGTAGAAAAAGCTTCTTTAACTAAATTTCTTGAATTAATAAAAGAATTATAAGTTATTAAGATATATATTAAAAGTATTACTATAATTCCTATAATAATGTAGATATACAAAATATCACCTCCTATTTTCATATATATTATGACATTAAGTGAGGTAAACAGCAATAAAAAATCAAAAATTATTTTGTGATTTGAATTTGTATATTTGTGTTTGTATCAATAAATACATCTGAATTAATATATGTATTTACCGTATGAGTATTAGGAAGATTATACTTATTAGAAAGTGATTTAGAAGAAGAATTTTTAGTATATGAATTGGAATTTTGATAAATATTTTCTACTAATAAAATATTTACAGTTAAAAAATTATATTCAACAATATTAGAATATTTAGCAATAGAATTAATTGAATTAAATGATATGAAAAATAAAATAAAAAAAATAACTTTTTTCATAAAAACTCCTTTTATTAATATTTAATGATTACACTGTTCATAAATAAGTTTTAATTTAAAGTTAGTTAATATTGAAGTAGTAAAATTACCAGTATAGTTAATGATTATAGTAAAAATATGTTCTTCTTTCGTTAAATTATTTAATAAATATTTTTCTGACATAAAATTTGATAAGATAATTTCTGTATTATCCATATAACATGATATAGAAAAATCAGGAGTTAGATTTTCTAAATAAAAGTAATAATAAAATGGAATATCAGAAATAATATTATCTTTAAAATTAGATATCTTAAAAGAATATTGAGCAACAGTATTAATATTGTCTAACTCCATTGGTTCATTAAACGTAACATTAAAAATAGGTTCGGCAATATTAGAATAAATATATATATTTTGATTAATAGAGTAATTATTATGAATAATTACTGAAATTAAAGAAAAAACTAAAACAAATAAAAATAAAAATTTTTTCAAGACTAATTCCTTTCGAAGAGTATTTGAAGATTTAAAGATAGGCTAGAATTATAAAAAATATCTGCATTATTAAATGGCCATTCCCAGAAAAAAGATATAATATCCACAATATTTGTATTAGCTGTGTATAAACATGAGCTGTTTTGAGAAATATCCACAGGTGAATTATTAATATAAATATTTAAATTTTCTGGAATATTAGAATCTGAACTTAGAATTTTAAAATTAATATTTTTAGTGGATTTAACTATTAAAGAAAAGAAACCATATGAACCGCGGTATAAGTTTATAATTATATAGACTATTTGGATTAGCAGTTGAAACTAAGTTAATATTTATAGAAGTTTTAGATAAAGTAAAATGATAAATGTAAAATATTAAAACTACGAATAAAATAAAAAATAATAAAAATTTTTTCATGAAATCTCCTAAAAAATGCTTGAATTAAGTAAAAAAATTATAATAAAAAATGTTAGCCTTGTCAATAATAAAAAATATAATAATTGTAAATAATAATGATATATGATAGAATTACCATGAAAATTTAACAAAAGATAGGAGGGGAGAAAATGATTTATACAGTTACATTTAACCCAGCACTAGACTACATTTTAGAACTAGATAAATTGGAAATTGGAAAGATACAAAAGTCTAAAACGGAATTAATACTTCCAGGAGGAAAAGGGATAAATGTTTCTACAGTATTAACTAACTTAGAGGTTGAAAATATAGCATTAGGTTATAAAGCAGGTTTTGTAGGAGCAGAAATAGAAAGATTATTAAGGAATATGAATGTAAAGACCGATTTTATAGATTTAGGAGAAGGAAATTCAAGAATAAATGTAAAAATTTCAGGAGAAGAAGAGACAGCAATAAATACTAATGGACCAAAGATAAGTGAAAATAGGATTTTAGAGTTATTAGAGAAATTAAAAACTTTAAACGAGAATGACTATTTGGTTTTATCTGGTAGCATACCAAACTCAATTAAAGATGATATATATGAAAAAATATGTAGCATTGTAAAAAAACAAAATGTAAAAATAGTTGTAGATGCAACCAAAAACTTATTAGTACAAGCTTTAAAATACAATCCATTTTTAATTAAACCTAATAATGAAGAATTAGGAGAAATTTTTGGTGTAGAAATACATACTAAAGAAGATGCCTATGTATATGGTAAAAAATTAAAAGAAATGGGAGCGAAAAATGTACTAGTTTCAATGGGAAAAACTGGTGCGGCATTAATTGATGAAGCAGGCCAAGAATACTTTCTAAAATCTCCAGAAGGAAAAAGAGTAAATACAGTTGGTTCGGGAGATTCTATGGTAGCAGGATTTATAGCCGGATTTTTAAAATATAATAATTACAATGATGCCTTAAAAATGGGCGTATCAGCAGGATCAGCTAGTGCTTTATCAAAATATTTAGCAACTAAAGAAGAAGTATACAATTTATTTAATAATATTTAACAAAGGAGGAAGAAAATGAGAATTACAGATTTATTAAGCAAAGATGGAATTGAGCTTAATGTAACAGCGAAAGATAAAAATGACATAATTAACAAAATGACAAATTTAATGCTAAAAACAGGAAGAATTACTGATTTAAATGCATACAAAGAACTTGTATTAAAAAGAGAAGAAGAAGGAAGTACTGGTGTTGGAGAAGGAATTGCAATTCCACATGGTAAAGGTGATTGTGTAACTGAGCCAGGCTTAGTAGCAATGGTAGTGCCAAATGGAGTTGAATATGATGCATTAGATGGTAAGCCAGTTAATCTATTATTTATGATAGCTGCTCCAAATACTAGTGATAATGTACATCTAGATGTATTAAGTAGATTATCTACAATGTTAATGGATACAGAATTTAAAAATAAATTAATTTCAGCTAAAAGCAAAGCAGAATTTTTAAATATAATAAATGAGACAGAAAATGAGAAATTTAAAGAAGAAACAAAACAAGAGCAAGGTTATGAAATATTAGGAATAACAGCTTGCCCTACAGGAATTGCACATACTTATATGGCTGCAGAAGCTCTAGAAGCTGCAGGTAAAGAAGTAGGACATCTTGTTAAGATAGAAACACAAGGACAATCTGGTGTTAAAAATAAATTAACAAAAGAAGAAATAAAAAATGCAAAAGCAATAATAATTGCAGCAGATATAGATATTGATTTATCAAGATTTAAAGGAAAGAAAATACTTAAGGCAAAAGTTGCGGATGGAATTCATAAACCAAAAGAATTAATAGAAAAGGCTTTAACAGATAAAAATATTCCAGTGTACCAAGGAAATGGAAAAGACGATTCTGAATATGAAAATTCAGATGGTGTAGGAAGCAGAATATATAGACATTTAATGAATGGTGTAACACACATGTTACCATTTGTTGTTGGTGGAGGTATTTTAATAGCAATAGCATTTTTATTAGATGACTATTCTTTAAATCCAGCAAACTTTGGTAAAAACACACCAATAGCATCATTCTTTAAGACAATTGGTGATATGGCATTTGACTTTATGCTATGTATTTTATCTGGATATATAGCAATGAGTATAGCAGATAGACCTGGCTTAGCAGTAGGCTTCGTAGGAGGAGCTGTTGCAAAAGCAGGAACAACATTTGCATCTTTAACAAATCCAGATATAACATTAGTAAGCTCTGGTTTTTTAGGTGCATTAATTGCAGGATTTATTGGTGGATATGTGGTTCTTTTATTAAGAAAAGTATTTTCATTCTTACCAAAAAGCCTAGAGAGTGTAAAACCAATATTAATTTATCCTGTTGGTGGTATTCTTTTAATAGGATTAATAATGCTAGCTATTAACCCAATAGTTGGAGCAATTAATACCGCATTAAATAATTTCTTATCATCAATGCAAGGAGCAAATAAAATAATATTAGGAGCTATTTTAGGAGGAATGATGTCTGTTGACTTAGGAGGACCAGTTAACAAAGCATCATATACATTTGGAACAGGAATGCTTGCAGAAGGACATTATGATATAATGGCTGCAGTTATGGCTGGTGGTATGGTAGCACCACTTGCAATTGCATTACTTGCAACATTCTTCCCTAAAAAATTACCAAAGAAAGATAGACAATCTGCTTTATTAAATTATATTATGGGATTCTCATTTATTTCAGAAGGAGCAATACCATTTGCATCAGCAGACCCAATTCGTGTAATTGTTTCTTGCGTAATTGGTTCAGCAGTTGCAGGATCTTTATCAATGTTATTTAACTGTACATTAATGGCTCCACATGGTGGTATATTCGTTCTACCAGTTGTAGGAAATGCAGCACTATATTTACTATCAATAGTTGTAGGATCTTTAGTTGCAATGTTTATATTAGCAGCATTAAAGAAAAATGTTTGGAGTAAAGGAGATGAAGTAAAAAATGCTAAGTAAAACTTTTACATTAGAAAGTGAAACAGGTTTACATGCAAGACCTGCTACAGAACTTGCAAAAATAGCTATGAAATATCCATGTGATATAAAACTAATAGCTAATGGTAAGACTGTAAATGCAAAATCTCCATTAATGATTATGTCTGCAGGAATAAAACAAAAAACAGACGTTGAAGTACAATGTGATGGAGAAAAAGAAGAAGAAGCAATGAAAGAAATTGAAGAAGCTTTTAAAAACAATTTTGGAGAATAATAAACAAAAGAGGAGATAAATATGTTAAAAGGTAAAGGTGTATCAAAGGGTATTGGGATTGGACATACAAAAGTATTAAAAAACGAAGAAGTAAAACTTACAGATTTCAAGGTTGATAATAAAGAAAATGAATTAAATTATTTTAAAAAATGTCTAAATGATGTAATAGAAGATACTAAGAAAGTTGTAGAAAAACTTTCTGGAACAGAAGCTGATATTATGAATGCTTATTTAATGATATTACAGGACCCTACACTAACTGAGGAAACAGAAAGACTAATACAGGAAGATGGATATAATGCAGGATATGCGGCAAAAGTAGGCTTTGAAACTGTCGAAGAAGTTTTTAAGAATATGGACGACGAATATATGTCTGCAAGAGCATCTGATATAGAAGACATGAAAAAGCGAGTTGTAAATAAAATTATTAACAAAGCTGAACTAGATTTAAGTAATTTACCAGAAAATACTGTTTTAGTTGGAAAAGATTTATCTACATCAGATACTGCTAAATTGAATTTAAATTCTGTTGCGGGAATTATAATAGAAAATGGTAGCGAGAATTCACATGTTTCAATTATGGCTAGAACTCATGAGATTCCAGCAATAGTTGGTGCTAAAGGAGCTTTAGATAGCATAGCTAACGACATGTATATTGCAATAAATGGAGGAACTGGAGAAATATTTTTAGATCCTTCACAAGATGAGGTTGCTAAATTAGAAGAAATTCAAAAAGAATTAAAAGATGAAAAAGGAAGTTTAGCAAAATTTAAAAATAAGAAGAGTATTACTAAGGATGGATATAAAACAGAAGTAGTAGCTAATATTGGAACTCCTAAGGATATGGATGCTGTTATCGAAAATGGTGCAGAGGGAGTAGGTCTATTTAGAAGCGAATTTTTGTATATGGATTCTGATACTATGCCAACAGAAGACGAACAATTTGAAGCATATAAAGAGGTACTAGAAAAATCAGAAGGTAAGAGAGTTATAGTTCGTACATTAGATATTGGCGGAGATAAAGACTTAAAATACTTGAATTTAGATAAAGAAGACAATCCTTTTTTAGGATATAGAGCAATTAGAATTTGTTTACGTGAACCAGAAATTTTTAAGGTTCAGTTAAGAGCTTTGTACAGAGCAAGTAACTACGGAAAACTTGCAATTATGCTTCCTATGATTTCTTCAATAGATGAAATTAGAGCTGCAAAAGATATCATAAATGAAGTTAAAGAAGAATTAAAGGCAGAAAAAGTAAAATTTGATAAGAATGTAAAAGTCGGAATAATGATAGAAATTCCATCAGCTGCAATTATGGCAGAAGAATTGGCTAAAGAATGTGACTTCTTTAGTATTGGTACAAATGATCTAATTCAATATACTGTTGCAGTTGAAAGAGGAAATGAGAAAATATCAGATTTATATACTAAATTTCATCCAGCAGTTATACGTTTAATAAAGATGGCAATTGATGGAGCTCATAAATCTAAGATATTCTGCGGAATGTGTGGAGAAGCAGCTGCTGATGAAAGATTTATACCTCTTTTAGTTGGATTAGGATTGGATGAATTTTCTATGAATCCTACTAAAATATTAAATTCTAGAAAGATGATTAGAAGTTTAAATCATAAAGAATGTAAGAAGTTAGTTCAAGAGGTTTTAAAAATGTCATCAGCTAGTGAAATAAAAGCAAGACTTGAAGAATATAAAAACAATTTATAATATTAAGAAAATTATATAGTTTATAAACAGTGGAAAACTAATTAAAAATATATTAGTTTTCCACTGTTTTGCTTTAGGTTGTTAAATATACGGAAAAACCTAATGGACAGAATATGACAAAAAATACAAACTTTAGAGCAAAAAAGATAAGAAAAAGTAAAAAAGATGAAAAGAAACTGAATATTTATGAAGCGTAAGAGTGTATGCATCACTTCCAAATCTAGTAAAATCAATGGGTTTACTTATTTTATATAAGAAATTAAAATTAATATAATAAGTTATGATAAGGAGAAGTAGGTGTATACGGATGAAAAGACAAAAAGAGAAAAATAAAAATGTACACAAAATACGCACCGGGAATTTTAATAAAAGTAAAAATAAAAAATTAATAATAGGTGCAGGAATACTCGTAGGAT
>USBY01000020.1 GCA_900553015.1 uncultured Clostridium sp. | reverse complement strand
TGCAGGAATGCATTTAGTAATAGCAACTCAAAGACCATCTGTTGATGTTATTACAGGTATAATAAAAGCAAATATCCCATCAAGAATAGCATTTGCTGTTTCATCACAAGTGGACTCTAGAACAATATTAGATTCAGTAGGTGCAGAGAAATTATTAGGTAAAGGAGATATGCTATTTTATCCATCTGGTGCATCAAAACCAACAAGAGTTCAAGGATCATTTGTATCTGATGGGGAAGTCGAAAAAATAGTAGATTTCTTGAAATTTAATGGCGGAGAAGCTAAATATAATGAAGATATTATTGAAAGTATAGAAAAAGCAAATAGTACAGAACAAGAACTTGACAGAATGGAAGAGGAGGATGACACAGATCCATTATTAATGGAAGCAATAGACACTGTTGTAGAAACCGGACAAGCCTCAACATCTTTTATTCAAAGAAGATTTAAAGTTGGATATGCAAGAGCTGGTAGAATAATAGACCAAATGGAAGAAAGAGGAATCATTTCTGGATACCAAGGAAGTAAACCAAGAGAGGTTTTAATTACAAAAGAAAGATTAGACGAATTAAAAATGGGAACTACTCCAGATGAAAATACGTAGAAAGGTGGAAAAATATGCCAAAAGAAAAAATTTTTTCTAAGCTAAAATATAAAGATTATAATAATTTGTTAGAGCAGGTTTTAGAGAAAAAAGATTTTTCTAGTACTGGTAAAAACTTGATATTAAGTGTTTTATATAAAATGGAAACAAATTATAATGATTATAAAACAGTTAAAAGAGATATTACAGCTAAAGAAGAGATTTTAACTGATTTTATAAATCTTGTAAAAGAATATTGTAATAGTTTAATTGTTATAAAACCAGAAAGTAAAAGAAGTTCATTGCTAAGTAATACTGAATCTAAATATATTGCAAATTTAGATAAAAAAGAATTAGAGGTATTTCCAAATGAAAAATATATTTTAGAAGGTCTTTATAGTTTATATAATAATAATGCCATGGTAAATGATAAGTATGGCATACTAAAAGACGCTATTATGGAAATTTTTATACATGGAAATTCTAGCAATAATATTGAACTTTTAAGAGATTTTAATGGGTTTGCATGGTATGTTGCAAAAAATGAATTTGAAGATACATATGCCAACTTGATTTTTCAGGATATTAGAATAATTGCAGGAAATGATTTGTTAAAAGATTGGGTATATAACAAGGACAATGATAAAGATTATATAGAAGAACTAAAAAAAGAATTAAACAGAAGATATGATAAAGAAATGGCAGAGCCTTTATTTAACCAGTTAATAATAACTATCTTAAAGATATATTATGAAAGACATCCTGAAACAATAAAAAACTTAAAGACAAAGAAAGAAGAAGAACCACAAGATTTTAGAAAATATATTGAAGAAATATCTAAAGATAAGAAAAGATTATTAAAACAGGTAGATAATTTAGATAGAACTATAAATGATTCTGAAAAGTTAGAAGAAGAATTAGTAGCAAGAAAAGAAGCTGGTGAAGTATTAAAAGATAAGTTACAGTTAAAAGAACTTTTAATTGCTGAAAGACAAAATTGTATGAATAAAATAATGGAATATAATAAGACTATAGATCCAAGACAATTGTTAAAGAAAACTAAAACAAGCACAGTAACAAAAGTTCAACTTTTAGACTATCAAGAGATTGCAGATAGTAAGACAACTGCTTTTGAAGAATTAATTAATTTGCAAAAAATGTTTTTAAAAGGATACAAGATATTAGCCGAAAAATTAGTAGGTAAAAAAGAAGTATTAGAATTGTTATATGAATTTAGATATTATAATTTGATTCCAATTACTACAGAAGAATTGTTAAAAGATAATGAAGAATTAAAAGAAGATATAGATAATATGAGAATGTTTTTAATAGATAAAGCAATGGAAGAAAAAATTATAAATTCAGTTAATTCTAATAAATATATAAACAATGAAATTTTAAAAAATATATTTTCTTTAAGAATAATTAATTTGGAAAATGCAGAAGTAAATGTTCAAAAAATTCCAGATGGAATAAGAGTAAATTATTTAGATGGAGATGTCGAAGAAACTTCAAAAGACATTATTATTTCAAAAGACATAGGAAAGTATAAAATAAAGGAAAAGAAAAAAATAAAAATATTTTCATAAGGAGGAAAAGCATGAAAATAACTTTTTTAGGTGCTACTAAAACTGTAACAGGTTCTAATTTTTTAGTAGAAGGTGCAGGAAAAAAATTCTTAGTTGATTGTGGTTTATTTCAAGGTAAAGCAACAGAAGAGTTAGAAAATGAAGAGCCGTTCGAATTTGATATTAATAGTATAGATTTTATGCTATTAACACATGCCCATATTGATCACTCAGGAAGAATTCCAAAATTATATAAAGAAGGGTATAGAAAAGATGTTATTGCAACAAAAGCTACTTGTGACTTATGTTCTATAATGTTACCAGATAGTGGTCATATACAAGAAATGGAAGTTGGCTGGAAGAACAAGAAAAGAATAAGAAAAGGTGAAGAGGAATTAGAGCCTCTTTATACTGCAGAAGAAGCAGCAAGATCATTAGAATTATTTAAACCTGTAAAATATGATGAAATAATTGAAATAGATGAAAATATACATGTAAGATTTAATGATGCAGGGCATATGCTTGGTTCTTCTACAATAGAGGTGTGGATAAGAGAAAATGATAAAGAAGAGAAGATTGTATTCTCTGGTGATTTAGGAAATAATGATATTCCATTATTAAGTGAACCTACAATGATAGAAGATACAGATTATTTAGTTATGGAATCAACATATGGTAGTAGATTACATATGAGAAATGATGATAAAGCAGAATTATTCTTAGACATAGTTTCTGAAACATTAGAGCAAGGTGGAACAGTTGTTATACCATCATTTGCTGTTGGTAGAACACAAGAAATATTATTCGAAATAAATAAATTAAAAGATAAAAGAGATGACGAGGAATTTAGAAAAAAATATGAAGAATTAATGAGGGTGCCAGTATATGTAGATAGTCCACTTGCAATATCTGCAACAGAAGTATTCGAAGAAAATATGGACTTATTTGATGATGAAACAAAAGCATATATTCAAAAAGGAAATAATCCATTAGAGTTCCCTGGACTAAAATTTACACGTACAGTAGAAGAGTCAAAGGCTTTAAATGAAAGTGACGAATCCTGTATTATAATTTCTGCTAGTGGAATGTGTGATGTTGGAAGAATAAAACATCATTTAAAACATAATATATGGAATCCTAAAAATACAATTTTATTCGTAGGTTATCAAGCTCCAGGTACATTAGGTTATAGTATAGTTAACGGTGCTAAGAAAATAAAGTTATTTGGAGAAGAAATAGCAGTAAATGCAAGAATTGAATATATAGAAGGATATTCTGGACATGCAGACCAAGAAGGGTTACTAAATTTTATATATTCATTCCTAAAGAAACCAAAACATATCTTTTTATTACATGGGGAACCAGAAGGACAAGAAGTATTAAAAAATAAAATATTAGAAACAACGAATTTACCAGTTTCTATACCAAGTTTTGGAGAAACTTATGAAATTACAGATACAGATGTAAGGTTAATAGGTAAATATAGAAGACCAGAAAAAGAAGATAATAAATTTACAAAACTTGCAATTATAGACAGATTAAATGCATTAAAAGAGAAAATTAATGATATGGAAGATATCGTAAATGATGAATTAACAGATCAAGATATACAAGAGGGAAGATTAGATAGTTTAAGTGAGAAAATTAAAGACTTACAAAGACAAATAAACAGAATTGTAAATAAATAAAGGAGAATACAAATGAAAAGAAAATACTTAAATGATGCTTTTATTGGGAATAGAAAAATGATTGCTAGTTTATCAGAAAAAGGTGAACTATTAAGACTTTGTTATCCAACAGCAGATTATAGACAATTTATAGATTATTATGAAACTGGTGTAAAAATAAACGATTCTGCACTTATTAGACTTCATGATGATGTAAATAATGTATATAATCAATACTATTCTACAGATACAAACGTATTAAATACAGAAATAGAAAATACATATTTTAAACTTAATATGAAACAAGAAGATTTTATTCCAATGAAAAAAGATGTAGTAATAAGAAGATATACTTTTACAAATTACAATAAAATAGATTTGGATATTAAATTTTTAATAGATTCAAAACTATTTTCAAATTTAAATAATATGGTTGGAGCTAGAATATGTGACAATGCCATGATTCAATATAGTCATGATTTTGCAATGACAACATTTTCTAACATGCCAATATATAGTTATCAATTAAACAATGTAGAAGAAAGCATTGCTTCTGGAATAATCGGAGATAAAGATTATATTGCAATGTCTAACCATTCTGCAATAGCTTATGATATTGGTGTATTAAGACCAGGAGAATCAAAAGAATTTAATATATACATATATATAAATAAGAATTATAAAGTTGATATATTAGATGATTTGATAAAAGAAATAGATCAAATTAAGCAATATGATACATTGAAATTAATGATGGAAACAAAAGCATATTGGAGAAAGTATGTAAAAAAACATGATGTACTTAAAGTAAAAGATTATGGAGAAATATATAATGCAAAAATACAAAAGATTTTAAGAAGGACAATTCTTTTATTCCCTTTGCTAGTAAATGAAGAAACTGGAGGAATAATTGCAGCTTTAGAAGTAGACGAAGAAAAAGATTTATGTGGAAGATATGCTTACTGTTGGCCAAGAGATGCTGTTACTATTTCACAAGCATTAGATATGGTAGGTATGTACAAAGATGCAGATAATTTTTATAATGTTTTCTTAAGAAAGACTCAGAGCAAAAACGGAATGTGGGAACAACGTTTTTACACAGATGGAAGACTTGCTCCTTGTTGGGGATATCAAATAGATGAAACAGGAAGCGTAATTACAGGTTTATATCAACATTTTAAAATAAAAGAATTTAGACTAAAAGAAAAAGATATGGACTTATTAAAAGACAATTTAACTATGTGCGAAAATGCAATTGAGTTCTTAAAGAAATATATGGATCACTTGTTAAACAGAAGTGAAGAAAAGGAATCTGAAGTAGATACTAAATATAGTTATTTAGATAGAAGCCAGATATATAAACATGTAAGTTATGATTTATGGGAAATGAATGAAGGAGTTCATTTATATTCACTATCAGCAATTTATGCTGCATTTGGAGCAATGGAGCTAATATATAAGGAATTACAAAAAGATAATAAAAAATTTAAACTACCAGAAGATTTTAATGAATTAGCAGAATATAAAGAATTAATTAAAAATTATATATTAAAGAATTTATGCGATAAAAAGCAAAATATCTTAGTAAGAAATACAAAAGATAGTAATGTGGATATTAGTATAATGGGAGCAATTACACCATTTAATGTATTTGATCCAAACGATAAATTAATACAAAATACAGTACAAAAAATTAATTTAACATTAAGAACATATACAGGAGGATACTTAAGATTTGAGAATGACGGATATATGGGTGGTAAGAATCCATGGCCAATAGCAACTTTATGGATGTATATTTATTATAAAAAGATAGGAGCAACAAACGAAGCTAACGAATGTTTAAAATTTGTAATAGATACATCTACACCTTTAGGTTTACTTGCAGAGCAAATAGATAATGAACAAATGAAATCTAAATGGGTAATTGGTTTAGGTTGGTCACATGCAATGTTTGTACTATCATTAGGATTAGAAGAATTATTGAACAAGAACTAAAGAAAAGAAATACATTATAAGTTTTATTTTGAAGGAGCAATATGAAAGCAAAAACAATTTTTGTATGTAATGAATGTGGCTATGAATCTGCAAAATGGATGGGAAAATGTCCTGCTTGCAATTCATGGAATACATTTTTTGAAGAAAAAATTTCTACAAAAGTAGAAAGTGGAAAAAGAGAAAAGAAAATTCAAGAAGCACCAAAACCTTTAAATAGTTTTGTTGGTCAAGATGCGCAAAGAACTTCTACTGGGTATGCAGAATTAGATAGAGTTTTAGGTGGAGGATTAGTTAAAGGCTCTTTAGTATTAGTTGGTGGAGAGCCTGGAATAGGAAAATCTACTTTAATTTTACAACTTTGTGATAAGGTTAAAGGAGAAGGGAAAGTTTTATATGTTTCTGGGGAAGAGTCTGCAGAACAAATAAAACTAAGAGCAGATAGATTAAATATTAAAAATGATGATATTTTGTTTTTAGGAGAAACAGATATAGATATCATTGATCAAAATATAGAAGAATTAAATCCTAAACTAGTAATAATAGATTCTATGCAAACAATGTATTCAGAAGAGATATCTTCTGCTCCAGGTAGTGTAAGTCAAGTACGAGAAATAACAAGTAGAATAATGAAAATTTGTAAATCTAGAAAGATTACAACTATAATTATTGGACATGTTACAAAAGATGGTAATATAGCAGGTCCAAGAGTTTTAGAACATATGGTAGATACAGTTCTTTACATAGAAGGAGAAAGATATTTTTCTTATAGAATGATAAGAGGAGTAAAAAATAGGTTTGGTTCTACTAATGAAGTTGGAATGTTTGAGATGCAAGAAAAAGGAATGGTAGAAATAACAAATCCATCATCAATTTTAATCTCAGAAAGAGATGATAATCCATCAGGTTCTGTTGTAGTTGCAACAGTAGAGGGAACCAGACCATTATTAGTAGAGTTACAAGCGCTAGTTACTCAAAGTGTATTTGGCCTCCCAAGGAGAACTGCAAATGGAATAGATTATAACAGGTTAACATTGCTAGTAGCAGTAATGGAGAAAAAAGCAGGATTTATGTTAGGAAATCAAGATGTTTATTTAAATGTTGTAGGAGGAATTAAAGTAAATGAACCTGCACTAGATTTAGGAATAATTTTAGCTACTGCATCAAGCTTTAAAAATATAAGTATTCCAAAAGGAGTAATTGCATTAGGAGAAGTAGGTTTAACTGGAGAAGTACGTACAATTAATATGATGGAAAAGAGACTAAAAGAGGCAGAAAGATTAGGATTTAAAAAATGTATAATTCCAGAAAATAACAAAAAACTATTGAAAGAATCATATAAATTGGATATAATTGGTGTGAAAAATATTAACGAGGCCATGAAAGCGATTGGACTACGATAGTTCATAAGGTGAGAAGGCAGAAAGGGTTGGTAACAAGTGAGAATCAGCAAAAAAGATGAAGTTACAGACATACTAAAGTTAATTTCACCTGGAACACCAATAAGAGAAGGACTAGATAATATTTTAAAAGCAAAAACTGGAGCATTATTAGTATTTTCTGATACTAAGGAAGTTTTAGACATAGTAGATGGTGGTTTCTTTATCGACGAAGAATACACATCATCTAAATTATATGAACTTGCTAAAATGGATGGTGCAATAGTATTAAGTACAGATTTAAAAAGAATATTATATGCAAATGCACAGCTAATTCCATCACCAGAAATTCCAACTAAAGAAACTGGAACACGTCATAGAACAGCTGAAAGAACAGCAAAACAAACAGGAGCTTTAGTAATTAGTATTTCACAAAGAAGAAATATAATTACTGTATTTAAAGGAAATCTAAGGTATACAATACAAGATTCATCAACAATATTAAACAGAACAAATCAAGCATTACAAACTTTAGAAAAATATAAGAAAGTATTTGATAGCAAATTAAATGTACTAAATGAATATGAATTTAATGATATCGTTACTTTAGATAATGTAATAAATGCAATACAAAGAGCAGAAATGGTTATGAAAATTGTAGATGAAGTACAAAGAGGAATTTCAGAATTAGGACAAGATGGTAGACTTATAAGTATGCAATTAGAGGAATTAGTTGGTGGCTTAGAAAGAGAAGAGCTTTTGATTATAAAAGATTATCTAGGAAAAGGAACAAATAAAACAGAAGATGAAGCATTAGAAGAAATAATTGCATTACCTTATGAAGATCTTTTAAAAGCATCTTCAATAGCCAAAATTTTAGGATACGAGAATTTCGATAATTATGACGAGGTAGGAGTTTATACAAGAGGTTATAGGATATTAAGTAAAATTCCAAGAGTACCTAATAATATAGTAGATAATTTAGTAAAATCTTTTAAATCTTTTCAACATATTTTGGCTGCAGATATTCCAGAACTTGACGAGGTAGAAGGAATAGGAGAGGTAAGAGCCAAAACAATAAAACAATCATTAAAGAGAATGCAAGAACAATTTGTTTTTGATAATGCTTTAATATAATTAGGAGGATAACGAATGAAAACAAAAAGAATAATTATGATTATAGCAATTATATTAGTAATTGTATTAATAGGATTAGTAGGTTATACAATATATCAAAAAGCAACTTTTACAAAGCAAAATCCAGTTGCAACAATGGAAATAGAAGGATTAGGTACAATGAAAATAGAATTATACCCAGATCAAGCTCCAAATACAGTAGCGAACTTTATTACTTTAGCTAATAGAGGATTTTACGATGGATTAACATTCCACAGAATAGTAAAAGACTTTATGGTTCAAGGTGGAGATAAAGAAGGAACAGGTTCAGGGGCACCAACACTATCAGATATAAAAGATGATGGGTCAACTACTGATACTTATGCTATTAGAGGAGAATTTGTACAAAACGGATTTAATCAAAACACTTTAAGACATGAAAAAGGTGTAATATCTATGGCAAGATCAGATTATAGCCAAATGGGATTATATGAAGAAGGTTATAACTCTGCAGGTTCACAGTTCTTTATAATGACAGGTGACAATGCAAGCTTAAATGGTTATTATGCAGCATTTGGAAAAGTTATAGAGGGAATGGATGTACTAGATAAATTAAATGAAACAGAAGTAACAACATCTGAAGATTCATCAGATTCAGAAGCAAGTACACCAGTTAATCCACCAGTAATAACAAGTGTAAGAGTAGATACTTTTGGGGTAGACTATGGAGCACCAGAAACAGTAACACCATTTGATTATAATTCTTATATTCAACAATTATATAGCGGAATGAGCTATTAATATAACTGAGACCGGGATTTAGGGACGTTCCTAGAATCCCGATTTTTTTGTCTAGTAATAATGCTTACTGGTAATAAAGTTTTTGTCAAATAAATAGAACGTATTTCATATAATATTGTATAAGAGAGGTAATGTTATATGAAAACAATATATTTTGACCATGCAGCTACAACTGCGGTTGCACCAGAAGTAAAAGAGGCAATGGAACCATATTTTTGTGAAAACTATGGTAATGCTTCATCATTATATGAGCTTGGTTATAAATCCAAGGAAGCAATAAATATAGCAAGGGTAAATGTAGCAAAAGCAATAAATGCCAAACCAAACGAGATATATTTTACCTCTTGTGGTAGCGAAAGCGATAATTTAGCAATTAAGGGTGTTGCGAGAGCACACAGACAAAATGGAAATCATATTATTACAAGTAGAATAGAGCATCCAGCAGTTATAAATACTTGTAGGCAACTAGAAAAAGAAGGATTTAGGGTAACCTATTTAAATGTTGATAAAAATGGATTTATAGATTTAGAAGAATTAAAAAATAGTATTAATTCGAAAACTATTTTAGTATCTATTATGTTTGCAAACAATGAAGTAGGAACTATAGAACCTATAAAAGAAATTTCTAGAATTGTTCACAGTAACAATGCAATATTTCATACAGATGCAGTTCAGGCAGTGGGAAATATAAAAATAGACGTGAAAGAAATGGGGATAGATTTACTATCAATGTCCGCTCATAAGTTCTATGGGCCAAAAGGGGTAGGTGCTTTATATGTAAGAGATAGTATAGATTTTATACAATTACAAAATGGCGGGCATCAAGAAAACGATAAAAGAGCAGGAACTGAAAATGTAGCAGGTATTGTCGGATTAGGTAAAGCAATTGAAATGGCTAATGGTAATGTTAGGCAAAATAACGAAAAATTATTAAATTTACGAAATTATTGTATAGAGCAAATAAAAAATAGAATACCATATATAAGAATAAATGGTGATCTCAATAGTAGATTACCAGGAAATATAAATATTTCTTTTTTATATGTAAATGGTAAAGACTTGGTAAAACTATTAGCTAAGAAAGGAATTTGTACTTCTAGCGGTTCTGCTTGTAGTAGTGGACTGCCACGACCATCACATGTATTGCTTGCAATGGGGCTAAGCGAAGACATCGCAAGTAGTGCATTAAGAATAACATTAGGAAAAGAAAATACAAAAGAAGAGATAGACTATTTCGTAGGTGAATTAGAAAAAATAGTTGTAAACTTAAGAACAGAAAGATATTAAAAAAGATATAAGCAAAAAAGAGAAAGTAGTTTTGTACTTTCTCTTTTAAAACATAAAAATCGGGATTTGAGGAACGTCCCCAAAATCCCGATTGATTAAATTTATTGGTCTTTTGCAATATCTTTTAATTTTTTATCTACTGCTTTTTTTTCGCCATCTTTAATAACTTCAGTAGCAGCTCCTAAACCACTTAATGCAGCTGTTGCTTCGAAAGGAATAAATACTTTGTTAGCATCACCTTTAGCAACTTCTTCAAGAGCTTCTAAAGATTTAATTTGAATAAGTTTTTCGTCTGGGTCAGCTTTTTTAATTGCTGCATAAACCATTCTTACTTCTTCAGCTTTAGCTTCGGCTACTTTTCTAATTGCTTCAGCTTCACCGGCAGCTCTTCTAATTTGAGCTTCTTTATCAGCTTCTGCCTCTAGGATAGCTGCAGCTTTTTTACCTTCAGCAAGTGTAATTGCAGATTGTCTTTCACCTTCAGATTGTAGAATTAAAGCTCTTTTATTTCTTTCTGCGTTCATTTGCTTTTCCATTGCGTCCCTAATATCTTCTGGTGGATTAATATCTTTAATTTCAACTCTATCTATTTTACAACCCCATTTATCTGTTGCTTCGTCCAAAATAGATCTTAATTTTTGGTTTATTAAATCTCTTGAACTAAATGTTTCATCTAAAGTCATTTTACCAACGATATCACGAATCGTTGTAATTGCTAAATATTCAATACCTTTCTTTAATGATTGAATTTCATAAACTGCTTTTGCAGGATCTGTTATTTGATAGAACACAACAGTGTCTATTGTAATTGTAACGTTATCTTGAGTAATAACACCTTGAGGTGGTATGTCCATTGTTTGTTGTTTTAAGCTAACTACACTACGTACATGATCTACAAAAGGGAAAATTATTGTAAGACCAGCATCTGCAACTTTATGAAATTTACCTAATCTTTCAATTATATAAACTTCAGATTGTTTAACTACTTTTATTGATTTATAAGCGATTATAGCAATAAAAAGTATTAAAATTATTAAAAATATAATTCCTCCCATTTTCATTCTCCTTTTATTTATTTTCTATATTATTAGATGGCATTTGATAATTACTTGCAACACAAGCTTTTACACCATCTATACCAATAATTTCTACTTTAGAACCTTTTGGAATAGTTAAGTTTGGATCCATTGTTTTAGCAGACCAAATTTCTCCATCTACATTAATTTGACCTGTAGAATTTAGTAAAGAGATTTCTTCTGTAACTAACGCTGTTTTACCAATAATTGCATTAGAATTTGTTACTGTATTATCATTTTTGGTATATTTTGATAGTAATGGTCTTGTAAATATAAGAAGTAAGACTGATACTATTACAAAAACTAAAATTTGAATAAATAAATTGGTTGTTAAAAAACTAACTAACATAGCTACAACAGCTGCTATTGCAAACCATAATAGTAAAAAACCAGCTGTTAAGATTTCGCCTACAAACAGCACTCCAGCTATTACTAACCAAACTAACCACATAAAGATTCCCCCTTACACAATTCATTAAAATTATACCATAAATCCCCATAAAAGTAAAGAAAAAACAAACATTTATGTTAAGTACGAATATTTTTAAAAATTTTATTCACTAATTTATTATTTTATGATAATATAAGAAAGAATTTATAAAATAAGGAGATTACAAATGGCAAAAAGAATGAAAGAAAAAAACGAAAGAAATAGTTCAAAATTGATTTTAAATATATTTATAGTAATTGTATTTCTTGTATTGGTAGGTGGAGTGTTTTATCTTTCTCCTAATTATATAAGAGAGGATTACGATGGGAAAACTAAAGTTTTAATAAATAATAATAATGTTACTTTAAAAATGAAAAATGATGTATATATAGATGAAAACAATAATGTATTCCTTTCTTTAGCTGATATAAGAAATTATTTTGACAAATATATAGAGTATGACAAAGAAAATGGAGATATTGTAACTACATCAGAAATAAACATAGCAAAAATGAGTACAAAAAATAATGAAATTACTATAAATGGGGAAGAAGAGGAGTTAAATTCTTCTGCAATAGAGAAAAACAATACAATATATTTACCTTTTTCAGAAATAAGTGAAAAAGTGTATGATGTTGACTTAGAATATATACAAGATACGAATACTATTATTATAGATTCATTAGATAGAAAACAAGAAGTAGCAAATACAACTAAAGAAACAAAATTAAAATATAAACCTCAAACTTTGTCAGGAACTTTAGAAAAGCTAGAAGCTAATGAACAAGTAGTATATATAGAAGAAACAAATAATTGGGTAGAAGTAAGATCAAAAGATGGAACAATAGGTTATATAAAGAAAGAAGATTTAGGTAATGTAGAGGTAGCAAGAAAAGCTAAAGAATATATAGATAAAGTAGAAGGAAAAGTTAATTTAGTTTGGGATTACTATTCTGAATATGCAAAAGCTCCAGACAGAACGGGAGAAACTATGGATGGAGTTAATGTAGTATCACCATCATTTTTCTCTCTTGAAAGAGGAAGTAATGGCGAAATATATGATAATGCTAAAGATGATGGAGTCGAATATATTGAATGGGCACACAATAATAATTATCAGGTCTGGGCAATGTTTTCTAATAATTCATTAAAAGATACAACTTCTCAAATATTAAATGACTATGAAAAAAGAGAAGCTATGATCGAAAATTTAATGGATTTAGTAGAAGAATATAATTTGGATGGAGTAAATGTAGATTTCGAAAATATGAATGAATCAGATAAAGATGTATATTCAAGATTCCTAATAGAATTAGCTCCAAGATTAAAAAAGATCGGAAAAACACTATCTGTAGATGTAACTGCTCCAGATGGATCAGAAACTTGGTCTTTGTGTTTTGATAGAAATACAATTGCAAACGTTGCAGATTATATAGTTTTCATGGCATATGATCAATATGGTACAAGTTCTAATAAAGCTGGAACAACAGCAGGATATAATTGGGTAGAAGCAAATATAAAGAAATTCTTAGGTCAAGAAGATGTAGATCCAGAAAAAATAATATTAGGAATACCACTATATATGAGATTATGGGAAGAAGAGGATGATGGAACAGCTAAACCAGAAGTAGTTAATATGAATGATATGTTTGATGTACTTCCAGAAAATCAAGTAGCAACATGGGATGAAGAACTAAAACAATACTATGTTGAATATGAAGAAGATGGAAAAACATATAAAATGTGGGTTGAAAATGAGAAATCAGTAGGAGAAAAAATAAATTTAGCAAACCAATATAATTTAGCAGGAATAGCTTTTTGGGAAAAAGATAGAGAGACAAATGATGAATTTTGGACATTTGTAAAAGAACAATTAAATAAGTAATATAAAATCACCTTATTCATATAAATGAGTAAGGTGATTTTATGATTGGTTATGTTATTTCTAAACAAGAAAGAAATTTCTTTAAAAAGATTTTTAATAAATTAGATGTTGAAGAATATGAAAATGGCAAAAAATATATTATTCCTAAACTTAATCAAAAAGTAATAGAAAAATTAAAAAAAGATAATATAAAGAATATAGTCATTGCAAAAAAAGACAAACATAATATAGAATTTATTAACAATATATATTCAAGCAATATGAACATATTAAATGGAATGCTTTTATTTAAACATTTAATACCAGAAATTATAGAATATTTATCAAAAATATTGGAAACTAATAAAGAGGATATAGAAGTAACTATATTAGTAAACGATTATTCACAAATAAATCTATATTATATAAATGAATTAATATCTAATATAAAAAGAATAAATATTATTACTAATAATATAAGAAAATTTAAAGTGTTTGCAGATAGATTATACGAAGAAGAAGCAATTACAGTACCTGTAATGAATAATAAAAATAAAAGTTTGATAAATAAAAAAATCATAATAAACATTGATTTTACAGAAGAACAACTAAAAAAGTATAAAATTAATAGGAAAGCAATTCTAATAAATATAGAAAATGATATTACAAATATAAATAAATCATTTGCTGGTATAAATATAAGTAATTATGAAATAAACATGGAAAGTACAGATAGTGAATTTGAAAAAAACGAGATATACGAATCATATATTATAGGAAAGAAAATAAAAGATATACGAAGAAAATTACTTGATGACGGTATTAAAATTAGTAATTTTATAGGAAAAAGAGGGATTATAGATATTAATGAATATAAATAAAAAAAATAAAAAACAATACTTGACAAAAGAAAGATATTGACTTAAGATAATGCAGTAATAAAATTATTCAGGAGGGATGACAGAATGGGTGATAACAACAAAGAAATTCTACTAACCGAAGAAGGATATAAAAAAATGGAAGCTGAACTAGAAAAGTTAAAAACAGAAACTAGAGCAGAAATCGCAGAAAGAATAAAAGTTGCTTTAGGATTTGGAGACCTTTCAGAAAATTCAGAATATGATGAAGCCAAAAATGCGCAAGCAGAAAATGAAGATAAAATAGCGGAATTAGAAGCAAAATTAAGATTTGCTAAAATTATAGATGATTCAGAAATAGATACAAAAAAAGTACAAGTAGGAAATACTGTAAAAGTTTTAGATATGGAATTTGATGAAGAGGTTGAATATACAATAGTTGGAACAACAGAAGCAGATATTACACAAAATAAAATTTCAAATGAATCTCCAATAGGTTCAGCTTTATTAGGAGCAAAGAAAAATCAAGTAGTAGAAGTTCAAGTACCAGCAGGTGTAAGTAAATATAAAATTTTATCAATAACAAAAGCTTAATAATAAAATAATATAAAAAATATACATTAAATAAGATCAATTTAATGTATATTTTTTTATTTTATAATGAAAAAAGTAAGGTTTTAGGCTATTATATTGAAAAAGGTATAATAGTTATGGTAAAATATAGCGTAAATAAGGCATATTCTATGTGTTTTAACATATAAATAAATAAAGGGGTTGAGAACATGGAATATGCAAAAGATGAAATATTTACTATAGAATATAGTAAGCAGAAGCCTAAAAGAATTAGTAGGAATAATATTTTAGGTTTGTTATTTTCTATAGGAGGAATATTTTGTATAGCAAATAGTATAGCTATATATAACTTTTTTAAAATATTATCAAATTTATAATTGGAGATGTAGTATGAAGGTAGCAAATGATTGGAAAGATTATGAAATATTAGATATGGCAAATGGAGAAAAACTAGAAAGATGGGGTGATATATTTTTAGTTAGACCAGACCCACAAATAATATGGACAGAGAAATCTTTTAAAGAAAAATGGAAAAATGCACATGGAATATATAATAGAAGCAAAACTGGTGGCGGAAGTTGGAATTTTAAAAAGAAAGTTCCAGAAAGTTGGCAAATAAAATATAAAAACTTAACTTTTAATATAAAGCCAATGGGATTTAAACATACTGGTCTTTTTCCTGAACAAGCTGTTAATTGGGATTGGATGATTAATAAAATAAAAAATAGTAAAAGAGAAATAAAAGTATTAAATTTATTTGCTTATACAGGAGGAGCTACTGTTGCTTGTCTTTCAGCAGGAGCTTCAGTATGTCATGTAGATAGTTCAAAAGGAATGGTAAGCTGGTCAAAAGAAAATGTTAATGCATCTGGATTAAAAGAAAAACCAGTTCGTTATATAGTAGATGATGTAGAGAAATTCGTAAATAGAGAAATAAGAAGAGGAAATAAGTATGATGCGATTATAATGGATCCACCATCATATGGTAGAGGAACTAAAGGAGAAGTTTGGCGTTTTGAAGAAGATATAGCGGATTTAGTAAATTTATGTACTAAAGTACTTTCAGATAAACCTTTATTTTTCTTAATAAATTCGTATACTACAGGAATTTCTGCTAAAGTGTTAGAAAATATTTTAAGACTTAATATAAAAAATAATGGAAAATTTGAGTCTGGAGAAATAGGACTACCAATGACTGGCTCAAAGCTTGTGCTTCCTTGTGGAATATATGGTAGATGGGAGGAAGCTAATGCTTAATATATTATATGAAGATAATCATATTATAGTAGTTGTTAAAGAACCAGGAATTCCATCACAAGCAGATAAAACAAGAGATGATGATATGCTTACAATTATAAAGGCGTATTTAAAAGAAAAATACAATAAGCCAGGAAATGTGTATTTAGGATTAGTCCATAGACTAGATAGGTCTGTTGGTGGAGTTATGGTATTTGCTAAAACTTCTAAAGCTGCATCTAGACTAAGTGAACAAGTTAGAAATAAACAGGTTAATAAAAATTATATTGCAGTAGTAAAAGGAAAAATGGAAAATCCGAATGGAGTTATGCAAGATTATTTAGTAAAAGATGAAAGAAAAAATAAATCTTTTGTTACAAATAAAAATACAAAAAATGCTAAATTCTCAGAATTGGAATATGAAGCTTTAAAATATGATGAAGTAACACATATGAGTTTAGTAAAAATAGATTTAAAAACGGGAAGGCACCATCAAATAAGAGTGCAATTTTCTAGTAGAGGACATGCTCTTTGTGGGGATACTAAATATGGTACCAGGAGTAGAAGTAAACAATTGGCGTTGTGGTCATATAGATTAAAATTTTATCACCCAACAACAAAAGAAGAATTAGAGTTTACATATTTACCTGATCAAAAAGGAGTATGGAATATTTTAAAAGACGTACATATATAAAAATATAATACACCTAAAAGTATAGATATGACTTTGGGTGTACTTTTTTATGTGTAAACTTATGAAAGAACAATAAAACACAATAAATATTAAACAATCGTACTATTGGTAAAATTATAAATTATACATGTGAAAATAAATGTTGAATTTTTTACAATACTAAAAAATGGTTTTACAAATTAAAACGAATAGAAAAATTTAGAAAAATTATAATAAATTCAGAAAATAAAAGAAATGAGGAATAAATGTGATAGAAGCAATTTGTAATTCATTAACAAAGAAAATAATTAAATCAGTTGATGGATATGATGAAAATAAAGCTGATGAAATTAGCTTTGGCTTACAATTGTTAATTGGTGAAGTACCTAAATTTTTTATTACATTTATATTGGCTTGGATACTTAATATAATTGATTTAACGATAATTTCTTTTATTATAATTCTTCCATATAGAATGTTTTCTGGGGGATTTCATCTACGAACACATCTTGGTTGCATTATAGCAACAAATACAATGTATATTGGAAGTGCATATTTAGCCAGTATATTAAATTTTGACAATACTATTAGATACATATTAATAGCAATTACTTTTATATTTAGTTTTGTAATGATCGCAAAATATGCACCAGCAGATACAGAGAATGTTCCGGTTTTACAAAAGAAAGAGAGAAGAAAACGTAAAATATGGTCATTTGCGATTGCCGGCATAGAGTTAGTAATTGCAATAGTTATTCCATATAAAGTAATTTCTAATATGATAATCATAGGAATCATAGTACAAACATTAACAATAACAAAACTAGCATATAAGATTACCAAAAATAAATATGGATATGAAGTATACGGGTAGTAATAGAGGAAAGACCTCTTGCTATATAAATTTAAAAAGGGGGAAACTATTATGTTAAAATTCTTAGCAAGATTAGCAGAAAAATATGCTAAATCATCTAACACAGCATGTTTAATATTAGGAATATTACATCAACCAAAAATGCCTGCTAGCATGATTAAAAAAGATTAGTAATAATCAACCAAATTAAATTACGACGACAAAAAAATACCTATTCATTTAGGTATTTTTTATATTAAATTATATTAAATTTTTAATAAGCTTGGCTTAGGTAGGTATATTTCTAATTGTTGTTTAAATAATTCATTATCTTTACTTGTAAAAATCGCAAGATTATCATGTTTCTTTAATATTTTATTTACTTCCCACAATCCAAGTCCTGTATTATTAGGTTTTGTAGTATATGCTTTTTCAAATATTTTAAACGTATCAATATCTTTATTTTTATATGTATTTTCTATAATTACAAGTTGTCTATTCATTCTATAATCCATTAAAAATCTTACACTAATATATTTTTTCTCACATTCTTGAGCTGCTTCTATACTATTATCTAGTAATATGCCTAATATTCTAGTAAGTTCATATGTATCTATATGAAGCGAATTTAAATCTATGAAAACTCCTAATTCTAACTGGATATTTTTACTAACTGCTTTATTATATTTATCTGCTAAAATTGCGTATATTGATGGATTATTAATAGTCTCTGGATTTATGGCAGCTAAGTTATTAATATTATTACAATCATCAAAAAGCGATTTATAATACTTGGCTAATCCATCCATATCTTTAGCTGTTACATATCCGACCGATACCATTCATAATATTATGAAAATCGTGTTTAAATGCACGAATATTATCATACATTATTTTTAGAGTATTATTATATAATTGCAAATTATTTATATCTCTATTTGCAATTTCTAATTGCTTAGTTTTAATTATATTAAATAAACTGACAAAGAAATATGCGATTAAACAAGCTATACTTAGTAAAATCACAGAATGTGGAAGAATATTGTTATAAAAAGCAGTAATGTATAATTGAAGGAATATAGTTACAAAACCTAATCCAACGGTAATTAACATAGATATTGAATCTTTTTTATTTAAATTTGTGAATAGTGTGATATTTACTTTAAAATATTTAAAAAGTTGTAAAATGATAAAAAGGCAAGTATACACAATTGCTAAGAAAAGTATGTGATATATGGGTAATGAAGCAGCTTCAGCATAAGGCTTGTTAAATATCAAAGTATATATTTGTGATGAAATCATTTCAAATAAAGTTGTTAATAAAAATGGAATGATTATACCTAAAAAAGTAGCAATAAGTGACTTCTTGAAAAAAAGTAAATATAGTAAAACAAAAATTAATATATTAAAAATTGTATTATATGGGACAGGAATTAGAAATCTACTAATTATAAATATAATTAGCAAACATAACATACAAAGGTATTTTGACTTTTTAGACGGATTGATATTCAATAAAGTGATGAAAATATTAACATAAAGATATACTTCAATTGCAAAAAAAGGTAACATAATTATATTAGTTAGCTCTGCATTCGGATTCATTAAGATATTCATTATCTTTTGTATTGTATTCATAGTTATTTATAACCTCCAGTAAATTGTTTTTATATTTAGGGCCAATAGGGCAAACGTCATTATTTAAAAGATATATACAATTTCGTATATTATCTATTTTATTAATGCAATCAATATTAACTATGTAAGATTTATGACATCTCACAAAATTTCTAGGTAAAGTTTTTTCTATTTTATTAAAAGCAATATATGATGAATAATCTTGGAATTGTGTATGATAAGTAAGCTTCATATTATCTTTTTTAATATAAAGTACATCATTTTCTCTAATTAACATCTGGGAATTACCGACTTTAATAAAATTTGATACGCTTGATTTGATGTCATCAAATAATCTAGATATAGTTAACTCAAGTCTTTCAGAAACAAAAGGTTTTGGAATATAATCAAAGGTTTTGTATTTGTATGCCACCAGAGCATATTCTAAATGACCTGTAATAAAAATTATATATATATTTTTGTTTTTCATTCGTATTCGTTCAGCAATATCCAAACCAGTTAACTTATTTTTCAAATTTATATCAAGAAATAATACATCAATATTATTTTCGTTTAAATAATCAAATAAGTCAGCTGCATTATCACAAGTATAGGTGATTTTTGCATTATAGTCATTCTGAAGAAAAATATTTTCCAGCATCTGTGATAATTTGTCTAAAATGTTTTTATTATCATCGCATAAAACAAAATTTAACATATCTTCATCTCCTAAATAATATATATTATTATAAAGAATAATATTGAATTAACAATAATAGACAAAAAAATATCTAATTAGACGATTACCTATATTTTCCAATAATAAATACAATATAATCTAAAAATTTGATAATGTCAATATAAAAAAATAATATTGGAGGTCCAAAATGATAAAAGTTTTTGACAAAAAATTACTTTTTTCGATATGTGGAATAATTTTAATTTTTTTACTTATTTTTACAATTTATATGGAAAATCAAGTTACGTATACAAATGGAAATGCTTTAAGTAATAAGAAAATTGGATGGGGAATAAAACGAGAAAAAGATCATAAAAGACCAGATGTAGGAAAAGAAAATGCTGAATTAATGGAAAAATATGATGGTATATATATAGGAAATGAAGAGAAAAAGTATATATATTTAACCTTCGACGAGGGATATGAAGCAGGATATACAGAACAGATTCTAGATGTATTAAAGGAAAATGATGTAAAAGCTACATTTTTCATAACAGCTCATTACCTAAATACAGCAGAAGATTTAGTAAAAAGGATGGTTGACGAGGGGCATATAGTAGGAAATCATACAGTGCATCATAAGAGTCTTCCTGATATTTCCGATGAAGAAATAAAGGATGAAGTTATGAAATTACACCAATCAATATATGAGAAAACAGGGTATGAAATGAAATATATAAGACCACCTAAAGGAGAATATAGTGAACGAACTTTAGCTGTAACAAAAGAACTCGGTTATACAAATGTAATGTGGACATTTGGTTATTTAGACTATGATGAAAATGTCCAAAAAGGAACGGAATATGCTAAAAAGATTGTTTTAGATAATCTTCATAATGGAGAAATAATGTTATTACATGGAAACTCAAAAGATAATGCAAATGCTTTAGATAGTATTATTAAGGAAGCAAAAGCAGAAGGATATGAATTTAAATCACTTGATGAATTTGAAAGATAGGAGTGATAAAAATAAAAAATACAAGAAATAAAATCGAAAAGTTACTAGAGATTCCGGTAGAAGTAACTACCAATATACCAAAAATAACGTTAATAGGTTTTAATCAGTTAATGATTGAAAATTATATGGGAGTTATAGAATATGAAGAGTATTTAGTAAAAATAAATAGTTCTATTGGAATAATAATAATAGAAGGGAATAAAATGAATTTAAATCAAATAAATGAAAATGACGTATTAATTAGTGGAGTAATTTCTAAAATATATCTTGAAAGTACAGAGGAGGAATAAGAAAACGTGAGTATAAAAAAGATAGAAGGCTATTTAAATGGATTTGTAAATATACATGTAGAAGGTTATTTTATAGAACGTTTTATAAACATGTGTAGACTACAAAAAATATACTTATGGAATATAGAAAAGAAAAATGATATTTACTTAACTGTTAATATTGGACTTAAAGATTTTAAAAGAATAAGAAAGATAGCTAAAAAAACAAAATGCAAAGTGGGCATTGACCGAAAAAAAGGAGTGCCCTTTTTTTTACATAAATATAAGAAGAGAAAGTTCTTCTTGGCAATGTTTTTAATAATTATATTAGCTTTATTTATATTATCAAAATTTATTTGGAATATAGAAATAAAAATAACAGGGGATGACTTAACAGAAGAGGAGATCTTAACCTCTTTAAATGAAAATGGACTATTTATAGGTGAAAGTAAAAGCGATATAGATATAAAAGAAATTGTTAATAATATAAGATTAGCAAGAAGTGATATTGCTTGGATAGGAATCGAATTAAAAGGAACTAATGCAATAGTAGAAGTTGTAGAGGCAGAAGAAAAACCAGAAATTATAGCTCAAGATGAATATTGCAATATTGTATCAGATAAAGAAGGTAAAATAGTAAAAATAAATGCTAACACAGGAACTGCAATGGTAAAACCTGGAGATGTCGTAAAAGAGGGAACTTTGCTAATTGGTGGCTGGATGGAAGGTAAGTATACGGGAACTCGTTTTGTTAGGGCTACAGGAGAAATAGAGGCTGTAGTATGGTACACTGAAAAAGAAACTGTAAACTTTAAAGAGACTAAAGTGGAAAAAACAGGAAATATGGAGAAAAAATATGCAATAAATATAAATAATTTTAGAATAAATTTGTATAAAAGGCTTTCAAATTTTGAAAAATATGATACAATATATGCAACTAAAAAATTAAAATTATTTTCAAATTTCTATATACCCGTAGAGTTAATCGAATGTAATAATTCTGAAATAAAAGAATATGAAATTAACTATACCGAGGAAGAGGCAAAGGAAGAAGCAAAAAGAAGAGCTGAAGAAAAGTTAAAACAAAAAATAACAAATAAGGACAATATAAATAATGTAACAGTAAATTATACAATAAAAGATGATGCAGTGGAGGCAGAGGTAACATATGAAGTCTTTGAAAATATAGGAACTAATGAAAAAATAGTATTTTGAAAGGATGATAAACATGGAGCAAAGAAGTCTTAGAGTAGTTAGCACAAATAAAAATTTTTTCACAAAATTAACAAATACTATAAGTAGATTATTAATACCAACAAAATTAGGTATTAATGGAATAATGATTTCTATAAAGAGAAGTAGTTTAGTAAAAGCATTTGAAGCATATAAAAACGAAACCAAGGACGAAGCAAAAAAAGAAATTTTATCTAAAAAATATGAAGATGCATATACTTTATATTTAGAAGCAATAGATAAATATATAATGGACTCAATTTATAAAAAAGTAAAAAACGGTACAGCTACAGAATTTGAGAAAGATGCACTTTCAAACTATTATGAGGTAATTCATTTAAAACAAACAGAATACTTAGAATATAAATACAAAAAACAACAATATTTATTACAGTTAGATTATCAAACATTAAAATCAGAAGAGAATAAGATAATTCCTAGATATGAAAGATTTTATAGTGTAAAAATAGAACAATTATATAAAGGAGTTTTAAAACACTATTCTATTCAACTTGCAGATAATTTAACATATCAAGATAAAAATATTATATATGATAAAATATTTGATCTATTAGAAGATTATATAACAGAAGTACTACCATTAAAACTTAAATTAGATGATAGTAATATGTATAAAAACATAATTTCACAATATGAAAAATTCGATAGATTTACAGTTGGAAAATTAGACATTAAAGACACTATAGAGAAGAGAATGATTTTGCTAGGAATAAGTAGACAATTATTTACACATAGTTTACCACTAGTTGTTGCAGAACAATGCTATGTAAAAATATTAAAAGATTTAAGACAAATTATTGTAACTACAAAAATAGCAAGTAAGAAAGAAGCAGCATATAAATTATTAATAGAATTAATAGAAGACTATAATATTAGACTTCTTTCTACTAAAATTTATTGGGACAAACCATCAGATAGGGAAGAATACAAATTATTCTGGAATGAATATAAAAAATTACAAAAAGGTAAAGAAGAAGATTTAGAAAAATACGAGAAACAAAAAGAAGTATTATTTATAAAAGCAGATTTGAAAAAATTACAAGCAGCTAAAAGAGATTATTCAAAAATAATAGATTTTTATAAAACTAAGTTAGTAGAATTAGGGGCAATGAGAGAAATAAAAAATAAATGTAAAACTTCAGAAAAAATATATTCAAGAATCAAAAGACAAGAAAAAAAAGAGATTGGGTAAATAAACAGAAAGGATATAAAAAATGAAGTATACAGATATAGAATATTTAAATGTAGAACCTAATGATATGTATTCAGATTTAACTGAAAAGGTTATAAATAAATGTTTCGAGACAGAAAATTTAGTGGATAAAAATATAACTATCAGTATTATTTTTACAACACCAATCGATATACAAGCATATAATAAAGAATATAGGAATATAGATAGAGCAACAGATGTTTTATCTTTTCCTATGTTCGAAAAAGATGAAGTAGAAAAATTGCAAAAAGAAAAAAGTATTGTACCAGAAGTGTTAGGAGATATTATTATTAATCTAAGTCAGGTAAAAATGCAGGCAGATGAATATGGTCATAGTTTCGAAAGAGAACTTGCCTACATGTTGGTTCATGGCTTTTATCATTTAATGGGGTATGACCATATAAAAGAAGATGATAAAAAAGTAATGAGAGAAAAAGAAGAACAAGTACTAAAAGATTTAAATATTAATAGGGAGTAATTATGGACAAAAAGAAAGATAGCAGATTATATAATAAAAATTTTATAGAAGCATGGAAGAATGCTTTCTCTGGTATAGCACATGGCTTTAAAACTCAAAGAAATTTAAAAATTCAGTTAGTAGCAGGAATTGTTGTAATAATACTAGGAATCATATTAAAAATAAGTAATGCAGAATGGGCAATATTAATGCTTTCTGTATTTTTAGTTCTAGGAACAGAAATGATGAATACTGCAGTAGAGGCAGTAGTTGATTTATGTACAGAGGAATATCACGAAAAAGCGAAAATAGCAAAAGATGTAGCAGCAGGGGCTGTTGTTTTAACAGCTTTAAATGCTGTAATAGTTTCTTATTTTTTATTTGCAGATAAAATTGTTCAATTATTTAAATAATGGATAAGAGAGGAATAAAATGAGTAGTAAAGGGAAAAGAACCAAAACAAAGCACAAAAGTAAAAAAATGCCAATAATTTTTGTAATAATAATTTTAATATTAGCAATAGCAGCAGGACTTTATTATTATTTTTTTGTATATAATCAAGATAAAGAAAATCCAACTGTAGATTTAGGTGTAGGTGAAGGATTAAAAGAAGAAGAACCAGAGCAACCTAAAAGTATATTTGATGGGAACGATAGACCTATAGCAGTTATGATAGATAATCACAAAGGGGCATGGCCACAAGTTGGTTTAAATAGTGCATATAGTGTTTATGAAATAATTGTAGAAGGTGGAGAAACAAGATTAATGGCTCTTTTTAAAGGAGTAGACTTAGAAAAAATAGGACCTGTACGTAGTGCTAGACATTATTTCTTAGATTATGCATTAGAAAATGATGCAATTTATGTTCATTATGGTTGGAGTCCAAAAGCACAATCAGATATTTCTTCTCTAAATGTAGATAACATTAATGGAATAACCGAAAGCTCAGATAGTTTTTGGAGAATAAAACAAAAGTCATCACCACACAATGTATTAACTAGCATAAAAGATATTTTAGAGATAGCGAAAGATAAAAAATATGATACAACATCAGATAAAGAAAGTGTGCTAAATTATACATTTGATGAAGTTAATTTAGAAGAGGGAATAGATGCAAACACAGTAACAATACCATATTCAGATTTACATACAACAAGCTATAAGTATGATCCAGAAACTAAAAGATATACAAGATATGCAAGAGGCGAAAAACAAACCGATATGGAAACTGGAGAAGCAATTACTACTAAAAATATAATAGTTACATTTGCTAAAAATACTCCATTAAAAGATAACGAAAATAAAGACAGACAAGATTTGGATGATGTTGGTACAAACGATGGATATTATATAACAAATGGTAAAGCTATAAAAATAAAATGCATAAAGAATACTAGAAGTTCTCAAACTATATATAGAGACTTACAAGGAAACGAAATACAAGTAAATGATGGAAATACATTTTTTAATATATGTCCAATAGATAGCAATGTAACTTTTGAATAAGAAATTTGATTATAAATGGTAAAACAAAAGTATTTATAAAGACTAGTTTTATAGCTAGTCTTTTATTAATTCTAAAAGTATGATAAAATATTTTCGAAATAAATTTGATAAGTACTAAGTTTCTACAAAAAAATAATTTTAGATATGTTAATATAAATAAATAGAAAGGAATGAGCAGATGGCAGAGTTTAAATCAGGATTTGTTGCAATTATAGGAAGAACTAATGTTGGTAAATCTACACTTATAAATAAATTAGTAGGAGAAAAAGTTGCAATAACAGTAAATAAATCACAAACAACCAGAACAGCAATAAGAGCAATTGTTAATAGAGAAAATTCACAAATAATTTTTATAGATACTCCAGGTGTACACAAACCAAAAACAAAACTAGGAGAGACAATGCTAGAAACAGCATATGAAATTGCAGAAGATGTAGATATAATTTTATTTATAGTAGATTGCTCAAAAAAAGAAATAACAAAAGGTGATAGAATAATATTAGAAAAAATAAAAGAAATAAATAGAAAAACTATTTTAATACTAAATAAAATTGACTTAATACAAAAAGAAGATATTTTAAAAGTTATAGATATCTATAGGAAAGAATATGATTTTGAGGAAATAATTCCGATTTCTGCTCTTAATAACAAAGGAGTAACTACTATTTTGGATGCGATAGAAAAAAATCTAAAACCAGGTCCTGCATATTATGATATAGATGAATATACAGATCAAACATCAAGACAATTAGTAGAAGAAGTAATTAGAGAAAAAGCATTAAAATTTTTAAGTGAAGAAGTACCACATGGTATATATGTAGAAGTAGAGAAAATGAAATTAAGAAATACAACAAAGGGAGAAGAAATTTATGATGTTGATGCAACTATTTATTGCTTAAGAAACTCTCATAAGGGAATTATTATTGGCAAAAATGGTGAAATGTTAAAACGTATTGTGACAAGTGCAAGAATGGAATTAGAAAAAATGTTAGGTACAAAATTAAATTTAAAAGTATGGGTAAAAGTAAAAGAAGATTGGCAGGATAAAGATAGCATAGTTAAAAAATTTAAATTCAACTAATTGAATAAAAAAACATAAAATACAAAAGATAATACAAAGGAGATGATTTCATGTTTAAACAAATAGCTTGGAATACCTTTAAAAAAACAGGAAATATAAATACATTTATGGAATTTAAACAATTAAGAGATTTAGAAAAGAAAATAGAGGAAGAAAAGAATGGGAACAATAAAGACAAAAGGAATTATATTAGTTGAACGTAATATGGGTGATTTTGATAAAATGTTAACAATGTTAACACCAGGACTAGGAAAGATTTCTTGTGCTGCCAGGGGAGCGAAAAGATTTAGAAGTTCGCTCCTTGTTGGTAGCCAATTTTTATGTTTTGGAGATTATATATTATATAAAACTAATTCTACATATTATATAAATTCTTGTGAACCGATAGAAATTTTTTATAATATAAGAAAAGATTTAAAAAAACTAGAGTATGCATCATTTATTTCTAAAATAATAATTGATGTTACAAATGAAAATGAGAATTCTTATAGAATTTTACAATTATATCTAAATACTTTATATATGATATCCGAAACAGATAAAGATTTAGAATTTATTTTAGCAATATTTAAAATGAAACTAGTAAGTATATTAGGATTTGCACCTAATATTAGAATGTGTGGAAATTGCAGTAAAACAGAAGACTTAGAGTTTTTTAGTTTGAAACAAAATGGATTTAAGTGCAATATATGTGGAAAACAAGATACAAGTTGTATTCATATGAGTAAATCAACAATGCAAGCTATAAAATATATTGTAATGTCGCAACCTAAGAAGGTATTTTCGTTTAACGTAGGAGAAGATGCTGCAAAAGAACTAGAGTTGATAGCTAAATTATACTTAAATGATAAGCTAGAAAAAGATTATAAAATGGAAAATATTTTCTAATAGTATATAAAAAAACAAAATAAACTTGAAAAAAAGCTTTTTACCATATATAATAAATTTACAACAAAAGAAAGCAAAATAATTGAGAGGAGAGATTTTTATGAATATAAAAGTTGTAGGAAAGGATTTAGAAGTTACAGACGCAATTAGAGATTATTCAGAAAAGAAAATGGAAAAATTAACAAAATATTTAGAGGACTTTGATGGAACAGTTACAATAAAAGTAGAAGGAAATGAGCAAATAGCAGAAACAAGAGTTTCTTACCAAGGTATTACATATAAAGCAGTAACAGCACATAAAGACTTATATGCTTCTATAGATAAAAATATAGATATACTAGAAGGACAAATTAGAAAAACAAAAACAAAAAGAGAAAGGTTAAACAAAGAAGCAACAATCAGAGCATCTCAAGAAGAAGAACAAACAGAACCAGAAAATGAAATAATAAAAGAATTATATTATGAAATTAAACCAATGACACCAGAAGATGCAAAATTAAAATTACAAGAAAATAAAGGTAACACATTTTTAACATTTGTTAATTTAGAAAATGGTAAAGTAAATGTTATTTATAAATTAAAAGATAATAAAAATTATGGTTTAATAGAACCAGAAGCATAAGTAAAAGGGATTTGGGGACGTTCCTCAAAATCCCTTTTTAATTGGCGCTTTAGCATGAATAAACCACTGGTTCTACCAGTGGTGGGTAAAAAACTT
>USBY01000019.1 GCA_900553015.1 uncultured Clostridium sp. | reverse complement strand
CTTTAAGGTTAAAACTAAAGGACAGAATAAGAGGTGAAAAATTGGTAAAACCTAATTTAAGATTCAAAGAATTTAATGAAGAATATAAAAAATATAAAATCGGCAATACTTTAAAAGTGAAAAGTGGCAAAGATAAGAAGTTAATAGAGTGTATGGATGGTAGATATCCTATTTTAGGTACAGGAGGAAAAATTGGAACAACAAATAATTTTTTATATGACAAACCCTCTGTTTTAATTGGCAGAAAAGGAACCATAAATAAACCACAATATATGACTACTCCTTTTTGGACAGTAGATACTTTGTTTTATACTGATATAAAAAAAGGATTTAATACAAAATATATTTTTTATGCTTTTCAAAACATAAATTGGAAAAAATATGATGAATCAACAGGAGTGCCTAGCTTAAGTTCTAAAACAATAGAAGAAATTTCATATTATATTCCTAATAAAAATGAACAAGATAAAGTTTCTGCATTTTTTACTTTGCTAGATAAAAAAATTGAATTACAAAAAAGGAAAGTGGATGCCCTTAAGATATATAAAAAAGGATTAATTCAGAAACTATATGATCAAAAATATAACAATAAGATAAAGATGAAGAATATAATAAAGCAAAAATCAATAAGAAACACAAACAATGAAATAAAAGATATTTATAGTGTAAATAATAAAGATGGATTTGTATTACAAGCGGATCAGTTTAAAGACAGAATAGTAGCAAGTGAAGACACAACCAATTATAAAATTGTAAAAAAAGATTATTTCGCTTATAATCCAGCACGTATTAATGTGGGTTCTATAGCAAGAATGAAACATGAAAAAATTGGAATAATAAGTCCTATGTATATATGTTTTGAATGCAAAAATAATGTATTACCAGAATATTTGGAGTATTTTTTTGAAACAGATATTTTTACATATGAAATGAAAAAAAGACTTGAAGGGAGTGTTAGGATGTGTTTATCATATGAGTCAATGCTAAATATCCCTATAAATTTACCAGATATTATTCAACAAGAAAGAATATCAAAAGTATTGAATGAAGTTGATAAAAGGATAAATTGTGAGGAAATAAAATATGATTATCAACAAAAATTAAAAGATGGATTATTACAAAAAATGTTTATATAGAGTAGCAAAAGGCTGCTCTATATTGCTATATTAAATGAAATGCTGTAGAATATGTTTAAGAGGTAAAAGAAAATGTATAGTGAAAAAGTAAAAAAATATTTTGAAAATCCAATTAATATGGGAATAATTGAAAATGCTGATTCAATAGGAATAATTGAAAATGAAGTTTGCAGTGACATTATAAAAATATATCTAAAGATAGTGAATGGTATTATTGTAGATGCAAAATTTGAAGCACAAGGATGTCCACCAGTTATTGCATCATGTTGTGTAATAACCAAGATGATTAAAAATATAAATATAGAAAATGCTAAATATATAACAGCAAATGAAATAATTGAAGACTTAGATGGACTACCAGATGAAAAAATACATTGTGCTGAATTAGTTGTTAATACATTAAGAAAGGCTATAAATAATCTAAAACAGTAAATATTATAAAGGAGATTTTACTTATGATATATCTTACAGGTGATACTCATTCGGATTTTGCTAGATTTTCAACTGATAAATTTCAAATTCAAAAAGAAATGACAAAAAACGATTATGTCATTATTTGTGGCGACTTTGGAGGAGTATGGAATTATTTGGTGGAAAGTACATATGAAAAATATTGGTTAAATTGGTTAAATGAAAAGAATTTTACAACATTATTTGTAGATGGAAATCATGAAAATTTTGTAAGATTATATAATTATCCAGTAGAGGAATGGCATGGAGGTAAAGTTCATAAAATAAGAGATTCTGTATTACACTTAATGCGTGGCGAAGTATTTGACATAGATAATAAAAAGTTCTTTATTTTTGGAGGAGCTAAATCACATGACATACAAGAAGGAATATTAAATTTAGATGAAGAAGAAAAAATATATCAGTATAGAAAAAGAGGAGCATATTTTAGAATAAGAGATTATTCATGGTGGGATTTAGAGCTTCCAACAGATGACGAAATGAAAAATGGAATAAACAATTTAGAAAAGGCGAATTATAAAGTAGACTATATTATAACTCATTGTTGTCCTACAAATGTACAAGCTATACTTAGTGGTGGAACATATAAGAAAGATAATCTTACAGATTATTTACAAGAAATATCAGAAAAATGTGAATTTAAAAAATGGTATTTTGGACATTATCATGATAATAGACAAATAGATTCAAAATATATATTACTTTATGAGGATATTGTACCATTGGAGTTTGAAAGTATATTTTAAATTAAAAATAAAAAATATCGCTTTAGAGATAAAAATATCTCTTATAAGCGATATTTTTTATGCAGAAATATGATAATTAGTATTAACTATTATTATATTTGAAAAAAGCCCATAAAGACACAGAGTTTTTTCATAATTTTGAAAAAACTTGACTATAATATTAAAAGATAGTATAATTATTATAGTTAGGAGGAGATTCTATGGAAAGAATAAATAGAGATAATTATTTATCCATATTAAAAAATTTCAAAGATCAACAAATAATAAAAGTAATAACAGGAATTAGAAGATGTGGAAAATCAACATTATTAGAAATATACCAAGACTATTTGAAAGATAATGGAGTAGAAGATAATCAAATAATATCTATAAATTTTGAAAATGCTGATTATGAAGAATTACAAGATAGAAAAAAATTATATGAATATATAAAAGCAAAATTGGTAAAAGGAAAAAAGACATATGTATTTTTAGATGAAATTCAAAATGTAAATGAATTTGAAAAAACAGTAGACAGCTTATTTATAAATAAAGATGTAGATTTATATATAACAGGTTCAAATGCTTATTTATTATCTTCAGAATTAGCAACATTACTAACAGGAAGATATATTGAAATAAAGATGTTACCATTATCATTTAAAGAGTATGTTTCAGCTTTTGAAGATAAAACAGATATATCAAGAAAGTTTAGAGATTATTTAAGATATAGTTCTTTTCCTCAAGCAGTAGAGCTATATAAAATCAACCCGGAAAATATCAATATGTTTTTAGATGGTATATACAATACAATTTTATTTAAAGATGTAATGCAGAGAAAAGGAATAACAGATAAAAATGTTTTAGAAAGAGTTACAAAATATCTATATGATAATATAGGAAATAGAACTAGTATGAAAAGCATAAGTGATAATATTGAAGGTGTAGAAAAGAATTCATCATACAATACAATTTCAAATTATGTAGATGCACTTATAGATAGCTATTTAATATTTAAAGCTAATAGGTATGACATAAAAGGAAAAGATTATTTAAAAACACAAGAAAAATATTATGCAGTAGATATAGGGCTTAGATATTATATGTTAGGTCAAGGTTCTGGTAGAGATATGGGACATATATTAGAAAATGTTGTGTATCTTGAATTGTTAAGACGAGGATATGATGTATATATAGGAAAGTATGACGAATTAGAAGTCGATTTTGTTGCTAAAAAGCCTGAAAATATAGTTTATTATCAAGTTGCATTAACAACTAGAGCAGAGGAAGAAGAAGAAAATAGAATTTTAGATAGAGAACTAGCACCTTTAAAGAAAATAAATGATAATTATCCTAAATATATTTTGACATTAGATGATGATTTAGATGCTGATTTTGATGGAATAAAGAAGATAAATGTATTAGATTGGTTACTTGAGAAAAAAGATTAATTTGAAGAAACTAAAGAAAAGCAAGATAATAGTAAGTTGCGATATATGTATGGGAGGAATTAATTATGCCAATGTATCTAAAAAAAGATTCTATAAGATTTTTAGAATCAAGTATAGAGACCATTAGTATGGCAATTACTTCGCTAGGAATCCCTGAAAGAATAGATTTAAGAAACAATTTGGCAAAAAACTCAGTAACTATTGGAATGACGGGGATATCAGCAGAATTAGCAATGTCAGCAATATTGACTCAAGCAAATGGGAAAAAAAGCTTATTATTGCCATCAGGATATTATAAATCAGCAAGTAATATTTTGGAGGACTTTAAAAAATTAATAAAAGAAAGAAATCTAAAGATTTCGTTTCTCATTAAAGATGTAGATGATATGGAAAAAATGCTTAATGACATATTAAATAAATTGTCCAAATTTAAACTTCTAATGCCATTAAGGGCTAGTGGAGTACATGCAGGGATAGGTGTATCAAAAGATGTATGTATTGTAGCAATAAATGATGTGATTGATTTTTTAAGTTTGATTAGTAAATCGTCCAGAATTAAACCATATACATTTTCGATTCCGAAAAAAATTGAAATTATAAAAGAAAATCAAATATTAATAGATGAGCTAATAGAAAAATTGAAAAGTAGTAATGATATAGTTGAAAAAGCAAATGCTATTGCATCAATTTATTTAGTAGCACCAGAATTGCCAGAGCATTCAGAGATATGGATGGACTCATTTGAAAAATTAATGATTTCACCAAAAGCAAACGATATTTCTTTTTTATTGGATACCTTGAAAGATTCTAAATATGCATCATTGATTAAAGTATCAAAAAATGAATTAGGATTGCCTGTAGTAGTAGAAAAAGATAACCCATTGTCAATTCCAATAGAACCTCAATTCCTAAAAAAGTCATTTACTAGTATAAAAGATAGATTTTATGCAGATACAAGAGTGTCAAATGGTAGATTAGAAGAGAATATTTTAGATGTTCCACCTATTGATTCTATATATGAGATATTTACTTTTAAATTTGAAAAGTTGGGAATTAAGTCAGATAAAAATGGACTAATTTCGCATAATGAAACATGGTCTTTAATATGCTCAAGCCTAACATATGCTGGTACTATCGGACCAATTTGGTATTTTATAAGAAAAACAGATAATATAAATCAGCTAAAAGCATATTTAAAAAAAGCATTAAATACAGCGGATACGAAGTTAAATAAGAATTTTAAAAAAATAAAAGGTAGCTTCGATGCAGTATTTAGTGAAGGAGAAATTGAAAGTACAGAAGAATATGTGAAAAATATTATTGAAATGAAAGAAATTGCTGATAAGCGAAGAGAAAATTTAGCAATTCTTATTGAAAAACAAAAAGGCACACCAAAAGAGTTAAAAGGAATAGCTCTGGAAGATTTTAATAAATTTGAAGACGAAGAAATAACATTAGGAGATCTGATAATAAATATAATTGATGATAAATATAAATTTGACAATAATGAAAAGATATATTGGGCTAAAAATTTTTGTGAGTCATCAACTGAAGAAGATGATCTCGAAGGAATTTTAGCAATAATAAAAACTAAGGAAATGAAATCAATACATACTGTTGCTAGAAAAGCAATTCAAATGATTGATTTTGTTAATTATGGACCGTCAGTAAAAATGGATATTTGAAAAAGTGTGAATTTAACGAAAAAGTTAAATTCACACTTTTGCTCACTTATGTATTATTCTAATATACTAATAATTATATGAAAAGCATCACAAAATCCATTCCTATAATACTTCTCATTCCAATAGCAAAGATAATCCATATAATTTTTATCCAGTTTATCTAATTGCTTCTTTACAAATTTTTGCTTCTGTTTAGGTACATTCTTCAAAATATTTTCACAAATTTCATCAAAATAAATATGATGTTTTTTATCTTCGTCAGTAAGTCTACCAAAAATTGTTTCTTCTCTAAAATGTAACCAATTTCTTAAAATATCATCATTAACTTCTCTAAAATTACTCATTAATATTAACCTCCATTTTTATAAATTTTAAAATTCTACACATCAAAACACTAAAAAACTTGCAATAACAAACTAGAGAATATATTGAAATTTCATATATTTGATGCGTCAAAAAATTGGGGACAAATTGGGGACAATCGTTGCAAAAATGTACATATTCTAACGATTTTCATAATCTCATCAATTTGCTATAACCCTATTAAAACTAATAAAAACTCAAGTTAACAAAATTTCTCAAAAATCACAATTAAATTCTCATAACCCGAAGGTTACTATTATTAAGAGAAAAAATATGTAATAATAAAAAACGAAGCGCCTATAAATATTTTATAGGCGCTATGTGGAGATAATGAGAATCGAACTCATATCTTCAAAGTTTCAATTTGCTATAATAACCATTATACTATATCCCCAATAACAAAGTGTATTATATCAAAAAAGCAGAGAAAATAAAAAAGGAATATTTTTCTATAATGGATAAATTATAAAATGAAATATAAAATTCACTTCGGCATACAATCAAGTAAAACTAATAAAAATTAAATATTTTCGAAAGTAATAATTATTTATACTCTTCCACTTTTACCAAATCCAAATCTCTAATCGCAGGATTATACAATTGATGCCCCATATAATCGAACCTAGAACCATGACAAGGGCAATCCCAAGTCTTATCAAGATTATTCCAACTAAGTAAGCAACCTAAATGAGTACAAATAGGTTTAACAGCAAATATTTTACCATTAGAATCCTTATAAATTCCAAGTTTTTGACCTTTATATTCAAGCACATGCCCAGTATCATTTTCAAGATCAGCAAAAATTTTTTCTGATACATGCGTAGAGCTATTTTCAATTTTTGAAAAATTACCACCATATACATGAGCTACATCATTATCGTCTTTTCTATTAAACGTAGAACCAGTCACATCAGTATTATTATCAATTTCATTAATGCCAACAAAATTGACATTATTTACAACTTCGGTGCCAGCCTTATTAAAATCATTTTCGCTTTCACCAGCATCATCACTATCAACCTCACCAGAACCAGCCTTGCCGGAATTACTATCATTAAAGCCATCTTCACCACTACTAAATTCAACATCTTCTAAATCAACATCAGCTACAACCTCATGCACCTTAAACTTATTAATCACAAGCGAATTAGCAGTTTCTTTTATCATATTTCCAAGTTCAGCATTATTCTTAATAGGGTGCAATCTAGTAGCTTTAAATACATCTTCATATTCATTTTCACGACCTAAAATTTTATCAACAATAATATTAGCAGCAACATTAGAAGAAGTCATTCCCCATTTATTAAAGCCAGTACCAATATACATATTAGGCATAAAATGAGAAAAATCACCAATATAAGGGATTTTATCAAGAGTAATACAATCCTCAGTATTCCATTTATATAAAACTTTACAATCAGGATAATATTTTCTAACCTCATCTTCCAAGAATTTGTAAGCATTTGATAAATCTATCTTACTACCAGTCTTATGATCTGCACCGTCCAACTAGCAACAACCTTTTTCCATTAGAACCATTTACAAATCTATATGAAAAAGTAGGTTGCTCAGAATTTATATACATTCCATTAAAATCTTTATCACTAATATCTACTGCAATTACATAAGAGGTTGATTGGTACATCTTTAAAAAATAATATCCTAAACGATCAATAAAAGGATAATGAGAGGCTAGTATTACATATTTTGATTTAACAACATAATCTTTACATGATGTTATAAACTCATCATTTTCTTTTTCAATATTTCGAACAAGCGTATCTGTATAAATTTTACCTGTACCTTTTGTAACCTTAAAAGAGTTGATGTGTTTATTAGAACTTTCTGTAAAAGAATTGATTGAACTAGTAGAATTAGAAGCAAAAGAATTGCTATTCCTATTAGATTCTGCTAAGCTAGCATTACTCGAATCATTTTCACCGATGTCAGCCCCAATCGCTCCATCTACAGTCGAACTATCTCCAACTGAACTATCACCACCTGTACTATTTTCAACGATACCATCTCCAGATGAAACTAAGCCAACCAAACCCGCATTACCTAAACCACCAATCATACTAGCAGCACTAGAAGTAATACACTTTGCCAATCCATACGCATATTTCATAGGATTAAACTCAGCCTGATTTGGAAACTTTATAGCACCTAACACATCGAATGGAAGAGGAGTAGATGTAACAAATTCGCTTTTAAATCCAAGAGAATTTACAGCTTCATTTTCTAATTTGATTTTTTCTAATTCATCTAAATTATTTGTATAAACATAACTATCCTGTCTTTCAAAATCGCAATCGATTTTTTCTTCTTCAATTATTTTAGCAATATTTTCTATAGCATCTTGATTAGCATACAAATATTTCTTAGCCATAGATACACCTAAAGAGTCAATTAAATATTTATATATAAGATTATGCTGACTTGTTATTTTGGCAGTAGTATGCCCAGTTGTTTTACTGGCAATATCTTTCTCTCTCTCCAAAATCACAACATTATATCCCTGTTTTGTCAAATAATAACCACAAGTAAGTCCAAAAATACCAGCACCTACTATACAAATATCAGTAGATATATCCTTTTCTAATTTATTAAAATTAGTCTTATTTTCTATAGAATCAAGCCAAAAAGAATTCATAAGATACCTCCATCAAACTTAGTTATAACTCTAGCCACCCAAACGGTACTATATTAAATAAATATGTAGATTAATAAAAAATCTATATTAAAATTATGTACAAGCACATAAAAATTATTCGACAAATATGCTAACTAAGTAAATATCTTTGATTAAATATGCAGCGCCAGTTCTAGCAATAAAATTAGCAAAACAACTAATTAAGTAAATAATTTTGATTAAATATTGGATAATTTAATAAGGAATAAAAATAAACACATATTGAAACACATAGTATTTTAAATAATAATTTTAGTTGAGCGAGCTTTTTAATAAAAATTTTAGTGATGCTAAATTTTATATAAAATATGAAATATAAAAACAAAAAAATGAAAGTACCAGTGACGAAAAAAATAAAACAATGATACTTTCTTGAAATAAATCTTTTATCAGCAAAGGAAGAAAAAAATATATAAGTCCTTTACTTTACATAATTGTAACACAATAAAAATGCAAAGTTTGTAGAAAGCTGTCGAAAAAATAAAAAAAGTTAAAAAAATACAAAAAAATTAAAATATAATATGTTTTTATAGCTCGAAAATTAAAAAAATAATACGAAAATTATAAAGAATTAAAGAATTTACCTTGTAAATCGAGATATTCCAAAATAAAATATAAAAAATTTAATATTTTGTAGAAAATAGTCGAACTATATGTTATATTATTTATAGTAGGATTGGTGAAAGAATGAACAAAAAAAGCATAAAGATAATACTAATAGAACTTTTAATATTAATAATAGCAATTATGGGGGTAAATAGTAATCTAATGCAATATACACCAAGTTGTTTATTTTACGAAGCTACAAATCTTCAGTGTCCTTCTTGTGGGGGAACAAGGTGTGTAGAAAATATGTTAAAAGGTAATTTTAAAGAAGCTTTTTTGTTTCATCCAATATTTTTTATAGCCATTTTTTATTTATTACTTTGTAATATAGTATATTTAATTAACTTAAATAAGAAAAATAAAATTTTAACATGGATATATCCCAAGTATTGGTATGCTATAATTTTTGCTGTAATCCTAGTAATATATGGAATACTACGTAACTTAGTCTAGTAAAAATAACAGCCAAGGTTAAACAAAAAGTAAATAATTAATAGACATTAAGTATTACATAAACAGTATGATTTTAAATAATAAAATCAGGTTTGCCCAAAAGAAAAATTTCCTAAGAGAGTTTAATAAAATAAAGGAGGATTTTTTATGGACGAAAACAACAAAGATGATGTTATCAAAAATGATAACAATAATATCGAAGCAAATAATCAAACTATAGAAAAAACTGAAACAAATATAGAAGAAATAAAGAAGGATGCTGAGCCTAATCTAGCAGATAATATAACATCTAAGCCAGATTCTCAACCAGTAGTTAATACAACATCTAAGCCAGAGCCTAAGACAGAACCTCAACCTAACATTGATCCAACACTTAAACCAGAGGCAAATTCAATAACTCATCCAGCACCTCAAGTAGTAAAAGAAGAAAAGCAAGAAAACGTGAATAACAACAATACAACAGCAAACCAACCACAAAAAGATAAAAAGGGATTTAGTATAGCAGCTTTGGTTCTTGGTATTGTCGCAATTGTACTTTGCTGTATATGGTATATATCAATACCATGTGGAATTTTGGCTATTGTTTTTGGTGCAATAGGATTAAAGTCAAGCAAAAGAGGTATGTCAATATCAGGAATTGTTACAGGTATTATTGGTATGATTATTTCTATATTTATAATATTGATGTTAGTTATCTTTGGATTTGCTCTAGGAATAACTGAAAGTATAAAAGATATAATTGATGATAATGACTATTCAGATTCTTATGATTATGACTATGATTATGATAGTTTTTATAACTTTTAACACTTAATATTACTAAAAAACAACTACGGAAAGAATGAAGTACAAGAGCAAATAATATTAAGAAATTAATTAGGGTATTTATCAAATTAAATACATATATACAAAAAGAAAAAATAGGAGGGAGTTTTTATGGACGAAAACAAAGAAAATGAAGTAAACAATGTTGAAAGCGAGGTAAATCAATCAACTAATACTACACCAACAAATGACAAAAAAGGATTTTCAATTGCAGCATTAGTATTAGGAATAATTGCAATTGTACTTTGTTGTATTTGGTATGTATCTATTCCTTGTGGTATTATAGCATTAGTACTTGGAATTATAGGAATAAAATCAAGCAAAAGAGGAATGTCAATTGCAGGAATTGTTACTGGTGTTATTGGTATAATTTTATGTATAGTTTTATATGTAGGAGTTGTATTATTAGGATTAGGAATATATAATAGTGCTAAGGATGTAATAGATGATTCTAAAGATATAATTAATAATAGTAACTATCCATCAAGCTATTACTATTATAATGACTAGGAATTAGTAAACTATGAAGGATGAAGAAAAAAAAGTTGCTCAAACTAACCAAAGTGGAAAGGAAGAGCATTATAAAAAATATAGTATAGCATCTATTGTATTAGGAATTATATCAATAGTGTTAGCATACTTTTTTCATATTTCGGTTTTATGTGGAATCATAGCAATTGGCTTTGGAGCCTCAAGTGTGAAAAATGGAAAGAAAGTTTTTTCAATAATTGGAATTATTTTAGGAGCTATTGGTATTGTCCTTACAGCTGTAATTGCTATAAATTTATTATCATTCGTAGATAGTAGTTCTTTTAGTTTTATTACAGCAGTATTTGAAGAATTAAAAAAAATAACAAGCTTAAATTAATAGTTTAGGCTTGTTTTTTTATATATTTATATATTAAGTATTACGATTTTTATCGACAAAAATTATATTAATTTATTGTACAAATAAATTTCTTTTGATATAATGAGTTCTAATATCATATACTGTATAAGTATATATATTCAATAATGTCATAGCCACGCAGTTTAAATAAGACAAAAGGAAGAACTTATGACAGAACGGAGGCAAATATGGACGAAAAAAATTGTATGGACGAAAAACTATCAAAAGAAATGCAAGAATTACTTAAAAATTATCCTCAAGACAAATCAAATTTAATTCAAATTTTAAATGAAGTTCAAGAAAAGTATGGTTACATTCCAAAACAATCTCAAATTGAAATTTCTAATTATTTAAATATTCCAATGGCAGAAATTTATGGTGTCATAACATTTTATTCTCGTTTTACTTTAGAACCAAAAGGAAAATATAATATATCAGTGTGTCTAGGTACAGCTTGCTTTGTTAAAGGGTCACAAGCTTTATTAGATAGATTAAAAGAAAGACTAAAAATAGAGGAAGGTCAAACTACTCCAGATGGTAAATTTTCTATAGATGCAACAAGATGTGTTGGTGCATGTGGTTTAGCGCCAGTATTTACTATTAATAATGAAGTATATGGTAAAGCAACAGTAAAAAAACTAGATGAAGTATTAGATGAATATATGAAAAAAGAAGATTAAATATGTACAGAAAAAAATGTAATTAAACATAATTAAGATACTTAAACAAACATAGGAGGAACATTTTGAAAAAAGATTTATTAAAAACAAACTGTTTTGATGTAGAAGAAAAAATGATAATAATTGGAAGTTGTTTGGAATATATGTTTCCTAAAATATATGATGAATTAAATGAAATTTCAGAAAATATTTATGATGTATGTTTAGAAGATACACATTTAAATATGGTTATAACTAAAATTGCTGGAATGATAGCTAGAAAGAAATGTAAGGAACTAACATTTGTAACAGTAGATAAATCGCCACATTGTGTGCAATTACATTATGTTGTAAAAGAGTTAGAAAATATAATGGATTTAAAAGATATAAAAATCAAAAATTATGTGGCAACAAATGAAGGACTAGTTGAAATACCAATCGAGGTAATAGGTTTATCTAAAAATTTGTCAAAATTAAAAAACTTAATGTAAAAAAATACTAAATTAGCAATATAAAATCGAGATGAAGGGCAACTGATTAAGAGTCAGTAGGTCTACCAAATAAGTACTAAAGATGGATTAATATATCGAAAGGAGAAGAGTATGAAAACTTTAGAAGAAATTCACCAAATAAGAGAACAAAAAAGAAAAGAATTAGACTTAAGAGTAAATATTAAAGCAGATACAAGAGAAAAACATATTTTAGTATGTAGAGGAACGGGTTGTACGTCTTCAAAATCACCAGAGATTATAGAAAATTTTAGAAAAATTATAGATGAAAAAGGTATCCAAAATGTAAGAGTTATTCAAACAGGATGCTTTGGTTTATGCGCCAAAGGACCTATTGTTATAATTCGTCCAGAGGATACCTTTTATGCTATGGTAACTCCAGATGATTGTAGAGAGATTATTGAAAAACATATAGAAAAAGGTGAAATTGTAGAAAGACTTCTATGTAAAGATGTTGATAATACAATGGTTAATCGTTTGGATGAGCTTAATTTTTATAAAAAGCAAAAACGTATTGCTTTAAAGAATTGTGGTATTATCGATCCAGAACAAATTGATGAATACATAGCTTTTGATGGATATAAAGCGCTAGAACAAGTTTTAACATCAATGTCTCAAGATGAAGTAATTAATGAGGTTACTGAATCTGGCTTAAGAGGTCGTGGAGGAGCTGGTTTCCCAACTGGTAAGAAATGGTTATTTACTAAACAAGCTGAAGGTGATCAAAAATACGTTGTATGTAATGCAGATGAGGGCGACCCGGGAGCTTTTATGGATCGTAGTATTTTGGAGGGTGATCCACATAGTGTATTAGAGGCAATGGAGATTGCCGGATATAGTGTTGGTGCAGATAAAGGATATATTTATGTAAGAGCAGAATATCCTATTGCTGTTCAAAGACTTCAAGTTGCAATAGATCAAGCAAGAGAATATGGATTACTTGGGAAAAATATTTTTGGTACAGATTTTTCTTTTGATATAGAAATTAGATTAGGTGCAGGTGCATTTGTTTGTGGTGAGGAAACAGCGCTTCTAGAATCTATAGAAGGAAGAAGAGGTCAACCACGTGTTAAACCTCCATATCCTGCCAATTCTGGTTTATGGGGTAAACCAACATTGATTAACAACGTTGAAACATATGCAAATATTACTAGAATTATTTTAAATGGTGCTAAATGGTATGCAAGTATTGGAACAGAAAAATCTAAAGGAACTAAAGTTTTTGCTTTAGGTGGAAATGTAAATAATATTGGACTTGTAGAGGTACCAATGGGAACTACTTTAAGAGAAATCGTTTTTGATATAGGTGGAGGAATTCCAAATGGTAGAGAGTTTAAAGCCGCTCAAACAGGAGGACCTTCTGGTGGATGTATTCCAAAAGAGCATTTGGATACACCAATAGATTATGAATCTCTTTCTAGTATTGGTTCTATGATGGGTTCTGGTGGATTAATTGTTATGGATGATTCTAAATGTATGGTTAATATTGCTAAATTTTATCTAGACTTTACAGTTAGTGAAAGCTGTGGTAAATGTACTCCTTGTAGAATTGGTACAAAGAGAATGTTAGAAATATTAGATAGAATGTGTGAAGGTAAAGCTGATGAAGATGATTTATATAAATTAGAGAAATTAGCACTAAACATTAAAAAATCTGCTATCTGTGGACTTGGTCAAACAGCTCCAAACCCAGTTTTAAGTACTCTAAAATATTTTAGAGATGAGTATATGGAGCATATTAAATATAAAAAGTGTAGAGCTGGTCAATGTAAAGCTTTAGCAAATATAGAGATTGATCCAGAAAAATGTAAAGGTTGTGGTATTTGTAAGAGAAATTGTCCTGTTAATGCAATTACAGGAGAGCCAAGACAGCCACATAAAATAGATCCAGATGTTTGTATTAAATGTGGTACTTGTGTTGATAAATGCCCATTTAAAGCTATTATGAACTAGTAATACAAAATATAAGAACGAATTTACTAAGTCCAAGTGAAGGGAGAATTAAGATGGAAGAGAATTTAGTAACATTAAAAATTGATGATAAAGAAGTTAAAGTAAAGCAAGGGACAACTATTTTGCAGGCTGCAAAACAAGCTAATATAGATATTCCTACATTATGTTTTTTAAAAGATATTAATGAAGTTGGAGATTGCAGAATGTGTATAGTTGAAGTTGATGGAAGAAAGGGTTTTGCAACTTCTTGTATTCAAAAGGCTGAAGAAGGTATGGTTGTACATACACATTCACCAGCTGTTATGGAAGCAAGAAGAGTTATACTAGATTTAATCCTTTCTAATCATCATCGTGATTGCTTAACTTGTAGTCGTAATGGCAATTGTGAGTTACAAGCATTAGCAATGAAATTTAATGTTCAACATGTTGAATTTGAAGGTGAGATGACAGAGCATAAAGTTGATGATAAATCTCCTGCAATTATGAGAGATTTTAATAAATGTATTTTATGTAGAAGATGTGTTGCTGCATGTAAGAATGTACAAGAAATAGGAGCTATTGATTGTATTAATAGAGGTTTTGAATCTTGTATTTCTACAGTTGGTGACCATAGTTTAAATGATGTTAACTGTACTTTTTGTGGTCAATGTATAGAGGCTTGTCCAACAGGGGCTTTAAAAGAAAAAGAATATATTAAAGATGTTTGGAGAAATTTAAAAGATCCAGATGTTTATACAGTTGTTCAAACAGCTCCTGCTGTAAGAGTTGCTTTAGGTGAAGAATTTGGAATGCCTGTTGGAACAAATGTAACTGGTAAAATGGTTTCTGCGTTAAAGAGTTTGGGATTTGATAGAGTTTTTGATACAAATACAGGTGCAGATTTAACTATTATGGAAGAAGCTAATGAATTTGTTGAACGTTTTTCTAAACAAGAGTGTTTGCCAATGATTACATCTTGTAGTCCAGGATGGGTAAGGTTTGCAGAAAAGAATTATCCAGATTTATTAGGACATTTATCAAGCTGTAAATCTCCACATCAAATGTTTGGAGCAATGGTTAAATCATATTATGCTAAAAAATATAATATTGATCCAAAGAAGATATGTATGGTTTCTGTTATGCCTTGTATTGCTAAAAAATATGAGTGCCAAAGAGAAGAGATGGAAGTTGACGGACTTCGTGATGTTGATTATGTAATTACAACAAGAGAATTGTCTAGAATGATAAAACAAGCTAATATTGAATTTACACAATTACAAGATGATGTGTTTGACGAGCCAATGGGAGAAGCTACAGGTGCTGGTGCTATTTTCGGAACTACAGGTGGTGTTATGGAAGCAGCATTAAGAACTGCAGCAGATACATTGGAAGGAAAAGATTTGCCACAATTTGAATATACAGCAGTAAGAGGTGGTAAAGGTAGAAAAGAAGCAACTGTAGAAATTGCTGGTAAGAAAATTAAAGCAGTTGTTGTAAGTGGTTTAAGTAATGCAAGAAAAATAATGGATGAGATAAGAGCCGGAAAAGCAGATTATCAATTTGTAGAAATAATGGCTTGCCCAGGTGGTTGTGTGATGGGTGGAGGCCAACCTATAAAGAGTTCTAAAATAAGAAGTGAAGTTGATGTTAGAAAATTAAGAGCAGATGCTTTATATACAATAGATGAAAAGAGTGTAATAAGAAAATCACACGAAAGTCCAGTTATGAAGCAAATGTATTCAGAATTTTTACAAAAACCAGGAAGCGAAGTTGCTCATAAATATTTACATACACATTATACAGCTAAAAATATGTATGATATTTAGGATTAGCAGGGATCTAGGGGATTTTGGGCGTTCCTGGGCAGAGGGATTTGGGGACGGTCCTAAAATCCCTGTTTTTTCTAGTTTATAATAATGAAAAGTGAAAAAAGCTTATTAGACAGTTATGTGTTAGCTAAATAGGAATATAAGGAGTAAGATATGAATACTGAATATGAAATTAGAGTACTAGAAATTGATAAAGAAAGATTAATAAAAAAACTAGAAGAATTAGGTGCAGAATTTAAGGGTGATAACGAACAAAAAAGATATGTTTATGACATAATTCCAAAGGAAGATGGTAAATGGATTAGATTAAGAACAAATGGAAGAAAAACAACACTTACATATAAAAATGTTGTAAAGACAACAATAGATGGTACAAAAGAATTAGAAGTAGAAGTTTCTGATTTTGAAAAAACAAATGAACTATTAGAAAATATGGGAATTAAAAGTAAAGGATATCAAGAAAATAAAAGGACTCAGTATATTTTGAATGGTGTAGAAATAGATATAGATTCATGGCCAATGATTCCTACTTATGTTGAAATTGAAGGAAAAAATGAAGAAGAAGTAATGAATACGTTAGAAATATTAGAACTACCAAAAGATAAAGTTACAACTTTGGATGTTGATAGTGTTTATAAGAAGTATGGAATTGATTTAAAAGATATTAAAGTGTTAAAGTTTTAAAAAATAAGGAATGCATTTTATAGCATTCCTTCCCTAATTTTTTCTAAATAAAAGATAAGTTATACAAAAGACAAGACCCTTCTTTTTCAAAAGAAGGGCCAATAGATTCGTAATACAATTATATAAGATACGAATTAAGAAAAGATTATTTTATGAGATTGTAAGAACAAGTTCATTGTCCAGATACTTATATGTATACCCGTCCTCTTCATAGGGGACAAGTTTGTATACGACCTTTGTTTCGTCATCGTATACCAATTTTTCTTCATCTGGTACAGATGGATATTTCCTATCCTTTATTTCGAAAAAATCCAAAGCCGCTGCTACAAATAGGGCAATTAGGATAAGAAATAGGATGATGCACAACTTTTTCCAAAAGTCGGCTTGCTCCTTTAAATCCCGTATGATTTCGTAATTACTCATAAAATATTCCTCCTTAAAGCTTTTTATAGATATATTATACCACAATTAACATAATTTGTAAAATTTTATAATTTCAAAATAGTTGTAGCGGATAAAACTTTTAATTCACTATTAATGTGATAGAAGTAAGCAATAAAATCTTATTCAACTGACTACTCATACTAATAGAAAAAAACAAAAAAAAAATATATAATAACCAAAGCGAAAAATGAATAAATAAAAACTTGTCAAAATACAATAAATGAAATAAAATTATATAGGCAGAAATATTTATATAAATTGAACTATAAGGTCCGTATTTAACATAAAAAACAAACTTTAAGTTCCGGTCAAAAAGTTCAAAATTCATAAAGAAATTTAGGGAAAAAAGGAACGTCCCTAAATCCCTATATTCCTAAAGGAGGAACAAAAAAGAGCATGGTAATAGACAAAATAAAAAAGGTAAACAATAGTGAAGATGAAAAGCCACAAAAAAATACCAAAGCTGCGGATATGCTAGTTGGTAAATGGGTAAAATGTGATGCATGTAAAGAAATCTTATATAAAGATGATGTTCACAAAAACTTTAGCGTATGTCCAAATTGTGGTAAACACTTTAGAATATCAGCAAGAAGAAGAATAAAACAAATAATAGATGAAGGAACATTTGTAGAAACATATGAAAACATGCCAGAAACTGACCCTATACATTTTGATGGTTATCTAAAGAAAATAGAAACATTAAAAGAAAAAACTAAAATACAAGAGGCTGTTACAACAGGATTTGGAGAAATACATGGTAATAAAGTAGTAATAGCTGTAATGGATGGAAACTTTTTAATGGGAAGTATGGGAAGTGTTGTAGGAGAAAAAATAACACTAGCTATAGAAGATGCAATAAAAGAAAAATTACCATTTATAATATTTTGTGTGTCTGGTGGAGCTAGAATGCAAGAAGGAATGGTGTCATTAATGCAAATGGCAAAAACATCAGCAGCAGTAGCTAAATTAGATGATGCAGGGTTGTTAAACATAACTGTGCTTACAGATCCAACTACTGGAGGAGTTACAGCAAGTTTTGCAAGCTTAGGAGATATAATTTTAGCAGAGCCTAATGCATTAATTGGATTTGCAGGACCAAGAGTAATAGAACAAACAATAAAGCAAAAATTACCTGAAGGTTTCCAAAGATCAGAATTTTTATTAGAACATGGTTTTATAGACAAGATTGTAGAAAGAAAAGACATGAAGAAAACTTTAGCACAAATATTAGAGTTACATAAAAACTAAGAAAGGAGATGAAATTAATGAGTAAAAAAACAGCATGGGATATAGTTATGCTTGCAAGAGATGCACAAAGACCAAAAGCAAAAAACTACATAGATAGTATCGTAGATGATTTCATCGAATTTCACGGTGATAGAGCCTTTGGAGATGATAAATCTATAATTGGTGGAATTGGTAGGATAAATGGTACTGTAGTTACGGTTATAGGCCAAGAAAAAGGTAGTACAACAAAGGAAAAAATGGAAAGAAATTTTGGTATGACAAATCCAGAAGGATATAGAAAAGCTTTAAGACTTATGAAACAAGCAGAAAAGTTCCATAGACCAATAATTACATTTGTAGATACTCCAGGAGCATATCCAGGACTAGGAGCAGAAGAAAGAGGTCAAGGAGAAGCAATTGCGAGGAACTTGATGGAAATGTCTAGATTAAAAACACCAATAATTTCTATAGTAATTGGTGAAGGATCTAGTGGTGGAGCTTTAGGAATTTGTGTTGGAGATAAAATAGCAATGCTAGAAAATAGTGTGTATTCAGTTTTATCACCAGAAGGATTTGCAAGTATTTTATATAAAGATGCAAGTAAAAATAAAGAAGCAGCAGAAAAAATGAAAATTACAGCTAAAGACTTAAAAGAATTAGGAATAATAGATGACATTATAAAAGAAAAAGATAATCAAGAAGAAAATTTAGAGTTTGTATCAGCAGAACTAAAAGAATATATTACAAAGACTCTAAAAAAATTAGCTAAGTTAAAAACTGAGGATTTATTAAATCTAAGGTATGAAAAATATAGAAAAATAGGAAAGATGGAGGAGTAAGATTATGTTATTAGAAAACAAAAAATTAGTATTAATGGGAGTAAGAAACAAATGGAGTATTGCATGGGGAGCAGCTAAATCAGCTCATGACAATGGTGCACAATTAATTTGTACATATAACCCATCAGAAGGTTCAGAAAAATTAGCAAAACTATTAGAAGAATTTCCTGGAACAAAATTATATCCATGTGATGCAAGTTCAGACGAAAGTATAAGAGATTGTTTTGCTGCTATAAAAGCAGATTTCGGAAAAGTAGATGGAATATTACATAGTATAGCACATGCTTTTACAGATGATTTAAGAAATGATTTTATTAATACATCAAGAGAAGGATATGCTCATGCATGTGATGTAAGTGCATATTCATTAGTAAAAATAGTAAACGAAGCAGTTGCACAAGATGCTTTAAATGAAGGAGCAAGCATTGTTACATATACATATTACGGATCAGAAAAAGCAGTTGTTGGATATAATGTAATGGGTGTTGCAAAAGCAGCTCTAGAAGCTAGTATTCGTTACTTAGCACAAGATTTAGGTAAAAAAGGTATGAGAATTAATGGAATTTCTTCAGGACCAATTAAAACATTATCTGCAAAAGGAATTAAAGATTTTGGTTCAATATTAGATGTTATAGAAGAAAAAGCTCCAATGCACAAAAATGTTACAATAGAACAAGTTGGAGATACTACAACATTCTTATTTAGCAATATGTCATCTGGAATTACAGGTGAAATAATTCATTGTGATAACGGATTCACAACAGTAGGTGTTTAATATAAAAATAAAAATCCCTTAGATAATAAGTCTGAGGGATTTTTTTGTAAATATTTTTAAAATAATATACACTATAAAGTTACATATGATATAATTCTTTAAAATATAATTTGGAGAATATATAATGGTTAATATATTTTTTAAGGTAAATAACGAATTTTTAATTCATAAATGTGAAAACGGACAAGCAGATAAATATGGAGATTTTTTAAACTATCCAAAAAGTCATATGGAAATTTGGGAAGATAATTATTATGACAAATATCATGTTGATTTTGATTTTTTTTCGAGAGGCAGGGTAGTATACAATCTAAAAGAAGATTGCTATTATATTTATCGTGATAAATGTATTTCAGATCTAACAGAAATTGTGAAAGACTATAAAAATGAAAAATATAAAATTTGTACAGATTTTCATTATCAATGTCACAAATGTAATAAAAATTATATTATATAAGGAGGATAAGATGAATATAAAAGTAACAAAAAATATAGAGGAAGCAAATTGTATAACACATAATGGAACATTCCATTGTGATGAGGTTTTTTCTACAATTATGTTTTCAAAATTATTACCAGAAGTTGTGGTATGCAGAACTTCAGACTTAGAAAAAGCAAGAGAAAACCAGTACATATATGATGTTGGTGGAGGCGAGCTAGATCATCATCAATTTGGAGGGAATGGAGAAAGAGAGAATGGTGTAAAATATTCATCTTGTGGTCTGGTTTGGAAAAAGTTCGGAAAAGATATCATAAGAAAATATACAGATAGTAATATTGACGAAATCTGGGAGATGTTAGATAAAAACCTAATTCAGTGCATAGATGCCGGAGATAATGGCCAAATACCAGATATAGATGTTAGTTATAAGCTTGTACAAATAGCAAATGTGGTAGCAGAATTTAATCCAAATTGGGATGAAGAAATTGATCCAGATATTAGATTTGAGGATGCAGTTAAATGGGCAGAAATAGTATTTGATAATGCTTTAAAAAGTACTATATCTAAGCTAAAAGCAAAGGGAAAAGTAGAAAAAGCTATAGATAATGCAAAAGATGGAATTATGACTTTAGAAAAATTTTTGCCATGGAAAGAGTTTTTATTAGAATCAGATAGTTCTAAGGCTAAATTAATAAATTTTGTTATTTTCCCTTCAAATAGAGGAGGATATAATATTTATACTGTACCAGAAAAATTAGGTTCGTTCTCAAGTAGAAAATTATTTCCAAAAGAATGGGCCGGTCTAAAGGGCAAGGACTTACAAAAAGTAACAACAGTAGAAACTGCAAGATTTTGTCATAATAAATGTTTTATATGTGCTGTTGATACTAAAGAAGATGCATTAAAATTAGCAATTATTGCTAATAATTCATAAGTTAAAATATTTTATAATATTATTGATTTATAATTTGTTTTGTGATATTAATAAGGCATGTAAAAAATAATCAAAAGATAAAGGCCTAAATTGATATTTATATTTTTTACATATAAATATATTTTGTAAATTTAGGGGAGGTGAAAAAATGAAAAATATAGTAAAAATAGCTTTAATATGTGTAGTTGTAATTGCAAGTCTATTAGTTCCAAACGTTAGCAATGCTATGTCAAGCCATGGATATTCAGTTAATTTGATTTATAATTCAATAGTAGCAGGAACTGCAACTGAAGCAGAGGCACAATTAATATCACACAACAGTGATGAAAATTATGATCATGTTAGAGTTAATTTTGATGTACAAGGACCTGCAACACCAGAAATTATTGCTTACGAGGATAACGGAACACCAATAAATGTTTTGGATTATGGATATTGGGGACCTGCAGAAGGTTTTCCGATTTATATGGGTGAATATGTAAATAAAACTCGTATAGTTGCTACATTTCCAGTGCCAGGTACATATACAGTAAAAATGGACTTAGTAGATATGGATGATTCACAAGCAGTTATTGCTAGCGAAACATACAAAATAAATGTTGGGGTTAGAGTAACAGTAGTTACTGGAGATAATCAAGGAACATATGTTACAGATGGAATTGATTCATTTGATTCTTTAGCTATACCAGAACCAGAAAAAGATGGATATGTTTTTGCAGGTTGGTATACTGATGCAAACTTCACAACAGCTTTAGATACAACAAAAGATTTAACAGAAAATACAACTGTTTATGCAAAATTTGAAGCTGCTAATAATACTCAAACAGGTGAAGATGAATCTAATACAACTGGAGAAAATACAGTTGTAGAAGAAAATAAAGGAGAAAAAGATGAAACTCCAAAAACAGGTGTAGCAAATTATGCAGGAATTGCAGTTTTAGTAATTGCTATATCAGCAGCAACATTATTTGTAATAAGAAAAAACAGAATATAAAATATTGAGGGGATAGATTAGACTTGCTCTGTCTATCCTTATAATATATTTATGGAGATGGATTATGGCTAAACATTTTAAACAAACGGCAAGAAAAACAAGAAGATTAATATATATAGTGTTAATTGTGTTGATTATAATAGCTACTATATATATTATATTTTTTGTTAAAGGCAAAAATGATACTATACAGGAAAGTGCAGCTTTAAATAATGTTCAAATAGATGAAGCAAAAGTGGATGATAAAACTACAGAAAGAATGTTACAGGTGCAGGAATTACAAAAAGAAAATCCTGATATAGTAGGATGGATAGAAATAGAGGGAACAAATATAAATTATCCTGTATTACAAGGCACAGATAATTCTTATTATATGACACATAATTATAAAAAAGAAGAAGCAAAAGATGGTTCTATATTTTTAGATAAAGATTATGATTGGACTATTCCTAGTAGTAACCTATTGATGTATGGACATAATATGGGGGATGGTGCAATGTTCCAAGACTTGCTAAAATATGAGGATGAGGAATTTTATAAGCAACATCCAATTGTAAGATTTACAACAGCAACTGAAGATGCAGAATATGAAATTATTTCAGCATTTAAATCTAGAGTATATTATAAGTCTGAAAAAAATGTATTTAGATATTATTATTTTATAAATGCAGATAATGAAGAAGAGTATAATGAATTTGTAAATAGTGCAAAAGAAGCATCTTTTTATGACACAGGTAAAACAGCAGAATATGGTGATCAACTTATGACTTTATCTACATGTTCATATCATACAGAAGATGGAAGATTTGCTGTTGTTGCAAGGAAGAAATAATTTGCATAAATAAATAAAAAAATACTTGACAAAGAAAGTTTTAATGTGCTATTATAAGTAATGTTAAAGCTTATGCGGATGTGGCGAAACTGGCAGACGCGCTGGTCTTAGGAACCAGTGCCAACGGCGTGGAGGTTCGAGTCCTCTCATCCGCACCAATAAAGTTTTCTAAATTTTAGAAAGCTTTATTTTTTTGTTTTAAAAGAATAGATAAAAATATATGGAACATTACTAGCTTTTTTATAAGCTTTATATTATAATCATATAAACTGAGCTAGTAAGAATATCTTTATAGCAAAGTATTATAAATTCTTCTAATACCAAAATTTAACTAGTAATTAAAATTAAGGTAGAAGCAACTAATAGGGGGACTTTATGGATACAAGAGTAGCAATAATAGGAATTATATTAGAAAAGAAAGATGAAGTTGGAAAGTTAAATTCTATTTTACATGAATATTCTAATAGAATAATAGGAAGAATGGGGATGCCATATAGAGAAAAGGCAATTAACATTATTACTATTGTTATTGATGCTCCACAAGATGAGATAAATACTTTATCCGGAAAGATTGGAAAGCTTTCTGGAATAACAAGTAAAGTTATTTATTCAAATAAGTAAAGATATATTTTAAAGCTCTGTCTAAAAAGAAAGAGAGGGTTTAAAATGGAAAATGAAGGAATAATGAAAAGAAGAGTAAAGGATTTTTCTAAAGGTATTGATATTATGCAAACAATATTAATATTCTTAATTGCTTTACTAGTACCAACTTTTTTAGGCGGAATTTTAAGTAAAATCTTTGGTAGTACAAGTGTTATTTCTACTAATTCACAATTGATAATAGGAACTATTGTAAATGCAGCGCTTGTTACTGCAGCAATAAATTTAAAAGGTTGGGCAAAAATATTAGGAGTAGTTACAATGCCAAGTATATCTACAATATTAAGTGGATATGTTTTTGGAACAGCATCTGTATATATGGTATATATGATACCTGCAATATGGCTTGGAAACTTTGCATTAATTTATTCGTATAAATTATTAATGTTAGGAAAAAATAAACATTACTTTTTAGCTGGAATTGTAGGAATCGTTGTTAAAGTAGTAATTATATTTGCATTATTTAATATAATTAATTTATTCGAAATCTTTCCAGAAAAATTAGTTGAAAATTTAAGAAATGCAATGGGAATGACACAGCTTATAACAGCTACTTTAGGCGTAATTGTGGCTTTTGTGATATATAAATTAGAAGATAGATAAGAGTAAAAGATTTAATAAAAAAGGCGATTACAATTTGAGAATTGTAATTGTCTTTTGGGTTGTTTTATTCAATTGAGTATGAAGTTTGGTCTACCATTTAAAAGGGATATGCTGGATTAAATTTTAGAAATTTCTTGAAAAATAAAAATTATTATAAAATATTAATAAAATAGTTGACAAAAGGATATAAAATAGTTTAAAATAATAAATGTCCGCAAGAGATGGTGAGTATAGCGTAGTTGGTTAACGCGCCAGTTTGTGGCACTGGAGACCCTGGGTTCGAATCCCAGTACTCACCCCAGATTTTATATTGGGGTAATACTGAGAAAATCGCCTAACAAAAATGGACAATTAAATTATATTGGGCTGTAGCCAAGCGGTAAGGCACCAGACTTTGACTCTGGCATGCGCAAGTTCGAATCTTGCCAGCCCAGCCAACAAAATAATCGATGTAAATAGCTTGTATCAACAGATACAGGCTATTTTTTTACAAATAATTATGCCCTAACAATATTCAAACTACCACAGGAACCTAAAACTTTCAATACATCTAGTACCAAAAGTGTGTCTTAAAGAGTGGCTATAAATATCTGTAATATTGAATACATTAATTAATATTCTTTTGATGGCATTATTTATAGTAGAACGTCTATGCTATATGTCTAATATAGATGTTACATCAGTTTATTGTATAAATTATATGGTGATGATATAATTACAGCAATAGCTAGTAATTAATTTGTAGGACTAAACATATAAAAAAATAAAAATTAGAAAACTAGGCGGATAAAGAGTAGAATCACTCAATTAATAATAAAGAAGAAATAAGTAAAATAACAAATGAAGTGCAAGTTATAAAAATATTTTGAATTATGGGGGATATAAATGAAGAAATATTTTTCAATGGTTCCAATAATTAATCTTATAATGATAATTATGCTTTTTATTATTTTCTGTGTAATTAGTATAGCGATTATACCATTAGTTTTAATTTGGATTTATGGAGGGATTGCAATAGTAAGTGTTATTGTTGCAAGGTTAGAAAATATCAATAATATTAGAAACCTAAAAGAAGTAATACTAAAAATTTTTATTAATTTTTTATTGACTTTATTAGTTTATAATATAGGACTCATGTTTATATTTAGAACTGCTGATATTTCAAGAGTATTTCTTACTGCTTTAATATTAACTTTGGAAAGTATATTGGCTTATGGAATAACCTTGATAATTAAATATAGTAAAAAAATAAGGAAATAGAGAAAAAATTAAATTATGATTAACATCAAAATATTAGGAGTGATTTTATGAGAGAAAATAACAAAATAATAGTTGTTGTAGGTATAATTTTAGTATTAATATGCGGAATAATTGTATTTAATATTGGGGATAGAGAACATAATAATGAAAATGGGGTAATAAACAATATAACTGAAAAACAAGATATAGAAAAAGAAGATTTGTCAGAAGTTGAAAACTATATGACAAATACAATTAATAATAAAGTAGTAGACAATGGTATCATTACTAATATTGAAAATAATGTTATAACAATACAAAATGAAGAGATTGATTACCCATATATAATAAATGTAGATAATGAAACTAAACTAACAAATTATAGAACTAATGAAAATATGTCTATATCGGAAGTTAAAATAGGAGATTATTATAATTCAGGTAAGGTAATAAGAAATATAACTGGAGATGAATGGAAAAAAGAGTGCATTAAAAATTTGGCATATTGTTATGAAGATGGAAACTTGATTTGTAATCCAAAAGAAATAACGAATATTCAAAATATGGGAAATTATGTAATTATTACTTTGATAATGGAGGATTCCACAACAGGATATTTTAATGGAAAAGATAATTTAAGCACTTTTGAATTTAAAGCTATAGCATATCCAAATTTAAATATTCCAACTTCTTCAGGTAAAGTAAATGTTTATAATTTAAAAGAAGAAGTAATAGGTTTTATGTTTTGGATAGGCTTAGATAAAGATACAATTAACAATAAATATCCTGTAATTAGTGATATTGAGATATATGATAAGTAATTTTTTATAGCGTATTATAAAAAATGAACTCTAATTTTAATATTTAGAGTTCATTTTTGTGTTAGTATTACAATTAAAAATCAATTGTATATATTTTGATAAAAATTTTACTAATTAGTTTCTTTGCAATTTTATAATGATATCATTATTATTATAGCTTATATGTAATGTTAAGAAATCTGTTAAATCATTGCTAGTTAAATTAAAAGTATTCCAATAGAAGATTGTTTCATCAGTTAAATCATATGAGCCACTATTTTCGAAAGAAGTATTCGAAGGATAGAATCTTTTTCCAACAGAATTTTCAATATATATATTTCTATAAATTTCACCTTGGGCATCAACAATTTCTAATAACCTTTTTTCAGTTTCGGATTGAGGAATATCCTCGTTTGGATCTTCTTGTATTTTTTTATTTTTTTCGTTATTTTCTTCTAAAAACTGTTTAGTTAAGTTTGTAAATTCTTCATCTGAAACAACTTTTTCTGGCTTTGGCATTTCCATCAACAACTTTGAACAACTTTTGTATACATTGAATTCTTTGATTTTAAAATTAGGATTATTACTTTCTGCTAATTTATATGAAATATTAGTTCTATTGTAAAAATAATCTGGTAAATCTATTGTAAAGAACCAATTGCTACTTATTTCTTCTGAATTCTCTGCAATTTTGAAGTCTTTTAAGTTTATGTTCAAACTTTTACTATTAGGATATTTACTCAATCCCGAAGGTGTAAAGTTATATATAACTTTAATAATATTATTATCTATGCTTTGAATATACCAATTAACACCACTATTTATATAATTATCTGTGAAATCCATAAAACTATAATTTAAATTATTTTTGTCACAATAATTATTAAAAGATTGTTCATTATTAGCATATAATATATTGTTATAATCATCTGTTATTAAAATATTAGAAAATATCAAATCTTCTATTTTAGTGTAATCAACATTATCTAATTCTAAGCTAAATGATAAATTTAAAGTATAATCATCCATTAAAATATTATCTACTTTTAATTTATTGTTATTTGATATTACATAATCTGAATTAACAGTGTAAATATATCCATTACTTGCAGCTGTTTCTATTCCGTTATTTTCTGGATAAAAATAGTATTGTATAATAGCTTTTGCAAAACAATATCCACCAAACAAAGTAATAGCACTAATGCAAATCATTGCAACCTTTTTCAATAAATCTTTTATTTTATATTTTGATTTTTGCCTATTTTTTATGATATATAATGTATCATCAATACATTTTTCAACTGAGGGAGTTATTTTTAAATTATAATAAAATTCGTTATATAAAAGTTTATCAAAATCATCATATTTCTCATTCTCCATTATAAATTCCTCCTTTTTCATAAATTTTTTTTATTTTATCTTTACCTCTTTTTAAATGACTTCGTACAGTATTTATATTCATATTTAAAATGTTTGCAATATCATCACATGAATAGTTTTTACTATAATATAAACTCATAACAATTCGTTCATTTTCATTTAAATTATTTAATAATAAATTGAAATCAATAGATGCGTTTATATTATTAGTAAAAGATTTTTCATAAATATTTTCTGTAAATTCTGAAATATTGATAATTTTTTTCCTTTTATTATAAAATTGATTACATTGATTAATTAATATTCTAATTATCCATGTTTTAAAATATTTTTTTTCTCTTAATTTATTAAAATTTTTATATGCTGAAAATATCGTATTTTGAATTACATCCATAATATCTTCTTCATTGTTTAATTTGGCTCTAGCAATTCTGTATAAATCATCTTGTGAAGTTTTTATTAATTTTTCAAACTCTTCATCCATTATTTTTTTGTTCCTAGAAAATATATTTTTCATTATTTATAACTTATAAACCTCCTTTCTAAATATGTCATTCATATAATTAGATAACTATAAATTAAAAATAATTGCAAATAAAAAAAATTTTTTTAACCTAGTTAACAAAGAAGAATTATATAGAATTTTTTTATATTTATAGA
>USBY01000018.1 GCA_900553015.1 uncultured Clostridium sp. | reverse complement strand
CTCTTTCCCCCAAAGAAAACACCTAATTTAATTTTCATAAAAATTACCTACCTTCCTTTAATCTCTTTATGAATATTTCGTTTAGCTTAAGATATTTATAAATTATAATTATCTGGTAAATCATTTTCCAATAAAACTGTTACTTCTTTTTTTAAATTCCAACTTATAATTTGACTAACAGCTTCTTGTGGCAAATTCACCTTAAATACTTTTTGTTCATCATAATTTTTTTCTTTTATTCCTTTAAGCATGGCTTCGTAATTATCTGTTCCAACTAAGAAAATATAATCACAAATATCCGCCATGTATTTTCCAAATTCATAATTATATTTTTCTTGTTCTTTACCAAGTTCTATAAGACCTGGGGTAACTATTATCTTTATTCCTTTAAATTCTCCTAATGTATCAACTGCTGATTTAGAACTTATTGGATTTGCATTATACGAATCATCTATTATCGTAATATTACCTTTTGGCAATAGTTCTAACCTATGTTTTACATTTTGTATTTCTCTTACTTTTACTGCAATTTTTTTCATTGGAACTTTTAAATAATCTGCTACAGCTATTGCACCCGTAATGTTTACAATGTTGTGTCTTCCTATTAGTTTAGTTTTTAATTCTTTTTCTTCGTTAGCTTCTTTATCTAAAATTTTAAATTTTAGCCCTTTATAAGAAGATTCTAAATCATATGAATTATAATCTAGTGATTTATCATTTACTCCATATGTTATCTTGTTCATATCTAATTCTTTATTCTTTATATATTCATTATCATAATTTAAAAATATAGTTCCATTATTTTGTTTTACACTGTCTGCCAATTCAAATTTAGTTTTTATTATATTTTCTATGCTTTTAAAACTTTCTAAATGTTGTGGACCTATAGAGGTAATTACTCCTAGTTTTGGATTTACAATATCACATATTTCTTTAATATCACCAACATTTGTTGCTCCCATCTCACACAAAAATATTTGATGAGTTGGCTTTAATTTCTCTCTTATAGTTTTTACAACTCCCATTGTTGTATTATAGTTTTTTGGAGTTTTTAAAACATCATATTTTTCTGATAATAAACTATACAAAAAATTTTTCATACTAGTTTTTCCATAACTTCCTGTTATTCCTATAACTAGTAAATTTGGCATTTCGTTTAATATTCTTTTTGCATCGTTTATGTATCTCTTTCTTCCTAACATTTCTATAGGGTGATTTACTAAATTTGATAATATTATTAGCATATTTGCAAATACATTTATAATTATTAATTTAGTTATTATATAATTTCGTATTCCTCCAACGAATAAAATTAATAGTGATATTAGCATATCTGTAAATATTAATCTTTTTACTCTACCAGTATATTTTAATGATATTTTTGAATTTCTTTTTGGAATATTATATATTATTGAAATTCCTAAAATAATTATTATAGCTATATTTAATATGGTATTATTAAAATATATTAATATTGTTGGTATTACTAAAATTAGTTGTAATAATAATTTCTTTATATTTTTTCTCATCCATTTAAAATGTTTTAAGAAGAAATATGAATTTAGTTGTAACATATGTGTGTTAAATATTAGCAATAATATATAATTTATAATAAGTTCTATTATAATTATTATCTTCATAAATATCCTCCAAATTTATTTTCCCATAAAATTTTTAATTATATTATTTATTTGTACTGGTCTTTCTAAAAACACATAATGAGAACACCCCTTAAAAGGTACTAACCCTGCATTTGGTATTTCTTTTTCCATGATTTTAGCATCATCAAATGGTGTTTCTGTGTCATTTTCTCCCCATAATAGTAATGTTGGAACATTTACTTTTGGTAGTCTTCCTTTTAAATCTTCATTTACTAATTTTACTAATGTATTTCGCATAACAGGTGTTGCATTACGATAATCTACTGATCCCATTTTTTTCTTTAAATTTTCTAGCGCATTTGGCGCAATCTTTTTTGCAATTCCCGTATTTAATAGTTTTTTACCCAATTTTACTATAGATAATTTTACTTTTTGTTTCGCTGTTTTTTTATGAACTATTCCTGCACTTCCGATTAAAATTAGTCTTCTTACTTTAAATTCTAAATTTCCTTCACTTAACATTTTTATTGCAATTCTTCCACCATTTGAATGTCCTATTAATGTTATATTATCTATTTTATTTATTTTAATAAATTCTTTTACTAATTCTATAAAATTATCAGTATTCCACGCTTCTTTAGGTTCTTCGGACTTTCCGAAACCCGGCATATCAAAATAGTATACTTTTGCATATTTAGAGATATTGTCTATTAAATTTTTATATACATTATAATTTGTTCCCCAACCTGGTAAAATTAAGACATTATCTCCTTCGCCTTGCTCTATGTAATTAATATTTAATCCTAAAATATTTATATTAATCAACTCCTTATTATTTTTTACTATTCTATATTTTATTGTATGCTAATATCAACTCATACTTTTTCACGTATTTTGTTTTATTTCACGTTTATTTCACGCTTCTATATTGACTTTTATATATTATGTAAATATAATGTTTATATATTTATTGGAGGTTATATATGAAAAAGAATTTTATTCGTTTAAATATAAATGATAATTATTTATCTTTTGGTAATTTTTTTAGAATTTTAAAAGAAGAAAGCAATAATTCGGCAAGCTTTTGGCAAGCAGATTTATTCTCTATAATTTTTAATACAGATTCAATTGCAGATAGCACTGTTAATAATTATTGTACAGGTTTTAGAGCAATTAATTCTACATATAAAAATTATGTTAAAAGTTTAAAAAGTGAATATATTAAAAATCCTAACACTTTACTCCCTATTTTTTCGGAAATATTAAAATTAATAGATATTAATGTTCCAGCAAAAATTACAATTAATATTTTTAATACAAATGAAAAAATGCGTCATATTTGTACACGACTATATTCTATTAGTAAAAATGACTCGGATATTACAACTAATCTTTCTAATCGATTACATTCAAATTTGGCTAATAACGATTTATATAATTTTATAGCAGAAGTTTTATTTTATACTGTTTTAGATAAAAAACAACCTATTTATATTGACGAAAATTTAAATAATATAATTGAAAAGAAAATATATGATACAAATATTTCTGTAAATGATATTGAAGATTTTATTAATATCCAATTAACTTCTGGCATTTGGTCTATTAGAGGCATTTATGAATTAGCAAGGCATGGCAATCCTTTTGCGTGTTTTGAGATGGCTTCTATGGAATGTTATGGAATTATAACAGGAATTGCTAGATATGAAAAAGCTTATGATTACTATCAAGTCGCTGCAAAGGCTAATCATCCCATAGCTAATTGGGCTATTGGTTATTTATATTATGAAGGGCATATTGGTACTAAATCTAAACATGATATATATTTAGCTTTAAAATATTTTAACAAAGCTAGGAAACTAAATTGTGCCAACGCTTACACAAGTATTGGTAATATGCTACTTTGTGGTACTATTCCCCATATTTCTAAAAATGAAGAAAAAGCAATTGAAATGTTTAAAATTGCAGCAGATATGGGACATGTATATGCATTTAATAATCTTGGTAAGATTTACGAGGCTCGAAATGACTTAAAACTTGCTTTTGATTATTATATGAAATCTGCTAATTTAGGTGATAGTTGGGCTCAAAATAGAGTTGGTGAATTTTACAGACTAGGAAAAATAGGAAATATAAATTTACAAAAGGCTTTTGATTATTACACTTTGTCTAGCGAATCACCAAAATTTACTTTGTGTAATTGGGCTAAATATAATTTAGCAAAATATTTTTATAAAGATGGTTGTTTAGAAATTGGAATTCATAAAGATTTAACTAAAGCAATTTCTTTATTTGAAGAATCTTCTGATGAGCTTACTGAATCTTTAGAGGAATTAATTTATATTTATTATGATTTATATTTAAAAAATAATAATTCAGAAAATTATTTAAAGAAATTAAATTATTATATTAATCTAATCGAAAAACATAATGATTATAATGATAAAATTGCCAATTGTATAAATAATAAATTAAAAGATTTGAAAAACGAACATTTAAAGATAGAATTACCTTAATCTTTTATATAAACTAATACATGGCTCCCCTACTTTTACGTAGGAAAGCCATGTACGAAACATGAGATTACTTAATTACTAAGATATTCTCCTTTGTAGCTCCAAAGAAGAAATATTCTTCGCTGTTTGGGAAGTACACAAATTTTATAATATTCATGTTGCTCCAATTGTTATGCCAATTTTTTATAGCAAGGCTCTTTTCCCTACTATAGGTTATCTCCATCGGCTCTCCGCTTTTTAACTTAAAAGCAGCCATAGTATATCCTTCGTACGGAAAATTACTGGTTCCATATATCTGAAGCTCTTTAATTTTCTGTACTACTTCGTCAGATAACCAAATTTGTGTACCTTCGCACTTGTTGTCCCGAATGCAATTAACAATTACTTTCCTAATTGTTTCTACTACATCCCTTTCTGCTACAATTTCTCTCATATTTCTTTCTTCCTCCTATTATGCTTTGCACTTAATGTGCGATGTGATAAATCTACGAGTTTCTCAAACTTTATTATAGCACATTTACTTATAAAAAGCAAAAATAGTACGTAATCCTCTTTTTGACAAATTAGTATTGTTCATGTTATTTTCTTATGATATATTAAATAAAATTAAAAAAGGAGGAAATATTATGTTAGATTTATTTTTAATAATAATTTTAATAATAAGTATAGCTAAACCAGATATTTTATTAGCAAAAAATGTTAAAGAAAAAGCTTCAGATGAACAAAAACAAATTCTTGTAAAAAATTATAGAAAAATTTACGCTATTTTAATAGCTCTTTTCGAGTCTTTAGCTATAATGCGTTATAGCTCAATTATTGGTGGAGTTTTAGCTATTATCTTTATAATATTATTTTTTACAATTTCTTGGCCTGCTACAAAACAGAATAAGCAGATACTAAAAGAATTAGAAATATAATTAAATCTCCTATTTTATAATAGGAGGTTTAATATTTTTTCTGAATATACTTTTTTATTGAGCGCATTTTTTACAAGGTGTTAATCCAGCTGATAAAGCCGCGTCTAAAGTTGTTGAATACGAATTTTTCCCTCCACAATCTGGATCATAATGATATCTTTTCCCAGTTGGAGTTCTGTATACTGTTTTTCCATTTGAATTATTCGACGTACTTTTTGAATTTTTCTTCTTTGTCGTTGTAGTAGTTTTAGAAGTTGATGTATCTTCTTTCTTTGTGCTTGCACTTTCTGCAGCTACTTGTTTTTGTTTCTGCTCTTCTGCTTCCTTCTTTGCTTGTTCTTCTGCTTTTATTCTTTCTTGCTCTATTCTGTTATTATCAATTATTTTTACTGTTACTCTATTACTTTCTAGTCCATTATTTGTTTTAACAAAAATTTCACAATTTCCTTCTGCAATCGGATTTATCTTCAATGTAATTTTATTTTTAATTATGTCTGTATCTGTTCTTTCTATAGTTGCTACTTTATCATTTGATGAACAATACTCTAAACTGTCAATATTAGCATTTTCTGGTTCTATTTCTAAAGTAATATTCTTTGATTCATTTATATCTAATTCTATTTCAGCTTCATTAAATTTTAAATTTGTTATATCGATATTTTTAGTCTCTTGCACTATATTTGTACTTATACTTGTATTGGTATCTACATCGGCAATTATATTAGTATACGTCACATTTGGTACATCCGGCATACTCATTCCATATATAATTATTAATATGATTGGTAAAATAATTTGTATATGCTTAATTTGGTTTAATTTTGTTTTTTTATATAGTACTGGTAATAAAGATATTCCAAATAACATCATAAAAAATCCTGCCAAAATATTATTAATTAACATTCCACTAAATCCTGTTAATATAAAAAACACTCCACAAATATACCTTAATACATTAGATATCCTTTTTCCTGTTTTATTTTTTTCTTCCATTTATACTCTCCCCTTTTATTTCATCTAAAAAAAGAGTAGTTTTTAAACTACTCTTTTTTGGTGCAGATGGCCGGAATCGAACCGGCACGAGGTTTAACCCTCGCAGGATTTTAAGTCCTGTGCGTCTGCCAGTTCCGCCACATCTGCATGAATGTCTTGCAACTGACAATGCTTATTATAATACCTTTATATATAATTTGTCAATACAATTTTTCATTTTTTTTAAATTTTTATTTTGTATCTGTAACTTCCTCTTTTACATTACTCTTATCATTTTCTATCCATCTCATAACTTTTATATCTTTATATGCTTCTAAAACATTTTGATATTTATTTGTTTCTTCTTCCCAAATAGAAGCAGGTACTTTATCAAAAGCACTAAATATCTTTTCAGCTTCTTTTAAGAACATTATTTGTTGAGGAGTAGTCATTTTTTCATATTTCTTTGCAATTTTGTCTAATTTATCTAATTCTTGGTTTGCCTCTATAAATGACCAGAAGTCTTTTACTGTTAAACCCGCCATCTTTATTTGCATAACAGCAAATACGACTAAACCAAAGATTATCAGCACTAGCATATATATGATAAATAATAATACTGCCATAAACACACCTTCTTAAATTTTAAGTCCATTTAATTATACCATAACTGTTTTTTATTTGTAAATAAGAAAAGTAGCTTCGCTATATGGGCAGATTGCTTTGCAATCTCACGAATATAGGTAACTTATCCTTGTTATATATGCTTTTTCCTATATAATAAAAAGCGAATATAAGATGTGTAATATTAACATCCTATATTCGTTTTATCATACTGATTATTAATAAATATTATTTAGAAAAATATCTTTTTAATAATCCGTCAAATCCTCTTCCATGACGAGCTTCATCTTTAGCCATTTCATGAACTGTATCATGTATAGCATCATATCCTAATTCTTTAGCTCTTGTAGCTAATTCTTTTTTACCCATGCAAGCACCTTGTTCTGCAGCTGCTCTTAATTCTAAGTTTTTCTTAGTATCTGCATAAACAACTTCTCCTAATAGTTCTGCAAATTTAGCAGCATGTTCAGCTTCTTCTAAAGCATATCTTTTAAATGCTTCTGCTATTTCTGGGTATCCATCTCTATCAGCTTGACGACTCATAGCTATGTACATACCAACTTCTGTACATTCTCCCATAAAGTTATCTTTTAATCCTTTAACAACTTCTTCATCTAAACCTTGAGCTACACCGATTTTGTGTTCATCTGCATAGTCTTTATCTCCACTCATATCTTTTAATTCAAATTTGTCTTTGCTAGCTCCACATTGTGGGCATTTTTCTGGAGCTTCATCTCCAATGTGTACATATCCACATACTTTACATACATAAGCTTTCATTTTTATTCCTCCTATAATATAAAATTTTATTTTGTAAGAAAAATCGTTAGATTTTTCTGAAACAACAAAGTTAGGCTACCTAAACCTGTGAGATTTGCATATATGGATTTTATCTTTCCTTATTTTTGCATTTTTCACATTTTCCTTTTAAAATAATTTTGGAACTTGTTACTTCTGCATTGATAATATTCGCAAATTCTTTTAGTTTTTCGTTAAGTTTTTCATTATCACATTCATCTAAAAAGATATCTTGTATTTCATTACATTCTAAACATTGAAAATGAAGATGAGGTGTAAGATTTCCATCAAACCTATCTGATTCCCCTTGTTTAGTTTCTATTTTTAATATCTGACCACTTTCATATAATGCTGCTAAATTCCTATATACTGTTGCAATACCTATAGTTGGCATAATTTTTATTATATCTTTATATAGCATTTCTGCAGTTGGATGGTCGTTTCTTTCTTTTAAAACGTTTAATATTAACTCTCTTTGCTTACTATATCTTTCCATAACATCTCCTTAAGTGATAACCATTATCATTATGGCATAACAACAAATAATTGTCAACACTTTTTTTAATAAATTTATATATGTTTTTTGTAATATTTAGTTTTTTTTTGTAGTATTTTATGATAGAATACTGCTAGAAAATTTATTTAATTTATAATCAAACTAGAAAGGAATGAACTTAATTATGAATTTTAAGAAATGTTTACGTTGTGGATGCTTTTTTTCATCAGTAGATGATATTTGCCCAAATTGTGCACCAAAAGATAATTTTGAAATGTCAAAATTAAAAACTTTTTTAACTAATCAAATAGAAGATGCTTCAGTTGCAGATATAAGTAAAGGTACTGGAATTGATGAATCAAATATAAATAGATTTATGAATAATAAAGACTTTATTAAAGCTGTAAAAAAAGAAAAAAATAATATAGATATCAATTTATAAGGAGGACGTTTTATGTCTAATATTTTTGAGAAATTAACACAAAGAGGTTATACAGAACAATTAACACATCCAGAAGAAATTAAAAATTTATTAGATAATGAATCAATATCATTTTATATAGGATTTGATCCAACTGCAGATAGTTTACATGTAGGACATTTTATTTCTTTAATGGTTGCATCACATATGCAAAAAGCAGGACATAGACCAATTATTTTAATTGGTGGTGGTACAGCTACAATAGGTGACCCTTCTGGTAAAACAGATATGAGAAGAATGATGTCTAGAGAAGAAATAGATCATAATGTTGAATGTTTTAAAAAGCAAATTGCTAAATTTTTATCTTTCGAAGGTGAAAATGCTGCAATAATAGTTAACAATGCAGATTGGTTGCTAGATTTAAAATTTATTAACTTTGCAAGAGAAATCGGTTCATTATTTTCTGTTAATAAAATGCTTGCTGCAGAATGTTATAAGCAAAGAATGGAAAGAGGTTTAACATTCTTCGAACTTAGCTATATGTTAATGCAATCATATGACTTCTTATATTTACATGATAAATATGGTTGTAAATTACAAATGGGTGGAAACGACCAATGGTCAAACATTTTAGGTGGTGTTGACTTAATAAGAAGAATTGGACATTCTGATTCTTATGGTCTTACATTTAAACTTCTTACAACAAAAGAAGGTAAAAAAATGGGTAAAACAGAAAAAGGTGCTCTTTGGTTAGATGCAACAAAAACATCACCATATGATTTTTATCAATATTGGAGAAATATTGATGATGCTGATGTAAAAACTGTTTTAAGTTTACTTACTTTCTTACCTATGGAAAAAGTTGAAGAACTTTCTAATCTAAAAGATGAAAAAATAAACGAAGCTAAAAAAGTAGCTGCATACGAAATAACAAAATTAATTCATGGCGAAGAAGAAGCTAAAAAAGCAGAAGAAGCTTCTAATGCTCTATTTGGTGGACAAGGTAGTTTAGACAATATGCCAACTGCAACAGTTGCAGGTAATATTTCTATATTAGATGCAATAATTCAAGTTGGATTTGCACCATCAAAAGGTCAAGCACGTCAATTAATTACACAAGGCGGTATATCTTTAAATGATACAAAAATATCTGATACAAACTATATACTTTCAGATACAGATTTTAAAGATGGATTTGCAATTCTAAAAAAAGGAAAGAAATCTTATTACAAATTACAAAAATAGTAAAAAATACAGGATGAAATATTTTATCCTGTATTTTTTAGGTCTTATATCTAATAAGAAAAGTGCTTCTCCGCATGTACGATTGCTTCGCAATCGTACTGACTAAGGTAACTTAACCTTGTTACTCCGGAAAAATCTGCCGATTTTTCCTATATAATAAAAAACGGGATTTAAGGAACGTCCCCAAATCCCGAAGGAACTTTTCCAAATCCCACATGAGGTTTCCAAATCCCGTTTATTATTTTATTCTTTTTCTTCTTCACTAGCCTTATTTTTCTTTCTATTATATTCTACTAATTTCTTTTCATTTTTATATGTAATAATTGTTAATGTTAATACTGCTAATATAATTCCTAATGGTAATGTGTAATAACTAATAGGTATTCTAGTTATTGCTAAAACACTTAAATATAGTGCTTCTATTACTATTGGCCAAATTATTAATTTTGCTACAACTTTTACTACTCCTAATTTTCTAAATCTTATTGCTTCATAAACAATAATTAGAGCAGCTGAAATTGCTATAGGCCAAACATAATTTGCTATTAAGTCTCTTCCTCTGTAATGAGGTATTTCTACTACAGTTAAATCATCTTTTGTTAAAGATGTTTCATATTTTTCATTTATTTTTGTTACTAAGTTATTTAATTGTTCATCATTACTTTCTCTTACTGTAATTGCTACAGAATCATTAAAGAATTCTATTTTTTGTATTAATACATCATTTGTTCCAAACACTTCTTTAGCAATAGACTCTACATCAGATTTTGTATAATCTTTACCAATATAAACTTCGATTCTATTAGAATCATCATATGCTAAACTAAATTTAAACTTTGCTGTACATCCAACAACTATACCTGCAATTATTATAATTGCTATTAAAAGATATAGTATTTTATTTTTCATATTAGTTTTTTTGCGTTCCATCTTTTCACCCTCTCATATTATTTTTCTTCTGCTTTTATAATTAAATTTTTAGTTACAAGTAAATTATATATAACTGATGCTGTAATTCCCCAGAAAACAACCATTCCAAAACTATATATTGGAATAAATGAGTTGAATGCAAATACAATAGCAATTATATATGCTGGTACAGACATCATACAGAATTTTACAAGTACACTCTTCATTACTTTGTCATTATCTTTCTTACCTTTTACAGCTTTTAATAACATGTAAAGTAATACATAATTTAATAATTGTATTAATGCTAATCCTATAATTCCACCAATTCCTACTTCTACATTAGTAAGTCTTAAAATTAATAATATAACTGCAATAAATCCAACATTAGATATTGTTGCAAGTATTCCATTTACTCTAAATTTAATTATTAAGAAGATAAATAATACTACTGCAATAGCTCCTAATACTATAATTACATTTTTTAATAAATCTACTGTTATTGGAGATTCTATATATTTATTGCTTTCTAATGAATATGTAATTGGCATTACACCATTTTTTATTAATGAAGCCATTGTTTGAGCTTGTGTTATATATGTATCTAATTTGTTGTTTTCATCATCTGTACTTAATGCACTTCCTGTTCCAATTAACAAGTCTAATGTTCCTGTTGTATTTTCCTCAGAAAATTGTTGTCCTGGTGCAATTGTAGTTCCATCTATTACCATATCTATTTTCTTAGATGATGTTTCTTCTGTATCTGTTGTTCCGTCAGTTGTTGTATTTGTAGCTTCATTTGCTGTTTCTGCAGCATTTAAGTCTTCCTCTGTTATTTCATTAGATACTGTATTGTTATCTACTGTATTTGTTGTATCCTCTGTTTCTGCATTACTGTTGTATGTTTTTGATATCTCTTGTAATTTTTCTTTTCCTTGTTTATTAAATTCTATTTCTAAATACACGTTAACTCCTGATTGTGTATTATTATATAAAACTCTAGCATCTTTTACATCATCATTGTTTAATAATATTTCTTCTGTATCTGAATCTTTTAATTCGAATTTTCCTACTTCTGATAATGTTGATATTATATCATCTGTTAACTTGTCTTCTTTTAATTCTACAACTATATTCCCATTGTCTTTATCTTGTCTTACTTTGTAATCTGTAACTCCAGATGTTTTTAGTCTATTTATTAATATTTGTTTTGATTTTTCATAATTTTCAGCAGTTAAATTTTCTGCCTTATTTGTTTCTTCTGATGTTTTTGTATAACCATTCTCTGTAATAACATCTTCCGTATAGCCTTGGCTTGAAAGCTCTTCTTCTGTTCCTGATGCAATCTTAGCACCTGTTGAATCTGTTAACGTTACTGTTTCGTCTTGTTCGACATTTAATTGAATTATTCTATTTCCTTCTATATCTGAACCTAATATGAAGTCTGGAATAACATCTGACATTTCGTTTTTATCTTTTACATATATGCCTACAAAAGATATTAAAGATAACAAAATTATAATAAATACTATTAATGTTATTCTTAAACCTTTCAATTTGTTTATTTCTTTTGCTTTTTGCTCTTTTTTTAGTTTTTCCTCTTTGTTCACTTTTTCTCCTCCTTAGTTAAAAACATTGAATATAGTCTTGTTAAATTCTATCTTAAATCATAAAAAAATTCAACTACTTTTTCCTAAATAGTTGAATTTTATAATTGGTAAACTTTAGTTATTGATTCCGTAGATAAATCTACGATTTAAACATCACTTTATTATCCTATTTTTTCCTATTAAGATTAACTCCTATTATTCCTCCTATTCCCCCAGCAATAACACCTAAAATAATTAATAAAATAGTTTTGCTAGAAAAATTAATATTTCCTGAAAATATTAAAGAAATTAATAAATAAATAAGCATATATAATACACCTATTATTAAGCCATTTACTATTCCTTTCTTTTCTAACTTAATAGTTGCAATTGAACTTCCTATTAAAATTGCTAATGTATTTACTGCTATTACTAATGTTGGTATATTATTATCCGAAATACTAGAATATGTCATTATTAATGATAAAATTATTAGTCCAAAGATATTTATTATAAAAGCTATTATTTCCCCTTTTAATATAGCAATTCCATTCTTTTTTAATATTCCTTCTTCCATAATTTAAGCCTCCCTAATAAATTCTATTTAGGGAGGCTATTAATTATTACTTTAATTTCTTACTAATTCATTTGTATCAGATGTTCCGTTATTAATGTTCATATTGTTATTTAAATTTGAATCATTAACATCTGTATTAACTTTCTTAATTCCATTTGCCTTAAATACTTCATCTAAGTTTCCTTGTTGTCCATTCATCTCTAGATAATAAACATCTTTTCCATTTTCTGTTCTATAGAAAATATTATCTAATAAGAATCCAACTAATTGTTCTCCTAATGGGTTATATACTGCATATTTCTTATTTGTATCATTTTCACTTATTTCTTTTCCTACTATAATTCCTTCGTAGTCTTCTAGTAGTACTGCATTGTTTGCAGATTTTGTTTGTGTTGAAGTTACTATACAACCGATACTGTCATATTCTACTGGTAATATAACTTCTCCATTTATGTTATATAATCCCCATTTTTCATCTCTTTCTACAGGTATAATAGAATCATAGAATAAATATTGATTTCCATCTTGTACACTTGGATATTGATTTTTATCTACACCAATTTGATCAAATTCGGCATATAGTATTTGTCTTTCACTCTTGTTAATTACACCATATTTATCATTGCTTTCTACTATGTAAAGTCCTGCATCTTTATCTAATAACTTTATAGAATCATAACTCATAGTGATTTTGGTTTGTCCTAATTCACTTATAATTCCATATTTGTCATTATTTTCTACTAAAAATTCTTCTGTTGTTTCTAACCATTGTACACTTGTATAACGTGGACCTGCAATTTCTGTTCCATCTGGTCTAATGATTCCTGTTAATCCATTTTCTTTTTGAGCAACAATCATATCTGAAGCTAAAGCTTTTTTATTAACAAAGTTTGAATCTACTGCATTATATCCTAAACTTGCAATCCTTGTTTGATATTGTTCGTATAAATATTCTGTTCCTGCTAATGTTATTTTATTCGTTGCTTGGTTATAATTTACTTTTGCATTTAATAATGGTTGTAAATCTTCTACATATGCATATAGTTGTCCATTTGCATATTTTATCCTTTCTGATAAATACATATAACCATATTCGTTATCATTAGTGTCTTCTTTTAATAAGACTTTATTTATTTTATTTTGGTTAGCATGGAATTCTACTGCTTCATCATTACATTGAACAACACCTGAATTATTGTCTTCAGAATTTTTACCATATTCACCATGTAAATAAGTATATCCTGTTACATATGGTGCCACATCTGAAATAGATATAAATACTTTACCTGTTTGCTCATCTGTTATAATTGTTGTATCTTTTACTGAAACTCCCACTCCATCAACTGTAATTCCCCATTGTAAACTTTGGAAATACATCATTGCTACAACTATTCCAATTATTAAAAGAATTGCTACAACTATACATGAAATAATTATTATTCCTTTTTTCTTTACTTTCTTTTTTTCTTCTTTGAACAATTCCTCATTATCAAATAAATCCATAACTTTCCCCCTATTTAATTATTCTTTTGTATCATATCCGTACTTTTTATAAAACTCTTTTCTAAAGTTTCCTAAATTATCATTCTCTATTTCCATTCTAACTCTTTCCATAAGTTTAGTCAAGAAATACAAATTATGAATTGAAAGTAATCTAACTCCTAAAATTTCCTTTGCTTTTATTAAGTGTCTAATATATGCTCTTGTATAATTTTTACAAGCATAACAATCACATTCACTATCTATTGGACCCCAATCTTTTTCGTAAGTTGCATTTCTTATTACAACTTTTCCATTCCATGTCATTGCAGTTCCATTTCTTGCAATTCTTGTTGGTAAAACACAATCACACATATCTATTCCAGCCATTGCTGCTTCTATTAAATAATCTGGGCTTCCTACTCCCATTAAGTATCTTGGTTTATTTTCTGGCATAAGTGGTGCTGTAAAACGTAATATGTCTAAGAATTCTTCTTTAGGTTCCCCTACACTTATTCCTCCTATTGCATATCCTGGTAGATCTAATTTTGCTAAATCTCTTGCAGATTTTTCTCTTAGATCTTTATAAAATCCACCTTGTATAATTCCAAACAAAGCTTGTTCCTCTGGTCTTGCATGTGCTACTTTACATCTCTCTGCCCATCTTGTAGTTCTTTCCATAGATTTTTTTGTATAATCATATGTTGATGGATATGGACAGCATTCATCAAAAGCCATCATGATATCTGATCCTAAAATATTTTCTGTATGCATAACACTTTCTGGTGTAAATTTAATTTTTCTTCCATCTAAATGAGACCTAAATTCTACACCTTCTTCCGTTATTTTTCTAAGACCACTTAAACTAAATACTTGGAATCCTCCACTATCTGTTAGTATTGCTCTATCCCAGTTCATAAACTTGTGAAGTCCACCTGCTTCTTGTATTACTTCTTCCCCAGGTCTTAAATATAAATGATATGTATTTGATAAAATTATTTTTGCATCAATTTCATTTTTTAATTCATCAGGTGTCATGCTCTTTACTGTTGCTTGTGTTCCTACTGGCATAAATACTGGTGTCTGTATATCACCATGAGGAGTGTGTATTACACCTCTTCTTGCTCCAGTTTGTTTACATTTATGTATTAACTCATATGTTACTGCTGGTTTCATATTTCCTCCTTTAATTATTTTTTTGATATAACATTTGAACATTATACTTTTTAAAGCCTAATTTTTCATAAAATTTTAATGCATCAACATTATTACTGAATGCATAAAGTTCAAAAGTCTCTATACCCTTTTCTTTAAAACTATTCATAATTGTTTGCATTAATTGTTTTCCTATACCTTTATGTCTATATTCCTCTAATACGTATAAATTATTTATTGTTCCTAACTGTACTGTATACCATTCTTTTTTAGATAATATCTCCCCAGTTATAAACCCTACTATTTTTTCATTTTCTTCTGCTACAAATATAAACTGCTTATTTAAAAAATAATTGTAATCTCTTTCTCCTACTTCAGTATAACCCCATTCTGGTACTGCAATATTTAAGCCTATATCTTTCTCATATTTTGAAAGATTATATCTTAGGTCTTGTACAGCCTTCATATCTTCTTTTCTTGCTTTTCTAATGTTCATATAATCACCTACTTATTTACATATTTAAAAATTTCGCTTTCAGTGACCTCTTCTTTTTTACAATTGAACTCTTTGGCTATATTTTCAAACATGGTATCTATCTTATCTGCACTAGCTAAATCCTTTGGCCTACCATTTTGTCTATACCAATTATAATCATCTATTATAGAACGACAAGGATATCCATCTATATTATATATTTTTTCGTTTTGTAAATCTTTAACTAAAACAGCCTCAGTTTTTTCGTTTACAGTATAATGGTTTGGAAATGGCTTTCCACTTATATGTACATTAAATCTTTTACTTAACTTATCAAACGAATTTTGTGTTACATATAAATCCACATCATCTGTTTCTTCTTTTAAATTATGCATTAATAAACTTCCGCCACTTATTATACAGTACTCTTTTTTATCTAGCTCTAGGCTGTCTAAATATTTTTCAAATTCTTTTTTATTCATTATTCAACACCCCTCTATCTTCTATTTCTAGAAGTTGTCTTACATATAATCTTTTTGGATTATCTAGCTTGTCCAATTCTTCTACTGCTCTACCTAGTTTTAAAAAATGTAATTTTTTAAATTCCTTTTCTCCTTCTGTTTCTTCTAAAAATTGATAATACTTATTAAAATGCTCTTCTAATTGATTTTTTGTATACATTGAATATGCTTTTAATATTACACAGTATGAATGTCTTTTTCCTTCTGGTTTTTCTATATATTCGAAATTGTAATTTTCTATTTGTTCTTTATTGTCTAAATCTAAATTTAATTCTTCTTTTAATTCTCTTTTTGCTGTTTTTATTAAATCAAATTCACCATTTACTATATCAAATTTTTCGTCTATACCTCCACCAGAAACTTGCATCATCCTAGGATAAGAAGTTGTGTTATCTAGTTCACCTACAACAGCATATCCATCTTTAGTAACAATATATGTTCCTCCTGCAAGATTGTGGCAAGCATATTTTTCTTCTATGCCATGTCTTTCATCATATAAGTAGTGTGCATAATCTGTTTTTTCTATTGTTAGAAGTATATCAGCTTTATTTTCTTCCATTTTTGTTACATTCCAAACTTCCCCATTAAATAAGTTTGGATTTTCTTTTACTTGTTCTTTCCAAAATTTATCTATTTTATCTCGTAAACTTTGTGGCAAATTCATCTTTTTATGAATAGTTTTTGTTTTAACTTGCTTTTTTGTATGTATAACCATAATTTTCTCCTATCTTACAAAATAAGCATTGCATCTCCAAAACTGAAAAATCTATATCTTTCTTTGACAGCCTCATTATATGCTTTCATAATATAATCTCTACCTGCTAATGCAGATACAAGCATTATTAGTGTTGATTCTGGTAAATGGAAATTTGTTACTAAACCATCTAAACATTTATATTTATAACCAGGATAAATAAATATTTGTGTGTCTCCTTCTGTAGGTTTTACCATTCCATTTTCGTCTGCTATTGTTTCTAGTACTCTACAAGAAGTAGTTCCTACGGCTATAACTCTTTTTCCATTTTTCTTAGCATTATTTATTTTATCTGCATCTTCTTGTTTTATATAGAAATGTTCTGAATGCATATGGTGTTCTTCTACATTTTCTACTTTTACTGGTCTAAAAGTTCCAATTCCTACATGTAATGTTACATTTGCTACATCAATTCCTTTTGCCTTTATTTTTTCAAAAAGTTCTGGAGTAAAATGTAATCCTGCTGTTGGTGCTGCTGCTGAACCTTCATATTTGGCATAAACAGTTTGATATCTATCATTATCTTTTAAAGATTCATGAATATATGGTGGAAGTGGCATTAAACCAATTTTATCTAGAATTTCGTTAAATATTCCTTCATATTTAAATTCTACTTTTCTTGTTCCACCTTCCATTACATCTAGTACTTTTGCTTTTAATATTCCATCTCCAAATTCTACTTCTGTACCAGGTTTTAATTTATGTCCTGGTCTTACAATACATTCCCATATATCTCCTTCTATTCTATTTAATAGAAGAAATTCTATTTTTGCTCCGGTTGCTTTTTTACCATATAATCTTGCTGGTATTACTTTTGTATTATTTCTTACTAAACAATCTCCTGGCTCTAAGTATTCTATTATGTCTTTAAATGTTTTATGTTCTATAGTTTGGCTTGCTCTATTTAAAACCATTAATCTTGATTCATCTCTTTTTTCTATAGGTGTTTGTGCTATTAATTCTTCTGGTAAGTCATAATAAAAATCTGAAACGTTCACTTTAAAAATCTCCTATCTATATATATTGTAAATTGAGTTTTCTGTATAATAGAAAATTCAACAAAATTCCAAACTTATTATACTATATTTTTTATGTATACTCAAGGTTTAAAACCCTATTTTTTCTTTTAATTCTTGCTTTATTAATTCTAAATCTTTACTATTTTCTATTTTTAAACAATGTATATTAGGATATTTCTTTGCTATTTCATCAGACATTTCTAAATATACTTTTTGTTGATTTATACTTTTCTCTGCTTCGAATTTAGCGTATTTTGGTACTGCTTTATTCTCCCTTTTTAGTCTTTGAGCATATAAACTTTCATCTTCCAAAAATAGTGTAACATAGTAAATTTCAAAGTCTAATTTAGCGAAATCAGCTAGTAATTCTTCATAAACATCTGTAAATGAGTACTCTTTATATTTTAATCTACAATAATTTTCTTCTGTAAAAAATGTTCTATCAAATACTAAATTTATACTTTGATTTCCTAATTTTTTTAAATATTCTACTAAATCCCTATACATTGTTTCTGCTTTTTTCTTTCCTGCAGGCGTACTATCTGCGGTTCCACACAATCTATATAAATTTGTATATGGAATTGTATATCTTAAATAATCCGTAATTGTTGTTTTGCCTGCGCCTTGTGGTCCTTCTACTACTATTAATTTTGAATTTGCCATTTTTTATTCCCCCTATTACAAACTAAAAATATTATATAAAAATAGCATTTTTTTTACAATAAATTTAATAAATTTTATAGACTTATTAATCATTATTATATTTATAAATTTTTAATAGTCTAATTTTGGTTGAATATAACGAAAAAAACCAGCAATAAAGCTGGTATATTTTTCGGCCACGTGGTTAACAGTTACTTTACTTTTTAATATATTCTTCAATGAACTGTTTCACAGTTTTACATCTTTGAATTTGAGTCTTTCCCTGTTTAGACAATTCTTTCTTAAAGTCAATTGGCATATCAAATATTTTTAATAACCAAGCATAATCATATCCCATTATAGATAGAATAATTATGCTACAGACTTCAAGCATTGTAAGTTCAGAAACAAGGCATTCTGACACTTCGGAATTTCTGCAGAAGTAAACTATTGTGTTTTCTATTCCTTGAATAGTTATCACATTCTTCAAGTTCTCTGCCTCTTCTGCAACTTTAAACTCATCTACTCTCTTTAGGTCTAAAGAGAGTAACATTAGATTGGTTACTTCCGTTTTTCTCATTTCCTTATTTTTCCTCTTTTAACTATAAAAACGTGGCTAATTGCATTTTACAATCTTTTATAATTATACTACACATTATGTTAATTTTCAATGTGAACTTTATGAACTTTAAGTGCACTCCTTAAAGTTCATTTTCCTTTGTATCGATTTATATTACTAGCTTCCAGCTTGCAAATTAGTTTTTTTATAATGTATAATTTCTATTTATTTTAATAAAATAGTAATATGGAGGTTCGAAATGTCAAAAAAATTTAAAACTTATTTAAAATCAATAATAGTTCCTGTTCTTATTGGTAGTATAGTTGGATTTATTATTTCTGGAAGCATTGATTATAATTCTTTGCAAAAGCCACCTTTATCACCACCTAGTATGACTTTTCCTATTGTATGGACAATTCTTTATATCTTAATGGGGATTTCATACGGAATATTAGCAAGTAATTCATTGGTAGATTCAAAAATAAATTCTATCTACTATTTACAATTGTTTTTTAATGCTCTTTGGCCTATTGCTTTCTTCTTATTCAAATGGAGATTATTTGCTTTTATATGGATTATAATTCTTGCAATTTTAATCATTATTATGATAGCTAGATTTTATGAAAAGCATAAAACTGCTGCATGGTTACAGGTTCCATACTTATTATGGACATTATTTGCAACATATTTAAATTTCGGAGTTTATTTACTTAATCGATAATTTTTTAACTACTAAAAATTTTTTTATTATATTTTTAATTTCAACAAACTTAATAAAGAAGTAGAAATTTTAAGTATCTTCTTAATTTTCTACTTCTTTATATATTTTTATTATGATTTTTTTAATAAAGTTTTTAAGACTTTTCTCTTACTTTTTATTTATGTCTACCCAGTGAACTTTAAGCTCCGTCCCTAAAGTTCAAAAAAGGGATTTAAGGAACGTCCCCCAAATCCCTGCGAAAGAACGTCCCCAAATCCCTTTTTTTATTTTTATTTTACTACTTCAACATCTATATCTATTTTTTCATCGTTTATTTTTGTTTCTACATAGTTGTCTCTCTTTTCATTGTAGAAGATGTTGTCTGCTAATGTGTCTTTCATTATTTGTTCTTTATATTTTTCTATAACTTCTTTTAATGTATCACAATTTGCAAAGTATAAGTTTATTCTATCTAATACTTCGAAGTCTCTATCTTTTCTCATGTTTTGTACTTTAGATAAAATTTCTCTTAAATATCCTTCTTCTTTTAGTTCTGGTGTTATTGTTGTTTCTAATACAACTCCAAGTTCACCTTCACCTGCGAAGGCATATCCTTCTTTACCTTGCATTGTTACTAATAAGTTAGATTCGTCTAATGGTATTTGTTCGTCTTCTACTTCGATGTATTCTACTCCACCGTTTTTTACTTTGTTTGCTAAATCCATTTGATTTAGTTTAGAGATTGCTTCTCTTATTTTTGGTATTAGTTTTCCATATTCTTTTCCTAAAACTGGTAGATTTGGTTTTATTTCGAAGTCAACATATTTAGACATATCTGCTCCTAGAACAACTTCTTTTACATTTAATTCATCTTTTACGATGTCTCCATAGTATTCTGGAAGTGTTCCTACAGAAATTAGCATTTCTGAAAGTGGTTGTCTATTTTTGATATTAGCTGCATTTCTTGCACTTCTACCTAATTTAACAATCTTGTATGCTAAGTCCATTTCTTTTTCTAAGTCTTTATCTATTTCAGCTTCATTTACTTCTGGCCATAAGCATAGATGTACACTTTCTGGTGCTTCTTTATCTAAATTAACAACTAAGTTTTGGTAAATTTCGTCTGTTATGAAAGGTACAAATGGTGCTGCAACTTTTACTAAATTTACTAAAACATTATATAAAGTTACATATGCTCCAACTTTGTCATCTTCCATTCCGCTTGCCCAGAATCTTTCTCTATTTCTACGAACATACCAATTAGAAAGTTCATCTGTAAAGTCTTCTATTAATAAAGCAGCTCCTGTTATGTCATATTTATCTAATTTTGCATCTACTTCTTTTATTAATGTATACATTTTAGAAAGTATCCATTTATCCATTACATTTGTTACTTTAAAGTCTTTGTAGTTTAATGGATTAAATTGGTCTATTTCTGCATATAGAACATAGAATGAATATACATTCCATAATGTACTTAAGAATTTTCTTTGTGTTTCTTGTACACTTTTTACAGATAATCTTGTTGGAATCCATGGTGCGCTACATGTATAGAAATGCCATCTCGTAGCATCTGCTCCAACTGTATCTAATAATTCAAATGGATCTACACCATTCTTTTTAGATTTAGACATTTTTTGTCCTTTATCATCTAGAACATGTCCTAATACTATACAGTTTTCATATGATGATTTATCAAATAAACATGTAGAAACTGCAAGTAGTGTATAGAACCATCCTCTTGTTTGGTCTATAGCTTCTGAAATAAACTGAGCTGGGAAGTTTGCTTCGAATATTTCTTTGTTTTCGAATGGATAATGCCATTGTGCAAAAGGCATTGAACCAGAATCGAACCAACAATCTATAACTTCTTTTGCTCTTGTCATTTCTTTTCCACAGTGTGGACATTTTAAATGTACATCATCAATATATGGTTTATGAAGTTCTATATCGTCTGGTACATTTATTCCTTTTTCTTTTAATTCTGCTATACTTCCAATACATTCTTGGTGACCACATTCACAAGTCCAAATTGGAAGTGGAGTTCCCCAATATCTATCTCTTGAGATTCCCCAATCTATAACATTCTCTAGGAATTTTCCAAATCTTCCTGTTTTTATTGTTTCTGGCATCCAATTTATTGTGTCATTATTTTTTAATAAATTGTCTCTTAGTTTGCTCATTGCAACAAACCAACTCTCTTTTGGATAATATAAAAGTGGTGTGTCACATCTCCAGCAGTGTGGATAAGAATGTAGATGTTTTTCTTTACTGAACAATTTATTTTCTTCTTCTAACCATTTACAGATACCTTCGTTACAATCTCTTACGAATTTACCTGCCCAAGGTTCTACTTCTGGAACAAATTTTCCTTCTTTATCTACTAAATTTACAAAAGTTATTCCATTTTGTTTTGCAACTAAACTATCATCTTCACCATATGCTGGTGCAATGTGTACTATTCCTGTACCATCTGTTAATGTTACATAGTCCCCATGGATTACTTCGAATGCTTTTCCATCTACTTTTGCAAATGGCATTAATTGTTCATATTTTGTTCCTAATAATTCTGTTCCTTTATATTCTTTTAAAACTTCATATTCTTTGTCTTTTAAAACGGTTTCTACTAAATCTTTAGCTAAAACATATACTTCATATTTTGGTTCTTCCTCAGTTCCAACATTTACTTTAACATCTGCATATGTGTAAGCTTTATTAACACATAGTGCTAAGTTTGATGGTAAAGTCCAAGGTGTTGTTGTCCATGCTAATATATATTTATTATCTTCACCTTTTACTTTAAATTTAGCTATACAAGTTAAATCTTTTACATCTTTATATCCTTGTGCAACTTCGTGTGATGAAAGTGCTGTTCCACATCTTGGGCAATATGGCATTACTTTATGACCTTCATATAATAATCCCTTTTTCCACATTTCTTTTAATGCCCACCATACAGATTCTATATATTCATTATGATATGTTACATATGGTTTTTCCATATCTACCCAGAATCCTACTTTGTTTGTCATTTCTTCCCATAGATGAACATATGTGAAAACACTTTCTTTACATTTCTTTACGAATTTTTCTACACCATATTCTTCTATTTGTTGTTTTCCTGAAATTCCTAATTCTTTTTCTATTTCTAGTTCAACTGGAAGTCCATGTGTATCCCAACCAGCTTTTCTTAATACTTTGTAACCTTTCATTACTTTGTATCTTGGTATAATGTCTTTCATTACCCTTGTTTCGATATGTCCAACATGTGGTCTTCCATTTGCTGTTGGAGGTCCATCATAAAATGTGAAGTATCTTTTTCCTTCGTTCATTGCAAAGTTTTTCTTAACAATGTCTTTTTCTTTCCATAGTTTTGCTACATCATTTTCCATGCCTACAAAACCGTCTTTAAGTTCTACTTTTTTGTACACTGTAATTCCTCCTTCTTTTATTTTTTATTAGGGATTTCACTTTACTAAAGTATTGTAAAATCAACAATCAAAAAGCCCTTTTCATCCTGTTTAGGACGAAAAGGGCATAATTCCGCGGTACCACCTAATTTAATAACTTACGTTATTCTCTCTAATTTCTTTAACGCAGAATATACGACAAAACTTACTATTAGTTCAGTTTCGCAACATATAAGGTGATAACAATTATATTTTATCTTACTAGAATTTCAGCATACATCTAGCTCTCTTAAAGACTAATTTATAACTGTGTTGTCCTTATTTTGTCTTTTTTATGTGCATCTATTATATCATGATATTTTTATTTTGCAAGTATTTTATAAATTATCTCCTTTAAATTTTATACCTTATCTTGTTTTAAAAGCTTATTTGTTTCTTTTAATTTTTTATTATAATCAATATCATCTTTTGCATCTCTTATCCAACCAATTGGTATTAATACTAACCAACTATCTAAGAAAATAATCATTGCTATTCCTGCTACAAAATTATTTATTAAAGTCATTATTGTAGCTATAACGAAACCTAATACCCAAAGGCATAGAAAGCCTATCCAAATATATTTTAAAGTATTTTTTACATCTGCATACGCATTTTCTCTTTCAAGTTTTCCGTTTGCTTTATCAATTTCTTTATTCCTAATATTTGTTGATTCTGCTATATATGTAGGTGTCATTTCATCTATTTCTTTTATACTTTCTCCTATTTGATCAAAAGTTAATATTTTATTCGGATTTGTTAAATGCAAATTTTCTTTTAATGGATTGGTCGTATAATTATTACTTACTTTGCGATATTCTCCTTCTACAATCCCATCTCTTGTAATTTTAGTAAATTTACGCAATTTATATCTATCTGTAAAATTTGACCCATTCATTGCATTAGCTTCATAATTTGTATATAGTCCAATCATATCAAAATATTTTCCACAAATTCCATTTATCCATGCTCCTGCACATTCATCCGATATTTTTAGTAATTTTTCAAGATGACCATTTAATATTTCTACATATTCCGCTAATTTTTTATCTTGATTTTTGGCCTCCTCTATCATATTACAATAATGATCTAATTTTTCTTTGTAGTCTGAAAGTAAACCTTCAGCTATATTATTATCATCTATTTTTTTAATTCTTTCGTAATTTTTATCAACTTCTTCTAATAGATTCCATCCTTTTGAATCTCTAAATTTTGAAGTAGTTGGATCAAAATTCATTTTTTCTAAAAGTTCAATATCTACTTTTACTAATTCTATATATGCCTCTGTATCAAATTGATCATCAGCAATAATTTCCAATAGTATTTTTTTAGCTACATCATATTCTGCTAATGACATATGCTTTTTAGCTTGTGTTAATTTATCATTTCTTCCTTTTATTCCTTCTACTTCTACTTTGCCAGAAAGCTCTACTTTATATTTTTCTATTGCTTCTTCTATAATTACTGTACTTCCACAATATTGACAAATTGTTTTTTCTAACGCATCATTAACTTCTATATTTGCTCCACAGTTTGGACATTTTGCATCTTTTAATTTTACCATTTTATCTTCTCCCCCATTATAAATTATTTCTTTCCATAAATTTATTGTTTATATATGTTATAACATTCTCTATTTCTGTTAAATTATTTTCGCTAATTTTTATTTTTAATAAATCTATTAAATTCAAAATAGTATTGTCTATTTCTTCTGAATTTCCATTAATATTCACTTTTAGACTTCTTGATGAATCATAAACTTTCTCTATTCTTTTATATAATTTATCATCTTTTATCCCTAACAAAAGAGTATTTAATTCATTAGAAATTTTTCTTATATCCTCTACTCTATTATTTTGATTTTTCTCTAAACTTTCGGTTGTATTATCTGCTAATTTGTTTGTTAGTATTGAAATTACAAATATCCCATGAATAATTACCTGGATAATTACAGTACTAACTACTGTTTCCGGATTAATTATTATTAAAATTATACTTAATATAATTGTTAGCAATGCATATACTAAAACAATTGGTATTTTAGTATAATTTAGATATTTATTATTAGCCTCTTTTAAATTTATAAATATAAAAAACCATAAAATTATAATAGCTACATTTAAGCATATAATATTTAAAATTCTACTTGCTGAATATGTTTGTAATGATAGAAAAATTACTACATTAATTATTATTAATGCAACAACTAGTATTAGTGAATAAACCACCTTATTATTCTTCATTATTCATCCCTCCTAGTTCCACAATTACTACAAAATTTAGCTCCTGGTTCTAATTTTTCTCCGCAATTTTTACAATAGCTTGTTTCTATTTTAGCTCCACAATTGCTACAGAATTTACTATTTTCTGAAATCTCTTTACCACAGTTAGGACATTTGGTCATCTTTTCCGTTGTTGTATTATTTTCGACATTCGCAGTTTTAGGTGCAAATCTAGATTTTTTAGGTTCACTTTGCATTTGTGTATTAGTATTAGTATTAGCATTATTATTACTATTGTTGTTTCCTTCATTTAAAGGAGAAAACAATTGATTAGCAATATTTCCAAAAGCTCCTGCTGAAGCAATTCCCATACCAATACCTGCTCCTGCTGCAGCTACTCCACCTGCATTAGGATTATTTGCTAAATCTTTTGCAAGCTCTTTTGCAGTTAGCTTATTCCACATTTCTCCTTGTACATCTATTTCTATTTTTCCTGCATGAGCTTTTGCATATGCTTCGTTAATTATTTTATAGTTTGGATCATTTTCTGGTATAGAAATATCAGAAACATAAAAATTAACTAACCTAATACCATATTCATCTAGAACCTCTGCTAGTTGCTCTTTTGCCATATCACCAATACTTTCTAACTCAGTATTCATATCTAAAACTGTATAATGTGAATTTTTCATAACATTGGCGATTATTACTTTTATTTTTGTTTGAAATACTGTTCTAAATTGATTCTTTAATTCCTCTTCTGTAAATGATTGTGTATTAACTCCAACAAGTTTTATTAAAAATTTTTTTGCATCTGCTACTTGTATAGAATAACTTCCTCTTGCTCTTACTCCTACTGCGAAATTAAATTCTGCATCCCTTATTTGTATAGGAGAATCTGTTCCCCAGAGTAATTCTAATTTATGAGTTTTGTTAACAAAATATACTTTGCAATTAAAAGCATTTTCGCCTCCAGAAATAGACTTTCTTAAGCCTTTTATAAAAGGATAGTTTTCTGTATTTAAAGTATATTTTCCACCTGTAAAGCTTTCAACTATTACACCATTGTTAACAAATAAAGCTTCCTCTGATTCCATAACAATTAATTGGCTATTGTTATTAAAATCTTCATTTAAACATTTCCAAACTAATTCATTATTCAAACTATCATTTTTTATTACACTATATAACTCCATATCTCTCACTGTTAGTTTTGCTAACTATCTCCCTTCTATAACTTAATTATTTTACTAACTCATCATCTTCTTTTTTCTTATTTTCCTTTGGTACATCTCGGGTTCTGGAAATTGATAAATCATCTATTGGTTCATCTGCATCATCTTTTGTATCTTGTACATCATTTATTTCTGTTTTTTTGCTTAAGTCAGTTGCGTATTCTTCATCGTCTTTTACCATGTCTCTTAACCCTTGCATAAAATCATTCATTTTCTTTCGCCTCCTTATTAATCTCGTTTAATAATGTTTTTCGTGCTGCTTTTTTTGAAAAGTTTATTTTTGTATAATAAATTATTCTTCTTAAGAAATGTACCTTAGTACACCATAATAATTTATTATTTACATCTTTATTTACAATTGCATCTAATTCTTCTTTAAAATTTGAATACACTTGTACTAATAATTCTTTATCTTTACTTTCTTCGTTAAAATATTTGCTATATATTCTTCTTGAATATTCATCTGCTTCTGCTCTAATTCTATAATCACATCCATCATTGCAACAATTTATAAACTGGCATTCTAAATATGGCTTTAATTTATCTTGTTTATCCTTCCAATATGTAGTTCTTTTAGCTATTTCATCATCTGAAATAGTGGTTCGTATATTTACTTTTTCCCTATAATTTTCTGTTATTACTTCTTCTGGTTCTTTTAATCCATTCATATAAAAATATGCTTCTCCTGGGCCTAGCTGTGTTAACCTTTCCTTTTGCTTATCATTCATTGCAGTACTATTTCCTAAGATAACCCTGTCACTCTGCTCGACCAGATTAAATGCCAGTTTAATATTAGTTAATTTGATTATGTCACTTGTTACCTTTTCTGGTGATTGATCTGCAATTACCATAGAAAGACCCAGTGCTCTAATTTCTGCAAACATCCTTACTAATAATTCTTTTGCTACTGCACTAGGATTAGCATCGCCATCAGCTTGTTTGTCACTTGCACCTAACAATACATGTGCTTCTTCTAGTAATAATAAATTTTTCATTTCTCCAGTTCCTATATAATTTGCATTAATATATGATTGGATATTTAATAGTAATAGTGCTATAATTAGCGATTTTTGTTTTTCATTTTCTATTGCTGCAAGCTCAATTATGGTTGGTTTTTTTAATAAATCTTCTACTGGAATTGTATTATAACTTCCAAATATTCTAAGTAAGCTTTTCAATCTTACATATCCAGCTTTGCCTATATTAGATGCTTCTCCTTTATATCCAATTCTTTCAAAAACTTGCATAAATGTTTTTAAAAAATCATCCATTGTGAAAATGTCTCCACCATCATCAATAGTATAATATGGTAGCCACCCAGCATTCGAGTAACATTCATCTAATGTTTCCTCAAACAGTTTATCTAAAGGTGTTGTTAATTCTATTGCAGCAGAAAATGCTGTTTTCAAAACGGTTTTATAACTTTGTAATCTAACATTTTTAGGTGGAATAAATGGATTTATTATATATGGAGATATAAAGTCCTTTCCAGGAGTAAAAACTTGTATATCTGGAATTGAATCTATCATAGCTCTATATTCATTTTTTGCTGGTTCAATTACCAAAAATGGTATCGAAAACTCCTTCCAAATTCTATCTAATAATCCAATTGAAAAAGTTGTCTTTCCAGATCCAGGAGTTCCTACTATTAGCATATGTTTAACTAAATCGCCTAAATCAAAACCTATTTTTGTGTTCGAATTTCCCGCATTTTTTAAATTTCCGACAATAATATCTCCATTATTGATTACCTTTTTACTGTATTCCTTTATTCCGCTTTCCAGTCTATTTATATTTATTCCCGCAGTTAAGCGATTATCACCATATGGTAACCTAAAAAATTCGGTTGCTTCTTCCATTGTAACCATGTATGGCAATCTCTTTAATACAGAATTTATAGTATTACTTGATGTCTTATCTAAAATAATTTCGTTAAATACCCATGGTAAGCTATAAAAGTATGTATCTATATCAATTTCTGTATTATCTATGCTAATATTCTTTAAATTAATAATATTCGCATCTTCTGTCATTCCGAATTCTGTATTTAAATTACTTATTATATTGTTTATAAATAGCTCATTAGCACAAACAACTATGTTATACAAAAACATTGGTCCATTTTTTCTTTCTTCATAATATCTATAGTTTGACAAAACTTTATCTATAAACATAGTCGAAAAATTGCTGTTCGCATTTTGAAGATTGTTTTTTAATATATCTAATGTATTTACTAATTGCTCTAATCCAGTTGATTCAGTACTATTTAATACTGTAGGTATTAAATCTATTATTACTTGAGAATTAGGATACTGCATCAATGTATTAACTATTTTGGTACAATTAGTAATTTTTTCTGCAAATCTATCGAACATATCTACTTGTGGAATGTACATATTTTGAAGTTGTTGAACCTCTGTATCTTTTACAATTGCCCTTTTATTTTGCTTAAATCTATACTTTATTTGTTCTAAAGTCTCCAATTTTTTATCTATTTCCTTAATTGAAAACTTACTATAATTTAGTGTTACTTTTACTAGATTTTTTAATTCTGATATTTTATTTACTAGAAATTCTTTATTTTCATTTATCCCTCTTAAAATTATGTAAATGTTAACTTTTGCATTAAATGTTTGATTTTCGACTTCAGTTGATGAAAAAACAATTTCTATACTATAGTCATCATTTTCATACCATTTTGGCCTATTTTGATTGCAACTTATATAAATTTCACTTAATAACTCTTTAAAAGTGTTTTTTACCTTTAACGTTGTCTCTCTCTCATTTAAATTAGTATTTAAAATAGCAATGTCCGGTATTTCAAATACTTCTATTATATCTGTTGCCAAAAATTCTCCATCTTCAAGTTCTGTAATTATAGCATCATTTTTCATGTTCTACCCTTTAATTACTCCTTTCTTTTTTTATAGACAGCAAAAGGAACCCAAATTATAGTTTTTACCATAATTTAGGTTCCTTTTTATGTATGACAAAAAGACTTGTTGCCTTAACAACTAGTTCACTAAATGCACTTGTGTGTGTGTGTGTGTGTGTGTACTCCCGCAAGGGTTTCAAGTCTTTTCATAATTTCACGTTTCCTTTCCTTTTAAAATTCTTACATATTATAACAAAAAAACTCAAAAATGTACAGTATTTTTTGTTCATCTAACTTACTAGCTAAAAATTTTCTATTTTGTTCTTCGTCATATACTATAAATTCCACTTTTTATTTTGCTTAATCACTTCTTCTATTGCATTAAAATAGCAAATATAAACCATAAGTATATAAAACAACAAAGAGAAACACCTATAATTCCTAATACCATTCCTGCTT
>USBY01000017.1 GCA_900553015.1 uncultured Clostridium sp. | reverse complement strand
TCAGCAGGAATGACATCTGTATCAATAACTATATCTGGTTCAAGCAAAAATGTACGTTCAAAATAGTAACCATTGGAGTTATGTTGTAGTTCTCGAACAGGTAGATTTGTTTCTTTATTTATCCATAATTCTCTGTAATCTGTACTTGATTTATTAAACTTTAAAACGTAACACTCTGCATTATTATAAGTGTCATTTCGTATATTTAATCCAAAAATACGAGAAAAATCATTTGAAATATAGTAGATGTCAGAAAAAACTTCAAAAACTTTACCTTTATCTGAATATAAATTTGAAATCTGAGATATAGAGTTAGTATTATTATCATGGTAAATAAATGTAGAATTATCAGAATTGATTTCTCCATAAGTTGTTTTTATAATATCAGAATTTGCAGAAGCACTTTCGTTTTTATATTTACCATTTTTATAATAGAAAGTATCTGTAAATTCATATTTTTTCTGTGTGTCAGCTGTTATGTAATATTGATATGTAGTAAATTTATAATTGTTCAAATTAGTAATTTCTTGAATTTTGCCATAAGTTTCAGTTATTATAGATTTTTTTGGTATATATATAAATATATATAAAAGTACTATACTTAATATTATAAGTATAAATCCTATTGAAGATAATGTTAAAATAAATTGTTTTTTTCTAAATTTTTTGATTTGCCTTATTTCAGCTTCTTTTTCTTTAATATCATTATCATAATTAATATCATCTTTTTCTTCAATATTTTTTAAAATTTTATTACATTCTAAACATGTTTTTAAATGGTCGTTTATAAAATCTTTTGTCTGAGTTCCAACTAGATTCTCAATGTAATTAGGAAGTAAATCTCTTACTATTTCACATTCTTTTTTCATTCTTTAATCTCTCCTTTAATTTTAATTTTGCTCTATAAAAGGTTGTTCGGGCCCAAACTTCACTTTTATTTAATATTTCTCCAATTTTTTTAAAAGATAAATCCCCATTAATTCTTAGGAGTACTACTTCACGTGTAATATCATCAAATTTTTGAATTTCATTATGTATATCGTTAGAAGATAATATATCATCTTCTAAATTTGCATCTATAAGTTGATTAGATATGACTTCATCGAGTTGTATAGTTTTTATCTTCCTATTTTTTATAAGGTGATTTATTAACTTGTTTTTTGCGATTTTACATAGCCAAGAATACATACTACATTCGCCTCTGAAATTATTTATATTTTTTATAGCACTATAGAAAGTTTCTTGCATTAATTCTTCAGAAAGCTCATGATTTTGAGTTAAACTATATAAATATCTATATAACTGCTTAGAATATTTTTTATATATTTCTTCCATTATTACCTCCTCTATAATGTTAGACAAAATAAAGTCGAATTTCGTTACAAGAAATAAAGATTTTAAAATTAATAATATAATTTTAATTAATAGGGATTTTACCACCGTCCCCAAATCCCGAAGAGCTTATACTATTTTATTAACTTACCATGCATAACCATTCTATCATTTAATCTATAACATGTAGATAAAGTAATGATTTTATCATCTTCGTTTATATCAATACCAAAATTAAAAACACTTCTATTTTTAATTAATTTTATAAAAGAAGTAAATTCAGTACTATCCTTAAATGAAGTGGCTAAATAATCTGTTGTATTTGGCAAGTGATATACGCTAAAAATTTGCCAAACGGTATCTCCTGCTTTTGTATGGAGATGAATTTCGCGATTTTCTGTATTATTAAACCAACTTTGTTTTAACGAATTTCTTAAAGAACCAAACATAGAAGAATCATATCTAGAATGTCCATATATTATTGTGTTTTTATCCAAATTATTAATATCATTTCTATAATCTAAAAAAATCCAACCAGATTTATTTTCTTCTCTAGTAAAAGAATGATTAAGGTAATATGAATTGTCTGTTGTTTGCACAAAAGGATAATCTATATCTGTGCCATCTACTTTTATCCAACCGCACAACATCACTATTAAGTTGCTCTAATGGACTAAAATCCACAGAGGACGGATTTTCCTGACCGGCATCAGGAAGTTCTGCTATTTCAATATTGTTATTAGTTACTACAGTATTTAATATTTCTTCGTTTTCCTTGGCAATACTATTTGAATCGTTGAACCAATTTAATATATTAAAAATAGAATAAAGAAGAAGTAAAACGCTTAATACAAAAATAATTTTTTTCATACACATCATCAATTTTAGTATAACAAATATTAAAAAAAATATGCTTTTAATAGATTTAGACCTTGAGGGGGTAGGAAAAATATGGTATAATTAAGCCGCACTCGAAATTTTTAATTTCGTTAGTGTGGCTATATGAGAAGAGAAGCGAAGTTAAGCCGCCTTCGAAATCTTAAAATTCGTTAGTAGAATATAAAATTGGTAAAACAAATAGATCAAACATCAAGGAGATATTATGGATATAGAAGAGAAAAAGGCTGCAATAGAAGCAATATTATTTGCAGCAGGTAGAGAAGTTAAAGTAAATGAAATTATGTCTAGCTTAGAAATAGGGGAAGAAGAAGCGATTACTATTTTAAATAGTTTGGCTTCTGATTTTAATGAGAAAAAATCTGGCTTAAAAATAATAAGAATGGATGACTCATACCAGATGGCAACAAAAACAGACTACCACCAATATATATATCCAATAATAGACAAAAGAAATAAACCTAATTTATCTAATGCAGCATTAGAAACATTAGCAATAATTGCATATAACCCTAAAATAACAAGAGCACAAATAGAAGAAATCAGGGGAGTTAATTCTGATGGTGCAATATATAAATTATTAGAATATGAATTAATAGAAAATGCTGGTAAACTTAATGCACCAGGAAAACCTGTTACATACAAAACTACAAATGAATTTTTAAAGAAATTTGGATATAGTAGTTTAGCAGAATTACCAGAACTTCCAAAATATAAGTTGGACGAAAACGAACAAATTGTGTTAGATGAGTTCGAAGATCCAGCAGAGGCACCAATGCCCGCTGAGGGTGCAGAAAGAGAATTAAAACAAGAAGAAAATTAAATTTGGAGGTTAAATTATGGGAGATAATAAAAATTTTGTAAAGGATATAACAAATATAGAAGAAGATTTTGCACAATGGTATACAGATATTGTACTAAAAGCAGAACTTGCAGATTATACAAGTGTAAAAGGATTTATATCAATTCGTCCTTATGGATATGGAATATGGGAAAACATTCAAAATTATGCAGATAAAAGATTTAAAGAGTATGGAGTTAAAAATGTTTCTATGCCAGTTTTAATTCCAGAAAGCTTATTAAATAAAGAAAAAGAACATGTAGAAGGATTTGCTCCAGAAGTAGCATGGGTAACACAAGGAGGAGGAAGCAAACTAGAAGAAAGACTTTGTGTAAGACCTACATCAGAAACAATATTCTGTGATATGTATTCTAAATGGTTAAATTCATGGAGAGATTTACCATTCTTATATAACCAATGGTGTAGTGTATTAAGATGGGAAAAGGAAACAAGACCATTCTTACGTTCAAGAGAATTTTTATGGCAAGAAGGTCATACAATTCACGAAACAGCAGAAGAAGCAAAAGACTTTACTTTAAAAATGTTAGATGTTTATACAGATGTACTTGAGAATTTATTAGCACTACCAGTTTTAAGAGGACAAAAAACAGAATCAGAAAAATTTGCTGGTGCAGAAGCTACATACACAGTAGAAACATTAATGCATGATGGTAGAGCATTACAAGGTGGAACATCACATTATTTTGGACAAAATTTTGCTAAGCCATTTGATGTAAAATTCCAAAATAGAGAAGGTAAAGAAGAATATGCATATCAAACATCATGGGGAATAAGTACAAGATTAATAGGTGCAATAATAATGGCACATGGTGATAATAGAGGATTAAAACTACCACCAAAAGTTGCTCCAATACAAGTTGTTGTAGTTCCTGTAGCTCAACAAAAAGAAGGTGTTGTAGAAAAAGCAACAGAGCTTACAAATAATTTATGTAAAGAATTTAGAACAGAATTAGACGCAAGAGATAATTATACACCTGGATATAAATTTAATTATTGGGAGATGAAAGGTGTTCCAGTAAGATTAGAAATAGGACCACGTGATATAGAAAATAACCAATGTGTGTTAGTAAGACGTGATACATTGGAAAAAGAAACAGTAAGTTTAGACAATGTTAATAAAAGAATTGCAGAATTATTAGAAGAAATACAAACAAATATGTTTAAAATGGCAGAGGAAAATACAAAAAAGAAAACAACAGTTGCTAAAACATTAGAAGAATTCGAAAAAAATATCAACGAAAATCAAGGATATGTAAAAACTATGTGGTGTGGTAGTAGCGAATGCGAAGAAAAAATCCATGAGCTAACAGGAGCTAAATCAAGATGTTTACCATTTAACCAAGAACATATTTCTGATACTTGCGTATGCTGTGGTAAACCAGCAAGCAAGATGGTTGTTTGGGGAAGACAATATTAATATAAAACAAAGAAAAAAGCATTTAAGAACAAACTTAAATGCTTTTTTGCATTATTTTGTTATCTCATCATCGTCAGTATTTTTAACTTTAGAATCATCTAAAATTGATTGAGCAGTTTCGCTATATTCTTTATCATCAGCTTCTCTTGAATAAGATTCTAGGCCTTGGCTTAAGTCATTTGTAGCCTTATTAATTTTTAGCCAGTATGATGTTTTTGCTTTTTCGTTATCAGTTGCTTTTTGGGAAGTATCACGTAAATCTTTATAAGGTAGATATACATTTTTAGCAAAGTCTTTTGGTAAATCTACTTCTACGGCTATATAATTTGATTTTAATCTATCTCTAGGATCTTTATTTATATAATTTAATCGTAATGTTACATCTCCATAAAAAGGTGCAACAGAGGCTTCGTTATAAGATTCTAGATAGTAATCGCTTAAAGTATCTTGCATATTTGGTTGTTTTTCAAAGAGTGTATCTTCTGCTACATCTTTAACTAATTCATTAGTACCATTGAACAATTCTGTAGGATCATATTCGGCTAAAGAATATTCAGTATTCCCAGTGTTATAGTTACTAATTTTGTATCCAGCAAAACCACTTATAAACAATGAAGCAGAAATAAAACCAGCAGCTACTAATTTGCTAATTTTTATATAATTTTTCTTAAATGATGATTGATATTTTTGATTTCTATGGCTATAAGAATTTCGTACATCTCTTTTTTGATTTGATGTATTAGTACGTCTTCTTGGAGTAGGACGTCTAGTTGTAGATCTATTTACTGTTCGCCTTGAATTTTGGCTACTTATTTGTGGAGTAAAGTCAATTTCTCTATTATCTTTTTTATGTGCTCTAACAGCATTAAGATCGATAACATTCTTGCCATTATTAGGACTCATAAAAATCATTCCTTTCATTTGTATGCTTGTGGCTTCATTGTACTACTAAATGTTAATGAAGTCAATTTTTTATGTACTTTTAATCCATAAGAATAATTTTAAAAATAATGTTTACAATAAAAATTGCATATGATATAATTTTTTAGGTAAAGAGGTGAAGTAATTGAACCAAATATTAGCAGTAGAAAATGACCAAAAAAATAATAAAAAGAAGAAAAAAAACACTACAGCAGATATAAAAAAAGTAATTACTGTTTTTTGCGTAATTACAATATTGTTTGGTATTGCAATAACAGGGCAAGGTGTATATGCTATTGTAAATAGTTTTAAAACAGATACAAGCCAAGAACAAGTTGCAGAACAAAATATATCTATAGATAGTGATACAAATACAGGAAAAGTAATAATTTCGGGAACAGTTCCAAATGGTGTTCAAAGTATAAAATACAAATGGAATGATGATGAAGAACAAACAATCACTAAAAATGGTGAGACAACAATAAATGAAGAAATAGACTTACCAGTTGGTAATAATAACTTAACAGTAACTATTGTAGATATGAGGAATAGTTCAACACCATATACAAAAGAATTTACAGCAGATGCAACATTACCACAATTAGCATTAAGCTTAAGTGAAGATGGAACAAAAATAAAAATAGTTGCAAAAGATACAGCAGCATTATCATATGTAACATATCAATGGGATGATAGTGATGTTCAAACAATATATCCACAAGAAGGCTCAGAAGCTCAACTAGAAGCAGAAATAGAGGCAATGGCTGGTAAACATACATTAACTGTAATTGCTGTTAATACAAGCAACAAAACTACAACTAAAACACAAGAAGTAGATGGAGTTGATGAATCAACAAAACCAACTGTTGGTGCAGCAATAGACTCAGTAGATAGGTCAAAAATAATATTCTCTGCATCAGATGAAAGTGGATTAAAGAACTTGTCATTCACAATAAATGGACAAAAATACGAATTACCAGCATCAACAGAAGGACAAAAAGAATTACAATATACATTCCAAGTAAAAGAAGGACATTATTCAATAACTGTTGAAGCAGAAAATATATATGGACAAACAGAATCTCAAAACTTCATTTATGATTATTAAATTATAAATAAGAATTTAAAAGACAGGGCAATCCTGTCTTTTAAAAAATAAGGAGAAAATATGGAAAGTGAAATAATAAAAATTATATTCTACTTTTTTGTGTATTCATTATTAGGTTGGGCTATGGAATCAATCTATCTTTCTATTGGGCAAAGGCGCCTTGTAAATACAGGATTTTTATATGGACCTTTTTGCCCAATTTATGGCTTTGGAGCAGTTGTTTTATATGTATTACTAATACATTTACAAGGAAAGCCTGTTTTAATATTTTTAGCAGGTTTTTTTGTATTATCTGTTTGGGAATACTTTGTAGGATTTTTATTAGAAAAATTATTTAAAACAAAATATTGGGATTATTCAAACAATAAATTTAATATTAATGGAAGAGTATGTTTACTAAATTCTATATATTGGGGATTTTTGAGTGTGTTTTTTATAGAGATATGGAATCCTTTGGTAGAAACGCAATTGGCCAAAATATCTAGTGATATAATTCTATATATCGACATAATTCTAGTTGCATATATAATAATAGATATGATTCTAAGTTCTATAAAAGCTTCAAACTTAAGTAAGAGAATAAAGAAATTAATACAATTAGGTGAAAACTTAAAAGAAAAATTAGAAGAATTGAAAAAGACTTCTTCAGAAAAACAAAAAGTTGCTTTACAAAAAATAATAGATGATTTAAAATTAAGACAAAAGGTAATCAGACTAAAAGTAGACAAACAGGTTCACAATTTAAAAAAGGCATTCCCATCAGTGCAGTCTGAACATATAAAAGAATATTTAAAATTAAAAGTTACAGAATTAAAAAATAAAACGAAGGAGTAAATTATGGTACAAGATATATATATAATAGATGACGACAAATATTCATTACAAGATTTAAAAGAATTATTTACAGATAACGCAGAATATAGGTTTGTAAATGTTTCTACAGAAGAAATAAATAAAGCTCTAATAAACATTCCTTCGTTAATTATAATAAATGAAGATAATGTAGATAGAGATATAGAAGAATTGTGTACAACAATAAGAAAAAACGAAGATAATAGCATAACTCCAATTATCGTTATTTCTTCTAATTCTGATAAAGAACATAGGCTAAATGTATTAAGAAAAGCAGTAGAATATTATATTAGAAAACCAGTAGATCAAGATTATTTGTATTATACAATTAAAAATTTAATGAGACTAATGTATACTAATAGACGTGTTAGTCCATTAACAGGTTTGCCAGGTAATGTACAAATACATGCAGAACTTAAAAAAAGATTATTTAATAAAGAAGATTTTGGTGTATTGTATTTAGACTTAGATAATTTTAAAGCATATAATGATGTATATGGTTTTATTAAAGGTGATGAAATTATAAAATTTACAGCAAGAACAATTGTAAAAAATGTACATGCATTAAAAAATAACGATTGTTTTGTAGGTCATATTGGTGGAGATGATTTTGTAGCAATAATTTCTAAAACAAATTATGATGAACTATGCCAAAATATTATAAATGAATTTGATTCTGAAATTTTAAGTTATTTTACAGAAGAAGATAGAAAAAGAGGTTACATAGAAGTTGCAAATAGAAGAGGAATATTAGAAGACTTCCCACTTACAGCAATCTCTATAGGTGTTGTTGATGTGGATCCAGATAGATTCGAAAATATACTAGAAATTGGTGAAGTTGGTGCACAAGTAAAGCATTTGGCAAAAACAATTCTTGGTAGTAGTTATGTAATTGATAGAAGAAAAGAGTAATATAAATGAAACCAAAAGAAACATATATATCAGATAAATATAAATATGAGGATTATTTAGAATTAGATTTTAACATAAATAGCACAACAAAAGTTTGGAATAAAGCAATAGATATTTTTAAGAGTAGAATAGAGAGTAGATATTTCTATGCAATCAAAAAATTAATGAATAAGCGTAATAAAAAAGAAATGATAAAATGTGGTTTTGCAATTATGACATTGGAGTGTTCATTAATTGATACTTTTGCAAGATTTAGGTATGCTCCAAATAAGCAACGCAGAAGATTTGTAAATTTCTTAAAAGACTTTTTGTTGGATGGTCCTAATGCAGAAACTGATGCAGTTACAATATACAAAAATATTAGATGTGGATTAGTGCATTCAGGAGCAACAGACCATATGTGTGGGCTTACATATGGATTAAAAAATTTAATTACTATTAAAGATGATGGTGGAATTAGCTTAGATATAATAGAGATGAACGAAAGATTAAAAAACTATTTGAAAGATTATATAAAAATATTAAAAAACTCAAACGAAATTGAAGTAAGAGAAAACTTTGTCAATACAATGAATATTATTTGTAAGTCTTAAAATAAAAATAAGAGCATTAATAATTAAGTTCTAATACAACCCCTAAATGAATACATTTTAACAAAAGTATTCACATGGGGGTTTTCTTTATGAAAAATCTATCAATAGAAAAACGTGCAATAGAACTTGCACATTATATTATAAATTCAAAAGATACAGTAAGAGGTGCAGCTTCTAAATTTGGAATAAGTAAAAGTACAGTGCACAAAGACTTAAGTGAAAGATTACTAAAGATAAACCCAGTTTTAGCAAAGGAGGTAAGAAAAATCCTAGACAAAAATAAAGCTGAAAGACACATAAGAGGGGGAATGGCTACAAAACTTAAATACAGCCACATTAGGGAAGATAAAGTAGGATAAAATATTGAAAGATATAAAAATGAATGTTATCATATACATAGGAAAATTCAAGGGAGCAAAAGATGAAATTAAAAAATGAAGAAACAAAAGATTTAAAGGGGTTTAAGCATAAGACAAAAAGCGGAGAAAATTATTTTTTAACTATTTTTGATGATAGTGGAATAAAAACCATTAATATTAGTAAATTAAATAAAAAATTAATTACATTTGGTAATGGAAAGAATAATGATATTACTATTTCTTCAGATATTATTGCTACTAGACAAGGATATTTTGAAATAACTGAATATGGAGTTCTCGCAGTTAATACTACAAAAGGTATATTTATGAAGGGAACAGATAATCGAATATTTGATGAAATTTATTTATCTGAAGGTAGTTATATAAAAATTAATAGCCAAGACAATGATCCTACTAAAGGAATATTAATAGTAATGTCAATAGGAAGAAACTTAAATGAATGGAAAGAATATTCATTAAAACTTGGTAGAAATACACTAGGCAGTGAAAAAAATAATGATATTGTATTACCATCAAAAGGAATCGCAAAAAAGCATGCAAGTATATATTATTTTAGAAATAATATAACAATAGCAGATGAAGGTAGTTTAAATGGTATTTATATAAATAGGAAAAAAATATTACCTTCGAAAAATAAAAAAATAGAAAATTTAGATGTAATTTTAATTGGAAATTCTAAAATTGTAGTATTTGGAGATAAGTTAATTTATCAACTTTCAGAGTCTGGAGTGCAAGTTGATGCTATAGATATCGTAAAAAGAGTTCGTGTAAAATTTAAAACACAAGAAATTGCTTCACATACAAGTATGACAATTAAGCCATCCGAATTTGTTGCATTTGTAGGAGGATCAGGAGCAGGTAAATCAACTTTTATGAAATGTATAAGTGGTGTAGATAGACCAACAAGTGGAAGAGTACTAATAAATGGTGAGAATTTATATGATAATTATGATGAACTAAAATATAATATTGGCTATGTACCACAAGAGGATATAGTATATTCTAATTTAACTTTGCATGATACATTACAGTATGCAGCGAAATTAAGAATGCCTGATAATACAACAAGAAAAGAACGCAATATTAGAATAAAAGAAGTTTTGGAAATTGTTCAACTTACAGAGCTAGAAAACTCATATATAAGGCAATTAAGTGGTGGACAAAGAAAAAGAGCTAGTATTGCAGTAGAACTGATTGCTGACCCAAACCTATTTTTCTTGGATGAACCAACAAGTGGATTAGATCCTGGCACAGAAAGAAGTATAATGTTAACTTTAAGAAAAATGGCAGAAATGGGAAAAACAGTTATATTAGTTACACATAATACACTAAATTTACATTTATGTGATAAAGTTGCTTTTTTTAGTAAAGGTGGTAAGTTATGCTTTTTTGGAAGACCAAAAGAAGCCTTAGAATTTTTTGGAGTTGACGATTTTGTAGATATATATACATTACTAAATGAAGATGTAGAACTTTGGTATAATAAATTTAAAAATATAGAAGAAACGGTAAATGTAGAAGAAGAGGTAGAAGAGAGAACAAAAATAAAAAAGAAAAAGAAATCTTTTTTTAGACAATTAATGATTTTAATTTCTAGATATATAAAATTGATTACAAATGATTTTCAGCAATTATTTTTATTAATTGCACAAGCTCCAGTAGTTGCAATCTTATTGGCAATGGTTGCAAGTGAAGATATATATTCTAGTTATGATGACACTAAGGCGATAATGTTTTCTATTGGATGTGCCTCTATATGGCTGGGACTTTTAAATTCTGTACAAGAAATATGTAAAGAAAAGGTAATTTTGCAGAAAGAACATATGGCAGATTTAAAATTATCTTCATATTTGCTATCGAAATTTATAGTTCAGGGAATAATAGCATTTATACAGGCAACATTATTAGTTGGAATTTTTCAAAAAATAGTTGGTAGTTCAGAACATAGTATTCTGATTGACGGATATTGGGATATACAATTGGTTTCATTTTTATCAATATTAGCAGCTGCTTCAACAGGTTTATTCATTTCAGCTGTAGTAAAAAATTCCAATATAGCTATGTCAGTAATACCACTTATATTAGTTCCTCAGCTATTATATTCAGGAATGCTATTCAAATTAGATGGAATAACAGATTTTGTATCTAATTTTGTACTATGTAGATGGACTGTTGAAGCATTAGGAACAAGTGTAAACTTGAATGACCTTACACATATAGCCCAAACAATTAATCCATTAATAGAAATAGAGCCAGAGAATTATTTTACATTTACAACAGAACATATGATAGAAGTTATAGGAATTATCTTATTAATGACTGCTGTTTTGATGTTAGCAAGTTATTTTGTATTAAGGAAAAATGTTAATAAGAATATGTAAGTTAATATAATAAAATAAAAAAGCGCTTTTAGGCGCTTTTTTATTTAACTATTATTAAAATAGCATATCTTTAAATAGTACTAATGTTTTAATTATATTATCCCATAATGAAGATTGCTCTTCTTCTTCCTGTTCATAATTTGATTCTTTATCAGAAGTATTACCTGCTGCGATAGATTCTGCTTCTTTTATAAAGTTATGAACATGACCTTCATAAACATTATATTGGTTACCAACCACTATGAATGCATGAGGCTCACCATCAGCTATAAATCTTTGCACATACGGAATAGATGAAATTTTCATTGCTTCATTATATACTGTGTCACTATTTTTAAATGGTACTGTAGTATCATTTGTACCATGAATTATAAGCAATGGAACTTCACATTTTCTTAAGCTATTTATAGCATCTTGTCTTTCATCAAAATTTTCTTCTGTTAAACCTACACCAACTGTGTTTATTAAGAATTCTTTTATTTGCTCATCTGTAAGAATATCACTTAAATTATTTTTATCAAAAATACCTAATATCATAGATACTAATTCAGAATCACCAACAGTATTTAATAAGTCTTTAATTATTCCTGTCATTGAAGTATATCCGCAGTCATCAACTAAACCGATTACATTCTTATCTTTTATTGTTTGACCATCTACTTCTAGACCAGATAAAAATAATGTTGTTGCACCACCTAAAGATACACCATGAACTAATATTTGGCTACAATTATTTGAATATCTAGTGTTAAGATATGTTAGCCAATCAAAAACATCTAAGCTTTCTAGATATCCCATTCCATTACTACCACTTGTATTACCAGATCCTCTTAAATCAGGAGCTAATATATTATATCCTTGTTCTAAATACATTTCACCAAGTGCATCTGTTATAGCTTGACCATTCATCATGAAACCATGTACTAAAACAACCCATTTATTGGATTGAGGTGTACCATCAGAATTTAAATCATTAGCATAGTAAATATTAGCACTTAATTCTACATTATATTTGTCTCCTGCAAGTTTAGTTGCAGTTGTTGAATCTATTGTAACCGTTTCATCTGGAACCATCATTACTATAGATGAATTAAATAATGATGTTATTTCATTTAATATATTCTGAATTAAATTTTGTGAATTATTTGAGTTATCATTTATAATTTTATTTAAAAGTTTATTGGAAATATTAGAAACTGTTGCAGAATTAGGATAATTTTTCCTAAGTTGTAAAACTTTAGTTATCATTTGTTTTTTGATAGTATTATAATCTGAATTAAAATTTAAACCTTTTGTATAAGAATTAAAAATATTTAAGAAATTTTTGTAATTATTTCTGTCAAAATACTGTTCATCTTGAAAGATTATGTTCATGTAATCATTATACTTGTAACTTGAATAAGCTTGTACACTACTAAATGTAAACAATGTGATAAAAAGTACTATTAAGATAATTGATAATGTTTTATGAAATAAAAATTTTTTTCTCATAAAAATCCCCCTAATATAAATATTACTTAAAATTATGTTAACTATTTTAAGCTGCATAAATTATAACATTTTTTACCAATGAAGTCAACATAAAATACATCACAAGCATATATGTTATTACATAAAATATACTAGGTGATAGTAATGAACAAAATAAAAAAAGGAAGTAGCGTTGTAAGAAAAACTGGTAATAAGGAGATTATATTTGTGGTAGAGAAAATAATTTCAGAGAAAAGGAAGAAAATAGCTATTTTAAAAGGTTTGTGCATTAGAATTATAGAGAAAGTACCTGTATCTGAGCTAGAACTAGTTGATAGAGGATATGTTAATAAGTATATAGAAGAAAGAAATAAAATATTAGAAAAGCGAATTTATAGTAGAAAAAATTCGTATAATAATATGAAAACTGGAAAAATAGTTCATCTTGATGGTGATAAACGATATATGGAAAAATCATATAAATATTATAAAAAGTTAGGTCTAAATGCTGTGGTAAAATTTGTACCAGAAGAAAAGCAAGAATATGTGATAAAAGACTTACTTTCAAAGTATAAACCAGATATATTAGTAATAACAGGACATGATGGAATGATAAAAAAAGGAAGAAATTATAGTGATATATATAATTATATGAATTCTAGGTTTTTTGTAAATACAGTAAAACGAGCAAGAGAACATGAATATGGGAAAAATTTAGTTATATTTGCAGGGGCATGCCAGAGCTATTTTGAAGCACTTATGGCAGCAGGTGCAAATTTTGCATCTTCACCAGCTAGGGTATTATTAGATTTTGCTGACCCACTAATAGTTGCAGAAAAAATCGCAACTACAGATTGTGATTATTATGTGACGATAAATGACATTGCAGATGATTTAAGAGATGGAAAAGATGGAGTAGGTGGGATTGGTGCAAAGGGAAAAAAACAAAAAGTAACATCAATGTAACTTAAATGTAACACAAATGTAACATTAACAAAAAGAGGGTTAATATTTGCCTATATATGAGGCAAAACCGTTGATAGACATGAGGTACACCGTTTTGACACTGTTCGACAAAACTGATATAATTAATTCAGTTTTGAAAAGTAGGTGATGAAATGATTTGTAGAGATGATATAACAAATCTAAAAACAGATATTGATGGAAAAGTTGGTCAAAAGATCATTGTAAAAGGATCTTTAGGCAGAAGCAGGACTTTTGAAAAGGAAGCCACAATAGAAAAAGCCTATCCAAATATTTTTATAGTAAAATATGAAGAAAATGATAGAAATGTAACTTATAGTTACACAGATATCTTAACAAGAACTGTAGAAGTTCAAGTGTTTGATGGGCAAGAATATAGTCCATTAATACCACCAGCAGAAGATAAAAAGCCAAGCAAAAAGATGGATTTATAATCAAGCGATAAAGATTATAAATAAAATTGGTTAAAGATAAATGAAAATTCCTAGAAATAGGAATTTTTTTTTGCCTCTTTCATATAAATATAAAAAAGAAAAGGAGGTAAAAAATGAGTATAGAAGTTTTACAAGACAACTTATGTGTTAATAGACTTATAGAAGGGAAGAAAAAAGAAATTACTTTAGAAAGTTCTATAATAGTTCCAGATATTAAACCAGATATTGTAAAACCAATAGATTTAAGTGGAAATGTTTGTATATATAAAAAAGAAATAATAAATGGAAGGGTAAAAATAGATGGAACAATAGATAGTAACATTATATATCTAGTTGATAGTGGTGATGAACTTATAAGGGGGCTTAATAGTAATATAGATTTTTCCGAATTTTTAGAAATAGATAGTAATATATCACAAGCTGATATTGATGCAAATATAGTTCTAAAAAATATGGAATGTGATGTTTTAAACGGAAGAAAAGTTAATTTAAAAGCTACTATAGAGATAAGTGTAAGATTATATTCAAATGATGGAATAAGTATATTAAAAGATATAAAGGGAATTCCTGGAATACAAAAGCTTAATAAAATAGTACAATTAAATTCTATGGTTGGCAAAAACACCACGAAAGCTATTGCGAAGGAAAACATACTACTTAATTCAGAAGAAAAAATTATGGAAATTTTAAAGAAAGAAGTAAGAATAATAAATAAAGATTTTAAAGTAAGTTACAATAAAGTTGTAGTAAAATCAGAGCTTAGTGTTAAAATTTTATATTTAACAGAGGAAGGAAAAATAAATTATGTAGAAAAAATAATTCCTATTATGGGATTTATAGATATGGAAAATGTTACAGAAGAAAATATTTGTGAACTTAAGTACTGTATGAAAAATATCTTAGTAAAACTAAATAATACTGATGAAAATTCTATATATCTAGAAGTAGAAGTAGAGATTAGTTGCTATTCTTACGAAACTAAAGATATAGAACTTGTGCAAGATGTATATACTCCTTTTTCTAATATTCAATACAAACAAAAGACTGTAAAAGCAATGGTTGGCTTACAAAATGTAAGTGATATCTATCAGTTAAAAGAGCAAATTTCTGATTCAGAAATTAGCAATAGTAGAATTTATAATGTGAGTACGACAAGTAGCATAAATAATGTAAAAATAGTAGGAACTAAAGCTATTTACGAAGGTGAAGTAAGTGTAAATATTTTATATGAGAGTACAGAAGTTACACGTATAGATAAAAAAGAATTTAAATTTCCGATAAATTATGAATTAAATATATTAGAAGGAATGAGCGAAGAAAATTTAGATATTATGGTTGATGTAGAAAAATATGAAATTTCTTCACAAACTGATAATATTCAAATTAATATAGACTTAAATATAAGTACAAAGATGTTTAAAACTATTGAACTTAATATAATAGAAGATCTAGAAGAAAAAGAATTAGAGGATCAAGAAGAATATAGTATTGTAGTATATTTCGTTAAAGCTGGAGACACTTTGTGGAATATAGCAAAGAAATATAGAAGTACTGTGGAAAATATAAAGCAAATTAACAATATTGAAGATGAGGATAAATTAGAAATAAATCAACAATTGTTTATTCCGAGATATGTAGAAAAAGTTAAGGCTATGTAATATGGAAAAGATATATTCTAGAAAGACAATAAATCTTTCTAAAAAGTATAGAATGCTAATATTAGTATTAGTAACAGCATTGTTTACTGTGGTATATTTAATAAAAACTATAGGTCCTACATTTAACCAATTATGTCAAAATGAGGCAAAATCAACTGCAACACAAATTGTACATGAAACGATAGACGAGGTAATGGAAAAATACGGTTATAATGATTTAATTACAACAGTAAAAGATAAAGATGGCAAAATAGTATCAATGCAAGCAAATATTGCAGTAATGAATAAAATCGTTTCACAAATTGCACTTAAGATACAGGAAAAAATAGATAATCAAGATAGTAGGGATATATCTATTAGGTTAGGAACATTTACAGGAATTACATTGTTATCTGGAAGAGGACCAAAGGTTCCAATTAGAATATCTAGCATAGGTAATTTGGATACAAAAATAAGTAGTGAATTTACATCAGCTGGGATAAATCAATCTATACATAGAATATTTGCTAATATTAATTGCAAAATAGAGATATTAACACCATTTAATACTATAAGCAGTCAGATTGAGGAAAAGATTATATTAGCAGAAAATGTAATTATTGGTGAAATTCCAGAAAACTATTTAGACATAGGAAATTTATTAAATGCGAATAAAAATAATTAGTTGACATATTAAATTTCAAAAAAATTCAAAAAAAACTCCCCAAATCCCGAAAAACGTGTTATAATGTGGAAGAAGTGTTATATTTTATAAAATGCCTAGTAATATATTATTGAAATATAATAAATAAAGGAGATAATATATGGATAAATTAAATGTAAAGAACTTAATTAACATTAAAGTAATTGGAATTGGCGGAGCCGGTAACAATGCTGTTAACAGAATGATTGAAGATGGAATCGAAGGGGTAGAATTTTATGAGTTTAACACAGAAGTAAAAGTTCTTGAAGAAGCAAAAACAAAAAATGTTATGCAAATCGGGAAAGAAATCACAAAAGGATTAGGTGCTGGCGGAGATGTATCCATAGGTGAAAGAGCAGCAATGGAAAATAAAGAAGAAATCAAAAATATATTACAAGGTACAGACTTATTGTTCTTAACTGCCGGAATGGGTGGCGGAACAGGAACTGGTGCAATTCCTGCAATAGCACAATTTGCAAAAGAAATGGGAATATTAACAGTTGGTATAGTTTCTAAACCATTTTCTTTTGAAGGAAAAGTACGAATGGCAAGAGCGGAAAGAGGAATAGATGAATTACGCGAAAATGTAAATTCATTAATAGTTGTTTTAAATGACAACTTATTAAAAGGAAATTCTAGAATTACATTACAAAATGCATTTAAAGAAGTAGACTTAGTTTTAGAAAAAGGAATAAAAGGTATAACAGACCAGATTGCAATTCCTGGTTTAGTAAATATAGACTTTGCCGATATCAGAACAATTATAGGATATAAAGGAAATGCTTATATGGGTATTGGTAGAGGAAAAGGTGAACACAGAAATGAGATAGCTGTAAAAGAAGCAATTGGTAATCCTTTAACAGAAACTATGATACAAGGTGCAAAAGGTGTAATCGTAAATATTGCCGGTAGTGCAGAAATGCCATTAGATGAAATTAATGCGATTATGACAGTAATTGGAGATAGAGTAGACAATCCAGAAGCAAATATTATCTTTGGAACAATAATAGATGATTCATTAGAAGATGAAATAGTTATTACTGTAATTGCAACGGGAATAGATAAATAGGTATTGGGAATGTCCCTCGGGATTTGGGGACGTTCTTTTTTTCCCTTTTAGGGATTTAGGGACGTTCCTTAAATCCCTATTTTGCCACATAAAATAGTTAAAGTGCATTAATGATGAATATAGTAAAAAAACAAAACACCCTAATGTTAAAAAAATAACATTTAGAGGTGTTTTTTCTTGTGCAAATATGATAAGATTTAGCATATATGAGGTGAGCAGATGAGTTTAAGATTAATATATGGAAAATCTGGTTGTGGAAAAAGCGAATATTGTTTTAACGAGATAGCAAAAAATGTTAATAAAGAAAAAATATATATGATTGTGCCAAACCAAATGGCTTTAATGGCAGAAAAAAGATTAATGGAAAAGGCAAATAATTTAGCATTAGTAAATACAGAAGTAATTACATTTAGCAGAATGGCATTTAGAGTGAGAAATGAGATAGGTGGAGCCAAAAAAACAAATTTAAGTAAAAGTGGTAAAGCAATGCTTATTTATGATATCTTAAGTAAGAGCAAAGACAACTTAAATTTCTTAGGAAAGAATGCAGAAAATGTTGATATTATAGGAAATTCAATTACAGAATTTAAAAAACATAGAATAAATATAGAGAACTTAAAAGAAGAAGCTAATACAACTACTGATATGTATTTAAAGCTAAAATTAAATGACATGATTACAATGTATGAAGAATTTGAAAAAAGCATACAAGATAAATTTTTAGATGAAAATGATGTTTTAGATATTTTAAATACACAAATTTTAGAAAGCAATCAATTTAAAAATGCAATAATTTATATAGACGAATTTGTCGGATTTACAACACAGGAATATGAGATTATAGCAAAATTAATGCAACTTGCAAAAGAAGTAAATGTTACGATTTGTACAGATAATTTGCTTCAACAAGAAGATGCAGATAAAGATATTTTTTATGCAAATAAAAATACAGGAATCAAACTAATTAATTTAGCAAAAGAATACGGAATAGAAATAAAAGATGATGTAAAACTTACTGAGTTATATAGGTTTAAAAATGAAGAATTAAAGCATTTAGAAGAAAATTTTTATACAGTGCCATATAAAACATATAAAGAAGAACCAAAAAATATAAAAATGTTTTTAGCAAATAACCAATATACAGAGATAGAACATGTTGCATCAGAAATAGTAAAATTAGTTAGAAATGAAAATTATAGATATAAAGATATATCTGTTATAACTAAAAATTTAAACTTATATTCTAGTTTAATAAAAGTTATTTTTGCGAACTATAATATTCCAGTTTTTATAGACGAAAAAAAGGAATTAAGTGAAAATGTTTTAGTAAAATTTTTAATAGCTGTATTAGAGATTTGTAATAAAAATTGGTCATATGAAGCTGTATTTAATTATTTAAAAACAGGTTTTGTAAATATAGACAAAGAGGAGATATTTAAATTAGAAAATTACTGTATAAGATGGGGTATAAAAGGTAATAAGTGGTATAAAGAAGATTGGAATTATGTAGGAAAAGATGAATATACAGAAGAGGAACTAGCAAGATTAAATGAACTTAGAAAAATGATTGTTACACCAATTAGAAGATTGCAAGAAAAAGCTAGGAAAGATAACAGCTTTACAAATCTAACCAAAATCTTATACGAATTTCTAGAAGAGATGAAGATAGAAGAAGTTGTAACTTCCAAAATAGGAAAACTAGAAGAAAAAGGATTTATTGAGATTGCAAATGAATACGAAAGTAGCTTCAAGGTACTTATAGAATTATTTGATGAAATTGTACTAGTCTTTGGAGAAGAAAAAACTAATTTTGATAAATATATGAGTATATTAAAAATCGGTTTAAAAAATACAGGACTTGGAAAGATTCCAGCAACACAGGATCAAGTTATTGTTGGAGATGTAAGTAGATCTAGAAGTCACAAAGTTAGAGCAGTATTTATAATAGGAATAAATGATGGTGAATTTCCAAGTATCTATAAAGACGAAGGATTCTTTAATGACAAAGATAGAGAATATTTAAAGGCACAGGGTTTTGATTTAGCAAATGGAAGTTTAGAAAATTTATATGAAGAAAACTTTAATATATATAAAGCATTTACAATTGCAGAAGAAAAACTATTTTTATCATATGCCTCATCAGACAATGAAGGAAGAACATTAAGACCTTCTATATTAATTACTAAATTAAAGAAAATCTATCCAAAGTTAAAAGAAACAAGTGACATAATTACTCAAGAAAAAGAAATTATTACTACAAACAATACATTTGATAATTTAATAGAAAAATTAAATGCATATCAAGAAGGAGAAGAGATAGAGGATATTTGGTTTGATGTTTTAAAATACTACGAGAATAATCCTCTATGGAAAGGTAGATTACAAAAAAGCTTAGAAGGAATAAAATATACAAATGTTCCAGAAAAGATTAAACCAGAATTTATAAAAAAATTATACGGAGAAACTTTACATACAACAATTTCGAGATTAGAAAGGTATAGAAGTTGTCCATTTTCGTTCTACCTAGAATATGGATTAAAATTAAAAGAAAAGAAATCATTAAAATTACAACCAATAGATACAGGATCTTTTATGCACGAGGTTATAGATGAATTCTTTGAGGAAGTTTCTACTAAAAAAATAAGTATAAAAGACCTTGATAAAGCAGAAATAGAAAAAATAGTAAAACAAATAATTGAAGAAAAGTTAAATTTAAAAGCTAATTATATTTTTAAAAGTATTCCAAAATTTATGGTACTTACAAATAGGTTATGCAGGCTTGTAACTCTTTCTATAGTATATATTGTTCAAGGACTACAAACTACTGATTTTGAGGTAGTAGGAAATGAGATAGAATTTAAAAATGGAAAAGAATATAAGCCAATAGAAATTACTACAGAAGATGGAAGAAAAGTAGAAATAACAGGTAAGATAGATAGGATTGATTTAGCAAAAGATGAAACTGGAAAATATATACGAATAATAGATTATAAATCATCAGCAAAAGATATAAACTTAAATGAAGTATTGGCTGGTTTACAATTGCAATTAATTACGTATTTAGACGCAGTATGCGAGGAAAAGGATGTAATACCAGCAGGAGTATTATATTTTGGCTTAACAGAGCCTAAGTTAGACAAAGTAAAGAATGCTAAAAACATAACAGATGAAGAGGTAGAGCAAAAAATAAGAGAACACTTTAGAATGAATGGGCTAGTATTAGCAGAGATGAATGTAATTAATATGATGGACAATAACTTAAAAGATGGTGAGAAGTCTACAACCATTCCAGTTAAACTAAAGAAAGATGGAAGTATGGATAAAACATCTAAAGTGGTATCAAGAAAGGAATTCGAAATACTACAAAAATATGTAAAGAAAACTTTAGGAGATATTTCTAAAGAGATTTTAGATGGAAATATAGACATAAAGCCATACTATAATGTTAAAAATAAAAGAAAGCCATGCGAATATTGTGTATATGGCTCAATATGTAATTTTAAAAAAGGATTTTACGGAAATGACTATAATTATATAGACAGCTTAGAAAAAGAGTATATACTAGAATGCATGAAACATGAACTTTAAAGACAGAGATAAAAGTTAATAGGTATATATAAATAATGTTCAAAGCAGAATCTATAATATAGAAAGGAGAGACTAATGGATTTAAATAATGAAAATATATTGCATGTCAAAAAAGGCGATGTTGAATATTTACAGTTTAAAGAATTACTAAAATATTCAGATAAATTGCAGCATGCATATTCGTTAAAACCATTGCAATTTAGTGATAAGAACGACCAAGCATCAGCAAATTATGAAAAAATATGTCAATCACTGGAGATAGATTCTAACAAAATAATTAAGTCAGCACAAAAACATACAGATGTTGTTAAAGATATAAAAGAATATACAGATGAAAAATTTGAATTTGTAGATGGATTTATAACAAATAAGAAAAATATACCATTAGTTACAAAATATGCAGATTGCACACCTATAATTTTATATGATAAAATGAAAAATGTGATAGGAAATGTACACTCAGGTTGGAGAGGAACTTTGCAAAGAATAAGTGCTAAAGCAGTTAAATTGATGATTGAGAAATATAATTGTAATCCAGCAGACATAGTAGTGTGTATAGGTCCATGCATAAAACAATGTCATTTCCAAGTAGAAGAGGATTTTATAGATAAATTCAAGCAAGAATTTGGAAATATAGATAAATATTATAAAATAGGAGAAGTCATAGAAGGAAAACAAAAATACTATTTTGATACAACAAATTTAATAATTGATTATTTAACCGAAATAGGAATAAAGAGAGAGAATATATTTGATAGCAATATTTGTAGTGTTTGCAATGTTGCTAATATGTCTTCATACAGGGCAGAAAAAGAAAAAGCAGATAGGAATATGAATATAGTAATGCTTAAATAGTGATTGAATAGTGATTGAATAGGGATTTGGGGACGTTCCTTAAATCCCGGTTGACTATAAAATAAGATGAATTATAGGCATGGGAGTAAAAAGTTATTTAACATAAAATTTAAACTTTAATCTCCGTCCCTAAAGTTCAGAAGGGAGAAAAACACATGATACCAGCTAGGTTACAAAAAGGTGATACATTAGGAATAATTGCACCTTCAGATAGTGTAACACAGAAAAACTTAGAAGAGTTTAATAATTCCATTTTATTGATGGAAGGTTCAGGCTATAAATTAAAGATAGGAAAAAATGTTTTTGCAAATCCAACAGGATATGGTGCAACAGCAGAGCAAAAGGCTGAAGATTTAAATAGAATGTTTGCAGATGATGAAGTGAAAATGGTTTGGTGTGCAAAAGGTGGATTTAATTCTAATTCTATTTTTGATTTAATTGATTATGAATTAATTAAAAAGAATTCAAAAATTTTATGTGGATATAGTGACACTACAGCAATAGCAAATATGATATATGAAAAAACAGGATTAGTAACATTTTCTGGTCAAACTTTTAAAGGACTTTCAGCTTGCGAAACAGAATATTGTTATAAAGAAATTATAAAGAGATTTCAAGATGGAAGTTTAGAATTAGGAACAAAAGATGATGAGTATAGAGTAATTAATCAAGGGCAAGCAGAAGGAATTATGATTGGTGGAAACTTAAGCATTATGTCTAATTTAATAACAGGAAAATATAATGTAGATGTTACCAATAAAATTCTATTTTTAGAAGAATTTTGGTTAGAATCTCCACCTGAAGCAGTAAGTTCATATTTTTATAGGATGAAACAAAATGATGTATTTAGTAAAATTAAAGGAATATGGCTTGGTGGATATGAGCATGAATCTGGAATAACACTTGCACAAGTTTTAAAAGATACAATAGGAAATGAATATGATTTCCCAATAATTCAATCAGATAATTTTGGACATATAGATCCAAAAACAGTTATACCAATTGGTGTTAAAGTAAGAATAGATACAGATGATGAAGTAAAAATAAAATTATTAGAAGAGTGTGTAAAATAGCATAAAGAGGTGTAAGAATTGTACGACAATTGGGATGATTTAGAAAAATCAATAATAGGTTGTAAAAAGTGCAAATTATGTACTAATAGAACTAACATAGTATTTGCAGATGGAAATAAAAATGCAAATGTAATGCTTATAGGAGAAGGCCCTGGAGCAGACGAAGATAGGCAAGGGGTGCCTTTTGTAGGAAAGGCAGGACAATTAATGAATAAAGCATTTGAAGGCTTAGGAATAGACAGAAAAAAATTATATATAGCAAATATAGTAAAATGTAGGCCACCAAATAATAGAGTCCCTGAAGAGGATGAAGCAAAAGCATGCTTGGACTATTTAAGAAATCAAGTAATATTAGTAAAACCACAAATAATAGTGCTTATGGGAAGTACTGCACTTCAAAATATATTAGGAAAAGAATATAAAATAACAGCAAGTAGAGGACATTGGATAGAAAAGAAAGGAATAATGTATATGCCAACATGGCACCCAGCAGCACTTTTAAGAGATGAAAACAAAAAAATAGACTTTTGGCGTGATTTCAAAAAAGTAATTGCAATGTGTGAAGAACTAAAAATAGGGATTTAGGGACGTTCCTAAAATCCCTATAATGATGATTAATGTTTTCGTGAAAATATATGAAGCAAAACAAATATTGGAGGCTAAAATGGAAAAATATTTTAAAGATATGGACTATGAAAAAATAAGTGAAGAAGAAGCTTTTAATGGAAAAAGAGTAAAAGTAAAAATAGAAAAATATTATAATAAAAGAGATAATAAAGAAGTATATCGTGAACACATAAAAGCAGGAAATGGTGCTGTTATAATGCCTTTTTTAGATGATAATACATTAATAATGATAGAAGAAATAAGAACACCAATCGGAAAAAGTATATTGGCATTTCCTGCAGGACTAATAGAAAAGGGAGAAGATCCAGCAACAGCAGCCAAAAGAGAATTAGAAGAAGAAACTGGATACAGAGCAGGAGAAATTGAACAAATAATATATGAATATCCAGCAGTAGGGTATTCAGACGAAAAGGTATATATTTTTAAAGCAAAAAATTTAACAAAAACACAAAGACATTTAGATCCTACAGAAGATATTAAAGTACATAAAATATCTGTAGATGAACTAAAAGAATTATATAGAAATGGAGAAATACATTCTTCAGCAGAACTTATAGCGATATTAAGCTATTTTTCGAAAATATAATTTAGCAAGAGAATATATTAAAATACAAAATAGGGATTTAAAGAACGTCCCCAAATCCCGAACTAACGAGGAGAACTCAATCTCCGGGGAAGGACAAAGAATCCCGATAGGAGGAAAAAGTGGAAAATATAATAGATGAAGCAAATAGATGTTTAAATTGTAAAGTTAAACCATGTCAAAAAGCATGCCCATTAGGAAATGATATTCCAAGTTTTATAAAGCAAGTAAAAGAAAATAATTTAGAAGAAGCTTTTAAAATTTTAACTAAAACTACAGTTTTAGGTGCAATATGTGGAAGAGTGTGTCCTCATTTTAAACAATGTATGGGTAGCTGTGTAAGAGGAATTAAGTCTGAGCCAATTAATATTGGAAATTTAGAAACTTATGTTTTTGATAATGCTTTACAAGAAAACTATAAAATAGAAACAACTAATAAACTAGAAGGAAAGAAAGTTGCAGTAATTGGTGGAGGTCCTTCTGGACTTACATGTGCAGCATTTTTAAGTATAAATGGTGCTAAAGTTACAATTTATGAAAAACAACCAAAACTTGGCGGAATTACAAGATATGGTATTCCAGATTTTAGACTACCAAGAGAAGTTATAGATAAAACAGTAGAAAAAATATTAAGTCTAGGAATAGAAGCAAAATGTAATCAAACTTTAGGAAAAGATTATGAATTAGCAGATATAGAAAAGCAATATGATGCTGTATATTTAAGTTTTGGAGCAAATGTATCATCAAAAATGAATATACCAGGTGAAGATTTAGATGGCGTATATGGAGGAAATGAATTATTAGAAACAGGAATTCATCCAGATTATACAGGTAAATCTGTCGCTGTAAGTGGTGGTGGAAATGTGGCAATGGATGCTGCAAGGACCATAAAAAGATTAGGTGCAAAGAATGTATATGTTATATATAGAAGAGCAAGAGAACAAATGCCAGCAGAAGATTACGAAGTAGAAGAAGCAATGAAAGAAGGAGTAGAATTTTTATTCCAAAATAATATTGTTAAAATAATAGGAAATAAAAAAGTAGAAAAATTGGAATGTATCAAAACAGAGCTTGTACAAAAAGAAGGAGAGAAAAGATTAGTTCCTGTGAATATAGAAGGCTCTAATTATACATTAGATATGGATTATATTGTAATGGCTGTTGGTTCTAAAGCAAATAAGGAAGTTGTTGAAAAGACAGGATTAGAAACAACTGAGTATGGAAATATAAAAGTAGATGAAAAATATATGACATCTAGAAAAGGAGTTTTTGCTGGAGGAGATTTAATAGGAACTAAAGCAACTGTTGCTTGGGCTGCACGTTCTGGAAGAAATGCTTCAGAGGAAATACAAAAATATATATTAGGAGAAGAATAATGGAAATTAGAAGACTAAAAAAAGAGGATATTCCAGAACTATTAAGCTTAAGAATTGAACAACAAAAAGAATATCACGAATGTTTAAATGAAGAAGAAAAACACATAATAGAATATACTAAGGACTACATAAATGAAAATTTAGATAAAGATTTGTTTATGTTTGGAGTTTTTGAAAATAATGAAATGGTTGCAATATGTGGATATAATGTGTGGAATGGTTTCCCATCACTTACTAATCATTCTGGAAAAATTGCATATCTGTGTAGTGCCTATACAAAGCAAGAGTATAGAGGACAAGGTATTATGAAAGAACTATTAGATAAAAGCATTAATGCAATAAAAGAAGAAGGAATAACTAGAATAAAACTTAATTCAAGTAAAGAAAATGCTGTTAGAATTTATTCAAGGCTTGGATTTATAAAAGATGAAACAGCAATGATTTTAGATTTATAGATTAATAAGTAGTAAAAAACATAGAACATTGAAAGAATGCTGAAAATATGTTATAGTAGTGACAATATTTGTGGGTACAGCAAATCTAAAAAAATGTATCAAGTAACAAACTAATAGTTAATTAACTATAGGAGGAAGAAAATGTTAAGAATTACTAGGTGCAAAACAATAAATAAAGACAAGCCTTACCGTAAGGTAGAAAAAAAGGTACTGCGGAATGAAGTAAAACAATTAAAAAAGACGATGAAACATTCGGTATCATTTTATTATACACCGATTAGTATAGAAGTATTTGAGGCGGAACAAAGGAAAAAAACACAGATACATATACTAAAAATGATATTAAACACATTAGAGACATATAATTGTGAGGCATCAGAGAAACTTAGCAAAAATATTCTTTGGACTTCAGCTCAAATAACTAGTAGTATTTCTGAAGCCGAGAAAAATAAAATTTTGAAAATATTGATAAAAGAGATTCAGGTCTTTATAGAAATTATCTGAATACTTAAAAAAGTATTTAACAAACAAATGGGCTTTCTTAAGTGAAAAGCCCATTTGTTTGTTTTAATATATATATTTGAATTTTATGTTGACATAATTATGAAAAGTGATATAATAAGAAACGTAACACGAAGTAGATTCAGCCGAAAGGCAGAAAGGCACAACCATGAAAATTATGGTAAAAAAAGCATCAGAGGGAGCAAAGGAGTATCTTCAGGATTTAGCTGCAAGCGAAGGTGTGGCTTATTACGAAGACGGAGAAAGTGCATGGATTACAGGAGAAGATGAACATCTTCTGGAAACTCTGGTGGAAGAGGTTAAAGAAGACCTCATAGTCGGAGAAGATTACGACGACATTTATTTAGATTAAGGTCTAAACAGAGGAGCAACTCGCACGAGTTGCTTTTCTGTTTTTTATATACATGTACTTAAATATGTTTACTTTTTCCATTTTTTGATATATAATGCTTGCAAACGCAAAGAATGAAGGGATGAAGTTTATGTACAATTTTAAAGAGGTAGAGAAAAAATGGCAAGATAAATGGTATGCAGAAGGTACCTTTAATGCAAAAGATGATTATTCAAAGAAAAAATGGTATGGTTTAATAGAATTTCCATATCCATCAGGACAAGGTTTACATGTTGGACATCCAAGAAGTTATACAGCACTTGATATAATAGCAAGAAAAAGAAGAATGCAAGGATATAATGTATTATTCCCAATTGGTTTTGATGCATTTGGTCTTCCAGCAGAAAACTATGCAATAAAAAATCATGTTCATCCTAAAATAACAACAGAAAAGAATATAAATCATTTTAGAGAACAATTAAAATCTATTGGTTTTTCTTTTGACTGGTCAAGAGAAGTAAACACAACAGATCCTAATTACTATAAATGGACTCAATGGATTTTTATTCAATTATACAAACATGGACTAGCATATAAAGCAACTATGCCAATCAATTTCTGTACAGGCTGTAAAGTAGGCTTAGCAAACGAAGAAGTTGTAAATGGTGTTTGTGAAAGATGTGGAAGTCCAGTTGTTCAAAAAGAAAAGAGTCAATGGATGCTAAGAATTACAAAATATGCACAAAGACTAATAGATGATTTAGATGATGTAAATTTCTTAGATAAAATTAAAGCACAACAAATTAACTGGATAGGAAGAAGTGAAGGAGCAGAAGTTAACTTTAAAATAAGTGGAACAGATGATAATCTTCTTATTTACACAACTAGACCAGATACAATATTTGGTGCAACATATATGGTTGTAGCTCCAGAACATAAATTAATAGAAAAATATAAAGATAGAATTACAAATCTTGATGAAGTAGAAGAATATAAGAGAAAAGCAGCTTTAAAATCTGATTTTGAAAGAGCAGAATTAAATAAAGAAAAAACAGGTGTAGAGATAAAAGGAATAAAAGCTGTAAATCCATTAACAAATGAAGAAATACCAATTTGGATTTCTGACTATGTATTAATAACATATGGAACAGGTGCTATTATGGCTGTTCCAGCACATGATACAAGAGATTTTGAATTTGCTAAAAAGTTTAATTTACCAATTAAACAAGTTATAAAAGATAAAAATTCAACAAATGAATCTAAGGAATTAGAAGAGGCTTTTACAGATGTTAACAATGGAATTGCAATAAATTCAGATTTCTTAAATGGATTAGAATCTAAAGATGCTATAAACAAAGCAATAGAATATATAGAAGAACACAAATTAGGAGAAAGAAAAGTAAATTACAAACTTCGTGATTGGGTATTTTCTAGACAACGTTATTGGGGAGAACCAATACCAATGGTATATTGCGAAAAATGTGGTTGGGTTCCAATTCCAGAAGAAGAATTACCATTAAAATTACCAGATGTTGAAGATTATGAGCCAGGAGAAAATGGAGAATCTCCACTTGCAAAACATGAAGAATGGATTAACACTACATGTCCACATTGTGGTGGAAAAGCAAGAAGAGAAACAGATACAATGCCACAATGGGCTGGTTCATCTTGGTATTATTTAAGATATATGGATCCTCATAATGATAAAGCATTAGCTTCAAAAGAAGCATTAGAATATTGGTCACCAGTAGATTGGTATAATGGTGGAATGGAACATACAACATTACACTTATTATATTCAAGATTTTGGCATAAATTCTTATATGATATTGGTGTAGTGCCAACAAAAGAACCATATGCAAAACGTACATCTCATGGAATGATACTAGGAAGCAATGGCGAAAAAATGTCTAAATCAAAAGGAAATGTAATAAATCCAGACGAAATAGTAGATGAATTTGGAGCAGACGCATTCAGAGTTTATGAAATGTTTATGGGACCTTTTGATCAAACAGCACCATGGTCTATGGAAAGTATTAGAGGATGTATGAAGTTCTTAGATAGAGTATGGAATATGCAAGAATTCTTGGTAGATGGAGATGAATATTCAGAAAAATTCGAGAAGATGATGCATAAAGCAATAAAGAAAGTTTCATCAGATATAGAAGAAATGAAATTTAATACATCTGTTGCTACATTTATGACAATGGTAAATGAATTCTATAAAGAAAAACAAATTAATAAAGCTGAATTTGCAACATTTTTACAATTATTAAATCCATTTGCACCACATATGACAGAAGAATTATATCAAAAAATAGGTGGTAAAGAAGAGCTAGCATATAAAGATTGGCCAACATATGATGAAGCTAAAACTATAGAAGATGAAATAGAAATTCCTGTACAAATAAAAGGAAAAGTTAGAGCTACAATTACTATTAAAAAAGACGAAGATGAAGAGATAGTAAAACAAAAAGCTAAAGAAACAATCGCAAGTCAAATAGAAGGAAAGAAAATAATAAAAGAAATATATGTTAAAAATAAAATTTATAATATAGTAATTGGTTAAAGAAGAACATTACAGTTATGTTTTGTAACATGGCTGTAATGTTTTTTTAATAATAATGTTATAGAACTTTTTGACTAATGTAGTATAATATAATTATCTATAGGTATACCAAGGAGAATAGATATGGGGATCGAATCAAATTTAAGAAAAGAAGGAATCAAAGTTACAGAAGAACTTGATAAAATAAAAGTTAATACTATTGCAAAGAATGTTGCTCAAAAGATTGTAGCTGCATTCCCTGAACTTGACTTTAAATTAGGGGAAGTATTTATAAAACTTTCTCAATTAAAGATGTACTATGCAGAAGTGCCAAAAGGCTTTTCAGAAGCTAATTACTTTTACAAAAACACTTCAATTTATTTTAACCAAGAAGTCCCTATAGATAAAATTGAAAATTATGCTATTCACGAATGCATTCATTATTTACAAGAAAGAAAAGATAAAACAGGTTTTCTATTAAGACTAGGGTTATGTGATTTAACACAATATAAAGTTCATGGATTAGCTTTAAATGAAGCAGCAGTACAATATGCAACCGCAAAAGCAACAAAGGAGCCAAAAGATAATGTAAAATATTATGGAATTTCTTTTGATACGATTAGTCCTACTTGCTATCCATTAATATGCAATTTGATTGCACAAATGGCATATGTAACAGGAGAAGATGTACTTTTTGACAGTACTTTTAATAGTAATAATAATTTTAAAGAAGCTTTTATAGAAAAAACTTCAGAAGATACATTTTATACATTAGAAAAGAATTTTGATAAGATATTAAAACTTGAAGAAGATCTATTAAAATTAAATAATAAAATGGAACTTGCAGATAATTTGAATTCTGGACTTAATAAAAAAAGACTTAAAATAAAGAATAATATTCAAAGTACATTTATGGAATCACAAAATTTAATAATTACTTCGTATTTTGATACAGCTTTTGAAAGAATTACAAATCTAGAAGAAGTGGAGAATTATAGAAGGTCATTATATAATTACAAAGATTTAGTTGGATATGTTGATGGAATCGACACATTTAATGAATATTACATTAAGACTATGAATAAACTAGAAAATAAATATAATGAACTAGAGAAAGGAATTATAGAAGAAAGTAATGAACAAGAAATAGTAGGATTGCCAGCTGAAAGAAAAAATAAATTCCAACTAATATGGCAATCTATAAAGAAAATCTTGTTTAAATCTGGAGAAGAATATAAAAAAGAAGAAAATAAGTTATAAAATAGAGGAAGAGTAATTCCTCTATTTTTTACTTGGCGCTTTAGCATGAATAAACCACTGGTTCTACCAGTGGTGGGTAAAAAACTT
>USBY01000016.1 GCA_900553015.1 uncultured Clostridium sp. | reverse complement strand
TATAGATATAAAATTGAAACTATAATAAGTAAAATAATTATAGTAATAAATTATATAAGTAAGATAAAAAAATGTCTTAAAATTGATTTTAATAAGTAAGAAGAATATTAACACAACAGTAATACAAACAACTTATAATAATAATGAATATAATATAGATATAATAAGAAAATAAAGATATATAAATAAATATTAGTATGTATAGAACAGCTAAAAGCCTTGAATTAGTAAAGCTAGAGGCTAATAGCTGTTCTATATTTTTCTCCTATCTCTTATTGCACAAAACTTTGATTTTGTGCAATGTTATATATTCATTTTTCAATGCATTATATTGTATATTTACTACCCTCCCTCTTTCTCTTTAATAGATTATATTAACTTTATTACAATTGATATATACGTTTTATATTCTAACCTATTATTGTATTATGTGGATTCTGAATAGCTACTAGTGAGATACAGAAAATTATTAATAGAATAATATATACAATAACCATCATTTTTTGTTCTTTATTAGTTCCTACCCTATTTCTTGTTATAAAATACAAAATAATTTCAATCATTAACATTATAATTGGAGGAATTGGATTAAAAAAAGCCCTACCACAAGCACATCTTATGAAAGTATTAACGAATAAAAGCATCAATAATTCCAATATAAAAAAAATTTTACTCATAATTTTATATCTTTTATTATAATTAATTTTCTTATCTTTAATAACGTTCTCTTCAGTTGATATCATATATATTCCTCCCCCTCTTTTTGGTATTATATAGTTATAATTTATATTTGTCCATATAATATGATAAAAATTGAAGAGTCAGAACCGCAAAGTTCTGACTCTTCTTAGTGACAATAGTCACATCCTTGTTCCCATTCACCAATTACTTGAACGGTTCATTGATTTCTTCAAGTGTTACGTTCCCGATGCAAATGAAATCATGTTCGTCCACAGGTTTGAAAACGAATTCATCAAAAACAAAACCAGAGCGATTGGTGTCTATTATGCCAACTTTTGTTGCGTAAATAGCACCATTTTCAATCCGTGGATTGGTTACCAAGAGAGTTGTAGTCGTACTACCGTTTCCAGTTGCATTTACCTGTTGTAAAACATAATATTTTCCCATGTTGTTACCTCCTGATTTATAAATGGGTTTATAGTTCTATCTTATATATTATAACATATCTTGCATATTTTTTCAAAAATGTATTCTCTTTAAAAGATTTAGCTTTAATAGTATAAAAAAATTACTGTATTTATGAATAAAAATTATTAATTGTTATTGTAAATGGCTACAATCCACTGTTTTCAGTACTTTTGAGATACAACGCACGAGAATCGATTTTAAGCCATTTTTATTTAAAACCTATATAACTTCATTGCTAAAAACAGCTCATTTTTACTAATTTTACTATTTTAATTGAATTTATATATAAAATGTCATATAATATGAAAAGATTTTATATTTTTAGGAGGATAATATGGAAAAAGTAATTTTAAAAGATCTATATAGACAAAAAGAAAATTATGCAGATAAAGATATTTGTATCGAAGGTTGGGTTCGTACTATAAGAGATTCAAAAACTTTTGGATTTATAGAATTAAATGATGGTACTTTCTTTAAAAATGTACAAGTAGTTTTTAATGATAATTTAGCAAACTTTAATGATATTTGTAAATTAACTATTAGCTCTACAATAAAAGTTGAAGGTAAATTTATATTAACTGAGAATGCTAAACAACCATTCGAAATACAAGCAACTTCAGTAGAAATAGAACGCTTATCAGATAATAGCTATCCACTTCAAAAGAAAAGACATTCATTTGAATATTTAAGAACTATAGCACATCTACGTCCAAGAAGTAATACATTTAACGCTGTATTCCGTGTTAGAAGTGCACTAGCATATGCAATACATAAATTCTTCCAAGAAAAAGGATTCGTATATGTAAATACACCTCTAATTACAGCAAGCGATGCAGAAGGTGCTGGAGAAATGTTTAATGTAAATTCATTTGATTTAAATAATTTGCCTAAAGACGATAAAGGAAATGTAGATTTTTCTCAAGACTTCTTTGGAAAGCCAGCACATCTAACAGTAAGTGGCCAATTAAATGCCGAAACATTTGCAGAAGCTTTTTGCAATGTATATACATTTGGACCAACATTCCGTGCTGAAAATTCTAACACAGTTAAACACGCTGCAGAATTTTGGATGGTTGAACCAGAAATATGTTTTGCAGACTTAAATGACGACATGGATTTAGCTGAAGAAATGATTAAATACATCTTTAAATATGTTATAGATAATTATCCAGAAGAAATGCAATTCTTTAATAATTTTGTAGATAAAGGTCTTTTAGATAGATTAAATAATGTTATAAATTCAGATTTTGCAAGAATTAGTTATACTGATGCTGTTGCAGAATTGGAAAAGCATAACGATGAATTTGAATATAAAGTTAGTTGGGGAGTTGATTTACAAACAGAACACGAAAGATATCTATGTGAAAAGATATTCCAAAAACCAGTATTTGTAACTGATTACCCAAAAGATATTAAAGCATTTTATATGAAACTAAATGATGATGGAAAAACTGTTGCAGCAGCTGATTTATTAGCTCCTGGAATAGGTGAAATCATTGGTGGAAGTCAAAGAGAAGACGATTATGACAAATTATTAGCTAGAATAAAAGAATTAAATATGCCTATAGAAAATTATGACTGGTATTTAGATTTAAGAAAATATGGTAGCTGTAAACATGCAGGATTCGGTCTTGGATTTGAAAGGGCTATTATGTATTTAACAGGAATGCAAAATATTCGTGATGTCATACCTTTCCCAAGAACACCAAATAACTGCGAATTCTAATAGAGCAAATGTTCGGTGTCTGTTTAATAGTAAAGTCCCCTATCTTGTTAATTTAAGATAGGGGACTTTTATGTATGTTAAATATTAAATAATAGCGAATTAGAAAGCACCTGCTCCCCCGCCTCCGGCCTCCTCCACCACCGGAACCAGAACCGGAATAGCCAGTTGAAGAATTTATTGAAGTTGTAAATGAAGATGAATAGCTAGACATACACAAGACTGGGTATGTTAAATATATTTGATCATCTGAGTATCCAGCTTTTATTAATTCTTCTTTGAATTCTTTTGCTACTTTATCTGCAATACCGAATAAGGAAGCAAATACCAAATATTCATTCCAAATACTTAGCTCTATTGGGTATCTATCTTTTATTAAGCTATAATCTTTTAAATATTTCCATAGTCCGAGTACTTCTTTTTGATCCTGAGCATAGTTATCTGTAGGAATTTTATATAAATCATCTAATATTACTACTACAACAAATGAAAACAATGCAGTAAATACAGAGGATATAATAAATTCTATAATTCCAAGCACTTTATCAGGATTCATTACCAAAGTATTAAATAAAAATACTATAAATAATGTTACAATTAATATTATGAAATTTAATATTAAACTTGTCTTAACTTTCTTATAGATTTTTTTAGTATCAATTAATCTTTTTGAGTTGGCTTTAGAAATTTGTTGAACTAATTTGCTGTTCTTAGATATTTCTTTAAAGCGTGCATTTAATTCTGCTATTTTTTCTGTATAATCTGAAACATTAAAATCTGTAGATATTTGATCTGAAAAAATTAATGATAGTATTTGTTTTTCATATGGACACAATTTGGTAAAATCTGCATCTTTATTAATATAAACATTATATTCATAATCAGATTGTTTCTTCTTATTAGCACCTTTTTTGGTTTCCATATTTAATATTTTTCTATTAGTTAAGTCTAATATTGTTGCAATAATTAAATTAGAACTTAGAGCATCAGTCATCTTTGATGGTAATAATGCCTGATATTCTAATAAATTTAAACGTTTAGGTATATCTCTAAAATAGTTTGCGTTTTTTACAGTTGTTCTAAATTTTTTACTTTTTATAATTCCATATGTTAAGAAAATTATGCATAAAGCAACTAGCAATACTCCTAGAATAATATTAATCGTTATATGTATAAAATATCTAGTATTTCCTAAAGACATACTATTTTCGATTTTATATAGACTGTTAAAATCATAATCATTATTATATTTTTTTGTACAATTCATTAGTACAGTATTAGGAAAAACTATTCTAGCATCAACAGGCTCACCTGATGGAATATTTTTAATATTAAAATTAATACAATTTGATGACGAATCTAACATAGCTTGTATATTCTCTAGTTTTGTAGCATAAGTATGAGGATAATATTTTACATCATCCATATTTATAGATTTTGGCAAGTAAATATCTAAATTAAACTCATCGACACCAGTTTCTATCCCATTACCTATAAAATTATAATATATTTCACTCATATCATTATATTGAACAACTGCATCTGTTATATCATATGAATAGTGTACAGTTTGAAAATTATTAGAAGATATTGGAGAATAAACCATTATATCATATCCGTCTGTTCTATCTGCATTTACTGTATCTACAGTATAAACACCATTATCACCTTTCTCAGCATCAGATACTTTTGCGAAATTGGTTGTTATATTAGCTGCATTTGTAACAGCAACAGTTAAATTTTCAATTCCAGTTGCTTGATATCTAGCAGAATTTGGTTCCATTGTATCTTTATTAGTTTTATAATAATATCTTAAATCTCGCGTTAAACCATTTGCACTACTAGAAAAATAATAAGTTATAGACTCATCTATATGCAGTGTTCCATCTTCTTGAATATAAGCATCCATATCATAATTGGTAATATCATAAGATGGTCCATCTGCTAATACATTGTTAGGTATTAATGCTATAACTGCCAAAATAATAGTTAAAATTATTATCTTTAATTTCTTTATATGCTCCATATAAAAGCACCTCATCCCCAATTATTTAAATCTTCTTAAGTAAAGATCTATTTTATCTAAAAACTCTGCATTATTCTTTGTTTGTACCATTTGAGAAATAATATTTTCTGTAACATCAGCTACAGGTAAATTATTTAAAGCCTTACGCAATGCATAAACAGTCTCCATTTCCTTAGGAGTAAGAAGTAAATCTTCTCTTCTTGTACCAGACTTATTAATATCAATTGCAGGGAAAATACGTTTTTCTGATAATTTCCTATCTAAGTGTACTTCCATATTACCAGTACCCTTAAACTCTTCGAATATTACATCATCCATTCTACTTCCAGTTTCTATTAAAGCTGAAGCAAGTATAGTTAAACTTCCTCCATTTTCTATATTTCTTGCAGCACCGAAAAATTTCTTAGGCTTATGTAATGCATTTGGATCAAGACCTCCAGATAAAGTTCTACCAGATGAAGGAATAACTAAATTATATGCTCTAGCAAGTCTTGTAATACTATCTAGCAAAATAACAACATCTTTGCCTTGTTCTACTAGTCTTTTAGATCTCTCTATTACCATTTCTGCCACTTTTACATGATGTTCTGGTAATTCATCAAATGTTGAATATATTACATCACCATTTATAGAACGTTTCATATCTGTAACTTCTTCTGGTCTTTCATCTATTAGCAATACGATTAATTCAATTTCTGGATTATTTTTTGTAATACTATTAGCAAATTTTTTAATTAAAGTTGTTTTTCCAACTTTTGGAGGAGCCACAATCATTCCTCTTTGTCCTTTTCCTATTGGACTAATTAAATCTATCATTCTCATTGCATATTCATTTGGCTCAGTTTCTAATTTTATTCTTTCGGTTGGATAAATAGGTGTTAAATCGTCAAATTTCTTTCTTCTATATGCTTTTTCTGGTGCCTCACCATTTACTTCCCCAACGAAAATTAAAGATGGAAATCTCTCTCCTTCTTTTGCCATTCTGGAAATTCCTTTTATATGATCACCTGTATCTAATTTAAATCTTCTTATTTGTACTGGGGAAATATATACATCATCTGGTGTAGAAAGATAATTTTCACCTCTTAAAAAACCATATCCATCAGGTAATACTTCTAATATTCCTTCTGCGATTTTGTCATCACTATTAGTAATTTTATATGTTGTATTACTGTCTGTTACAACACTTTCATTATTTTCATTTTTGTCTTCATTATTAGTTGTATCATTTTCTTTTAATAAGTCAATTAATTCACTTTTTTTATATTTTGAATAACCTTTTATATTTTTGTTTTTTGCAAGCTCTCTTAATTCACTTAGACTATAATCTTCTAAGTTCATAAAATCCCTCCTATATTTAATTAAGCTAATTACATGAGAAATAATATTCTAGATTAAAAGTTTGATAAAAAGAAATAGAAAAATAAATGGATAAAAGAAGTATATATCTGTTATTAAATAAGAATACGAAAACAAATAAGTTTAATAACAGATATATAAGTATAAAGTCTTTAGAATCCTATTATTAATATTTTAAATTTTATTTATTGGCATCAACATAAACTCTTTCGTTAGGTAAATACATGTCTAATTTATCCCTAGCGATTTGTTCTATGTATTCATCAGAATTAATGTTTGCTTCCATGTCTGCTAATTCATTTTTATATTCTTGTTGGTCTTGAATTTGTGAAGAAACATAATCTTGTTCTGTTTGATATGAATTTAATGTTGTTTGTTGTTTAATAAGAACATAAATAAAATAAGATAATACAATTAAAATTATAATAACTTTTAATATTTTTTTATTTCTAAAAATTCTTTTCATAAGTATATTTTCTCTCCTATAATCAATTCTATTTTATTATACATTATAATTATTTTTTTGTATAGTTTTTTTTGATTTATTTTTACAATTTTTTAGACAATTAGTTATAAAAACACGAATTTTCTTAAATAACGATGTAAAAAAGTCTAATAATATTTTTACAGGTGTAAGAATTTTTAATAATATGTTATTTACTAACTTTGTAAATAGCATTATATATATAACTATGCCTAATAATATTCCAACAAAAAGATATGCTCTTAATTCTCCATCATTAAACTTAAATATAGCTGTAATTATTAAAAATCCTGATATTAGCCAAAATAAAATATCTTCTATATATGTAATAAAATTGTTTGTTTTAAATTTTTTTCTTAAAATTCTAAATATATCAAATATAAAGCTAATAATTATACCTAAAATAATAAATACAAAAAAATTATATAGTTGTAACATACAAAACCCCTAGATTATCTAAATATTTTACTAAAGATATTTTCACCTTTCTTTTCCTCTGTATCTTGGCTGTATCCTATATTTGATATATTTCCTTCTATTTTTACTTCGCTTTCATCTATGTTTAATTTGTTTATTTTTAATTCAGAACCTTTTATTGTAAGCATACCTAAATCTGTTGAAAGAATAACTACTTGATCGTCAAAACTTAAAATATCATTTATTCCTGTTACATTTAACTTTTCTCTATTTTCTAAAACAACATTTTGCATAACATTAATGTTATTTTGCTTTCTTTCATCTACCATAACTCGTACCTCCTTAAATATATATATTCAAGACATGTATAAATTATTACTATAAAAATATAAAACTGGAAATAGTTTAGTACTATTTCCAGTCTAAATTAATTATTTGTCTTATCTTGATCTTGTTGTTTTAATTTTAAATAGCCAAGTTCTTCCCATCTATTATATGCTAAATTTAATCTAAATAACAATTTAGGTTTAGCACCTGCTCTGTTTTTATCTACAACACAAGCATAATATCTTACGTCCGGATCATCATATTTTACTAAATCATAACATTTTTCATCCATTTCTTCTATTGAATATTCGTAATCTTTATAATTTTCATGATTAATTTGTTTTACCAAACATAATGTATCCAATACCTCTTTTACTGTTCTACTAGCTTGTAAATCATTGATTGTTAAATTTATTGGCCAAGTTGCTGTTTCGGTTAATTGTAGTGTAGAGAAGATAAACATATTAAAATTTTGTGCTAAGTTAGAAAGAATAGTTGCAGTTTTCTTTACCTCTTCCCCATTTCCTATATGTTCTGTATCAGTTTTTAAAGTATCATAGAATATATATTCAATATGTTTCATATAATAATAATTCATTATAACTTTTTGTAATTCGTCATTAGTGTGATCTGTTATATTAATAAAATATATTGAGTTATTAATTTCTTTATCTATCCAATCTGTAACAGCAATAGTGTCTCTAAATTCTTTAGAAATTTTAGCTAGTCTTTTTACAAAATCAGCTCTAGATTCTCCTTCTTCTTGTAATATAAAACCATCTTCATCAGTCTTTACATCTGAGCCTTCATCGGCTCTAAATTTAAATTCTAGTAGTTCTCCTTCTGTTTTATGTAATTTTTTACCATGAATTTTTTGAATTTCTGGATCATTTATAATTGTTGTCATTAAACATAATTTCATTTTTTCTTCTGACATTTCGTTTGAAATTATTAAAACTCTTTTTTTATGTACTAATGATAAATTTGCTACTAGATTGATTGTAAATCTACTTTTACCAGAGTTAGAAGGCATTGCAACAGCCATTGTTTCACCTTTTCTTAATCCCTTAAACTCTTTTGTTAAACGTTCAAATGGTAATGGAATTCCTGTAGTTAAGTTATTTTCTCCTGTTTCTAGGAATTCTGTAAGTCCTTTATTTAATACAGCTCTTTTAAATTTTTCTGTGGCAGTAACTTGTTCAACAGCACTTTCTACTTCTTCTACTGACATTTGATCATATAATTCGTAATTTCTAATTTCAACAACTTTTTCTTGAACACTTTTGATTGGTATTTTTAAATACCAATTTCTTAAAATAAATAATTTTTTTAAATCTATATATACTTTTTCCATAGTAACTGTTCTTTGTAATTTTATACGAGTTACTAATTGCTTCTTTAATTCATATACTTCTTTTGTTGTTTTGGCAAAGTTAAATTTTCTTTTTACTGCTTCTGGTGCATATTTTTCACCTTCTGTAAAGATAACACTTTTATATAAGTTTAGCATTCTTTCATCTTGGAAGCACACTTCATCATATAAAAAATTATAGCTTACTATATATCTTGGATCATAAAGTAGTAAACCAATATAGTCTTCTTCTAAGTCCAAATCTTGTAATTCTTTTGGAAATCTTTCTACTTCATCTTCTTTTATTTGTTCTGCTTCAAATTCTTTCTTTTCTGTTTCTAAAGCATCTTGTTCATCTTTTTCTTTTTTAGTTTGTCTTTTTTTTAGTTCTTTTTTCTTATTTTGCAAAGCGATATTTAATTCTTTTATACCATCAAGAGCTTTTTTTAAGTCATTTTTACCAATTGCATCTTTAATTTCTTGAATTTTACCAGCATTGTCTTTTGTTACTGGTATATGATTTAATAAATCATATAATTGTGTTACGTTGCTATCTGTTGTTCCCATTTTTTTACTCCCTTTTCTTATAATTTTAATTTATTATACCAATAATGAAAATTTTTTTAAAGGCTTTTTTATAAAATTCTATTCGGGATTTAGGGACGTTCCTTGTTTTCCATATAATAGGAAAATGCGGGGATTACCCCCGCTTGTTTCCTGGAAGATATTCAGAGATTCCAATATAGTATTGAACTCTTCTCAAAACCTCTCTGTCTTCTTCGAATATTGTGGCTGTTTTGTCAATTCCCAGCTCCTTTTCCTGCTTTTTAAGATTTTTAAAATCTTTAATTGCTAAAAGCACTGCTGGTGATTCCATAAGTTCTGCTACAAGTCTTAAGTCTTCTAATTCTTTTTTTGATTCTTTCAAAAAGAGTCGGGACAATTGAACAACTTGCTGCATTGTTGGCTCATTAAGAAGAAATTCTTCTTTGGCCAACTTTTTTAATTCTCTGTGAACCAAATTTATGAAGTTCCGCTTTTTGCCATATCTTGTGGCAACAGTTTTGAAGCCATCCGGAAACTCATCATCCTCTAAAATTTGTGAGTCTCTAACTTCTTTGTCTGTCGCATATACAGCTTCTTCACAAAAAATCTCAACAAGCTTAAGATTGTTTTTTAACAGTTGCCGACAAATATTTTCGATCTCTGTCATTAAATTATCCTCCTTTTTTCAGCTGTTTTTTGTATCACTCTTAATTATACCATAAAGCATGGATTTTTGCTAGCTTTTAGCGTAAAAACAATTGCCATTATATTAGCTAATAAAAAATGATATAAATTTATATATGTGGTATGGAAGAAATTTTGAATTTGTCTGAATTGCCACCTGTATATGAAATTACTACGGTAAAAGAAGTAAATAAAATTAATAGTAAAAAATATAAAATTACTTTGGACTATTTAATTCTTAATAAGAATACTACTCAGACAGCAACAATTACGCTAGAAAATAGATATGATAATTTTGAAGACTTAATAAATTGTTTTATCAATTTAAACAAAAAATAATTATAAATTACAAAGAAGAAGCCTATATAAGCTTCTTCTTTATTTTTACATATCAACTTTAATATTCTCTCCTTCGATTTTTCTATCCTCTAATTCAAATAATTCTCCTTCTTTAAAATTAAATATTTTACCAATAATGTTAGAAGGAAAAACATTTAATTTTGTATTATATTTAGTAGTATCATTGTTATAAATTCTTCTTGCTGCTTGTAATTCGCTTTCAACTTTTATAAGACTTTTCTGCAATTTTAAAAACTGTTCACTAGCTTTTAAATCCGGATAATTTTCTACTACTAATATTAAATTATTATATTGTTCATTTAATTTATTTAATGCATCTTTGTCTTTATTTTGATTATAAGCTGTTCTATATTCTGTTATTTTAGTTAAAACATCTTGTTCATAATTAGCATAACCTTTCGTTACTTCTACTAAATTTGGTATTAAATCAAATCTCTTTTTTAAATAAACATCTATAACACTATATGAGTTATTCATTTGTTTTTTTAGTGTTACAAATTTATTATATGTGATAATAACATATAATACTATAATAACTAATATTACTATTAATGCTATTGTCATTATATTCCTCCCCTATTCCCTTGTTCATAATTATATTTAGTATAAAACTTTTTATAAAAATTGTCAAAAAATTTACATACTATATTAAGTTATGATAGAATATCTTCAATAGGAGGAATTACAAATGATATTTTTAGAGATTTTAGTAGTAGTAATGGTTGGGTTTTTAGTATACAAATTTATTTTAATGCCAAATTTTTCTACTAAAAAGGTAGATATAACCCAGACGCCTAAAGAATTTGAAGAATTATATAACAAATTTAATGAACTTGATTTTTTAGATATCACTATTAGCAAAAAAAGGCTGATGTTTTTTAGTATTATAGGTCTAATCTGTTTTATGGCATTCTTATTTACTTTTATTTTTACATATTTAAATTCTTTTAATATGGCTTTTGCTATAATTCCATTAATTGCATTAGCTGTAACAGTAATATTATTTTTACTAGAATTTAAAAAATTTAAAGTGAAATATTCAGATGTTATAAAAAGATTTATCCAATTAATAGATCCTAACTTAACTTATAATAACACATCATATGTAGATGAAGAAAATTATTATCAAACAGCTTGTTTTGATAATTTACAACTTAGTAGCTTAATAACAAAAGATACAATAAGTGGTACAACTAAAGATAATTATAAGTTTTATGCATCTAATGTTTCTGCAACATCTACAGATGAAAATGTATTTAATGGTATTTTTTCTACGGTTATTTTAGATAAAACAATTCCTTCATACACTAAAATAAATACCGAAAATTTAGAGTATAATACTACATATGTATTGGGAACAACTAATTCACTATTAAAATATATAGAAATGGATAATGCAGATTTCAATAAGGTTTTACATGTATATTCAAATGACAGAATAAATGCAACAGAAATATTAACATCAGATATGTTGGATTATTTATCAGAATTTTATAATAAATATCATGTTAATTTCCAACTTGTATTTACAGGAAACTATGTATATTCAAGATTTTATATTAATCAATTATTTACCCCATCTTTTATAGGTAATTTGTTTAATAAAAATAATTTTGCATTATGCTATATTATAATAACATTCATTTTAGATGTAATAGATAAACTTTCAAATAATATGTCAAACTTTGAAGAATAACATAAGGAGGAACAAATGATTTCACGTGATATGAACCCAGAATATTTAAATTCTTTTTTAGACTATTCTGTAACAATTTTAAACAAATCGCCAAACACAATAAAAGAATATAATTATGACTTAGCAATGTTCTTGAAATTTATTATGGTTCATTTTCATCTTACAAATGCTAAAGATTTTAAAGATATTAATATAAGCAATTTATCTCTTGATGTAATAAAAAAGATAGAATTAAATGATATTCATGCTTTTCTTGCATATTTAACAACTACATATCATAGTAAAGCCGCTACTCGTGCAAGAAAAGTTAGTAGCATTAGAGTATTTTTTAATTATCTATCACAAAAAGCTAATTTGATAGAAAAAAATCCTGCTCAAAATTTAGAAACGCCAAAAATAGAAAAACGTATGCCTAAATATTTAACTCTTGATGACAGCAAAAAGTTATTAACTGTTACAAGTGATGAAGAACGTAACAAAGAAAGAGATTATGCAATTATAACTTTATTTTTAAACTGTGGGCTTCGTTTATCAGAATTAGTTGGTATAAATATAAATGATATTTCATTTGATGATGCTAAAATGACTGTAATAGGTAAAGGTAATAAAGAAAGAACAATCTATTTAAATAAAGCTTGTTTAAAAGCTATTAATGACTATTTAGAAGTTAGACCTAAGATTGGTATAAAACCTGATTCAGTTAAAGCATTGTTTCTAAGCGAGAGAAAAGAACGAATTAGTAAAAGAACAGTTCAATATGTAGTTGATAAAGAATTAAGACGTGCAGGTTTAGACACTAAAAAATATTCTACCCATAAATTAAGACATACTGCAGCAACACTTATGTATCAGTATGGAAATGTTGATATAAGAGCCCTTCAAGAGCTTTTAGGACATGAAAGTATTTCTACAACAGAAATATATACTCATGTTGCTAATGAACAAGTTAGAAATGCAGTTGATGTAAATCCACTTTCAGATTATTCAGCAGATAAATAAAGGAAAAGACACTAGCCATAACATTGGTTAGTGTCTTTTAATGTGAAACTAGAATTTCAAAATATATGTCTAGTTGTATATTAGTTATCTTGGTTCACTTGTGGTTAAATAATTAAGAAAGCTTATTAATGCTGTCGGATTATTTTTGTATAGTTCCGCATAAGTTGAATCAGAAAGAATCTTAACAACTGTAGCTTTCGCAACTTTTTCCTCTTGCATAAATAATTGTAAATCTACAACATAATATTTTCTTTCTTGATTCTCATTTTTTAGCTCAATTCCTTGATTATAAAATTCTTGCCTTATGAGTCTATATACATTTTCTACATCCCAATCTTCTTCTGGAATATCATTTAAGAAATCTGGTTTTTTTGTCTTTTCCAAAAGAGTGCAATAAATTTCTTTACAATGATCGATAGATTCACCTTCTAGACTAACGAATAATGAGTCCAAAATTTTTTCTACTTCTTCAATTTTTTTGATTTTTCTTTCATATAACTCTTTTAAAAACTTATTCCATTCAAAATCTGTTTCAATTATCCGCATAATTCATCCTCCTTAAAAATTATTTATCTAGATTTATACTGCGACATATTAATATTAAATAGCAATCCAAGTATTATGTCAATTGCTTAACCTATTACTGGTTGTAGTTGCTTGTTATCTAAAGCTTCTTTTATGGTAGGTATTAAATAATCAAATTTGAATACTAAAGATGTAGGTTTGGTAATAGGATTATCTTGTGTAAATGGCACGAAATAATAATTTTTTCTATTCAGTAATTTTCCTATGTTTTCAGCAGAACCTGAAAGTCCATCATTTGTTGAAATACCTATTACCAGAGGTCGCTGATTGCGTAGATGCGATTTTATTGCCATAACAGCAGGCGTATCAATTATTGAATTTGCAAGTTTGGCAATGGTATTGCCAGAGCAAGGTGCTACAACCATAATATCAGTTAATCCTTTTGGACCTATAGGCTCTGCTCCCTGTATTGTATGAATTATTTTATTTTCTGTAATGTCTTCTATTTCTTCTATAAAATCTTTAGCATTTCCGAATTTAGTATCTAAATTATAACTATTATATGACATTATGGGTAGTATATTTGCTCCTAATTCTTTAAGTTCTTTAATTTTAGGTATTACCTTCTTAAATGTACAAAAAGATCCAGTTAAAGTGAATCCTATATTAATATCTTTTAATTCCATACTCTTCCCCCTTTCATATTATCTTTATATATAATATGAAATTATGTTAATTATGGTATGATAAATTTTATATAAAAACAACGAACGTAGTTTTACAATCAACTACGTTCGTTGTTCTCCTAGATAACACCATTGAAAGGAATATCCTTCTTATAGAATAGCTCATACAGATGAAGTAGGAGAAGCTGATACGGAGACCAGTCTTCTACTATTTCTCTGAATGTATATACTGTAATGCAACCATGCTCCACAGGAATCAATTCCCGGCCGCCACGTGGTCGCTGTTCTTTAGATAGAGGACAGATATCATATTTTACGAATTATGTAAATAAAATGAACTTTAAGGACCGTCCCTAAAGTTCAAAATCAATTATTTTATTAATTCTAATGTTTGTTTTGCTATCATTAGTTCTTCATCTGTTGGAACTACATATACTTTAATTTTAGAGTTATCAGAAGAAATTAATCTTTCTTCACCTTTTACATCATTTCTTTCATCATCTATTTCTACACCTAAGAATTTTAAGTTTTCACAAATTCCTTTTCTAATATTTTTTTGGTTTTCTCCAATACCAGCAGTAAATAGCATTACATCAAATCCATTCATTGCAACAGCACATTTAGCTATTTGTGCAGCAATTAAATAATTGTGTATTTTTATTGCAAGTGCGGCTTGCTCATTTCCTTCTGCTGCTGCGGCTTCCATATCTCTACAATCTTGTGTAACTCCTGATAATGCTAAAATACCAGATTCTTTATTTAATATACGTTCCATTTCATCAGGTGTTAAGCCTTCTTTTTTCATTATAAATGTAACTACAGATGGGTCTATATCACCAGAACGTGTACCCATTGGAATACCAGCAAGAGGTGTAAGTCCCATACTTGTTTCTACAGATTTACCACCTTGAACTGCACATATACTTCCACCCTGACCTAAATGGCAAGATATTATTCTTAAATCTTCTATTGGTTTCCCTTCTAAATCAGCTACACGATTAGCTACATATTGATGAGATGTACCATGGAAACCATATTTTCTAACTCCATATTCATTATAATATTTATATGGAATTGGATAAATATAATGTTCTTTTGGCATTGTTTGATGAAATGCTGTATCAAATACAGCAACCATTGGCTTATTAGGAATTAATTTTTGTGCAGCTTTAATTCCCATTACTGCTGCTGGATTATGAAGTGGTGCTAAACTTGCACATTCTTCTATAGTATTTATAACTTCTTCATTAATAATTACAGGTTTATTGAACTTTTCACCACCATGAACAACTCTATGTCCTGTAGCATTTATTTCTTCTAGTGAATCAATTACTTTGTATTCTGGATTTAATAATTGTTCTAGTGAAAATTCTAATGCTTCTTCATGATTTTGTACTGGTTTTTCTAATTTATATTTTTCTCCATTTACTTTATGTGTTAAGAATGAGTTTGGTTGACCTATTCTTTCAAAAGTTCCTTTTGCCATTACTTTTTCTGAAGCCATATCTATTAATTGATATTTTAATGATGAGCTTCCACAATTAATTACTAAAATTTTCATAAAAAACCTCCAATAAATTTATTTATCTTGTTCTTGTGCTTGTACAGCAGTAATTGCTACAACGCCTTCTATGTCTTTACTGCTACAACCTCTTGATAAATCATTAACTGGTTTTGCAATACCTTGACATAGTGGACCATATGCTTCTGCTTTTGCAAGCCTTTGAACTAGTTTATAACCTATATTTCCAGCATTTAAGTCTGGGAAAATTAAAATATTTGCTTCACCTTTTAAAGGACTTCCTTTAGCTTTATATTCTGCAACCTCTGGAATTATTGCAGCATCTAATTGTAATTCTCCATCTACTAATAAGTCTGGAGCTTTTTCTTTTACTAAATTTGTTGCTTTTATTACCTTTTCTGTTAATTCAGATTTTGCACTACCATGTGAAGAATATGAAAGCATTGCTATTTTAGGTGTTTTACCTGTTAATAGTTCGAAACTTTTACTAGATGATATAGCAATTTCAGATAATGCATCACTATCTGGATTTTCATTTAAACCGCTATCTGAGAATAAGAAAACTCCATTTTCTCCATATGTACAATTAGGCACAATCATCATAAAAAAAGCAGATACTAATTTAGTGCCAGGTGCTGTTTTTAATATTTGAAGTGCTGGTCTTAAAGTATCTGATGTAGAATGAACAGCTCCAGAAACTAATCCATCTGCATAACCTTGTTTAACCATCATCATTCCAAAATAAATATTATCTAACATAAATTCTTTTGCTTTTTCTATTGTCATTCCTTTATGTTTTCTTAATTCATAAAATTGTTCTACAAATTCATTATAATTTTCAGAATTATTAGGATCTACAATTTCTGCTTCTTCTATGTTATCTAGACTAAGTTCTTTTGCTCTTTCTAATATTTTATTTTTATTTCCTATTAATATTATTTCTGCAAATTTTTGTTTTAATACTTCTGATGTAGCTTTTAATGTTCTATCGTCATCTGATTCTGGAAGTACTATCTTTTTTATATCTTGTTTTGCTCTATTTTTTATTTCATCTATAAAAGCCATTTTAATCCTCCTTTTAGTTTTGTTGGCTAAGAATTATCGCCTCTTCAATTATATATTAGTATTTTTTTATTGGCAAGCTTAAATATATTAATTTATAAACTTTACTTTATCATCATTTGAATCAGAAATTATGCTTATATTACCATCTATAATTTTTAATGCTTGTAAATTTTTTAGACCTACTCCTTGTACATCTTTGGTTCGCTTCATAATTCTTTCTAATTCCTCTTCTCTTCCATCTAAATTATAATGAGGACATACTAGTAAATCAACTAAACCAATTCCCTTTACTTTAGTTAGTTTAAATTCTTTATATTTTCTTGCATCAGATAACCCATATTTACAAATAGCTATTGCTCCGGCACTAAGACCACAAATTACTTTTCCATCATTATAAGCCTCTTCTAATAGAGAAATCATATCAAATTGTTTTAAAATTCGCATTAATTCTAATGTATTTCCTCCGCCCATATAAATTATATCAGCATTATTAAATCTCTCTAAAATTAATTCTCGATTGTTTAATTCTTTTTTAAGAATAGTTTTACAAATACAACCTAGGTTTCTATAATTTCTTTTTATAACTCTAAAATAAGATTCAATATGATTTACATTAGCAAAACCTAAAAACAAAAAGTTAGGCGATTGTTTGTTCGTAAGTTTTACTATCTCTTTATCTATTTTTTGTGTTTCATATTCTGTGCCTTTTCTTCCAATTTCTCCTCCACCAATTATAACTGCCTTTTTCACACTATCATCTCCCTGTGTTTTCTTGCACTTTCAATTTTTCTTTTATCTCTCTTTTTAATAATTTAACTCCAAATTCTTTACCTTGAATACCAATTTTTAATCCTTGTTCTTCTAATTCTGGAATTTTTTCTAAAGAAACTTTCATATATCTTTTATTTTTTTCTGAATAAATAAATGCTTGTTTATAAGCTTTATCTTTAACATATATAATGCTAGTATAATCATCCTTAATTTTACATGGAATTATAAATACTTTTTGCCACATATTCCCTTCAAAATTTTTGTCAATCATTTTATAAAAAAATGCATATTTTTGCATAAATTGTGTATCTTTAGTCATTTCTATAATGCCAGGATTAGTTAATAATTTTTCCATTTTATCAGATATTGACATACCAGCTATATTCTTTTCTACCTCTTCTATCTTATCATCATTATAAATTCCTCGTTCGTTAGGATATCGTATATTTTTATCTATTTTCATTTGAAGTTCTTCAGGAACTACATATACCCAAGGTGCATCTTCATTATATGTTCCAAAAAAACGAGTTTTCCTTCCAGTTTGAATATACTCTAAATCATTCTGTAAATCAAAATGAATACTTCTTCCACTAGTTAATACTAAAGAATTAAATACATGATTATCTCCTTCTACATGTTCAACATAACAATCATAACCTAATTCAGTAAATAAAAATTGACATTGTCTTGCTAAAGAATAACATATAATAGTTCTTTGATCAGCTTTATCTACTGTTTTTATCTTATTTCTAGATAAACTATATATTTTTTGTTGAGTTTTTGTATTTCCAAAATAATATACAGGACTAAAAGTTCTATTTAGTCCAATTTCTATATAAGCTTTTTTTATCATACTTAATTCATCTAAACTAGTATATTCAGGATCTTCATTTATTCTTTTTAATAATTCTTTTATTTTCAATAATCTAACCTTCAATCATTTTTAATATTTCTTCTTTTAATTCATTTACAATATTTTCTTGAGGAATTTTTCTAATTATTTTTCCTTTTTTAAATAATAAACCTTCTTTTATTCCACCAGCAATGCCTATGTCTGCATTACTAGCTTCTCCTGGTCCATTCACTGCACATCCCATAACAGCAACAGTTATATCACTATTTATAGTTTGTAAAAATTCTTCCACTTCTTTTGCCATTGGTATTAAATCTATTTGTGTTCTACCACAAGTAGGACATGAAACTAATGTTGGAACATTATTATTCAAATTACAATCTTTTAATATTTCTTTTACAACCTTAATTTCTTCTATAGGATCATCTGATAAAGAAACTCTTATTGTATCACCTATTCCCTCTCTTAATAAAATTCCAAGTCCAATACTTGATTTTATAGTACCACTAAATGCTGTTCCAGCTTCTGTTATTCCTAAATGTAATGGATATTTAAAAGTTTTAGCTGCCTCTTCATAGCTTTCTATACATAAGTCTAAATTAGAAGCCTTTAAAGATATTGCTATATCATAAAAATCTAAATCTTCTAATATTTGTACATGCCTTTTTGCACTTTCTACCATTGCTTTTGCTGTAGGCTTACCACCATACTTTGCTAACAAGTCTTTTTCTAAAGATCCTGCATTAACTCCTATTCTTATAGGAACATTGTATTCTTTGCACTTATCTACAACTGCTTTTACTTTTTCTTTACCACCAATATTACCTGGATTAATTCTTACTTTGTCTACTCCAGCTTCTATAGCACATATTGCAATTTTATAGTCAAAGTGAATATCTGCTACTATTGGTATATGTATTTGTTCTTTTATATCTTTTATTGCTTTTGCATCTTCCATATCTAAACATGCAACACGTATTATTTCACAACCAGCTTTTTCTAATTCTAATATTTGTTTAACTGTTGACGCTACATCTTTTGTTTTAGTATTTGTCATAGATTGAATAATTACTTTGTTTTGACCACCTATTTGCACATTACCAACTTTTATAGGTCTAGTTTCAGTTCTTTTATACATAACATCCTCCATTATTTTTTGGTTAATTTAGCTATTAAAGCTTTTATCTTTACTCCTTTTTCTGAGAACATTTTTTCATGTTCTGTTTGGATGTCTTCCCAATCGGTCTCAGAATGTAAATCATAGGTTAGTTTTATAATTTCAAAACCACTCTCTTTAAAATAGTTTATGCTAGACTCAAATAAATCATCATCATCTGTTTTAAAATGTAATTCTCCACCTGCTACTAAAAATTCTTTATACTTTTCTAATTGCCTTGTATGTGTTAATCTTTTCTTTCTATGTTTTCCTCTAGGCCAAGGATTACAAAAATTAATATAAATCCTTTCTATATTATCATTACTATTCATTATTAATAAAATTCGTTCTATATCAAATCTAGTAAGAATAACATTGTCTGGCTCTTTATGGTTGGCTTCAAATTCTTGTTCTACATTTCTCTTAGCTAGTCCTAACATAGCATCTACTAAATCTATGGCAATATAGTTTATATCTGGATTTTGTAAAGCTATTTGTGATATAAAGTTACCTTTACCACATCCAAGTTCTAAATGTATTGGATTATTTGTATTTTTAAAAGCTGTTTTCCATTTTCCTTTATAATCTTCTGGATTATCTATATAAAATTTGCAAGCTTCTAATTCCGGTCTTGCCCATGGCTTAAATCTAATTCTCATTTTATTCCTCCAATCGGGATTTGGGGACGTTCCTTTTTTCCCTGTTATTTTGCATATCTATTATATCTAATTAAGCATAAAAAAACAACCAAAACTTAAGTTCTAGTTGTTATTGTATAGGGGTAATCTCGTATTTCATATCCTCTATTATATCTTTCATTACGATAGGTGTAACATAGTTTTCTTTTAACTTATCTATAATTGAAATTACTTCAGTCTCATTTTCTGATATGTCGTCTATGTTTCCTACTTCTCTTGTCATTTTTGAATCCTCATTATATTGAATTTTTACTATTTCTATTCCATAGCTTTTATTCTCATAGGTTAAATAATACAGCAAACTCACTGGATGTTCTACTCCTAATTCAATCATTAACTTTGGATCAAAAAATATCCCTCCACAAAATCTTTTACTCATTTGTTTATTACCCCTTCCTTTCTTTTCTTAAGTTAAAATCGTAAAGAATTTTAGCTTGTATGTTCTACTGTATACCTATAACCTTATAAAAGCAAGCATTTTCGTTCGTCAATTTTTTTACTTTTTGACTTTTTTCGACAAAACAAAAACCCATAGATTAATTACGTTATAACATATTTAATCTATGAGTTTTAATATTTATACTGCTTCTGCATAATATTTAATTATTTTATTATTAATTTCGCTATCTGATGCGTTTAAAATCTTGTTATAATTTTTTGCTTTTTTATATATTTTTATGATTTTGTTAATTCCATATATATTAATTAATGATAATGTAATAAAATATGCATCACTAAAAGATTTAATATCATTAATATTTAATTTTTGATACGAATAAGTTGTCTTTGCGTCATTTAATCCGAAAAGATATGTTGTAATATCTAACCAATTAGGAATATCATCAAAATTATCTGCTAAAATCATATCTGCAACAGATTTTTGTGCTATTTTCATAATATCACTATATGAATGAACATTTCCTGGGTTTAATGGTGTTACTAATTTTAAATTTCCATCTTCACCTTCTAATGATACTTCCCATTCTTCTCTTTTTTCACCAAAAACTTCTTTATGTAATTCTTCTACACTATTATATAAGTAGATTATAATTTTTCTGTCATAATTTTTTAATTTAAATAAACTTGTGATAGTTTCATACGCAATTAGTACTTGGTTCATAAGTTCGAGCACACACGGCTCATTCTCGTCACTATATTGAATTTGGATATTACCATCATCAAATTTCTTCATTTATATAAATCACTCCTTAATTTCTTAGTACATTTATATTATATATTATTTTAGTTGTCCTGTCTACTTTTGGTTAAATAAAATATTTTAAGTCTTACTGAAAAATATATTGAGTTGCAAAATTGTCTTAATTATGATATCATTTTTATGTAAACACACAGTTTGTACAGCTTTCACAATAACAGTAAGCAAAACAGGAGGAAAAATATGAATAATTTTAACGAGACTACAACGCGGGCAATAGCTGAACTCGACTATTTCGTAAAAAGAATAATTAAAGGCGAAGATTTAAAAAAGCCTTGTGCAAAGCCTTTGGTTCCAATGATCAGAGCATTGCAGAAAAATGCTGAAATAACAATTGAAAAAGGTGTAAAATCCTTCTTTCCAATAATGGTAATACATGTTACTCAGGAAATTGCAAAAAATGTAAGTCATTCTCAAAAGCTAACGAAGGAGGACCTATCTTCTATCCAGAAGATATTCGATGCTCTCGAAAGACTTCAAGAAGAGCCACTTTCATTTGAAAGCCAATATAATAAAACATTTGCAAAACAAGCAAATGACTACAATACTAAAACGTATTGTTTACAACAAATCCTCATAAAAAATAGGCTTAGTAACCCTAAGCTATTCAATAACTACAATCATTTATCTTTGATTGTAACTAGACTCATTGATGAATGGGATGATCTTTGTAGAAGAGGATTTTCTTTAGAGAACACGTTTTATCCTTTCAGTCAAGCGGTAGAATACTCAAAGAAAAAAGGGAAAGAATTATCTGAAGAAGATAAATTTCAGCTTTTTTCTGAGCTATTAGATGGGAAAGCTAAACTTGTGCCCGTATACCAAAAAGTTGTAGTAGGTGCAGAAATTATTCCTGTCCATGATACAGCAGATTATGTTTTTGATGATAAAATAATAAAAAACAAATATCAATTAGCTGAATCACAAAAATTAGAGTCCAAACCAATCAAGTAAACATTGACTTGATTTAAGAAAAACTGGTTCACTTTATAATAAGTAAACCAGTTTTTCTGTTTAAAATTTATATCAATTATAATAAAAAAGGAACGACCCTAAATCCCGACAAGGACACCAAAACTATATTTCTAAATAATTATATTCACATGCACGTAATAATCTATTATTTAAGGCCAATCCTAAACCATCTTTTTGCATACCTTCTATAATTACAATATCTACATTGTAATTATCAACTTGCCTTAATATAGAAAATATATTATGTGCCATTTCTTCTAATGAGTTACCCATCTTTATTTTATTTTTAGTATCATATTTATCAAAATTTTTATCTCTACATACTACTAATGCTTGTTTATCTTGAATAAGCTCATTTATTTTATTTACCATAGCTTCTTCATTTTTACTATATACCATCATACATTTAGTATTAGGTGCATAATGTCTATATTTCATACCTGGTGATAGTACTTTTTCTTTTCCATCATATTTTCCAAGGATATTTTTATCAATTTCTACTTCTATTCCTAATTTTTCTATATTTTCTCTAGTTATTTTACCAGGTCTTAATATTCTTACCTTATTATCTATAACTCTAACTACAGTTGATTCTAAGCCTATATCTACCATTCCATCATCTATAATAGTTGAAACCTTGCCATCAAATTCTTTTAATATATCATCTATTTTTGTTCCACTTGGTCTACCAGATACATTAGCACTTGGTGCTGCGATTGGAACACCTGCATATTCTATTAATTTATTTGCTATTTTATTTGAAGGCATTCTTATTCCAACAGTATCTAGTCCTGCTGTAACAGATTTAGGAATTATATTTTTAGCTTTTAATATTAGTGTAAATGGTCCTGGGCAAAAAGTATTAATTAATTTTTTTTCTACTTCATTTGGTTCTTCTACGAGTTGTTTAATCATGTCTACATTATTTACATGTACTATTAAAGGGTTATCACCTGCCCTTCCCTTTGCTTTAAAAATATTTTTACAAGCATTATCATTTAATGCATTTGCACCTATTCCATATACTGTTTCTGTTGGGAATATTACTAATTCTCCATTCAGTATATCTTGTGCTGCTTCTTTTATTTTTTCTACATTATATTCTTCTTTTAAATTTATATATTTTGTTTTCAATTTTACACCTTCTAATTATTTTTCCTACAATATTATAGTCTCTTTTTGCTTAAAAATCAAGGCGTGACAATCTTAATGTAAAAGGGAACACACCTAAGCTTGTATGCTTAGGTGTGCGAACAAAGTTTGTTCTTTTCCCGTTAGAGATTACTTACTTGCACAGATTCCACAAGTTTTTATACCTCGGATCTGTGGGCACTTCACCGTTTGACAACGGTACGAAGTGATCCTTGCTCTTGAACCCGGCTGCTCTAAGTGCTTCGACTACGTCCCATTTTCTGGTTACATATGTTTTGCCATCACAGTACACGAACTGGCATGTACCATTATTTGTTGCATATGTCCCCATCCATGAACACGCTGTGGAATCAAAGCACATACCGTTCAAGACCGGATATACAACACTGTCACCATAAAGGTGATGTGTTATCAATCCAGCTTCAGGAATCTCGAAGCAGATTGCCACGAGCTTGGGATCAATGGTTTTAATCCCATTTTTCTGGCAGAAATCCTTACAGTCTTCAAGGAACTCCTCTCTTCGGCTCTTTCTCTGCTCTTCAAGCAACGATTTCCATTGGGCTTTATATGACTCCGGGTAATCTCCGTTGCTGAAAGGCACATAAAAGTAGCTTTTGAAAAAACCTTCTGACTGCAAAGTTGCGTATGCTCCCCACATTTCGGGAATAACATACACCTTTCCGTCAAGAACGAAGGACAGAACACCATTGTTCATATCGAACTTACGCTCGAATTTAAACGGAATTTCTCCCAATGCCAACGGTTCAGTTGTCTGTTCCTGCGGCCAGTAGACCATCATCCCATCTTTTACCTCGATAGCATCCTTCCGAATTTCCTCAACGCTTGCATATTTTTTCATCTCTTTTTTCCTCCTTTATTTTTTTGTCAAACCATGTTGCTATATATAGAAAGTCCTCTATATACAGGAGATGAAACATTCAACAGATTTGATACTTTTAATTATATCATATTTACATAATATTGTAAAATTCTATACATTCTTAATATTCCTCTTCTTAAATGAAACTATAGAAGCTGCTAGCATGATTACAAAATATATTGCACAAATAGTTATAGAAAATTCAATGCTAATTCCACTAAACATTGGAGTTCCACCAAATAAATATTGGCTTAAATCCCAGTTAGGTGTTACAAAATATTTTACCCAGTCCCATTTATAAGATATAGCAATCATATTAATCACATCACTACCCATGTATCCAAGTATAGGTAATGCAACTGCAAGTGGTGAATTTAAGAAAAGTGTACTTAATGCAAAAGCTAATGTTCCAATTAAAATAAATATTGGTAATTTACATATAAATATTAAACCAAGATATGCAAAAATATTTAATGTAATAATGCTATTAGTTGTAAAATCAAACTGTACAACATTCATCATATAAGTTCCAAAGCCATATACAATTCCACCAATAATAAATTGTAATAATAAAATTGCAACTGTAGTAACAAGCATTGTTATAAATACAGCAATTAATTTTGAAATAAGTATTTTAGTTCTACTATATGGTCTAACTAATAGTAATTTTACAGTACCTTTATTAAACTCTTCACTAATTGAAACTCCAGCAACTATAACAACAACCATAACTATAATTGCGATATATGTGCCTATTGAATTTTGGAAAGTATAATTTGCTGTAGCAGTATTTTGATATTCTGTGTCATTATATAAATCATATTTATATAAATTAGCATTTTCTAAATATCCATTTATTTCTGATTTTTCTTCATCTGTTAAATTTTTACCTTGTGATGATTGAATATAATTACCCATATACATTCTATAATTTTGTACAGCTATACTTTTATAGTTATCACTACCATAATTAATGTTCTTATCTAATCTTAAATTAACTACTTCTTTTTGTAGCTCTAAACTCTTTAATTGAGTTTTTAAATCTTCATTTTCACTATCTTGTGCTATTAAAGTATTCAATTCTTCTATTTGTGTATTTATATTTTCTAATTCTTTATTTGCAAAATACTTCCAATCGTTATTTTTTAAAGCTGTAAGCATTTCATCATATTGAGCCTTAGAAGTAGTAAGTGCTTCATTATTTTTATCTATATATTCATAATTGTTCATTTCCTCTATTATAGGAGAAATAACTGTTCCTATTACTTCTGCTTGCCAGCTAGTCTCTTTATAATCTTTTGCAAGAGTTGCTAGATCTTTTTGTGATTTAGTTTCTACATATTTATTTATATCTGAAGGTTTATTAGGGTCTAAATTTGATAATTCTTCATCTAAATATTGTATATAACCTTCTGAATATGCAGAATATGAATTTGACATATTTTGACTTATTTTGTTTAAAACATTAAATCCTATTATTATAACTAAAATAATTACTCCAATAACAATCATACTTTTCTTTGAAAAAATCTTTATTAACTCATTTTTTATTAACTTACTCAATTACATTACCCCCTGTTTTCTTTAAGAATGCATCTTCCAAGCTTAAATTTTCTTCAGAAACATTATATATTTTTACATTTCGTAAAACTAATTCTTTAATTAGAAGAGGAACTTTTTCTTTCTCTATATAAACTCTAACTTCTGTTTCTGTTAAAATATCCATCTTATAATCTATAATAGAGCCTATTACACTAGAATCCTCTACTTCTAATATATAACAATTGTTTTTAATATCTTTTTTGAATGCATCTATATCATTTGTTTCTACTATTTCACCATTCTTAATAATTGATATCTTATTACAGAATGTATCTAGCTCTGCTAAATTATGGCTAGATATTAAAATTGCCATATTTTCTTGTTCAGCCAATTTTTTAAGCAATACTTTTACTTCTTTTATTCCTTCAGGATCCAACCCATTTGTTGGTTCATCTAATATTAATAATTTAGGTCTGTGCAATAATGCTTGAGCAATTCCTAATCTTTGTCTCATTCCTAATGAGTACTTAGAAACCTTATCTTTTATTCTGTTTTCTAGCCCAACTAATTTAACGATTTCATCAATTCTTTTCTTGTCAACATTTTTATATAAGTTAGCTACTAATTTTAAATTTTCATAACCAGACATATACATATATAAATCAGGACTCTCTACTATTGTTCCTACATTTTCTATTGCTTTTTTAAAGTTTTCCTCTATATCATATCCATTAATATATACCTTTCCAGAAGTTATATTTTGAAGTCCTAGTATAAGTTTTATAGTAGTTGTTTTACCAGCACCATTCGGACCTATAAATCCTAAAATATCTCCTTCCAATAATTGTAATGATACACCTTTTAAAATTTCTTTCTGACCGAAAATTCTTTTTTAAATTTTCACATCTTAATACAATCTTTTTCAAGTCTTTCCCCTCCCTATTGTTTTTACTGTTCATATATTAGCACATAAATATTAAGGAAAAAGTATACAATTTATTAAGATTTTATTTAGGAGGATAATTTTGAAAATTAAAGTTATACATTTATCTAAAATATTACTTTTTTTAACATTATTAGTCACATTTCTTACTGTTGGTATTTCTATTGTTATTGCAACTTCTGAGGATTATATAGAAGTTCCAATAATTATGTATCATAGTATTTTAAAAGATCCTTCGAGGTCTAATAAATATACTGTTACTCCTACTGTTCTAGAAGAGGATTTAAAATATATTAAAGATAAAGGCTATACTACAGTTACAATAGCTGCTTTAATTTCTTATGTATATGATGATAAGCCTTTACCAGAAAAGCCAATAGTATTAACCTTTGATGATGGACATTACAATAATTATGGTTATTTATTTCCTTTACTAGAAAAGTATGATATGAAAGCTGTTATATCAATTGTAGGTTCATATACAGATAAATTTACCGAAACAGATGAAGCAAATTTAAACTACTCGTATTTAAGATGGAAAGATATTAAAGAATTAATGGATACTGGACGTATAGAATTTCAAAACCATACATATAACTTGCATAGTAATACTGGAAAAAGAATTGGTACAAAGAAAATAAAAGGTGAAACAGACGAACATTATAAAAATATTTTAAAAGATGATATTTTAAAACTTCAACAAGAATTCGAAGAAAATACTAATTATACTCCACAATGTTTTACATATCCATTTGGAGGAATTAGTAATGCATCATTAGACATAATAAAAGAATTAGGTTTTAAAGCAAGTTTATCTTGTGAACAAGGCATTAATAAACTAACTAAAAATCCTAATTCCTTATATTTATTAAAAAGATATAATAGACCAAGTTATATTAGCACATATAACTTTTTCCAAAAGATTAATTAACTTTTATAATTTCATATTGTCTAGTACCTAGTCCAATTTTCTCTGCATGTTCTAGACAAGATTTCCATTCACTCTGTGGTGTTGTGTTTTTAAAGTGGTCATGATGATCTTCAAAATCTTTTGAATGCATGTTTTCATCTAATTTGCTTCCAGGTATAGGTTGCGCAGCATTACATGCATCCGCACATGCTTGATCTAATGCTACTGGATCAAAACTTGCAAACATTCCTATATCTGGTAATATTGGAACATCATTTTCTGCATGACAATCGCAATATGGTGAAATATCTAGAACTAAATTAATATGAAAGTTTGGTCTTCCATCTAATACTGCTTTTGAATATTCTGCCATTTTCTTATTTAATAATTCATTTGCATGAGAATTATTATTATAGATTGCATCGAAATTACAAGCACCTAAACATCTACCACAGCCAACACATTTGTTATGATCTATATGCGCTTTTCCGTTTTCATCAAATGAAATCGCACCATGTGCACAGTTTTTAGCACATAAATGGCATTTTTTACATTTTTCTAAATCAACAGATGGTTTACCAGAACGATGTTGTTCCATCTTTCCAGCTCTACTACCACATCCCATTCCAATATTTTTTAAAGCTCCACCGAAACCTGCTGCCTCATGTCCTTTAAAATGATTTAAAGAAATGAATATGTCTGCATCCATTATGGCTCTTCCAATTTTAGCAGTTTTTACATACTCTCCACCTTCTACTGGTACTTCTATATCATCGGTTCCTTTTAACCCATCACCTATAATTACATGACATCCAGTAGAAAATGGACTAAACCCATTTTCGTATGCAGCTTCAAGGTGATCTAAAGCATTTTTTCTTTGTCCAACATATAAAGTATTACAATCAGTTAAAAATGGTTTACCTCCTAATTTTTTAACAACATCAACTACAGTTTTTGCATAATTAGGTCTTAGATAAGCCAAGTTACCTGGTTCTCCAAAATGAATTTTTATTGCAACAAATTTATTTTCAAAATCAATATTTTCAATTCCTGCTTTCTTCATTAATTTTTCTAATTTCTTTTGTAAATTTGTTCCTGGTAATGCTCTAAAATCTGTAAAATATACTTTTGCTTTTTCTTCCATCTTTATTCCTCCTAAATATTTTTAAATATATTTCCTAAACTATCTTTAATAACTAAATTTGCCACATTATCAAAAGGAGTAGCATCTTTATTTATTAAAATCAAGTTGTTTCCATTATAATATCTAATAAGTCCACTTGCAGGATACACTGTTAATGATGTTCCTCCAACGATTAATGTATCACAATTAGAAATTTGATATATAGCCTCTTCTAATATATCTTCATTTAAGCCCTCTTCGTATAAAACAACATCAGGTTTAATAATTCCTCCACATGTACATTTTGGAACACCTACTGAATTAAACACATATTCTGCATCATAAAACTTGCCACATTTCATACAATAATTTCTATGTACACTGCCATGAATCTCTAGAACATTTTTGGAGCCTGCCTTTTGATGCAACCCATCAATATTTTGAGTTACTATAGCTTTTAATATTCCTTTTTGTTCTAGTTTTGCTAGCTTGATATGTGTAATATTAGGTTCATATTTTAATGAATTCATTTTATCTTTATAAAATTCATAAAATTCTTCAGTATGATTAATAAAAAAAGTATGGCTTAATATTTCTTCTGGAGGATATTTATATTGCTGATTATATAGTCCATCTTTACTTCTGAAATCAGGAATTCCACTTTCTGTAGAAACTCCTGCCCCACCAAAGAAAACCACACTTTTACTTTTATTTATAATTTCTTTTAAACTGTTCATTTATTTCACCTTATTATTCTAATTATCAAAAGATAATAGTTTCTTAATAAATGCTATTAATCTGTTTTTATATATTATAGCTAGTGCATTTTTGCTATTCTTTTTCTTAAGTTGTTTTTCTTTTTTATTTAAACTTTCTAATATTTTTTGATAACCTTCTTCATAAAACTTATCTTCTTCTACAACACCTCTATAACTCTTTAATCCTTCCAATTTTTGCTTTGCTTCCTGTATTTCTTGTTCATCAGTTATATGAATTGGCATATAGTAAAAATAAAATTTCATAATATAATTTTGAATACTAAAATACATTTCTTTAATTTCTTGCTCTACTTTATACAAATCGTCTGTAGTTTTGTAATCTAGTATTAGATAATATAATTTTCTGAAATCGCCTGTAAGTCTATCTATATTTCCATTTGAAATTTTGTTTATTAATACATAATAATCATCTTTGTTATTTATAACAGTTTCTACAAATTCTTTTCTGCCGACTAAAAAATCTATTTGCATAATTAGATTAACTAATAATGCATAATCTCCTTCTATTAAAGAAGATAAAAATATTCCAAATACATTCATTCTTTCTTTTAATTCTTGAGTTAAAAGTTTAGCTGCAAAGTTATTTAAAGACTCTTGAAAACAAGTTTGTTCCCTTCCATCTTGTAAAAAATGTAAATATTCTATGACTAAAACTTCGTTTATTGAATTTGTATGAATTTTATTAGAAAAATATATAACTCCTTTTGAATAATAATGAGACATATTTTCATCTTCAAATTTTGCAATTTTTATTTGACATTGCTCTAATTTTTTTAATAATTCATCATATTGCTCTTTTAATTCTGTAAATACATTTGTAATTCTTATAGCGATTTCGTTTGCTATCTTATTTACTTTATATTGCGGTATTTCTTCTATTATTTCTTTTATCTTTTGCTCTTCCATATTTATTACCCCTATTATTTTATAATTTTCTTTTGTCATAAACTAATTTTTATTTATTAGTAATTTTATTATATAGTTTTCTTGTTTTCCTATAATATATAAACCTTCTCTTTTCTTTATAAACCAAGATGTTAAATCATTATATTTTTCACCATCTATTATTAAGCCATTAAAATCCGAAGGGTTTCTTACTCTATATTTTTCGTTTTCTAAATCTATTACAACAGTTTTTATTATTCCTGCTTCTTCCAACTTTTCTAATTCTTCCATTCTAGCTTTACTATTTTTTGCAATTTTACTATATTGCCATGTTTTTATAATATAAATTATCGCTCTTAAACTTATAAGAGTAATAGTTGCAAGGATTGCACTTAATATAATTATAGTATCATCACTCATAATATTTACTTCCTTATTTTAATATTTACTCGAATTATATCACAATAGAAATAAAAAAAACAGATTTATTAAATGAAGTGAACCCAAAATGTTAGACAAAAAAGTTTAACAAGGAGGGTTCATTTTTA
>USBY01000015.1 GCA_900553015.1 uncultured Clostridium sp. | reverse complement strand
TAATAATATATATATTTTTTTATTTTCTTGTAAGTTTTTTAAAATTACCTCTATATATGTATTTTTTGTTTTTTTCATTTTATCCTCCATAGAATTATTTATACATAATATCTATGTAATAAAATGATTTTTAGAACTAATTATCTAGTGTTTTTGTGGAAACTTTTCCGTAATTTCCTCCTCCACCAGCTTCTATTTGTAATCTTCCTTTTCTAGATTCATCAATAATTGTTGCCAACTTAGTTCCTACAACAGCTTCTATATCATCAAATGACAACTTATGTAATATATTCATTTCTGTTCCAAAATTATCTAATAGTTTTTCTATTGTTTTATTTCCTAAACCAGGTACAAAACCTAATGGTGTTTGATATATATAATCAGGTCTAGATTTTGGACTTACAGATTCTTTTTTATCTTTTATTAATTCTATCCTATCAAAAACTCCAAATGTAACTTTACTACTTCCACAATAAGGACATACTTCTACTGGTTCTTTGGTTTGAATTGTAGAATTGCAAGCATCACAATATGTTCTATGATATTTACCAAGTTTTGGATCTAGTCCGTAATTTGCAACAATTTTTCTTCCATCTTCATTTTTTAGTGCTTTAACTAGTTCCTTAAAAGATATATCTTCCATTTGTATCTTGTTATATTCTCTTGCTATTTTAGGTAATGAATGAGCATCTGAATTTGTAACGAACGTTTTATCTTCTAATTCTGATATCATATCTGCTAAATATGTATCAGAACTTAAACCTAATTCTACTGCAAAAATTTTATCATATTTTTCTTTAAATATATCTTTAAGTCTGTCTGTACAATTTCCATAATAACTCTTAAAAGGTGTAAAAGCATGAGCTGGAACCAATATACCATTATATTTTTCTACAATATCTATTAACTCATAACCAGATAAATCTGATCTTTGTGTACTTAATGTTATATTTTTTATATGTTTACTCATTTCTTCTGAATAAGCTTTTATATCTTTTAGATGTGGAAAATAGCACAAGTTGTGTGCTGATCCTTTTTTTCCGTTTCTACCTTTTTCTGATGTTTCGGTTTCACTTCCAAGTATTATACATACTTTATCTTTATATATAATTCCTCCATCTTCTAGCTCGTATGCATCGCCTGTTTTTAAAAATTCTTCTATATCTTGAATAACATATGGTGATGCACAATCTATAATTCCTACTATATTTATTCCTTTTCTTTCTTCACATTCTTTTGCAATATTTGCAAAGTTTAAACTTTTCGCTGCAGTAATCTTTATTGGCTTGTTATTTTCTGCTCTACCAATATGTACATGCAAATCTGCAAAAAATTCATTCATTTTTATTCCTCCCCACTTATGTTCAACAAGTCAGAAAATTTATGCTCTTCATCTATTTGTTTTGCTATTTCGTGTTTTATTCTTCTATCTGCATTTATTTCTTGTTTATTGTCTCTTATTCCATTTTTATTAACTTCTAATTTTTTGCCTTCTATGTATAATTTTTTAGCAGTTGTTCTATAATCTATGGCCGCATTAATCCCTTGGACTAAATTATATTTTGGAAGCATATTAATTTTAGTTTGCCATCTTGTAATTATTTTACTTTTGTCTAATCCAAGAGTCTCTAAGTTTTCATATTCCATAACAAATTCTTTAAAGTCTTGCAAATATACATTTTCTAATCCCTTTAAATTTTCATTTTCCAAAACGAATAAAGCCTCTGTTGGATTAAAAGCTCTTCTATCATCTCTATCTAGAAGCATTCCAAAATTATCTATTAATTCTAATATGTCTCCCTCTTTATCTCTTGGTGTAATGTTAGCAATTCTATTAGCTTGTTCACAAATTCTACAAAACTTTTTGTCGAATCCTAATTCCTCAAGATATTCTGCTCCTTTACGTAAATATGTTCTTCTTTTTTCTTCTGTAAATGAAATTACACTCTTTTTGCACGCATATAATAAACATGCTGTTAGCACTAAATTATTATCAACATCAGGTTTTGTATGCTCTAAAAACATTCTACAAATTTCTGTTTTAAATATTACTGTATTATCAAAAAAGCAGTTATGTTTTTTCTTAAAATACAATAATATCTTCATTTTTTCGGATAATTTTCTTTCATTTAGCATCATATCTGCAAAGCTATCATTATACATATTCATTACTCCTCTTATATGACATTTTTGTTAATTATATGCCAATGTTATTTTCTTTTCAATAAAATAACTAAAATGTAATATTTTTGTAATACGAAAAAAAAAACGACTCTAAAAAATCTTTAGAATCGTTAATAACAAAAATTGTTTAATTATATTTTTATGTCTTTTAATTGTTTTTCGATGTCTTTTATATCTCCTTTATTATGTATAATATAATCTGCATTTTCTATATAAAAATCATCTGTATTTTGCATATTTAATCTTTTTTCTGCTTCATCTTCTTTTATATTATCTCTCTTCATTATTCTTTCTATTTGTACTTTTCTTTCTGCTATAACAGCAATTACAAAATCACAAACTTGATCTAAATTGCTTTCAAATAATAAAGGAGCATTTACAACAATTATTTTCTTCTTTATTTTATTAATTCTTTTCTTAATTTCATCTACAACATAAATAAAGGTAAGCTTATTTAATTCTTCCCTCTTTTTATCATCTTCATATATAATACTTGCTAATTTTTTTCTATTTAATTCACCTTTTCTATCTACTATTCCAGAACCAAAACTTTCAACTATTGATTGTAAGTACATTGTTCCTTTTTTAGATAACTCTCTAGCAATTTTATCTGCATCTACTATTTCTGCATTATATTTATTTTCTAGAATTTCACATAAAGTATCTTTTCCTGCTCCGGAACTTCCTGTTACGCCTATTATTTTCATACGCCTACCTCCCACGTTTCTATTATACCATATTTTGCATAAATAAACAATATTTAGGGTAAACATAACACATGTTTTTACTACAGAATTATTTACATTTTTCCTCTTCTATTTGTGTTTGAATATACTTACTCAATTTAGAGCCCATACTAAAATCTGGTTCAAAACATTTATCTATAATTCCTTTAACATTTAATTTTTTATACGTTTCCATTGATTCATTTTTTGTTGCTATAAATACATTCTTACCACCTATACTATGAACATATTCAAATGCGAAACTATCTGTTAATCCATCACCAAAATATATAATGTTATTAGTTTCCTGATTATCTTTTTGAACATGCTTAATGACGTCTACTTTCTTTTTATCTGTTAATAAAATATCTATATCTTTATATATTTCATTCTCTTCATTAAATGTAACACCATAAACACCATCTACAAATTTTCTAATTACTGTTTTATCCACATAATCTTTTATTCCAGAAGTAACAATATAATGTTTTACTCCTGTTGTTTGACTTTGGAAATTTTTAAAATACTCTATAACTCCATTATTAAATTCTACTTTATCTGCACCTAAACAAACATTTTCTTTAGTTAGTAAAATATTATTCTCCAATAATATCTCTATATAACATTTGTAATAAGCTTCATATAGACCTTCGCTATTGGTTAATTTTTCTGCTATTCTATTCATTAGCTTTTCTTCATTATATCCACATTTTTTTATTATTTCATATTGTGGTAAAGAATATGGTGTTAGTGTACCATCAAAATCATATATAATTACCATTTTACTCCTCTTCTACTATTAACTATAAGTTTTTTATAGCTGTTCTTGCTAATTCATCGCATCTGTTATTGTATTCATTATCACTATGTCCTTTTACTTTTATAAATTCAACTTTATGAATTTTTGTAAGTTCATATAACTCTTCCCATAATTCCTTATTTTTTACAGGCTCTTTTGATGCATTTTTCCACCCATTCTTTCTCCAATTGTATATCCAGCCTTGGTTAAAACAATTTACAACATATGCACTATCACTATATAATTTAACATTGCATGGATATTTTAGCATTTTTAAGGCCTGTATAACTGCTGAAATTTCCATTTCGTTATTCGTTGTATTTAATTTTCCCCCTGATATTTCTTTTTTATTTCCTTTATACATAAGTACAGCGCCCCATCCTCCAGGACCCGGATTCCCAGAACAAGCTCCATCTGTATATATTGTTATTTCTTCCATTTTCTTCTCCTATATTTGTAATTTTTACCATTTTATGATATTATATCAATAATTTGTTTATACTACAATATAAGGAGGGATAAATATGTCAAAAGTTTTAGGAATTATTGCAGAATATAACCCATTTCATAATGGTCATCTTTTACACTTAACCAAGTCTAAAGAAGAAACCGGTGCCGAATACAGTATTTGTATTATGAGTGGTAATTTTGTTCAAAGAGGTAATACATCAATAGTTAATAAATGGGTAAAAACAGAAATGGCTCTAAACAGTGGTATAGATTTAGTTCTAGAGCTTCCAACAGTATATTCTATTTCTAGTGCAGAAAATTTTGCTGAGGGCGCTATAAAACTTTTAAACTCCTTAAAAATTGTAGATACAGTTTCATTTGGTTCCGAGAATTCCGATATAGATATATTAAATAGAATTTCTGGTATTTTATATGAAGAGCCAAAACAATATGTAGAATTTTTAAATGAAGAATTAAAAAAAGGGCTTTCTTTTCCAAAAGCTAGAGAAAATGCAATATTGCTATATTTAAATGATCAAAAATATTCTAACATTTTAAATCAACCAAATAATACTTTAGCAATTGAATACTTAAAAGCTTTAAAGAAATATAAATCTCATATTATGCCAATAGCCATAAAACGTGAAAAAGCTTTTTATAATAGTAATTGCATTGTTGATGAATATGCAAGTGCTACAGCAATTAGAAATATGATTGTAAATAATCAATTTAATGATATCAGAAAAGTAATGCCTAGACTTGCCTACGACTTATTAATGCAAGAAATAGAAAATAATCAATATGTAATAGATATATCAAAATTTGAAAAAGAAATTTTATATTCTATTAGAAGATTATCTACAGCTGATCTTAAAAAGTTTCCAGAAGTAAATGAAGGCTTAGAAAATGCTATTAAAAATGCTGCTAATTCTTGCAATACTTTAGCAGAGTTAATAAATATAATTAAGTCTAAAAGATATACGCAAACTAGAATTCAAAGAATTTTATTATATATTTTGTTAAATATAACCAAAAAAGATATGTACATTTCTCGTAAAACTGTACCTTATGCTAGAATTCTTGGATATAGTCCAAAAGGTAAAGAACTTATTTCCGAGATTTATAATGCTAATCCAAAAATAACATTAATAACTTCTGTTAAGAATTTCTTTGATTCTTCCAATAATAAAACTTATAAGCATATGTTAAGTAAAGATATTTTAGCAACCAATATTTATACCTTAGCATATAAAAATAATTCTGTCGCTAATTTAGACTATATAAAAAGAATTGTTACAATATAAAAAAGCACTGTTATAGTGCTTTTTTTACTTATTTGCTAAGCCATATACCATTGATATATCTGTAGGTATAATATATTTTACATCTAAATTATCTGCTACTTCTAACACCATTGCACACATTGCACGAGTTGCATACCACCACTCTGGATCATTCACCTTACTTCTTATTTTATCTAATGAAATTTCTTTATAATATCTTTCTGTATCTAATTTTCTTGTATTAATATCCATCATAATTGGTTCTTGTTTATCTTCGAATAAAGTATTTTTTTCAAATGTAATACCAGAATTTTTGGCAAACTTCATATGACCTCCACCAGCTAATATCAATACATCCGCTTTTTGAGTAGGAACTTTTAATTTTGTTTTTACCCATTCTCTTACTGTTTTTACATCTGTTCTTGCTAAATTTTCTCCTAAATCTGGATATTGTTCCATTACATCAATTACACCTATTTTTGTATTGCACATTTCTTTTATTCCATTATCATAAATAGCAATTTCTGTGGAACCTCCTCCGCCTATAAATACAGCAACTTTTCCGTTTACATTTCTTGTTGCCCCTTCTACTGTATATTTATTCTCTTCCTCTTGGCTTATAATATTAAATTCTAATCCTGTTTCTACATAAAATTTTTTAAGAAATTCTTCTTTCATCTGTTGTTCTAAGCCTCTAAAAATGCTTGTCCCACATACAAATATATCTTTATATTCTTTTTGTTCTTCTTTTACTAAATTAATTAGTTGTTTTACATCATTATCATCTAAATGTTTTAATTTATTAAAGTTCCTTTTAAATTCTATAGTAAGCTCTTTAATACGTTTTATGCCTACATCATTTACTTCATCTAATTTTGTACAAGTAGACCCTACTTCTATTATTAGCTTTTTCATTTAATCACCTCTTGTTTTGATTCATTCTACCATTTATGTTTTTATTTGTATACTTTTGTCGCAAAATATTTTTTACCTCATATAATGTTATAAAAGGAGGAATAAAATATGTTCAGAAGATATCAAAAATGTTATTGCATGAACAATAACAACAATGACAATTCTACAGATATGTTAGAAACTAAATGTAATTCCGTTAGTTCTTATGTAGAAGATGATTATGATAGTTGCTCTTGTGGATTTGCTGAAGAAGCTAATGTTTTCCCAGATAATCCAATGCTTGGTCAAAGTTATGTTCCAATCCAATATATGGATAAGACTTTTAAGCCTTGCATAGGACTTAAAATGGGAACTATTTTTCCTGAATTAGTTAGTCCTTATTCTCCAGGGCAATCTATGCAACAAATTAGGTATATAGAATCTAGAAATGAAATTGGAAAGGGGTGTAATAAATGTTAAATGAAAATATGGAATGCAACTGCACATGTGAGTGCAAGTCAAATAATGATTGCGAAATGCAAGGAAGAATGTTACAACAGATAAGATGCTATGCTTTTGCAATTAATGACTTAGCTTTATATTTAGACACACATCCAACTGATCAAAAAGCTTTATGTTTACACAGAAAATATTGCCAAGAATTAAAAGATTTAGAAGATAAATATCAAAAAGTATATGGACCTTTAACAATTAATTACCCTTGCAATAAATGGAGATGGCTTGAAGAACCTTGGCCATGGGAAGGAGGAATCTTAAATGTGGACTTATAAGAAAACATTACAATATCCAATAAATATTAAATGTACAAATCCAAAACTTGCTAAAGTTATTATTTCTCAATATGGTGGTCCTGATGGTGAACTTGCTGCATCTCTTCGTTATTTATCACAAAGATTTGCAATGCCAGACCAAAAATCTAAGGCTATTCTTAATGATATAGGCACCGAAGAACTAGCTCATCTTGAAATGGTAGGAAGTATAGTTCATCAATTAACAAAAAATGCATCTATTGAAGAAATAGAAAAAGCCGGACTTAGCTCATATTATACAGATCATGGCGTTGACGTATATCCACAATCAGCTGCTGGAGTTCCTTTTACTGCTGCATATTTAGCTTGTAAAGGTGACATTATTGCGAACTTGCAAGAAGACTTAGCTGCCGAACAAAAAGCGCGTGCAACATATGAAAAATTAATAGATTTATGCCGTGATGAACCAGATGTTGTTGACCCTCTTCGTTTCTTAAGACAAAGAGAAATCGTTCACTTCCAAAGATTTGGTGAAGCTTTACGTGGAGTTCAAGATAAACTTGCAGAAAAGAAGTTTTATATGAATTGTGATAATATGCAAAACTCTGACTGTGGTTGCAAAGATAATGACTAAAAAATATAATAGAAAAAACAGGCTCAAGCTTTTATTGCTTAAGCCTGTTTTCTCTACAGGTGATAAAAATAGATTATATTTCTGTAGAAAGTTTTTCTACTTTCTCTTTCATTTCTTTTCTCTTTTTATCAGCGATTTTCCTTATATCACTGATTGAAATATTTTTCAGCTCTTTATATTTTCCAGTTACTGAGATTTCTATTTCATCTTTAGGCATAAGCCTAATCTCATAATATTTATCTCTATACCAGAATCTATCAGCTGAATAAGATACAGAATATTCATCTGTTCTTTCACCCAATTCCACAATCTTTCCAGATTCTATCAATAAACACTCGTTATCAATCCGAAATTTCTCAAAATCCTTTAGACTACAGCCTAAAATTTCCCTTATTTCTGGGATCATATTCAGCGGATCAAAATCGTTTCTTTCATTCAATACTTCTAGAATTTGTGGGGCTTTCTTGGATAAAGCAAAAAAATCTTTTTTACCAGTCATGTTTATCGTTCTAAAACCACCAATATGTTGTTTGATGACTAAGGAATCTTCTCTTATAACGTAAGAAGATGTTTTTATTCCGTCCGGTTTTTGTTTTCGCTCCAAATATCCATATTCAAGCTTTCCATTCTCTACTCCTGGATACGAAATACTTATCTCTTCAGCTTTTGTTCTTATGAACATCCCTTCTGAAATATCATCATATACATCATCGACTTCCATTTCAATAAAGTCCTGCAGATTTAACACTTTTAGTGTAGTTTCTGCCAACTCTCTTATTCTTCCCTCTGGTAAAGCATCTATCCCTGCTTTAGTCCGTATTATCATCTTTGTTCCTCCTAATAATTATTTTTATGAAACTATAAACTTCGGGTTACATAATTTATATTATATCGTGTTTTACTTTTATTGTCAATTTCGCTATTTTATCCAATTCTCTACTTTTCCTTTTGATTCATGTACTAGACTTCCTTGAATTGCTAAACTATCCAATACATTAGCTCCTTTGCATATTTTCTTTACATCTGATACTACATTTCCTAATCCTGATCCTTCGTGTGTAGTAAATACTTTAACCAGTTTTCCTGTAAAATCTAATTTTTCAAGCTGAGTAAACATACTCATAGGCATTGTTCCCCAATATATTGGAGAACCTATATATATTACCTCATAAGCTGAAATATTATCTAAATATTCTTTAAGTTCTGGTCTTGCATTTTGTCTCTTTTCTTCTAATGCTTCATCACAACAAGCTTTATAATTTTTTGAATATGGTTTTACTGGCTCTACTTTAAATAAATCAGCTCCTGTAATTTCTTGTATATATTCTGCTATAACTTCTGTATTTCCTTTTTCAATATTTCCCACTGCGTAATTTTCATCTGCTCTTGAAAAATAAATTACCAAACTTTTCTTTCCTTTTACACTTTCTTTATTTCCGAATAATGACATAACTTTCCTCCTTAATTATTTTCTGTTTTTAATGGTCCATAAAAGTAAGATGCTGTTGCTCCGCCATCAATTAAAAAGTCTGCTCCAGTAATAAAAGCTCCTTTTTCTGTCATTAAAAGTTCCGCAACATTTGCTACTTCATCGGCTGTACCAGGTCTTCCAGCAGGGCATTTTGCAAACATATTTTTATAGAAATCACCACGTATTCCATTAAATTCATCAATAGCAAGTGGTGTTACAATAATTCCTGGTGATATAGAGTTTATTCTTGCTCCTCTTTCTCCCCATTTTACTGATTCTGCCATAACTCTTTTTTCATTACATCTTTTTGCTAATTGATAAGCGTGAAGAGTATCTTTTATGTTCTCTGGTTGTAATACATCTAAGTTTAACAATTCTTCTGTAGGTGTTGTTGCTAATTGCTCATCAATAACTGCGCCTAATTGTTCCATTCTGTGACCTGATTGAGATGAAATTGTAACACCTGTTCCACCTTTTTTAATTACTTTTCCTACTTCTTCAAGTAATACTGCTGTTCCATATAAGTCTACATGTAATATTCTTTCAATTGGAGCTTGTGAAGGAGATACTCCTGCACTATTAATTAACATTGCAATTTCTCCATATTCCTGACCTTTTTTAATTAAATTTAAGATTGATTCTCTTGAAGAAATGTCACATTCAACCCACTCTACATCAAATCCTGCATCATTCATTATTTTTGCTATTGCATTAGCATTCTCTATATTTTTATCTCCTACTACTATTTTCTTTCCATATCCTACTCTTCTTGCAATGGCCATTCCTATTTGACCTGCACCAGTCCATAAAATAACATCTTTCATTTTTCATTCCTCCTATTTAATATTTTTAATAAATTTTGCTGGTACTCCAGCTACAACTGTATAAGGTTCAACATCTTTTGTAACTACTGCACCTGCTCCTATAACAGCTCCTTCTCCAATTTCAACTCCTGGACAGATTGTAACATTTGCACCTATCCAAGCATTCTTTTTTATTGTTACAGGAATTGGAATTAATACATAGTGGTCTTTTAAATCGTGATTTACTGTAAGTATTGTAACTCCTGGTGCAATCATTACACCATCTTCAATTGTAATTCCTCCTCTTGCAACACATTTTAAATTGTTGTTAATAAAAATATTTTTCCCCATTTCTATTGAACTAGGGTAATCTATTTGTACAGGTGATGCAATAGAAACAGTCTTGTCTAATCTACCTTCAAATAATTCATCTAAAAGATTTCTATATTCTTCTGTCATTGGCTCTGTTTGATTTATCTTAAATATTAATTTTCTTGTTCTAGCAGATTCTTTTACTGATTCTTTCATATCTTTTGGTATTCTTATATCTATCTTTTTTAATGGTTTATTCACTTACATTCCTCCTCTTTTTATTTAATCTAATAATATTATAGTAACTATATCTATAAAGAACAATTCCGATTTCTTATGTGTCAGATAAGTTTTACTTATACGAAAAAAGAAGCCCTTCTATACAAAGAACTTCTAAATATTTTTATTTATATTCTTTTTCTAAAATGGTGGCAAATTCTTCTTTTAATATATCTGTTGCCATCTTATTCCAAAAAGCATAATAATTTCGCTCTACTCTTTCTCCATTTCTTACTAATAAAATTCTAGTAATTCCATCCGGAACTTCTGCTAAAGTTGGAGTACCTGCTATTGGCAAAAATCCTTTATTAGCTCCAACTAGCATTCTTGCTTCATCTAAATTTTCTGCAAAAATAAAATTACCATTAAATCCAAGTGTATTTCCATAATATTCTACTTCGTTATCTTGTTGATTTTTTGATGAAATAAGAATGCAAGGAATTTGTTTTAAATCTTCAAAAGTTACTTCTTTTAATTCATGTAATAAAGATTTATTTGAAACTTCTATATAACAAGAACTTCTATACAAGTAATGATTCATATACTCTTCTGATAATGCTCTTCTTTGATCATTAATAACTATATCTAATTTATTATTTTTCATTTGTTCATATAATTCTTCATGATTTCCTGTCTGAATTTCTATATCTATATTAGGATATATCTCAGAAAATTTCATTATAGCATTATATATTTCTAATCCACAATAATTGTTTATATATCCAATTCTTAGTACATCATTTTTCTTAGTAGCTATTTTTTTAAGATTCTGCTCAATTCTATCTACTTCATCCACCATAATTAAGCTTTGTTTGTAAAAATATTCTCCTGCACTTGTTAATGTAAAACTTCTATTACTTCTTTTTAATAATTCTACTCCTAACTCATCTTCCAAAGATTTAATAGCTTGTGATATTGCTGATTGTGATATGTAGTTTTCTTCTGCTGCTTCTGTAAAACTATTATTTTTTACTATAGATATAAAATATTGCATTTGTTTAAAAAGCATTACTTTCACCATCCTAATATTATTTGCTCTAGAATATCATAATTATATAATTTTAGCAATTTATAATCTTATAACACAATACTACTCTTGACAATTAGAATTCTAAGTATTAAAATAGAATAGTTAGAATTCTAATTGTTTTTATTCAACTAACTACCACATTTTAATTATTGGTTCATAGGAGGTAATTTATGTATCACAATTTAATGATGGAAAATCAATCTATTTTTACTAAATTAGTATTTGAAGAATTATCTGGCAAAAATTTATCAATTGGTCAACCTAAAATATTAGAATATTTATTTACACATGATGGATCAATTCAAAAAGAAATTGCAGAAGCATGTCAAATAGAACCTGCAACACTTACTAGTCTTATTGCAAGAATGGAGAAAAATGGATTAGTAAAAAGAAAAAACAAAAATGGAGATAAAAGATATATTTGTGTATATCTTACAGATTTAGGCAAAACCGCTAGTAATTATGTGATTAATGCCTTTAAAGCCATTGAAGATATAGCTTTAAATGGCTTTTCTAATGAAGAAAAAGAAAAATTTATATTTTTCCTTAAAAAGGCAAATAAAAATTTAATAAAAAGAAAGGATGAAGATAAGAATGAAAAAAAAGGAAATCGTTAAACGTTACATTATATTTATTATTGGTTTATTCATAAATTCATTAGGTGTAAGTATGATAACAAAAGCTAATTTAGGAACATCACCTATTTCATCTATTCCCTATGTTTTAAGTTTGCACTTTCCGCTTACATTAGGACAATTTACAATTATCTTTAGTATTTTATTAATCCTTCTACAATTGATAATTTTAAGAAAAAATTTTAAATTAGAACATGTTCTACAAATTCCTGTATCAATTGCATTCGGATATTTTATTGATTTTACCATGATTTTATTAGGATTTGTTAATCCTACAATGTACATAATGCAAATTGTATATCTATTAATTGGATGTTTAATACTTGGCTTTGGTGTATATATGGAAGTTTTAGCAAATGTAGTTATGCTTCCTGGAGAATCTTTTGTAAGAGCTATTGTATCAACTTGGAAAACTGAATTTGGTGTTACAAAGGTTGCTTTTGATGTTTCTATGACTGTCATTGCTGCAGTATTATCTTTTGTATTTATAGGAAAACTTGTTGGCGTAAGAGAAGGTACTATAATCGCAGCATTACTTGTTGGTTTTATAGCACGTTTTATAGGTAGAAAATTATCATTTTTACCAGACAAAATATTTGACAATTCAAATAATCAATCTAAAAATACTGAAGAAGACAATGAAAAATTACCAGTTCCTATGTGTATTGCTATAGGAAGACAATATGGATGTGGTGGACATGAAATCGGAAAACAATTAGCTGAAAAACTTGGATATAAATTTTATGATAGTGAAATTATAAAAATGGTTGCAAATACAACTAATTATTCAGAAGATTTTATTAGTAAAAAAGACGAAAAAATGCCTAGTCAATCTATATTTGATTTAGTAAATTATATGTATGAACATTATGATAAACATGAAAATCCCAAAGATACAATTTATGAGGCAGAAGTTAAAGCAATTAAAGACATTGCAAAAAATGGAAATTGTGTTATTATTGGAAGATGCGCAGATTATATTTTAAAAAATCAAAAAAATTGTTTAAGCATATTTTTATATGCACCTATTGAAACAAGAATTGCAGAAGTTTCTAAAAGAAAGAATATAAGTCTAGAAAAAGCTAAAAAGGAAATTCATCAAAATGATAAATTAAGAGCAAATAATTATCAATATTATACACATCAAATATGGGGTGTTTCTTCAAATTATAACTTATGTATAGATACTTCTATTGGATTTGATTCTGTCGTGGAAATCATTATAAATACTTTAAATAGCATGAAATATTCTAAAAATTAAATTTATCTATATTTTAATCTTGTTTTAATATTACCCATTAGGAAATTTGATTTTATGTTAATTAAGTGGTATAATTAAATTACATTTCAATTTAAGGAGGATTTAATTATGTCACGGACAACAGGTAAGGTAAACAAAGTTAAGATGGGAATTCTTATCGGTGGTGTCTTGGTTCTATTTCTTATTTTTTCAACAATATGGGACCAGACCCATAGTAAGAAGCCCGAACCTCAAGCAGCAACACAAGAAACAACAGCTTCTGCTGATGAATCTACCTCAGCGGAAGAATCCTCGGGAACTGATGCGAATGCATCAACAGAGCCTGTCCCCAATAACGTAAGCGTTAACGAGATGCAGGCCAAAATTGACGAACTGCAACAGCAGATCGCCGATAAAGATGCCAGTATCACTGACTTGAACAATCAAGTTAGTGAGTTGCAAAATGGAGTCGAAACAAAAGGAGGTCTTACCTTCCAGGAGTTCCTCGACCTCTATTTCTGGTCAGATGGTAATACCTACAGATTACTTCCAGATAGGAAATTGTATTCTGATTATTCTTGCACCAAAGAATATGAGCTTAACAGCTCTGATTACACCTTTAGGTGTAATTATGGTTTGCCATTAAAGCTGGACAACGGATTAACTATCAATATGGTCATGACCACTGATGGTCAAGTATTGTGGTCTCCGGACCCGTACTTTGAACGTATTGACGGATAGTGCATCTTAGAGAAGCCCTACATACTTCGGTATGTGGGGCTTTCCCTTTTGTAAACAAAAAAAAAGAAGCATGAATTTATATATTCATGCTTATCTATATTTTATATTTCAGAAACCATTCTTCTTATTCTCTTATTAATTAAATTAAATCCTAAACTTTCATAGAACTTAATTAACTTGTCATTTTTAGCTACCAAAGAAACTTTTTCATAACCTTTTCTTTTTGCCATTTGGCTAATTTTATCAATCATAACCTTAGCATATCCGTTTCCTCTAAATTCCTTTTTTATAGCTATATTTGATATATAAAATTCATCATCTTCACATTCTCTAAATAAGAAATAGTCTCTTATCGATGAATAAATATATCCTAATTTGTTTAAAAATCCTTTCTGAATTTTTACTACTTTTTTCTCACTATTAATTGTTAATCTGTCAATATCTTTACCATCAATTAATAATGCCATACCAATCAACTTATTGTCTTTCCTTGCGACAATAAAGTTTTTTAATGAAAATCGGTTATTTTTAATCTTCATTAAATGTTCTAATACTTGTTTTCTTTCTTTCTCAGAACCATATCCCCATTCGAGCTCTGGTTCTGGCTCTGTAATATAAATTAATTCTGTAATTTCCTTGATGTCTTTTCTAGTTGCCTTTTTAAGAGTAATACTACCCGAGGCACTTTCCATTTTAAACACTCTCCAATTCTTTTTTCTTTTTCGTGTTTTTATTAGACTGATAACACATAATCAGCTTTTATAAAGTCTATTATGTGAATTTGATAACCACTCTCCTTGTGTGTTTTTTATATAATTTTTAACAATTATATGCTTATATTTTAACATATTCTATGATAATTTTCAACTTTCAGCCTTTATTATGTCTGCAAACTCAAGTTTTATAACTTTACTTAAATCTTGAACATTCATCTCTACTTGATACCCTATTTTCCCTGCACTAAACATTATAGTATCATATTTTTTTGCAGTTTCATGAATTACAGTTTTAAATTGTTTCTTCATACATATTGGAGAACATCCACCATGAATATAACCTGTAAGAGGTAATAATTCCTTAGATTTAAGCATCTCTATACTTTTTTCATTTACTGCTTTTGCAGCCTTTTTTAAATCTAGTTCTTCTGCAACAGGAACTACAAAAACATAATGTTCACCAGATTTTCCGAACTGTAACTAAAGTCTTAAAAGTTCTGTTATAGTCTTCTCCTAAGAAATCAGCAACTTCTACTCCACTTATAGCTTTTGATGGATCATAAGTATGTTTTGTATAAACTATTTTATGCTTATCTAATATCCTCATTACATTTGTTTTTTCTTCCATTTTATCACCTAATTACATTTTTATTATTTTTTCCCAAGGTAAATAATCTTTTCCGAAATGTCCATAATTAGTAGTTTTAGCAAATATAGGTTTTTGTAAGTCCAAATATTTTATAATTCCATTTGGAGTTAAATCAAATCTTCCCTTTATTTTATTAATAATCTCCTCTTCTTCTATCTTGTTTGTTCCAAAAGTATTTACATATATAGATAAAGGTTCTTCTATTCCAATAGCATACGATAATTGAATTTCACATTTATCAGCATATCCATTTGCAACAATATTTTTAGCTATATGTCTTGCTATATATGCAGCAGATCTATCAACTTTTGTAGCATCTTTTCCAGAGAAAGCACCACCACCATGTCTTGCATATCCGCCATATGTATCTACAATAATCTTTCTTCCTGTAAGTCCTGTATCACCTAAAGGTCCACCAATAACAAATCTACCTGTTGGATTAATATAAATTTTTGTATTTTCATCAATCATGTCTTGTGGAATCACTTCATCTATTACATATTTCTTTACATCTGCTTTTAATTGCTCCATACTAATATTAGCTAAATGTTGAGTAGAAATTAATATATTCTCTATTCTTTTTGGAATATCATTCTCATATTCTACTGTTACTTCTGTTTTTCCATCTGGTCTTAAATATGGTATTATATTTTGTTTTCTAACATCTGTTAATCTTTTAGATAATTTATGTGAAATATATATTGCATATGGCATATAATTTTCTGTTTCATTTGTTGCATATCCAAACATAATACCTTGGTCACCAGCACCACCAATATCTACTCCAAGTGCAATATCATCACTTTGTTTAGTAATATTTATATCTATATCACAAGTTCTGTAATCAATATCTGTTTCGCTATTATCAAAGCCAATTTCTTTTATAGTATCTCTTACAATTTTTTCTATATCTAAATTAGCTTTTGAAGTTATTTGACCGGCAATTGTAATCTTATTGCTAGAAGCAAATGTTTCTACTGCTACTCTTGAATTTCCGTCTTGTCTTAAGCATTCATCTAATATTTTGTCTGATATATAATCACATAATTTATCTGGATGCCCTTCTGTTACACTTTCTGAACTAAAATAATACTTTTTCATATTAATACCCCTCTTTATATTTTTTTATTACAAGCTTTAAACACAAAAGTATAGTCACCATGCTTTAATGGTGACTATACTAAACATTTATATAAAATTTCTTCTAAATTACTTGTGTCAACTACCGATTCTATACATGCATCTAACATATTTTTTGGAGTTGTTTTAGTTAAATCTAATTCGTAGCCATTTTTAACAGCGAGCTCCCTTATAAACTCTCTTATTGCTCTACCATTACCTTCTCTAAATGGGTGCAGAACATTTAATTCTGCCATATAATATGCTAGTTTCTTCGATAATTCTTCCTTAGATAATCCTTGTAAATAATTTTCTTCTTTTAATTTATCCAATAATTTTATTAATTCTTGTTCTATATATTCCCATTCTGCAAATCTAAAGTTACCTTTTGCAATATTTTCACTTCTAAATAATCCTGCAAAATCATATATATCCTCAAACAGAAATTTATGAATTCCTACAAAATGATGAATATCAAAATTACCTGTTATCTCTTTTTGTCTTAATATAAATAATTTTGCAACAACTATTTTTCTTTCATAATCATATAGTTTTTCTTTATCTTTTATATTTAATTTATTTTTTAGTATATCTGTATTTTCATAACAGTATATAGAATTCCTAGCTTCATATAGATCATACATAAAACCAGCCCCTTATAAAGACATTTTCTTTATTTTATTTATCATATCCTGTTCTGTTATTTTTTGTTCCTGATAATCTCTTAATAAAGATATGTCCTCTTCTGTTACATACATATCTTCTATAGCTAAATCTTGTTTTAAATTTTCTATATCAAATTTAAATTTTTTCTCATTAAACATATCTTTTCTCCTTACACCATACTACCTTTTTATTATACCACATTTTGGCGAAAATATCAATATTTTTGGCTTTAAATGACAACAAAAAAGACTGTAAAAACTACAGTCTAATTTCTATTAAATCCTATGTATTTTGATTTTCTAGAGAATGCTAAAATTGCTTCGAATATTGGTCCTAATATCCATAGTCCAAAACCAAATCCAATTCCTTTTCCAAAACCTTCTGCTAATGTAAATTTAGTATAAATATTTATAATTATTAATGCAAACCAACCTACTATTGGTACTAGTAATAACAATAATACCCATGGTGATACATCACATATCTTATACATAACAACATCTCTATATATTGGTATTAGAGCTGCCCAACCATGTTTTCCTGCTTTTTTATAAATTCTCCATCTAACAATAATATTATAAATTATAAGTACAACAATTATCCACATTATAGTCTTTACTAATGTAAAAGCCATTATTAAATTTACGCCTAAAGATATTTTATCAGTTGTACTCATATCTTGCTGAATATTATTTAATATTTCTGTTGGAGTTGCTCCATCTTCTAATTGTTGTTGTATTTCATCTATATTAATATCTTCTGAAAGAATCTTATTTAATTGTTTTGCGTCAACAGATCTTAGTACACTAGTTCCAGAATCTATAACATTTTCACTTATCCCTTGTTCTGTTAATAAGTCTTTATTTTCTTCGATTGCTGTCGCAATTTCTTCATTACTATATTTTTCACTTAACTCTTTATATGCTTGTAAAACATCATAAATATCTACATTTCCTTCTGAACTTGACTGTATTAAATCTTTTATATCATCTAAATTATTAACTTCTACTGTATTATCTGCTTTTGTAAATGTCATACATAAACTTATTACTATAAATAAAATTATACTTGTAATTATTTTTCTTTTCATTTGCTTATTCCTTTCTTTACTATTCTTCGTTTACATCTAAAATTGAAAATAACTCATCATTATTTAGTTCTTTTATATTAATAACAACTGAAATTCCGACTACATTTCCACCTAATTTTTCTATCTCTTTTTTTAATGTTTGAACTGTATTTCCTATTGCATAAATGTCATCTATAATATAAAAATTCTTATCTTTATATTCCTCATTATTTATTAATTTAGGTAATTCCAATTCATCTTTGCCATATTCTTTAACATATTCGAATGTGGTTTGAACTGTAGTAGGTGGTAATTTTCCTTTTTTTCTTACTGGAATAAACCCGAGTCCCATTTTTTCTGCTACTGGACATCCAAAGAAAAATCCTCTGGATTCTGGTGATACAATGTATTGTACATTTTTATTACTAATTTCTTTTACAAAAATATTAGTAATTTCTTTATAAATTTCTGCATCTAGTAATAATGGTACTATATCTAAATACTCCATTCCTTCTATAGGAAAATCCTTTTCGGTTCTTATACAATTATCGTTTTCTAAAAGATTTTTTAATATTTTCATCACATCACTTCTTTCCAAAAAAGATAATCTATACAAATATAATTAAACTATATTTTTTATTTTTTCGCAATAGTTTTAGATTTTATTTAATAATTCTTTAATAAATTTCCATATTTTTTTTGTAGAACCTATAGAAAGTCTTTCACTTGGGCTGTGTACGTCAAATGTGTTTGGTCCTATACACACATATTCACAGCTCGGTTTTTTATTAATAAAAAATCCTCCTTCTACTACTCCTTGTGATACAATCTCTTCCATCTCTTCATTATAAAGTTCTTTATATACCTTTTCGCATTCACTTGCTAAAGTATTTTTTTCTCTCTTTGGTACACCTTTTAAGATTTGATTCCATACTATTTCTATGTCATATTTTTTTATTAAACTTTCTAAATTTTCTAAGTATTCTTTTTCGAATTCTGGTACATTACTTCTTTCTGAAAATTCTATCTCTATGTCATTTTCATTTGTTTTAACTTTTGCCATATTACCTGATTGCAATACATTTCCTTGCTCATCTTTCTTTATAGCTCCACTTTGAAATTCTTCAATGAAATCTATTATTTTATTGCTATTTTCTTTATTTATTACCTCTGTAATTTCTGCATCCTTATTTAATTCTATTTTTACATCTTTTCCATAAAATTCTTTTTGTTTAGTTATTTCTTTTATTATAATTTCTTCTGCATTTTTGTTTTCTGTAACAAATTTAACAGACACCTCTCTTGGAATAACATTTACTTGGCTTCCCCCCGTTATGTCTGCTAGCTGGACATCTTCCAATTTTTTTAATATTTCTATTGCTAATTTTATCGGATTTCCTCTTGTTTCATCACCTATATTCCCACCAGAGTGACCTCCTTTAAAATTATCATATACTAATTCGAAACCTGGCTTAACTGTTTTTTCTCTTGTAAAATTAACTTTTCCTTTCCATTCATTACATTCTGCTGAACTAATTAAAATTTTTCCTTCTTTTCCATTATCTAATGAAATTATTCTATTACTTTCTATATTAGCTAAATCTAAATTTATCGCACCTAACATTGTCGTTTCCTCTTCTGAAGTAAAAATACATTCTAATTTAGGTGCTTTTATCTTTTCACAATCTAATACAGCTAATATAATTGCAACACCTATTCCATTGTCTGCTCCAAGTGTTGTTCCTTTTGCTCTTATGAAATCCCCGTCCACATATAACTCTAGACCATCTTTAGAAAAGTCATGATTACTCTCAGGTAGCTTTTCACAAATCATATCTGTATGCGCCTGCAATGCAATAGCAGGACTATTCTCTTTTCCTTGTGAAGCTTCTTTTTTTATTACTATGTTTCTATAATTATCTGTGTAATATTCTAAATTTCTTTCTATTGCAAATTTCTTCAAGTATTCAACAACTTTATCCTCTTCTCCTGACCTTCTTGGAATTTTACTTATCTCTTCGAAGAACCTCATTACTTTACATGGTTTTAATCCTTCTAACATATTTATCTCTCCTTATTTTAAATATCTTTTTAAAAATTCTTTTGTTCTTTCTTTTGTAGGGTTATCAATTACTTCTTCTGGTTTGCCTTGTTCAATAATCTCTCCGTTGCTCATAAAGATAACTCTATCTGCAATTTCTCGTGCAAAACTTATTTCGTGTGTAACAATAACCATCGTTCTCTTTTCACTCGCAAGTTGTTTTACAACTTTTAAAACCTCTCCTACTAATTCTGGATCAAGCGCACTAGTAGGTTCATCCATAAAAATAATCTTTGGATTTATTGCAAGTGTTCTCGCAATAGAAGCTCTTTGTTGTTCTCCACCTGATAAATTACATGGGTATTGGTTTATTTTTGCTTCTAGACCCATTCTCGTTAAAATTTTAATGCCTTCTTTTTCTGCTTCCTCTTTCGATTTTTTTAAAACATGTATCATTGCTTCAGTTACATTTTCTAAAACAGATAAATGAGGAAATAAATTAAAATTTTGAAATACCATCCCACATTCTAAATTCATTTTATTTAGAATTTCTTTATCAACATATATAACTTTGTTGTTCTTTTTATTGTATTTTTTAGGCAATTTATTAGCTGTTTTAATTTCCTTTATCATAGGTTCTCCACATATTTTTATGTTTCCACCATCTATTTTTTCTAATTGGTTTATACATCTTAAAACTGTAGATTTACCAGAGCCAGAAGAACCAATTATTGCTAATACTTCACCTTCATTTACAGAAAAAGAAACATTTTTTACTGCATAATTATCTCCAAATCTTTTTACCAAATTTTCGATTTCTAATATTTTATTCATTCTTCTCGCTCCTTTCTTAAGTTATAGTATAATAACTATATTTTTTCTCAGCTTTGTTAAATGCATAAGTAATTATTGTACATAAGACTAAATACATCAATCCTGTCACACATAATGGCAAAATAGAAAATTGATAACTTGCTTGTTTTTGTGCTAATGCAAAGATTTCTGTAATTCCTATTATTTGTGCTAATGAAGTAGTCTTAATTAAAGATATTACTTCATTTGACATAGCTGGTAATATTCTTTTTACAATCTGTGGAAGTAATATTCTAAAAAAAGTTTGTGTTTTGCTAAATCCTAATGTAAAAGCTGCTTCTTTTTGTCCTTTCGGTATACTTAAAATTCCACTTCTAAATATTTCTGCAAAATATGCTGCATAGTTTACTACAAAAGCAATTATTATTGCTACAAACCTGTCATAAGTTACCTTAAACAAATAATATGGTGCAAAATATATAAAAATTATTTGTAACATCATTGGTGTTCCCCTAATAATTAATATATACACCTTTATTAGTGTTTTAACTATTCTATTTTTTGAATTTCTGGCAACTGCAACTAGTATTCCTGCAGGAATTCCTAAAACTAATGTAAGCAAAAAAATTAATAGAGTTGTTCCCAGTCCTTCTGATAATATTTTTAATAAATTTAAAAAGTTTTCCATCTTTTCCTCCTTTCGGTTTACAGCTCCGGAGTTAGGGACAGTCTAGAATTTAGAAATGTTTCCTGTGCACCAGGATTTGGAGACGTTCCTCGGGATTTGGGGACGTTCCTAAAATCCCTTTTTTATTTTTTAATTAATTAAATTTCTAAATAAGAAAAAAAGAACCGTCCCCAAATTTCTAAACTGTTAAATCTGCTCCAAGCCATTTTTCTGATAATTCTTTTAATTTTCCTTCTGCTCTTAATTCATTTAATGCATTTTCTACTTTATCTTTTAAATCTGTATTTCCTTTTTTAAATGCTATAACCATTCCTTTTGATTCTTCACCTATTCCAATAGCATCAAATGTTTTAAAATCTTTGTCTTGTTTTTGTATAATATAATTTCCAGAAATTTGACTCATATAAACTGCATCTATGTTTCCTGTTTCTAAATCCATAAGAGCTGTTAAATAATCTGTATATCCTATTACTTCATCTAACTCCTTACCATATTCAGATTCACTTAATCTCTTTTCTTGTACAGAACCACTCTGTACACCAATCTTTTTCCCTTTTAATTCATCTTGATTTGTATAACTTGAATCACCTTTTACAACAAACATTGATTTATCCTTAACATATGGATTACTTAATGTCATTGCCTCATTTCTTTCTTCTGTATATCCAAAACCATTCCATATGCAATCAATATTTCCTGAATCCAATTCTTGTTCTTTAGCTGCCCAAGATATTGTTTGAACTTCTAATTTCATACCTAATTTATTACATACCTCTTGTGCTAAATCTATGTCAAAACCTACTAGTTCATTATTTTCGTTTCTGTACCCCATTGGTGGAAAACTATCATCCATTCCTAATACAAATGTATTGTCTTCTTCTTGAGTATTTTTGTTAAATGCAATTGCCACTCCTATAATTGCAATTACTAATACAACTCCTACAATAATTAAAATTTTCTTATTCATATCATTTACCTCCATTTTTAATTTAATAAGGTTTACACCTTTATTTATTTTGAAGACCTTTTCGTTAAAATGTCGCGACCAATTTTAACAAGTACGAAAAAAAGACCTTAAAGATACATTTTTAGTACCTTTAAGGTCTTCTTAAACAATAAAGGCACAAGCAGTTAAAGCCTGTGCCTAATAGACACAAGCTTACCTGTGATGATGATTTAATCCTTTATTGTTTAATATATTTCTCATAAAAAGCTCTCCTTTTTTACTGTGTAATAGTATATAATGTTTTTTTAGCTCAGTCAATACCTTTTAATTATTTTTGTAAATTCTTGGAACTCTCCCACCTATTTCGCACAATATTTCATAAGGTATTGTTTCTAAGTATTTTGCTGTTTCTTCTATATGTTTATTATCTTTTAAAATTTCTACTTCATCATATAAATGTACTTTTTCATCAATTTCTACAAATAGCATATCCATACATACATTTCCTACAATTTTGTATTTGTTATTATTTATATATACATATCTTCCTGTATTTTTTCTAATTATTCCATCTGCATATCCCACAGGAATCACACCTATTTTTGTATCTTCTTCTGCCTTAAATATTCCATTATATCCTATAACTTCGCCCTTTTCTAAATTATGAATTTGAACTACTTCACTAATTAATTTTACTGGTGAGTCTAATTCAATTTTTTCAGAAAATCCATACATAATTATTCCTAATCTGCATCCATTGGCTTCTACTGGCTTTTTATAGTTTGTTAGTGCTTCACTTGCTGAAATGTGAATAATAGGAACTTTGGAAATATCTATTTCTTTTAATAAATTCTCAAAAAATTCTATTTGCTTATTATAATCTGTTTCATTTGATGCATTATATATATGTGTAAAAATTCCTTCTACATCTATATTATTATTTATACACTTATCATATAAACCTTTTAAATTTTTATTTATTCCTAACCTATTCATTCCTGTATTTATCTTTATATGGGCTTTTAATCCATGTAAATTTTGAGCTAGTATTTCTTCTAAACAATCTTCTGAATGAATTGTTATTGTTATATTATATTCTATTGCTTCTTTAATGTGCTCTCTATTTATATGACCTAATACTAATATTGGAATACTTTTAAATTTTTTTCTTATTGCAATTGCCTCTTCTAACGTTGCTACTGCTAAATAGTTACATCCAGCATCAATTATTGTCTTTGTAACAGCTAAGCTTTCGTTATCTAATCCATAACAATTTGCTTTTACAACTCCAAAATAATATTTATATGTCGGATAATTATTTATTATTTTTTTTACATTATTTTTTATCTTTCCTAAATCAACTTCTAAATATGTATTTCTCGAAAATTTCATACTTACACCTCTTTTATATTATTATATTCATAATATTCTCCTTTTTGATAAATATATATTTAATAAATTAATTTGTCAAAATTAATTTTATCATTCAATTTTTAAATTTCATTTATTTTGTTAAGATTATACATGGCAATAAAAATGACAGGAAGTCTAATATAACTTTCCTGCCACTTTCATTTCTGTGTTAAGCAAAATATATAATCTCTGTCCTCTTTGGATTAACCTCTTTCATAGGTAACTTTCCAAGTATATGAATATTGGTAATAGCCTTTTCTACATTTTCTATCCACTCTAGAAAAATTGAGTTGTATTCATCCTGTTCAGTTAGTTGAATTTTCTCAACTTTCTTTAATGTCTGCGCTTTACCTACTCTAGTGAACCATTCATCACCTTGTTTTACAAAGATTTGAAATCCTTGCACGAGATTTTGGTCATATTGCTCAAACAAAATCGCCGCCATTTTTGCATCATTTTCATTTTCTACCGGAACATATTTCAGTTCTGTTTGTATAAATTCTTTAATATCTGCTAACAACACGTTGAACATCTCTTCTGTAATGTCCTTTGGTAAGTATGGTGCACACATGATGTTAGTGGTTATACCATACCACATTTTGAAAACTTTGCCTATTTTATTAAGCTCTCTCCTGTCACTCCACCGTTTTTTTAATTTTTCTAGTGTATACATTTCTTCTACCTCCTGCCTTCTGGCTTATGTTAACAGAAATATTATACCATAATATATAATTAGATTTCAAATTCTTGTACTTCACAATTATGTAAGCAATAATTAATAAGCTTACCATCTTCAGGAATTCCTTTAAAATAACAATTTATAGCAATACTTACACCACCATGTGTTACTAATAAAACATTTTTATCTTTATATTCTTCCTTTATTTTATCTAAAAAATTTGAAATTCTACTGTTAATATCTTGGATAGTCTCTGCTTTTTGGTATTTTTGGGTTACATTATAATCCCAAAATTCATCAAACTTTATTTTTTCGCCTTCAAATTCTCCAAAATTTCTTTCAATTATCTGATTGTCAAATATAATTGGAATATTTCTTCCCCCATTTATTATTTCTGCTGTTTGTTTCGCTCTTTTTAATGGTGAACAAATTATTAAATCTATATCTACATTCTTTAGTTCTTCTTTAGTTTGTTTCGCTTGCTTAATTCCAACTTCATTCAATTCAATATCTGTTCTTCCCTGTGTTTTTCCTTGCACATTCCAATCTGTTTGTCCATGTCTTGTTACATAAATTTTCATTTTTCCTCTCCTTTATAGTCAAACTTTATAGATAAAATTATAGTTCATTTATAGTATTATGTAAAATACAAAATACTCATTCAGGTATAACTATAAATTATATTTTACTCCTCTTCCATATTGTCATTATAGAATTTATTTCTACAATACTTTTTAGCCAAACCACCTTTGCTTGTTTCCCTATAATGGCTTCCTAAGTCTTTTCCAGTTTCATACATTGTTTCGACAACTAAATCAAATGAAATTTTGCTATCTTTATATAAAAGTGATGCCATATTAGCTGAATCTATTGCTCTAATTGATGCTACTGCGTTTCTTTCTATACAAGGTATTTGTACATATCCATAAATAGGATCACAAGTTAAACCTAAATGATGCTCCATTGCTATTTCTGCTGCACATTCAATAATATCTATTGAATGCCCTTTTATATATGCATATGCAGCTGCCGCCATTGAACAAGCAGTTCCAATCTCAGCTTGACATCCACATTCTGCACCACTAATTGAAGCATTTGTCTTTACCAAATTTCCAATTAATCCTGCAATAGCTAAACCTTCTAATATTTTAGCTTCAGTAACATTTTCTTGTTTATATAGATAATATAATACTGCTGGTAAAACCCCTGATGCACCACATGTTGGTGCTGTTACAATCATTCCTCCTGATGCATTTTGCTCACTTGTAGCATATGCATATGCTGTTAACAATCTAGTCCTTTTTAAGTCTGCAGTTTCATTTTTTAATTCTTTACTATATAACGTTTTTGCTTTTTTTGTTATCTTTAATCTTCCTGGAATTAATCCTTCTTGTTTTAAGCCCTCTTCTAATGTTTTTTTCATAGTCTGCCAAACTGTTTTTAAATATTCTTTTAAATTGCTATCTTCCTGTGTATATACATACTCTAATAATGAAATATTCTTTTCTTTACAATTATTTTTTATATCAGTATATGTTGTAAAATCATAGATGTCTTGTTCTTCCTGGAAGTCCTCTCCTTCTATTTGTATACTTCCTCCACCTATTGAATAAGCTCTAAATTTGCCTAATTCTTTTTCATTTTTTAATGCTATTAAATCCATTGTATTTGGATGTTTTATTTCTTTTATTTCTTTATTAAAAATTATTTCTACATTACTTGGTTTTAAAGCTTCTAAGATTATTTTATCTGTTAAATGTCCCTTTCCTGTAAACGCTAATGAACCATATAATATGATTTTATATAAGTCTGCAGTTGGGTATTTTTCTTTTAATAATAATGCTGCTTTTTTTGGTCCCATAGTATGTGAACTAGATGGACCATTGCCTATTTTATATAATTCTTTTATCGATTTCATACGTCTTCTCCTTTGCAAAGTAAGTATAACATACTTTATATTTTTAGGCTATCCATATTTATTTTCTCTCTTATTTTACAAATTATGTTAATTATAGTATAATTATATTTAGCTATTTGAAAGGAGCAGTTGAATATGGAAAAAAGAGAAGAAATAATTCGGAGATTAACTGAATTTAAACAAGACCCTGAACTTAGGGCTTTTTGGCCACTATTTGATGAAATGCTTAGTACCATTGACATTCCAGAATTTGACCCACAGGAATTTGACAGAATATTTACGCAGTGTTTATACAATAACACCGTTAATTCTTTGGCTAAAGGAGCATATATCAATTCCGCTATGCATACTCGTCATAAGAAGTGGTACGAATATGAAGATTGATTCTCTTTTAAAGGGCTGTAAGATTTGCATCTTACAGCCTTTAGTCCTTATATTTCAAAATAATATATTTTCTCATTATTAGCTAAAGTTTCTAAATATTTTGCTCCAAACTTTTCATAATAATTATCTAATGTAGTTTTTAAATAAAGTCTTTTAAATCCTCTTGATTTTGCCTCTTTCAAGATTGCATCATTTAAAATCTTTGAATACCCGTTTCCTCTATACTCTTTTTTTACAAACATAGTTGCATACCAAGGTGATAAATCTTGTCTTTCGTCACAATCATGTTCAAATATAGATATAAAACCTATCAATTCATCATTATCGAGTAAAATTAATTTACAATAATTTTTATTGTCTAAGTTGTTTTTTATTTTTTCTATTTTTCTTAATATTTTTTTATTAAATTCAGCTTGAGTATTACTAGTTTTGCCCCATTCTTTTTGTGTTAGTATTGCAACTTCTTTTAAATATTCTTGTTTATCTTTAATATTATATATTTTTAACATGAGTTCTCCTTAGAAATTTTTACTCATCTTATCATAGTTAAAGTTTATTTTCTAGAAACATGCAAAAAAAAGTCCATTAAAATGGACTTTTTCTTTTTGGCTCCTCTTGTTGGACTCGAACCAACGACCTATCGGTTAACAGCCGAGCGCTCTACCAACTGAGCTAAAGAGGAATCTATATATTACAATTTGTATTATATACTATTATATTTTTTCTTGCAAGATTTTATTCAAAAAAATTTTATTTTTTAATTTTTACAACATCTTTTATTAACGTTTTAGAAATATTGTCTGTTACTTCTGGAAATAAATAATATATAGAATATCCTAATTTTTCCTCTATTTCAGCTTGTACATTAAATATTCCTTGTAAATTTTTTTCAGAAACATCTGTTATACCATATCTTAACATACTTTCTGTTCTTCTTCGTTCTATTGTGTTTATTCCACTTGCACTTCCCATATTGTCTGCAACTTGCAAAATTTTATCATATATATTAAATCCATTTTTATTTATATAATCTGCAATAAAATCAATTTCATTTCTAGTAAGATTTGTATCTTTTTTAGTTAAATTTGGTATTACTAAATTTCTAGCATAAAAAGTATGAGTTAAACACACTCTCCCCTCTTCTTCATAACCCAAATCTTTTAAATAATTATATCCTTCTATAATATGTCTTAATCCCACATGCTCTCTGGCTCTTCTTCCTATATCATGTACTAACCCCAATACATAAGCTTTTTTGCTATCTAAATTCAATTGATCAGCTAATCTTTCAGCAACTATTGCAACATTTACTGAATGCTTTATCCATAATTCTTTATTATTTCTTGGTGCTTCTTCTAGTAGTTTATATGCCTCTTCTATCGATAATCTATCCATTATATTTCCTCCACTTTTTTGATTATATATTATAAAAATTTTTTATGCAATTATATTTTTTATTTATTGTAATTACTAATTAATAATTGTATAATACATTAAAGTTATATGGAGGTAATAATATGAATATTGGCTTTTATCCAGGAAGTTTTGATCCTTTCACAAATGGACATTTACATGTAGTAAAATCTGCTAGCAAATTATTTGATAAAGTAATTATTGGTATTGGTATAAATTCTGTTAAAGATAGACGTTTTCCAAAAGAATTAATGGAAGATGCTATAAAAGATTGTTTAATCGAAGAAAATTTATCAAATGTTGATGTAATTTCATATGATAATTTATCAGTTGATGCAGCAATTTCTTGCAATTGTAATTATATTATAAGAGGCCTTAGAAATGATATGGACTATCATTATGAAGAAAATGTCGCTAAAATTAATGAAGAACTTTCAAATTTAGATACTATTTATATTAGATCTGGGAAATATGGTTTTATAAGTTCTACTATGATTATGGATCTTATAAATAATAATAGAGATATCTCTAACTATGTGCCTAATTCTGTAATAAAAAAATTAAACTTAAAATCAAAAAACTACTAAAATATATTTTAGTAGTTTTTATTTTATATATCATAAAAATATGTAGTTTCTAAATCAGCTTCATGAGTTAATAAAGCTAATGGATACTTCTTATACGCTTGACCTAAAGTGTTATAAAGCTCTTTTGGCTCTGTAAATCCCATATGCCATCTAATACAATATTTTTCTTCTACAGTTAATTTTATATATTCACTAATCATCATTACAGATTTTTCACCATGTCCATATGGTATTGTATCATCAATTGTATAATATGGTACCTTTTCCCATACTCCTAAACTATTTTTTGCATTTCTATAATCAACTTTATAAAAATTAGCTTTACATATATCATGTAATAATCCAATTATTATTAAACTGTCTTGTGATACATTTATTTCCACTGGACAATTTTTTACTTTTTCGCATAATAATTTATATACATTTAAGCTATGCTCTAAAAGTCCTCCTTCATAACTCCCATGAAATCTTGTACTTGCTGGTGCCTTAAAAAAGTCTGATTTTTCAATAAAATTAATTAATTCATCCATTCCTTCTCTATTTACACTTCTTAATAACATTAAAAATTCTTCTTTCACTATTTATGTACCTCCATTTTCATATATTACGTATTCTACCAAATTAAGATATTAGATGCAAGAGGAACGCCTTAATATGGCGTTCCCCTTCTAAGATAAACAACAACATTTTCCAATACAATTTTTTCAAGCTGCCATGGTATTCTGTACTTTTTAGAAATTGCTACTGAATTATATCCTGCCAGCAGATATCCATTATCACTGATAATCAATGGGAATTTTATTCTTTTATATTTTCTATAAAATTCATCTTGTTTTTTGAATTGACTACCAAGCTGTATGTCCGGTGATATTGTACCTATTAAATCACCTGATATCTTCTTTGAAGTCCATTCTTTCGGTAAATATGGAATAATCCCTCTTCGCTTATCTGTATTTTCATCCCGCATTTCGAGACGTCTCATTGCAATCTTTTTATTTAAATAATTCCTCTCTGCTTGATTTGAGCATTTATTTAATTGCTTTTGTAAAGCTAGGATTTCGAAAAATTGCTCTGATGTTAAATCCCCCTTTTGCTGATCATTACATGTATGACACGCTGGTCTTAAATTATTTACTATTGTTGGACCACCAATACTTGTTGGAATTAAATGATCTAACGTTATTTTTGCACGTGAATCATTTGGTCTTCCCTTTCCTCTTCTACAGGGCTTACCACAATACCAGCATTTATCTGTGCCATATACAATATATGCAATTTCATACATCAAATCATAAAAACTATTTAGCCGATATATATACAGAATACCATTTTTCACCTCTCCCATGTTGTCATCAAATACAACATTGTTTTTTGGAAGCTCTAAATTCATAACAGCAACTCCTTTCAACATTTTTCTACATATTATCATATAATATGTAATTTATCCAATAGTATAATAAAATTTTTATAAACTTTCTTCATCAATAAGAGGTATAATATTTATAGCTGGCTCTTCATATGGATGTACTTCTCGTAATCTATTTAATACTTGTTTTAATATTTTTACGTCACATACCGTTTCTATTTTTTCTTCTTCCACAATTTCTAATTTTTCTTTTTCTCCTATATATGGATTAGATTGTTTATTTGGTATAAACGTTCCTTTAGTTATGACATTTGATGTGCAATATGTATAATTGCCAATAACTCCTGCTCCTGCATCACAAATAGCTTTTCTTAACTCTTCAGCATTTTCTGTTGGTACTGTTACAGTAATTAATACTCTGTTTACTTCTATATTCATATAAAAAATCCCTTCTTTTATTAATAATTTATCTCCACTTTTCTCCGTTAATATATTTAGTTAATGCCATTATAAAAGCATCTTCTGTTAAATCAATTCTTGAAATTTTATTATGTGTTAATAATTGAATCCCTCCACTATGGTTATGTCTTTCTTTGTCTTCTCCTAGTACAGTATCCATGGCTTTACTTAAATTTGTATCTAATACTTTTTGTACTAAATTATCTGGAACTGGAAAAGAAGGACTTGTACCATAACTTTCGAAATCATCATTATCTTCAATTACAGCTATATTTGTAATCATCCATCTTCCTAATAAATCATTTATTCCGCTCTCTATACCTAAAAATAAATCTGCTTTAATATTATTATTTTTAGCATATTCTTTTAAATTTTTTACTCTATTTTTAGCACCTATATATATTTCTTTATTAACTGGTTGATCTGGTACATCAGAATTTACAGGTATTCCTTCGATTTCAACATTTTCGAAATAATTTTCTAATGCTTTTTTTGCACCTTCAATTTTACCTTGATTTTTCGTTGCAATTAAAACCTTCATATTATTCTCCTTTAGATATTATTATTAATTACTTCTCCCAATTCTTTATATTTATCAGTAAACGAATGATCTGCACCTTTTATAATTTGAATATTACATTCTTTTATATTATTATTTAAATATCCTTCTATAATTTCTATATCTTGTGTTAGTACACATTCATCCATATCGCCAAATACAACTAATACTGGAATCTCAATATTATTCAATTCTTTACTTTTACTATTAACACCTTCACGATATCTTATAAAATCTGTTTCAGTATTGGGTAAAAAATCATGGTAATAAGTTCCTGCTGAAATTTTTCCATTACCGTTTAGTGAAAAATCAAGTAATTGGCTAGGCTTACCTTATTTAACTAATCTAGCTGATTCTGTTTCTAAATTATTATATTCATCTTCATCTAAATACATCTTACATTCTTTTTGTATATCACATGGACCTAATAATACGAGTTTTTTTATAGATTCATCTTTTTTATTATTATAATAATAAATCACTTTATTACAGCCATAGCTATGTCCTTGTAATATTACTTCCTCATAATTTTTCTCTTTTACAAAATTTATTGCACCTTCTATATCTAATAAACAGTCTTTAAATCTTTCATGACATCCACCTATAACTTTAAATTCATTTCCTTGCAATAATTCTGCGACAAAGTTGGTACCCCTATTATTAAAAGTCAATAAACTTATTCCTTTATTTGTATATGTCATTGCTAAAATATCAATAAATCTATTTTCATAAAAGCTTCCACATAACCCATGCACTTCAATCACTATTTTGTTAGTTCTTATTTCAGGTTCATATAGGATTCCTGGCATCTCTATTCCATCAATAGAATTCAATCTAACTAATTTTTGCTTCATCGATACTAACCTCCATAAATTTATACCAATACTTATTTGTTAATTATGATTTCAGTAATTATATATCATTGCTCGGCAAATTACTAGCATCTAAAAATAAAAAGCTTTACTTACTTTATTTTTGAACAAAAAAAAACTGATAAGTTATATTCTTATCAGTTTTTGGCTCCTCTTGTTGGGCTCGAACCAACGACCTATCGGTTAACAGCCGAGCGCTCTACCAACTGAGCTAAAGAGGAATATATAAAATCTAGCGAAAGCCTATCTTCCCAACAAGGTAACTCGTAAGTATTTTCGGCA